>MELM01000030.1:10432-21914 GCA_001767605.1 Candidatus Solincola sediminis | reverse complement strand
TACCGGTGAGGTTGGGGTCAACCGCCGCGTTCTGCCCTGCTAATCCTATCTGACAGCGCACCGCAAAAGGTTCCTCGAAAACATCGTGCCCCATTACTCGAGCTTGCCCCTCATCCGCTCTAAGGACCGTTGCCAGGATGCGAATGGTCGTAGTCTTTCCCGCTCCATTCGGTCCGAGCAAGCCGAAGATGGTGCCTTTTTGCACCTCGAAATCGATGCCTTTCAAGGCCACTACGGATTTGAACCTCTTGACCAAGCCTTCTACCCATATAGCACTGTCTGCCATGCAAGCCCTCCCCTTCAAAGGTATAAAATTATGGAGGAAATCCCTATAGGCATGATTACCAAAAAAAGCTCGGATAAACCTTGTTTCGTCACGGCGTCTTCATAATTCCTTAATATTTTTCAGGGATATTGTTATTGAAGGAAAGGCGGCGGGTGCGAATGAAAAACAAGACGATAATGATCGTCGATGATGAAAAGAATATTGTCGAGTTCGTCAGAGCCTATCTTCGCCGGGAAGGCTATCGCACCCTTGAAGCATACGATGGGACTTCTGCTTTTCGGCTCTGGCGCGAGCACAAGCCGGACCTCATCGTTCTCGATGTGCTTATGCCGAACCTGAACGGGCTGGAACTATGTAAGGAAGTTAGAAAAGAATCGAGAACGCCGATCATCATTCTTTCCGCCAGATCGGAGGAAGAAGATAAGCTGATCGGCCTCGATATCGGGGCGGATGATTATATGGTGAAACCGTTCAGCCCCCGGGAACTCGTTGCCCGCATAGCAGCGGTTTTGCGCAGGCATAAAACGGTAACGTCGGGCGGCCCGATCATAATCGAAGGTCCATTGACGATCGACACGGAAGCCCATAGGGTGACCGTTCTCGATCGGGAAATATCGCTTACTCCCATGGAGCTCAATGTATTGGTCACCCTTGCATCACATTCCATGCAGGTTCTTTCCCGCGACGAACTGATCCTGCTCGCTGAGGGTGACGATTACGAAGGATATGGAAGGAATGCGGATACACACATCAAGAATATAAGGCGCAAAATGGCGGACAAGGCAAAGGATTGGAATTTCATTGAAACCGTCTACGGGGTCGGATACAGGTTCCAGGCTAAGAAAAAAACTTAGTTTGAGGGCAAAACTCTTCGTCAGCATTCTTCTTGTTACCCTGATATGCGTAGTGTTTTTTGCTACGCTCAGTAATTACCTCGTACGAAGGGAATTCGGGATTCAATTCAACAGCGAGCAGGAGCAGGTGCAGGATCCAGCGCTGCCGCCTCCGCCTCCGCCTACGGATCAGGACAGGGAGCATCGACTGAATATCATCAATTGGAGCTATGTTTTTACCGGTTTGCTCGGGATAATTCTCGCCTTCGTACTCAGCTATTTTCTGTCGAGGCGGATATCCAAACCGCTTTCTCAGCTTTCCTTAGCGACCAGGAGCATCGCCGGCGGCGAATATGGCGGACAGGTGGATGTCAAAGGCGGCGAGGAGGTGGAGGAGTTGGCCACCGCGTTCAACGCCCTCTCCAAGAACCTGGAAGAGAACGAGAGACTTAGGAAAAATATGGTAGCGGATATTTCACACGAGCTGAGGAACCCGCTAGCGGCGCAGCGGGGATATCTGGAAGCCATGGAAGACGGAGTAATTGATTTGAGCCCGGAAGCCGTGGACGTCATCTTAAAAAATAACCTTTTGCTCACCAGGTTGGTGGAAGATCTGCGGCAACTATCGATTGTCGATGCCGGCCGCATGGAGTTGGATATAAGGCCCATGCGAATCGACAGGGTTTTCAAGGTGGTGGCTTCGAGTTTTCAACATCAACGCGCGGAAAAACGTATATCACTGAAAATGGATATCCCGCCGAGTCTGCCCGAGGTGACAGGCGATCAGGCCAGAACAAGCCAGGTGCTCGGCAATCTCATGAACAATGCCATCCTCTACACGCCGGAGGGTGGCTGCATCGAGCTGAATGCCCGGGAAAGCGACGGTGAGGTCGAGATATCGGTGCGCGATACGGGTCCCGGCATCGAAAAAAAAGAGATTGATTATGTCTTCGATCGCTTCTACCGGTTGGACAAATCGCGGACCAGGAATTCAGGTGGGACCGGCCTGGGGCTCAGTATCGCTAAGGCGTTGGTGGAAGCGCAGCAAGGGCGCATCTGGATCGAAAGCGAACCGGGCAAGGGTACCAACATCATCTTCACTCTCCCAACTCACACGCGATAAATTTTTACATTTCGCACATCTTCCCTTCATAAATCCTTAACACCCTCTCCTGATACTAGGGGGAGACAAGCTCGGAAAATTATTGAAAGGAGTAAGTGATGGGATTGCAAAAAAGCCTCAAGATCATTATGCCCATCCTCGTCTTGCTTGCCGCAGTCGTCCTGCTGGCGGCTTCCTGTGGAAGCGAAACAAGCGATAGCCAGGATTCGACTAGCACGACCAAGCTGCCGCCGGGAGCGGATTCGGAGACTACATCGGATGGGTCGAGCACGACGGTGCAGACGGAGCAACAGACGACGACCACGGCTCAAGCGAATTCCACGACCAAAACGGTTTCACTGGACGGCGTCAACTTCACCGTTTCCAAGGCGGCCAGGGAGGATAGCAACGAAGTAGTGCTCTCATCAAACAGCCGTGAGTTACTGGGGGACTTTCTGGAAATAGAGCTGGCCGTCGAGAACGCCAGCGGAGAGTTGGTGGAAATATCCGATTATTCTTTCCGGCTGTATAATGCGGCCCTTGTCGCCAGTTCGTATGATGACTACTACGGGGATACCGGGACTTACGGGAAATACGTGTCTTCGCATGTGATCTCGGCATCCCTTCTAGATTATTCCTCCCTCTCTACAGTCAGTTATACCTTGAGGAAGGGCGAGAAACTCGAGGACGTCTTCCTCTTCTTCGACCTCAATCCCCAGAGCACGACCAAGAACGAGAGCATCAGCAAGGACGCCACCAACCTGATCATCTATGACAGCGAGACCGGCGACAAGGTCGACGTCAACCTGGCCGGCTTTACGGACTAGGAAGGAGATCACTTGAAATGCGTGCACTAAAGCGAGGTTTCAGAAACTTCCGGCGCCACCCGCTGCGCAACCTGGTGGTCATCCTCCTGCTCTTCGTGTGCCTGACCTTCTCCCTTTCTATGCTGGCCGTGAAGCTGGCATCGGACAGCCAGGTGCAGGAAGTCAAGGAAAGCGTCGGAAACTACGGCGAGATCAAGGTCAGTTCCGACTATACGATGCAGGTCTTCGAGGAGGAGCGGAGCAAGAGCGAATCCGAACGCCAGACGCAATCGCGGACCATGACGGCCGAGGAACAATTGGCGCAGCGCACCAGGTTCCTGGTGTCTGAAGAGATAACGGATGCCTTCTCGCAGGAGGCGGAGGTAATCACCTACGACAAAGTGCTGGATGCGCGGATCAGCGTAGATGACCTGACCAACAGTGCCATGGAATCCATGCTCTCCATGAGAGAGAGAAATGTGCAGACGGGAGGGACCGCCCCGGCGGCGCTCTCATCCGATTCCTTTTCTTTCGAGGGCAATACCAATGGATCTTCTCTTTCGGATTTCATGGTCGGAAGTAAGAAGTTGACCGAGGGTTCCTTTTACAGCTATCAGGATTACCTCAAGGCCAATCCGGTAGTGATCATCGAGAAAACGCTGGCGGAGACGAATGAACTTTCGGTCGGCGATACCCTAACCGCAACGATCAGCGGACAGTCGGGAAAGAGCGGCGAAGTCGACTTGACCATAATCGGGATTTACGAAACGGTTCAAGCCGAGGAGCAGGTGGCGGGTCAGGAGACCTTCAATCCCATGGGTGACACTCTGTACGCCCCGCTTTCGGTTGTGCAGAAGCTCTATAACACCCCGGGATATGTGCAGCTCGGGTCCTATTATTTCGACAGTGAGGACAGCGTGGCCGTCCTGCAGCAGGTGTTTGACAATGAGTTATCGGATGGCACGCTCGAATTCGCAACGGACCAGGAATCTTTCGAGGTCATCTCCGATCCCCTTACCAAGGTCGGCAAGACGTCGATGATAGGCTTGGCCGGCGCCCTTGGCGCTTGTGCCCTTATCATCCTTCTGGCCATGGCCATTATTATCGGTGGCCGGACTCGGGAGCTGGGCGTCTTGAAGGCCATCGGAGCGACCAATCGTCAGGTGATGGCGCAATACGCCGTAGAGGTAATCTGCATCTGCCTGGTGGCGATAATCCTGGCTATGGGAGTCTCGGCCATGATTTCCCAAAAAATGGGAAATTGGTTGCTGAGCGACGACACGGCGACCGCCGAACAGAGCGTGACGCAGGGAAATGGAAATGGAATGCCTCAGATGGGCTTCGGCGGCGCGATGGACAGCCGGCTGTACAAGGAAGGGTCCGGTTTCTCATCCGGCTCCCAGGAATCACTCAAGCTCAACGTGGTTTACCAGGGAAGCCTGTTCCTTTACGGCATACTCATCCTCTTCTTTATAGGTCTATTGGGTATGGCGGTGCCGGTGATCTGGATAACCAGGCTCAAGCCCGCTCGAGTCCTGAGCATCGAATAGGAAGGAAGAACCATGCAGGATGTACTGGAAGTAAGAGATATCAACAAGACCTTCAAAGCCAAGGCGGGAAACGTGACCGCGGTCGATAAAGTCAGTCTGCGGGCGCGCAGGGGCGAGGTAACGGTCATCGTGGGACCCTCAGGCTCGGGTAAGACCACCCTGCTTTATATCATCGGTTCACTGGAGAGCCCGGATTCCGGGGAGATAAACGTCTTCGGCGAAGACGTGGCCCGATCGGAAACAGATCTGATTTCCTATCGCAGGCAGCGAATCGGTTTCGTCTTCCAATTCTTCAACTTGATCCCGGCACTGACCGGCCTTGAAAACGTAATGCTGCCGATGGACCTCTGCTCGGTTCCCGCCAGCGCGCAAAATGATCGCGCTGTGCAACTCCTGGAAAGGATGGGGATTGATGGAAGGCTGCAGAAAGCGCGGGTCAATAAGATGAGCGGCGGCGAGAAGCAGAGAGTGGCCATAGCACGAGCTCTGGCAAACGACCCGGACATTATCCTCGCCGATGAGCCGACCGGGAACCTGGATAGCGCGACGGGGAAACTGGTAGTCGATATTCTGGTTGAGCTCGCCAGGGAGGACGGCAAGTGCGTGATTATAGTCACGCATGACGAGAGCATCCTTGCAGTAGCGGATTGGGCCTACCATATGCAGGACGGCAGGTTGAAGGGAATTGAAACGGGCAGTTGATGCATGAAAAAGCTAACGGTGTACTTATTGATCACATCCTTGGCCTTGGCCTTCCCAACGCTGTCCGGTGGGTGCGAAGGAGGTAATAATGCGGCGGATATGGCCAGGGCCAAGGAATTCATGCAGACAGGCGATGAATGGATGGCTAAGGTGGAGGCGGATTTTCAGATTATCTTGGAAACCAGGTCGGAAATGATGGACAAGGCGACGGGCGATGATGCCCACCTGCGTGCGGATGAGATAGACGAGATCGCTGATAATTTGGAATCCGCCTCCAATATCATGGCCAATTCGCTTAAGCAGGCTCGAGCTGCTTATCAGGAAATCAAGTCCCTTGAGGATGCCAGAGATTACAAAGAGTATGCGATTACAATGCTCGAGATGATCGCGGAATATGAAGCCTCCAGCTCCATGCGGCAATCCCTGGACTTGCAGAGCGCGGCAACGCCGGCGGCTTCGGAGAACAATTTAAACAGCCTCAAGCAAAAAGCGGAGGCTATAAAGAGCGAGAAGAAACTTTAGAGGTGATTACAGTGGTTGACTATTTTGATCCGGCGAGAATTCCCCCTGAACCCCCTTTCCCCTCACCGCCCCTGAGAGCGAGGAAAGGACGCGGCATCCTTATCAATGTAGCGGTAACGATCATCGTCGCCGTCTCGGTCATGTTGTTGCTGCCGCTCTTTTTTGGCTCCAACCCCATCGATGTCCTGACTCGCAAGACCGAAAGCCAGGTGCAGGAAGTACGGACGGTAGAGCAAAGGGCTGTTGGGGCGGGGCAGGAGGCGGTCGTCGAAGCCGCGAGCAAGGTCCTGCCCTCGGTGGTCAACATCGAGGTGAAGGCGACCGGATTCGGCGGCGTCAGCAGCGCAATCGGATCGGGTTTCATATATCGCTCGGACGGCTACATCGTCACCAACAACCATGTGGTAGAGGATTCATCGAGCATTAAGGTCTCACTAAGCGATGGATCGACGTACGATGCCCAGGTGGTGGGAACCGATTCAGATACCGATCTCGCAGTCATCAAGATTGAGGCCTCCAACCTCCCCGCAGCCACTCTCGGCAGCTCCGCCGATCTGGTGGCCGGGGAGTTGGCGATAGCCGTGGGAAGCCCGGAGGGATTCGAGGGCAGCGTTACTTCCGGCATCGTGAGCGCACTTAACCGCAATATAAGCATATCCAGCCAGGAGTCATTATTTGATGTAATCCAGACGGACGCGGCTATTAATCCCGGCAATTCGGGAGGCCCTCTTTGCAACAGCCTGGGCGACATCATAGGCATAAACACCGCGATCTATTCGGAAAGCGGCGGATACGACGGACTGGGATTCGCCATACCGATAGACAGCGCAAAGCCCATTATCGATCAGCTGATCGAAAAAGGATCGGTAATACATGCCTGGCTGGGCCTGACCGGTGGCACCCTTACCACTGACACTGCGAAACGTTATGATCTCCCGATTGAGAAGGGAGCCATCGTACAAACGGTATACAGCAATGCGGCCGCCCAAAAAGCAGGCCTGCAGTCGGGAGATATCATAGTTGCCATTGACGGAACGGAGATCGATTCCATGGACCAAGTGGTGGCGGAGATCCGTAAACGTGGAGTGGGCGATACCATAACCATCGATTATTATCGGGACAAGGATAAGAAGCAAACCAAGGCAACCCTGGAGCAAAAACCCACCACCTAAACCTACACAAAGGTGCCTGACACCTTTGTGTAGGGTTTGGTTATTTTGGTTGGGTTGGGGGAATGCTTTTTACTTTAGGCGGCTTTACGCATAAGAAGGAGGTATGGTAATGGGATTCGCCGAGCAATTCCAGACAGCGGACTGGAAAAGCGAGAAACATGTGCCGGTAATTCAGTGTCCGGATCAGGTAAATGCGGGAGAGATGTTTGAGATAAAGGTAGAGGTAGGAACGGAAATCGCTCACCCCAATACGACCGAACATCATATCCAGTGGATACAGGTGTTTTACAGGCCGGACGATGACAAATTCACTTATGACCTGGGTTACTTTTCATTCAACTCGCATGGTGCTTCCGCGGCAGGCCCCAATATGGGCCCGGCTTATACGCACCCCGCCGTTAATGTCTACTGCAAGATAGAGAAACCCGGAATGATTTTTGCGGTCGAGCAATGCAACATCCATGGGCTCTGGCAGTCGCAAAAGGAAATCAAGGTGTTGGGGGTGCAGCAGGCGGCGCCGGCCGCAGGCTAGGTGCGAGGTACCTTGGAAATCTCAAGTCAATCGAGACAGATTGTAGATTTGGGACAGGCTGGTCAGATCGTTTAAGATATAGACGAAGGACAGCCATCCCCATTTGCCCCAACGCTCCTTTATCAGAGCATTCATGGCGCCTATGTCCTGGCGTGGCTTGTCCGGCGTCGTACCGCGCAGTAGTTCGCTCATGATGATGACACTCCAGGCGTCCAGGGGCGCACTTGACCGGCCAACGACTATTCCGGCGGAATATTCGCCGACCCCCGGTATCCGGCGCACGGTTCGCCGTGCTTCCTCCTCATCCATTTCATCGAGCTCGAGCATGGATATTGGATGCTCGAGGAGATAGAGGGCAGCCGAATGCAACAGCTTCGCCCGATATCCCATATTGGCTCTTGTGCGGAGTTCGCCTTCACTGAGCTCTGCGATGCGGCGTATGGATGGCCAGAGTGTGACGCTTTGCCCATCGAAAAGCAGCCTGGTTCCGTAATAATTCAAGATGTCATCCATCATGGCCCTGCTCCGCCTGAGCTGCGCCATCTGCAGGCTGATTGCCAGTATCACCCGACCGAATATATCATCGAGTCGCCCCGGCCTCATGCCATAAAGGTCCGCGACCGCCTTGGCCAGTATCGGTTCCCGGGACGCGAATTTATAAAAACTGTCCAGGGCCACATCCTTACCAAGACCATGTTCAACGGCGCGGCGGAGGTATCCGATGTCGGCGCTGCCAAGGATATTGCTGGAAAAGAGTGTCACCTTGACCTTGGTTCGCGGCCTGCGAAGCTTGAGCCCTACCGGTCCGTCGGGCATATAGAAACCAGCCCAGATGACTCCTTCATGATATTGTTCTCCCGGGCTGCTCCAACTCCAGCCCGCCGGTTTCGACACCGTCAGATCGAAATCGAAAGGCTCGGGGATATTTACTTCGAATTCCGTGACTGCTGACAATTCCCTGGTCCTCGATGCCATGGAGATATGGTTCCCCAGAGGAGTAAAAAGAACACGAAGTGGTGATGATTAGGATAGGGATTGTTTACGGGAGGGGAAGGGGAAGAAACTAAGTGCCCGGTTTTTAGAGGATCAAGGAGGACAAGCCGTGCCGACAGCAACCGTGGAAGGACCGCCCATAAAAGATCTGGAGAGGAAGCGGATGCTTACGCGGGAAATAACCGATGCAATGGAAAGGGCATACGGTATACCGCGGGAAGCCTATGTGGTTGTGGTGAAGGAGAACGAACCGGAGAACGTCTGCGTCGGGGGCCAGCTGCTTTGCGACCGCGTATCCGGCTCCGGCAGGACGCCTGAAGCATAAGGGGCTGCTGACCCCCCAGGCCTTGGGCTATTCTAGGTCAGCCAGGCCACCTATAATGATTAGCGAGCCATTCGGAAGGGTGACCGAGCTGGCCTAAGGTGATCGCCTGCTAAGCGATTGTGTGGGAGACCGCACCGTGGGTTCAAATCCCACCCCTTCCGCCATCACAAAGGCCGGGAAAAACCTATTTCCCGGCCTTTCATCCATAGCACGATACCTCTGCAGATTTTGATGAGGCATCGGGTAGAATAAGATAAGCATTTCGGGGCTGCAACAATAACTACTTACGGGAGAGCCATGATTCAAGTGCCATCGTATGGGGAAGCAGGAGGAGGAAATCGTGAGTCATAAAGAAGAGAGAAAAATGATGCAAGCAGAGGCCAAGAGGATCAAGAAGAAATTGAAGAAATCGCGCCGGCGAAAAAAAACGTTGCTCCTCCTGCTTGCCTTGGGAGGCGGTGCAGCCTTCGCCGCTAGGTCCTACATGAAAAAGCCGGTGCCGGGCAGCGGGCAGGTAGTCATGATGGATGAAAACCCCGGCCCTTTGAGCAGCATGCTGGGCGAGATACTAAAAGGATATATGCAGGACCCTTCAAAGAAAGCCGTAGCCGATAAAATGCATGTATCTATGGCCATAGAGGATCTGGACAACTCCGAGATGACGACCACGATAAATTTCGCGGGGAGCGATATTACGGTGCGAAATGGCGTTGATTCGAATGCCGATATCTATATAGGTACTGAACTGCCCGTGCTTCTCGCCCTTACCCGGATTCCATTGGGCCCTCAGGCCATTCAATGGTTCATGTCGAGCGAAGAAGGCCAACAGATAGTAACTGCAGTGAAGAATGGAAAGCTTAAGGTCCGCGGGCTTGAGAAACATCCCGGCCAGATGATGCTTTATGGAAAGTTGATGGCCCCGACGGCTTAGGTTCCATAGGTACCTGGACCACGCATTCTCGGTCAGCCTGTTCAGGCTCGACCTCTATCCCCGACCCCAAGTTAAGGCACCGGCCTATTCCTTCGCCAAAATTAAGGACCCCGGTTTCCGGCAAACCGGGGTCAGCAGGGAGGGAGGTGTTCCGATCATGCGATCGGAACACGGATGAGGTCGTTCAAAAATTGTTCGTCCTTCTATAAAACTCGAACCGCTTGGATTGTTGAAAAACCCCTACCGCAATACACTTGCTTATTAAGCAGAAATGCTACCATGTAGTAACCTCTATGTAAAGTTTTATGCCGAAAGCGCCTGCCGGAGCCTCTGTTATAATAATCTCGATTTCGGAACGGATATCGGACCCTAGGGCAGGTGATCCGGCGGGAAAGTCGCTCGGCAATGCATCTCAAAATCGCTTGAACTCTTGATGTGATAATCCTACGCCTGCCCGAGGCAGAAATGAAAGGGAGGCTTTCAAATGATGGCAGGGAATTGGGGGAAGATCCTCAAGGTCGATCTAAGTACCGGGCAGAGCGAGGAGATCGAGCTCGAGGAGAGTTTATATCGTGACTTTCTTGGAGGCAGCGGCCTCGCCGCAAAATGGTTCTTCGATAACCGGTGCTGGGAGGCCGACGCACTCTCACCCGAGAATCCTCTGATAATCATGCTTGGTCCCATATCCGGGCTGAATCTGCCGGGAGCCTCCCGCCTGGAAATCTGTGCGCGCTCGCCCCTTACCGGCATCTGGGGCGAAGCCTGTATGGGCGGACACTTTGCGCCTCAGCTGAAGCGCACCGGTTACGACGGTGTCATATTGACCGGAGCATCCGATAAGCCCGTCTACCTCTGGCTGACTGAAGAGGGATTCGAGGTAAGAGACGCCTCGGACCTCTGGGGTAAGGACACCTACGAGACGGAGAGCCTGCTGAAAGACGAGGTAGGCGACAAGCGAGCTCAGGTAATATCCATCGGGCCCGCCGGCGAGAACTTGATAAAATTTGCCTGCATCATGAATGATCGTGGTTCAACTGCCGGGCGCTGCGGCATGGGAGCGGTAATGGGCTCAAAAAAGCTTAAGGCCGTCGTAGCGAGGGGCAGCAAGAAGCCCCCTATCGCCGATGAAGACGCCTACAAATCCGCTCGGGAGAAGATGTCCGAATTATTGAAGTTCAGCCTGGTGGCAGAGGGATTCCGCGCCTTTGGTTCCAACGTTCACATGGAATACGGAATGGCCATCGGAGATGTGCCGGTCAAGAACTGGCGCGAAGCCTACTGGGAAGCGGGGCCGGAAAAGCTCGGCGGAACGTCGGTCGCCGAGAGCATCCTTACAAAGACGCATTCCTGCTTCGGCTGCCCGGTCGGATGCAAGCGCATCGTCGAGGTGAAGGAGGGGCCTTTCATGATGGAAGAAGGCCCGGGATCCGAGTACGAAGCCGCCGCGGCATTGGGGACCCTGCAGCGATTGGATAGCATGGAGGCAAACCACAAGGCAAATGAACTATGCAATCGCTATGGTATGGATGTCATCAGCAGCGGCGGTACCATTGCTTACGCTACCGAGGCATATCAGGCCGGCTTGATCACGGACAAGGACACAGATGGCATCAAGCTGGATTGGGGCCGGGGCGAGCTGCTCATCGATCTTTTAGAAAAGACGGCTCACAGAGAAGGCTTCGGAAATGATCTGGCCGAAGGCGTGCGTGGCATGTCCGCAAAATACGG
>MELM01000030.1:5996-10413 GCA_001767605.1 Candidatus Solincola sediminis | reverse complement strand
CACGTCAAGGGAATGGAATGCCCGATGCACGACCCCCGGGCATTATGGGGCGTGGCGTTAACCTATGCCACGAGCATCAGGGGCGCTTGCCACTGTGCCGACTCAAACCTGTATGCAGAACTCGGTGTACTCGATCATAAGGACCTTGGGGTCAAGAGGACCTGGCCTTACAGCTCAAAGGGAAAGGCCGCCCAGACCATCGCCGGTCAGAAAAAAGGGGTTCTTTCCAACTCCGCAGTGCTATGCCAGTATGCCTGGAATTCTATGGGCGGGAGTCTCGAACAGTTAGTGATGATTCTTGATCCTGTGACCGGGTTCGATTATTCGGTGCAGGAACTAGCCGCGGTCGGCGACCGTATCTGGTATCTGAAAAGAGCTATCGGCAACCTTTGCGGTGCAACCAGGGAGGACGACCGCATTCCCAAACGCCTGCTCGAGCCGCATCCTGAAGGGGTGACCTCGAACCTCGGTTACGCAACCTACCCGACTTTCGCGTCACTCGCGCCGATGGCCAATTTGCGGGCGGAGAGGCTACAAAACGTTTCGGTCAAAGTAATGAATAAATTTGTATACCCTAACCTGGACAAGGTGCTCAGGCCTATGAGATTTCTCCCCGGCTTTCGGGGCCGGCGCAAAGCGCTGGAAGCGCGTAATGAGGATGAGATAAAGCGGAGGACCCTGCCCTTTGATGAAATGCTCGAAGAGTACTATCGACTGCGTGACATCGATGCAGAGGGACGTCCCGGCCGGAAGATGCTCGAGGAACTTGGCCTTGAAGATGTGGCGGCGGCGCTGCACGATTAACAGATGGGGGCAATCTTGGTAACCGTGAAAT
Organism: Candidatus Solincola sediminis; assembly: GCA_001767605.1. Lineage (GTDB taxonomy): Bacteria > Actinomycetota > Geothermincolia > Geothermincolales > RBG-13-55-18 > Solincola > Solincola sediminis. Next base: position 9,578 of record MELM01000030.1, on the reverse strand, counting down.
TCTTCGCAACATTACGGAAGGCAACGGGAGTGAAGAGTTATGAGAGTTCAGCCGCTTCCGTCGGGGCGGTGCTCAAAGAAATCGAAAAAGGCTACGGCGAGGATGCACACCGTCATATGAAGAATTGCAATATCCTTGTCAACGGACGCAATATCGGGTACTTGAAGGGTAAGAGAACCAGATTGAATGATGGAGACGAAGTTTCCATCTTTCCACCTTTGGCAGGTGGATGAGAGACTCCACTACATTGAGGTTATTGTGGCTGTTCCGGAAGCCGGGAGCTTTCCCAGTCCTATAAGCGCTCGGCGCAGCTCGTCCTTTCGGGCGCCCGACAGTTCCATGAGAGGCAGCCTCAGTCCTCCCACCGGGATTCCCATCCAATTCAGCGCCTGCTTGATGGCTGTCGGATTAGGCTCGCAAAAGAGCGCTTCGATAACAGGCATTATCCTGAAGTGCAATTCCCGTGCCTCGTCGAAGCGACCTTCCCACACCATCCCGCACATCTGGGAAAATTCGACCCCGATGACGTGTCCCACGGCAGCGATGCAGCCGTGGCCTCCGAGGCAGAGAATCAAGAAGGTAATCGGATCCTCGCCGGAATAAACACAGAATTCGTCTCCACCCCGGGTCCTCTCCAATATTGCGCTCGCCTGCATGATGCTTCCCGAAGCTTCCTTGATACCCACTATGTTGTCTATCTCCGACAGACGCAATACGGTGTCCACCTCGATATTCCTACCCGTCCTTATAGGAATGTTATAAAGGATTATCGGGAGCGAGGTACTATTCGCAACTGCCTTGAAATGAGCGTAAATGCCTTCCTGGGTGGGACGGTTATAATACGGGCTTACTTGCAGTGAGGCGGCGACGCCCGACTTCTCCGCGGCAGCGGTCATTTCTATGGCTTCCTGCGTGCTGTTGCTCCCCGTCCCCGCGACCACCGGGACTCGCCCCCGCGTTTCCTCCTGGACGATTTCGATAACATGCAGATGCTCTTCGGTTGTCAGTGTTGGTGATTCGCCCGTCGTTCCGCAGGGCACCAGACCAGCGGCAGCCTGCTCATCTATGAGATAGTTCACCAGCTTCCGCAGGGCTGGTTCATCGACGCCGCCCCGAGCATCGAAGGGCGTAACCAGAGGTATTAAACAACCCCTTACGTTCCAATCAACCATTTCTGCTCCTTGCCCGTGGGCTGCCGCTTGTTCATACATGATAGCAGAATCATTCGATGGATGAAGGCGGGCACGGAGAATCGATCAAGCTGAAGCAGTGCCGGATTCCGATCATCCATATGGTAATAAATGGTATTATTGGACTTTTCGCATAATTTTACCCCCTACCCTATTGACAGCAAAAAAGAGAATGATATTATTGAAGTCGTTCCGGCTAAAGCGGTGAAAAAACTAAGTTTCAAGCGCATTTTCAGACTTGCGCGATCCGGAACGTAGGTAGGAACCCAGGATGCTGAGTAGATAACGTTGTGCGATTTCGCCGGCGGCCCCAAAAGTATCTTGGGTTTCTGCTTATGGGGGATCCTCACCTGGGAACCGGCCTGGAAGTAAGGGTAAATTACCAGAAATTGGTTATTCTCTTATGCGCACCCTGTTGCGCCCGTGTTCCTTGGCCTCGTACAGGGCTTCATCGGCTTTAGCAAGCAAATCGGAGCGCTTCTCAATCCCTGAGGAGGGGTAGGAGGTAAGCCCCTGGCTGACAGTGACTTTAACAGGGTTGGCGGCATCGGCTCCGAAATCATGATTCTCGACCGCGCGGCGGATACGCTCGGCGGTCATGCTCGCACTTTCGATGTCAGTTTCGGGCAGGAGGATAGCGAACTCCTCACCACCATACCGTGCGAACACGTCCATTGTTCTCAGGCAGCCCTTGACCAGACTCGCTATCTCTTTCAATACCTCGTCTCCGAAAAGGTGGCCGCGAGTATCGTTCAAGCGCTTGAAGAAATCGATGTCCAGCATTATTAGAGAGAAGACGGTGTTATAACGGCTGGAGCGTTTGAATTCCTTCTCGAAAAGCTCCTGGAAAAAGCGGTGATTATATATTTTTGTCAGGCCGTCGGTGATAGCCATACGCTTCGCGTCTTCATAAAGCCGGGCATTATCGAAGATCATGGTCACTTCATTCGATATCAGGTTGAGGATGGCGGGAGCGTCGCGCCGGAAGGCAGGGGTCGGCGGCCCGGCCACCGTGAATACCGCCATGACATGTTTATGGGCGGTAAGTGGAACGTGTATATAGGACAATGGCTTTTGCTTCTCGTGCGGTAGGTGGACGACCTTGTTGGGATTTATAATTACCCGCTCGACCATATGGCTCTCCTTCATCTCCCATGCATATCCGGCAGCCGTCTGGATCGTCTCGTCCGCCACCTCCTCCACCGTATCCTTGAAAATCGGGTGATTGACGAAGATATAGAGCTGTGACTCCTCCAGGAACAGGAGGCTTCCGACACTGTAATTGAAGAGGCTATCAAGGATGCCGAAGACCGAACTGATACTGTCATTCAGATCTTGGAGCGATCCGGAGAGGGAAGCTATATCATTCAAGATAGTTGTCTCGTAGAGCTTTCGATCCAAAAGATCGGTTATCTTGTCTATAACATAATCCTCAGTGACGTCCTTTCGCCTCTTTCGCGACAGCTCCTTGGCATCCGGCGCTTCCATCGACTTGGTGAGCAGCTCCTCCGCTTTTTCCAGCAGCGATTCCGGCTTGAAGCCCTTGGTGATATAGGCGTCCGCCCCGGTTTTCAAGCCCCAGAACATGTCACTTTGATGCTCCCTGCCGGTTAGCATGATGATCGGCATCCAGGACGTGAGGGGATCTTCCTTTAACAATCTGCAGACCTGGTATCCTTTTATCTTGGGCATCTCGACATCGAGGACCATCAAGTCGGGTAGCAGGGAAAAAGCCTTCATGGCCGCCTCGATTCCATCCCGGGCGACATCGACTTCATAGCCGGCCTGTTCCAGGATAGAACCCGTGACCTTGACCACCAACTTATTATCGTCGGCGATCAGGATACGCCCTCTTTTTGCCATAGCAAAACTCCTACATTAGCCTTACACGTTTGCTTTATCGGCTTGTGCTTGTTGAGGGTTGACAGAGAGCCGGGGAACGGGAACTGACACGGAAGAGCGGTTCCTACAGGCATTGGTGGGACACTTGCAGGCGATATCTCCCTGGAGTCGGATCTAAATCCTTTGCGCGGTGCGTAAAATCAACTCTACTTTCCCCTCCTCCTCGGCCAGGGCCAAACGGCAGGCTTCGTCGCAAGTCAACTGCAGAAGAATGCAGGGATCTTCGGACTGCGCGGCCCCTACATAATTATCGCCGGAGACAGTGCTCTTTTTGCCTGAAACCCCCAGGACCTCTACGTTCTCCAGTAGAGGCCGCGTTGCTTGCTTGCCGACTGCGATGACATCAACCCTGGTCCCTTCCGATAATTCGCTTACTGGAAAAGAAACCGCGCCGGCCGGCAAGGGGTAAGCCCGAAAGCCGGGGTCAAGGGCGTTTTGAGCGAGGCCGCCGCTCTGGGGTCGAAGCAGCGAGCTTTCGAGAAAAGGTTCA
>MELM01000030.1:349-5875 GCA_001767605.1 Candidatus Solincola sediminis | reverse complement strand
GAATTGGCCCGCCTCCAAGTCTCTCGCCGCCACGACGACTTCGATCAGCCGGCCGCTTTCCGCTATACGGGAACTGATGCTCTTGAAGTAGCCGAAGAGAGTCAGTGCGGCGAGAATCGCCCCCAGGATCGAGAGGCCCAGATAGAGCCTCGAGGTAGGCAGAGAGAATCGCTTCAAGGGGAACTCCTTTCTCCAAGCGATGATTCAACGAAGCGAAATAAACTGGTAGAGGTTGGTCGCAGTATCGAGAAGCAGGAAGCCATGGCGCAGCAATTCACCGCCGCACATAATCTTCACTGCCTCCTGTACCTGTAAGGCGGCTACCAGGGCAGGTGTTGTCGGCGGATTCCCCTCGCTGGTCTCAACCCCTCTATCCTCGCCCTCGATGTAGATGCATTCGAGCCCCGGATCACCGGGGAATACGGTCATCACCTGCCCGCAATGCCCCGCAATGGCTCCATGCACAAGGGGGATTCCTATTTGCCTGCAGCCCTCCTCCAGATCGAGGCGGCAGGAAACGCTATCCAACGCATCTATTACAACTTGTGCTTCGCCGAAGACCGAGGCGACATTATCGGGATCGATGTAAACCTGATGAGTGGTCACACGGATGGAAGAATTTATAGCCGCGGCCCTCTCGGCCGCGACCCCCGCTTTTGCCCTTCCTAAATCCGCCTCGGTACACAGGATTTGCCGGTTCAGATTGTTTTCGTTAAACACGTCGCCATCGACGAGAATCAGATGGCCTGCTCCATAGCGGGCAAGCAATTCAACAATATGGCCCCCGAGCCCGCCGAGACCGCAAATTCCCATACAGGCATCAAGCAGCTTTGCCTGTCCCTCTATGCCCAGGGTTCCTATGTTGCGTTCGTACCTCTCGGGGATGACGCCGGACGCGAGTGCGGTTTTTTCGATTTCCAATTGGGAAAGCCCGCCGCTCCCGGCCAGTTCTTTGACTGACCGAAGGCTTATAACAGGGGGCTCCCCGCTGGCTGTTCTTTTAATAAGAGCGGCGATATCTTCCATGCGATGAATTATACAAGATAAATAACTTATATGACAAGCCCTCCACATTGGGGAGGCTTAGACTTTCGCGGCCAGGTTGCGCATGACCTCTTCGGCTTCCCTGACGGTGCGCTCTATTACTTCCTGCACACTGGGAATATCTTCCAGGAGGCCGGTTACCTGACCTACCGGCAATACGCCGTTCAGGATATCGCCGTTCTCGGTCGCGATTCGGATCTGCTTGAAGGCGTTGGCCATGTAGGCAAGTTGCCGCGCATTGTTCCATCCCGAGGCGCATACCCCGACGAATAGTTTCATATAGGGCATCTTGAGCATCTTTGCTATCGAACGGGAATTAGGAATGGCCTGCAGCATCTTCATCGGATTCAGACCCTGCTTTATGGCCTTCTGCGCGGCTTCCGTGTCGAGGACCCGGCACCACAGGCCGTCAAAACGCTTGGAATAGAGGGTATCGAAGCAATCCTTCTCGATGGACAATCGTTTGAAGTTCTCGTGCAGCGGGCTCTCCATGGTGGTCATGAGCCGCGTGCCCATAGCCGCTCCCTCGGCACCCAGGGCGAGCACAGCGGCGAGGCCCCGCCCGTCCCCGATTCCCCCTGCCGCTATCACCGGAATATCCAGAGCGCCGGCCAGCCTGGGAACCAGGCACATGGTCGTTACCTGCTCGCCGTGAGCGGCGGCCTCGTTGCCGGTCGCGATTACGGCGTCACACCCGTATTCCTGCGCCCTCTTGGCGTGGCGATAAGTGGTGACTGTTGCGACCACCTTGCCGCCATACTCGTGCGCGGCTTGCACGATCCAATCCCCCTTGCCCAGGGAGAAGTTTATTACCGGTACTTTCTCCTCCAGTAACACTTGCGCGTTCTGCGCCGCTCCGGGGAACAACAGTGAGACATTCGCCCCGAACGGCTTATCCGTCAGCTCTCTTATTTCATGCACACCAGCTCTGGTCTCGCTGCTATCGAGTACCCCTGTTGCCAGCAGTCCCAATCCACCTGCATTTGCCACTGCAGCAACCATCTTGGGCACGCTGATCCAACTCATACCGGAGAGCAAAATAGGATGTTCTACACCGAAGAGTTCCGTCATGCGGGTTTTCATGGATTACTCCTTCCAGTCTTGGATGTGCGATCCGCGGTCTCTCCCTGCAGGGTAATTATAGCTGATGTTCAGGGCCGGTTGCCCCCTCCGGATTCGCGTGCCAATCGCCGGGCATCTTCCCGAAATACGACACCGATCAGGCGGCCGTCATCTATCACCCAGAGGAAATCTCGGCCGGAGCGCTCCATTAATGTGAATGCCTCGAAGAGGGGCTGGTCCGCATCTGCAGCATCCTCACGCGCGGTCGCTTTTGCAGCATGAGCGGCGGGTGTATCGGACCAAGCCGAAGGATCGAAGGGTTTTAGATCGGAGAGCTTGATCGACCCCCATAACTTGCCCCGTTGAAGAACGGGAACCGTGCTCGAGGGGTTGTTCTGCAGGTGCAGCCGGTAGACTTCCTCCAGTGTTGTCGATGCCTCGACGGCCGGCACTCCCGGCCTCACCAGGTCGCCCACTTTAAGGTGTGAAAGCGAGGTGCGGATCCGGACCTGGCGGTAAGAGTTGACGGCGGCCTGGAACAGAAACAGGCCGATTAGAATAAACCAGAAGCCACTGAGCAGAAGGTCGTATTGGGGCACCACGAAGTCGAGCAGGATCATTGTTATCCCGCTTATTACGAGAAGGCCGGCGAGGCCTTGACCCAACCGGCTCGCTGTTCGGGTGCTCTTCTCGAGATTGCCGGAACGGCGCCAGAGGAAGGACCGCAACACCCTGCCGCCATCCAGAGGAAACCCGGGGATCAAGTTGAAAGTTCCCAGCCCGAAGTTGACGGCGGCGAGGAGAAGGAAACCGAAGGAAATGGTCCCTGCCCTTAGAATACCGGCGACGTAAGCAGCCAGCCCGAATGTGATACTAAGGGCGTAGCTGGTCAAGGGGCCCGCTATCGCCATTTTAAATTCCACGCTCGGTGTAGTCACATCCTTGCTCATCTGGGCCACACCCCCAAAAACAAACAGGGTTATTCGCCGTATCGGAACGCCGTTGCGATTGGCGACGACGCTGTGTGACATTTCATGAAGGAGTACGGAAAGGAAAAAGAAGAATGTGGTGATGATGGCCATTGGGATATAGCGAACCGGCGGCGATTGCAGGTTCAGTTGAAAAAATTGCATGACCACCCAGAGCAACAGGAAGAATATTATAAACCAGCTCCAGTGGAGATATATTTCTATGCCCCTGAATTTTCCTATCCGGATGCCGCCCGTGGGAATCACGATATTAGAATGTCTCCTCCAGCTCCAAAGGACTTATCACGGCCTCATCGAGCATAGCGGCACAGTCGCAGCCGAGCTCTACACTGAGGCCTGGAATCATCTCTTGAAGAAGAAGCATCATCTCATCGTTGTTGGCCTTGAATACCCTGCCGACCTCATCCGCCGTCACCATACCCACCCCTTCCTCGTCCGCTATCCAAACATCCCAATCGGTAACGAGAGAGATGTTCAGGTAGCACATGCCGAGTTCACGAGCCAGCGCGACTTCCGGGTACTGGGTCATGTTTATGACATCCCATCCCATGGAGTGATACCATTTGCTCTCGGCTTTTGTGCTGAAGCGGGGTCCGTTGATGATCACCGCGGTTCCGCCGCCGCGGTATGGTATCCCCAACTTCTCAGCCGTATTCGCGCAGACCTCGCGCATCTCGGGGCAGTAGGGCTCGGCGCAGTTGATATGTACCGCGGCCGGTCCGTCATAATAGGTCGCACATTGTCTTGCCGTCCGATCGATGAACTGATCGCAGAGGACGAAAGTACCGGGCGGAGTCTCCCTCTGGAGCGAACCGCAGGCGCCCGGTGCGATTATCCGTTCGACCCCCAACTCCCTCATGCCCCAGACATTGGCCCGATAATTGATGCAATGAGGCGGATACTGGTGATTGCGGCCGTGGCGCGGAAGGAAAGCTATTTCCACACCTGCCAGTTCTCCGACCATGAAGCGATCGCTGGCAGGGCCGTAGGGAGTGTGTATCGCGTAACTCTTCGCACAATTTAAAAGAGAATAAAATCCCGATCCGCCGAAAACGCCTATTTTGACATCCGGCAGCTGCATCGAAACCCCCCTATCTCGGCCGGAGCTACTTCGTGTCCGGGCTGGGACACTTCGAAGCGGTTTCGCTCTTCTCGGCCTTTTTCTCCGTACCGCTGGAGCCCTCGTCTTTTATTTTTTCCAATTCCCGGTCCACTTTGTCGGGGCTCAGCTTATCTCCCCCATTGCCGTTGCCGGAGGGTTTTGAGCCGGACTTATAGTCCGTGCTGTAGAAACCGGATCCCTTGAATATAATCCCCACGGGATGGAAGACCCGGCGCACCTTCCCCCCACACTTCGGGCAACTATTTACATTCTCGCTGACTGGATGTCTTGCTTCGAAAACGTTCTCGCACTGATGGCATTTGTAGTCGTATGCCGGCATCTTGCTCTCACTCCTTGAAGGCTATTTTCGCAGTTGAAAATATACCGTTTATCTTCCTTTTATTCAACTTTAACATTCTAAGCTTAGTTATGCACTGATGGAATGCAGTTATGAGCGGTATCAGCTGAGCTGGTGATATCATATGAAAATGGCCAAAGATATCCAAATCAACCAAAGCAATGCCGCAGCCGAAGCTGCTCCGCCTCGCCGACAGTGGCATATGATTCGGGACATAATCATCCTGCTTCTGCTCGGCACAGGCTTATATCTTCTGGTGCCCAAGTTCATTGGCGACCGGGAAATGCTGGCGGTAGTGAAGAACGCCAATTTTCTTATGATCCCCGTCGCTTTGGCGATCGAAACGCTTTCCATGCTCTCGATATGCCGCCTCTATTACGAGGTAATGAAGTCAGGTGGGGGCAGCCTCTCTTTCCCCCGCCTCTCCCTTATTTACATGAGCGCCTATGCATTCGGGCACGTAGTGCCGGGTGGCAATGCCGGGACGGTCTACCTGAACTATCGGGAGTACAGAAACGAGGGTGTTTCGCGAAGGCTTGCGGCGAAGACACTGGTGATCTCCAATCTGGCCTATTCGGCCGGCTTGATCGCCATGCTCGTATGCGGCCTGCTGCTCACCCTCGCCACCGGCCGCTTGCCTTTCAGCTATAACATAACCGCCATCGTAATATCCTCGGGCTCCATCCTGTTCGTCCTCCTTTGCGTCTATGTTTTGATTCGGCCTGACTTGCTGAGGAGGGTGGCCGTGGCCCTGCTGCATGCTATAAAAGCCTTTCACCTGCTGAATGCGATTTCCGATGAGGAGGTCGAATCATGGGTGGGGGACATCAGCGATTACGTTCGTTCCATGTTTCGCGACCGCCGCAGCCTGATTCGCATCGGTAGTTGCGGCATCGGCTTTTGGTTTTTCGATCTTGCCTGCCTCTATACGGTTTTTGTCGCTATCGGGCATCCTATAAATCCGGGGATTC
>MELM01000030.1:0-312 GCA_001767605.1 Candidatus Solincola sediminis | reverse complement strand
CCTGCCCCTAACGCCCGCCGGGCTCGGTGTTTTCGAAGTAAGCCTGGGCGCTATACTCTACGGCTTCGGATACCCCAAAGAAGTCCTGGCGACGGCAATCCTGGGGTTTCGCTTCTTCAGCTTCTGGCTGTGTACCCTGGCGGGTGGAGGGTGCTACTTGGTCTTGCTGACGCAAAGAAGGAAGCAGAAGCTCGGCGGCGAAGTCAGGGGCAATCCGGGCATAGGCCGCAGATCTTCTTTATGACGAGATTAGCGGAGGTAAAAATGAACATTCTGGTTGTAGGATCGGTGGCTCTCGACTCCATACGCACC
>MELM01000029.1:31284-34438 GCA_001767605.1 Candidatus Solincola sediminis | reverse complement strand
GCGAACGAGAAAGGTGTCGATCTCAACACGCTGATCGACAAGATTCTGGAGCCGGTGAAGACCCGCTTGTCCAAGATGGTGGAGAACGGAAGGATCACCCAGGATCAGGCGGACGAAAGGCTCTCCAAAATAAGGGAGGAAGTGACCGATTGGGCAAGCAACGGGGGCATAATGCCGGGGCGGAAGGGAGCCCGGGGGCTTGACGGGGTAGCTGAAGAACTGGGGATGGCTCCCAAGGACCTCTTGAGCGAGCTCAAGGGAGGAAAGACGCTTGCTGAGATAGCGAACGAGAAAGGTGTCGATCTCAACACGCTGATCGACAAGATTCTGGAGCCGGTGAAGACCCGCTTGTCCAAGATGGTGGAGAACGGAGGGATCACCCAGGATCAGGCGGACGAAAGGCTCTCCAGAATAACGGAGGAAGTGACCGATTGGGCAAGCAACGGGGGCATAATGCCGGGGCACTGCGACCGGTCCGGTAATAGCTCCCCTGAAAATATGGGGCCGGAAATCCTGAACGAAACTCCCCCCGGCGCTGACATGGTCTAGGAGGAGAGAGTCGGCGCCACAGGAGCGGGCGGTGATATGGCCTTCACCGTCCGCTTATGCTTGCCCATAATAGAAATTTATTCTCAGCGCATCTTCAAATTTGCGAAAAATCTCACCACGATCTGCAGGCGTAAGATCAAAAGGCCGAGCAAGGTTGCCAGCGGAGCAGCAGCCCGGTTAGCGTGGTCGATACTAGGTCTCAGGCTCAAAGCGATCGCCTCCGTATCGCTCATATTCTCACTGTTATTCCACCTTTCCTATCGCGTTTTACCGGCTCTTCTTTGATTGAATTAAAGCAAACGGTTCAACAAGCCGAATGAGCTATCAGGTGAATGGGGAACGAAACAAGCAAACTCAATTCCAACAGGAGGTGGAGCCTTGTCCAAACCTAACCATTGCGATCATTGCGGGAGCGCCGGCTCGATTGAATTCGGAATGTGCCAGGTTTGCTTGAAGGACTATTCCCGCGATGAAACCTACTTCGGCGGCAGGTCGAAAATAGACCTCGGTTATTACCCGCGCTCCAACAATGTACAGCCCCTTGGCCGGACTCACATTTCGCGCACTACCTCAGTCGGTTTCTTATCATCACGCAAGCCCTTATAACTCGGGTGGCGTAACCTACCATCGCTCGTCCATTCGGCGAAAGACACCTGGGCGATGAGCTTCGGTTGGACCCAATGGAACTCTTTCTTTCCCGGATCATAATCGTCGAAGGGCGATTTATCCGTGGCGATGCGGTTAAACGTATCGGTTAGTTGGCTCAGTATCTGATCGCTGAAACCGGTGCCTATTTTCCCCGCATATTTCAACTTACGCCTATCGTAATAGCCGACTAGAATGGCCCCGAAACCAATCCTGCTCCTCCGCGGATCCGTCCATCCCCCGATGACGAACTCCTGTTCGTTAACGCACTTGAACTTCAGCCAATCCTTGGAGCGCCGCGGCTGATATATACTGTCAGCTCGCTTTGCAATAAGGCCCTCCCAACCTTTTACGCATGCCTCCTGAAAATATTTTTCGCTGCCAGTGGTCTTGTGCGTGACATATCTGATCGGATCTTCATAAGCAAGCATATGCTTCAAGGTTTCTTTTCTATCAAGCAAGGGCAGCCTCATCATGTCGTAACCGTTCAAATACAGGATGTCAAAAATATAATAAAGGACGGGGACTCTTTCCCTCAGTGCGCCTCGTGGGTTGAGGACGTGCATCCTGTTCTGAAGAAGCTCGAAGCTGGCCCGCCCGCCCTTGAAGGCGACGATCTCACCATCGATGATGAATTCCGGCACCGGCTCCTTGGCAAGCGCCTCCAGCAAATCGGGGTAGCTGTTATTAATCAGTTTCCTGTTTCTGGAATATAGACGAAGATCGTTTCCCTGCTTGAAAGCAAGACAGCGCTGGCCATCGAGTTTGTGTTCATATATCCAACCTTTTTTGTAAAAACGCTCCCTCGTCAAAGTGGCGAGCATGGGTTGTATCCATGAGGGCTGGGGCGTCTTTGCGGGCTGATTGTTCGTCTCTTGGAGCGCCCCTTCAATGCCTGGCCTATCTGCCATCTTTTTCCCTTCCGGCTTTTTTGACACTTTTTATTTATTGTTCCCCGGCTCTGGGCTGCGTTAGACGGCAATGCATGCAGGGAAGATTAGAAATTAATAGAACAAGCCGAAAGATGGAGCCATGCCAAAAAAAGCGCTCAAGGAATATGAGGAAAAAAGGCACTTCGAGAAAACTCCGGAACCGGCGGCTGAGATCGGCCAACCGGGAACGAGCAGCCTTTTCGTGATGCAAGAGCATAAGGCGAGGAGACTGCACTATGACTTCAGGTTGGAATCGGATGGGGTCTTGAAGTCATGGGCGATACCCAAAGGGCCATCTATGAATCCAAAGGATAAGCGGCTGGCCATCCGGACCGAGGACCATCCGATTTCATATGCCGATTTCGAAGGGGTTATACCCAAGGGCGAATATGGAGCCGGAACAGTCGAGGTTTGGGACCGAGGCATTTTCCTCAATTTGAAGCCCAGGGGAAACGACAATTCTGTGACGGAAAACATCCGCGATGGACACGTCGAGATCTGGCTGCAGGGAGAAAAGCTCAAGGGTGGTTTTGCCCTCACCCGCATAAAAGAGGGCAAAGACGAAGCCTGGTTGTTGGTAAAGATGCGGGACGAAGATGCCGCCGACAACGGCGTTCTGGAGAAGCAGACCCGGTCCGTACTTACCGGCCGCACCATCGATGAGATTGCCGGGAGCAAAGGCTATTTAAAAGAGAACCCCGCCAATATTCACGTCAGTATGAACGGCAGGGATCTTGCTCTCACCAATTTGGATAAGGTCCTTTATCCCGAGGCCAAATTCACGAAGGCGGATGTATTGAATTACTATATCGCCATCTCCACCTTCATTCTGCCTCATCTCGAAAAGCGACCCCTGACCATGAAACGCTACCCCGATGGAGTGACGGCACAATATTTCTATGAGAAATCATGTCCGGTTTACCGTCCGAAGTGGGTGCCGACGACGAGGGCAGGCAAGACCAAACCGGTGACTTTTTGCACCGTTGACGACCGAGCAAGCCTTGTCTGGGTCGCGAACCTGGCTTCGT
>MELM01000029.1:27017-31256 GCA_001767605.1 Candidatus Solincola sediminis | reverse complement strand
CCCGGACGTCCTGCGTCCGACGTTGATAGCTTTTGACTTCGACCCCGGTCCGGACAAAAACATCATCGATTGTGCCATTGCGGCACGAAATCTCAGGGGCCTCCTTTCCGAAGTGGGCCTACAATGCTTTCCAAAGACTTCCGGAGGGAAGGGTCTGCACCTTTACATCCCTTTGAATACCGAGACAACCTTCAAGGAAACCAAGGTTTTCGCGCATGCCCTCGCACTGACCATGGAAAAAGCTTATCCAAACGACATCGTCTCCAATATGCGCAAGGCATTGCGCAAGGGTAAGATTTTTATAGATTGGAGCCAGAACGACGAGCACAAGACGACGGTAAGCGTTTATTCATTGCGGGCACAACCCCGGCCTACCGTTTCCACGCCTGTAACCTGGGAAGAAGTAGACAGGGCAATCGAGAAGAAGAACCCTCGCGCTCTTTCCTTCGAGACCAAGGATGTTATCAAGCGGGCGGAGGAATACGGGGATTTGTTTGCACCGGTGCTGAAGATGGAGCAAGAGCTGCCAGATATTGCTAAGTTGAAATAATCATGGTAAGAGATCCTCGAAAGGAGGAGCAATGCCCAAGAGCCTTTGGAGTGGCTATATAAGTTTCGGGATGGTGAATATTCCGGTTGCCCTGGTGACCGCCGTGACGGATAAAAGCGTTCGCTTCCATATGCTTCATAGGGAAGACGGCGCTCGGCTGCAGCAAAAGATGGTATGCCCGGTCGACGGAAAAGAGGTGCCTCGCAAGGAGGCGGCGAGGGGTTTCGAAATCGTTCCCGACCAGTACGTCATGGTGGAAAATGAAGAACTCGAGGCCATAGAACCCAAGAAAACGAGAATGATCGAGATCTCCGATTTTGTGGACATATCCCAGATAGATCCCATCTACTATGACCGCCCCTATTATCTCATTGCCGAGGAAGGCGGCGGGCAGGCCTACTCCTTGCTGATACAGGCTATGGTGGAGATGAAGAAAACGGCCATAGGCAAGTTCGTCTTCCACAACCGTGAATATGTTGCCGCCATTCGCCCCATGGATCATGTTTTATGCCTGGAAGTCATGCGCTTCGCCGACGAAGTCGTTAGTACTCGCGACCTGGAGACTGTGGAACACGAGACTAAGAAGGGCGACGAGAGACAGCTAAATATGGCCAAGCAGTTGATTGAAGCATTGGCGGCCGATTTCCATCCCCAGGACTATAAGGATGAGTACCGGGAAAAAGTTATGGACCTCATAGATAAGAAGGCCAAGGGCGAAAGGGTGGTCACTGCACCACCGGCGGCCGAGGAAGGTAAAGTGATTAATCTGATGGCGGCATTGGAAAAGAGCCTCAAGCAGGTGAGGAGCAAAGAGGAACCGGCCGGGCCGGCGGCGAGAAAGAAGCCAACAGAGAAGAAGGGCACAGCCAAAAAAACCGGTGCCGGATCGAGCAGAAGAAAAGTCAGCTAACCACTTCGCTGCGTTTATATGCCAACGTCATTGATTGGATTGCTTCGGAGGACCCGGCAATGACATCAAGCGTGCTTCTAGCGCGCTAGATCAGGCCCTTGTCGAATTCGGCGGCTACGTCTTTAAGGAGGGCCGGAATATCCAGGCCCTGCGGGCAGAGGTCCTCGCAAGTACCACACTCCGTGCAGAGCGAAGCATAAGAAGGTTCTCCCGCCAGCGCACCATTGCGAACCGTATAAATCAATTGCGCATCTTGGGCGGCAAACACATGCTTGATATTATAGACATCAAAGCAACTCGGTATGTCGACTCCCTGCGGGCAGGGCATGCAATAGCGGCAACCGGTGCAGCCCACCTTCATCAGGCTTCTATAAGTCTTCTCCACCCTCCCCACAAGTTCAAGTTCCTTTTCAGTGAGAGACCCGGGGTAGCCTTCATCGGCGATGCGCAGGTTCTCCTCGACCTGTGATTCCTCATTCATCCCGGATAAAACAACGCTCACTTCCGGCCGGTTCCATACCCAACGAAGGGCCCACTCCGCCGGGCTCCTCCTGACCTCGGCTTTATCCCATATCGCCTGGACTTCGGCGGGAATCCTCCCGGTCAGACCGCCACCCCTGAGCGGCTCCATGATTATGATCCCGAGTCCCGCTGAAGCGGCGTACTCCAGGCCTTCTGTGCCCGCCTGAACTTTATCATCAAGGAAGTTGTACTGAATCTGGCAGACATCCCAATCATAGGAATCAATGATTTCCTTGAAAGTCTCGAGCTCACCATGGAAGGAAAACCCTGAATTGACAATAAAACCTGCCGCCTTGGCCTTATCGAGGAAATCGAGGACACCCAGGCCTTCCAGCTTTGCCCAGATCCCGGCATCCAATGCGTGCAGAAGATAGTAGTCTATTGCACCGGTGCGGAGCCTCTCCAACTGCTGGGCAAGAATGTTATCCATATCCTGCTGGCTGTTTGTGATCCAGGGCGGCAGCTTGGTTGCGAGTTTTATCTTTTCCCTGTAGCCATCCGTGAGCGCCCTGCCGAGAAAGGGTTCCGAAGTGCCCAAGTGGTAAGGGAAGGCGGTATCGATGTAGTTGACTCCTCGATCTATCGCGAACCGGATCTGCCTTGTCGCCCTGTCCTCGTCAATCGCCGCCTGCCCGCCCGCGAGCCGCATGCAACCGAAGCCTAAAATCGATAGATTGTCCCCGGTTTTTTCGATCTTACGATAAAGCATAATCAACTCCTCGCTGACATGGACTTCAATGCGTATATCTTATCCCAAGAACGAAGTTGTGTGGTTACAATGATTCGATGATCGTCTTCCCGGAGAGCGCGTTAGCGAACAGGGCGCCGGCTGAAGTAGCCCAGGTGCCGACCATATGGAAATTAGTCAGGCCCGGGAGGGTGGAATCGAGCCGGCCGAGGACCATCGATAGAGATGAGAAGTATTAATAGATTCTTAACAATTTCTTATTACAATCCTTACAGCAACTATCCGTCATAATAGAAGCCGCTGGAATAACGGACTTCATGTCTTAGTGAATTGAGGTGATGGTTCGAATGACCGAAAGCATGAACGGAAAACAGATACCGCCCCAGCCTCCCTTCCTGCCCCTACCTAATCGGCAAAGCCCAGGCAAAATCATCTTCCTGGCCATTGTTGCCGGCATTGTTGCCGCCGTCGCTATGATGTTCCTCCTGCCCACGATTCTCGGAGCGAATCCGATTGATGTCCTGACCAACAAGCAGCACAACCAGCCGGTGCAGGAAATCCGGACTGTGCAAGAGAGGGTCACTCAGGGCGGACAGGAAGCCGTGGTACAGGCGGCCGGAAAGATCCTCCCTTCCGTCGTCAACATCGAGGTGCAACTGAATACACTTGGTGGAGGCATCGGATCGGGGCTGATCTATCGTTCAGATGGCTATATAGTGACGAACAATCATGTCGTGGAGGATGCATCATCGACAAAGGTGTCCTTGCGGGACGGGAAAACCTTCGATGCCAGATTGGTAGGCCGCGATCCCGATACCGATATAGCAGTAATCAAAATCGATGACTCTGACCTCCCTGCTGCCACCCTGGGCATCTCGGGAGACCTTGTTGTTGGTGAGCTGGCGGTTGCCTGTGGCAGCCCGGAGGGCTTCGAGAGCAGCGTAACATCCGGGATCATAAGCGCTCTAAACCGCAATGTTTCGGGAGGGCAAGGATCGCCCTTGATCAATGTGATTCAGACCGATGCGGCAATCAATCCGGGTAATTCAGGAGGTCCGCTGGTAAACAGTGTGGGGGACGTGATTGGAATTAATACCGCAATCGTCTCTCAAAGCGGCGGGAATGAAGGCATCGGGTTCGCAATCCCGATAGACGACGCGAAGCCCGTAATCGACCAGCTAATTGATAAAGGCTTTGTCGTACACGCATGGCTGGGGGTAAGCGGGAGCACACTCGATCCGGACACTGCCAACCGCTACAAGCTTCCTATCGATAAGGGGGCCATCATCCGCTCTGTTCAAGCCAATGCCCCGGCCGCAAAAGCCGGCCTGGAATCCGGGGACATCATCATCGCGGTCGATGGCACCGTAATTGCATCGATGGATCAGCTCGTGGCTGAGTTGCGCAAGCGCGGAGTTGGCGATACGGTGTCAATCGAATATTACCGGGGCACCGATAAGAAACAGACTCAGGCCACACTCGAGGAAAAACCCTCCAACCTCTAAAGGGTCAATAAAGGTGTTAATCTTGGGGTCGTGCCTCAACATCAACAAGCTTCTAAGAAAGTGG
>MELM01000029.1:23279-26915 GCA_001767605.1 Candidatus Solincola sediminis | reverse complement strand
AGTGGCCTCTGCTGACTCCTCCGCTAAACACCGACTATTGAAATAGATTTGTGGACGGAAGCCGAACGGAGGCGAGGAAAATGGCAGAGAAGATAATGGTAGTGGATGACGATGCGACCTTGGCCAATCTTCTGGTCAACCTTCTCGAAATGAACAATTATAAAGCTGAAAAGGTCGCTTCAGGAAAGCAAGCGCTCAGGAAGGCGCTTCGGGATGACCCCGATCTTATACTAATCGATATCAACATGCCGGAACTCAACGGTTTTGATGTTCTGGCCGGTTTGAGAAGCAATACTATCACAGCTCGGATTCCTGTAGTTGTTATGAGCATTCTCTCCGATGATCTTAACGTGCTTGATGGTTGGATTCAGGACAGTGATGGATATATATCCAAGCCATTCGATCCTCGAGATCTTCTGGAGACTATTCGCATCGTTCTCAGAAAAGCGCTCGAGGAGCGCTTCGAGGAAAAAGCCCAACACATGCAGGCGCTGCTTGATATGATCGAGAGACTCGAAGATCAGTATCTGGAAACCGCAGTCTGATCTACCCGGGCGCTTCAGCAAAACGGGCCTGTTCTTGATGCTTATCCCCTTAAAATAATCCCCAGAAAATCTATGCCTGAATCCTGTTTAGGCCGACCAGCGCCGGGAACTATGACATTGTTGAAAGGAAAGTCCGGGACGGTCGGGCCGGTTAGCACCAACGGCGGGCGCGAAGAGAAAGTGGGCCTCTTGGCGGGGCAAGTGAGAGAGTAACTGTAAAACCCGCACGGTGCCGATCGGCCCTTTGTCCTGCAAGGGATCGGGCCTCAAGAGCGTATTTTCATGAGGAATATGTATAAGCTACATATATGAAGATGTTTATGCCGAAGCTCGACCCTATTCCCTTAGCCCCTTATGCAGGGGGATTGGGGGCGGTGGTTCTGCTCCTCGGCTGGATAATCCCGGCTATAGCCTACAGAGGCAGAGCCGGAGAATTATTTTCACCATTAAATCATTTCGTATCCGAACTCGGCCAGCCCGGCGTGTCCCGGTTATCCACCATATTCAACCTTTGCACGATCGCCGGCGGCCTGTTGCTTATAATATTCATGCTCGGCCTGGGCCTTTACCTGAAGAGCCGCCCCGGGTATATCGCTTCCGCAATCGGCATCTTTGCCGCCGCCTCTGCCGTCCTCGTCGGCATTTATCCCATAAACCACGGATCGACGCATACAGCCGTTTCTGTTTTTTTCTTCTACGGTGCCTTTGTAGCCATAATTATTACGAACCTCACAATTGCCAGGGATAGATCCCGGCGAGTCTCGAAATGGTTGATCGTGCCCGGATTCGTCTCCTTCGCCCTCTTCGCCCTACTGATCCTTGCCATCCAAGCGAGCGCCACACCTACCGCCGTGCTGAATCCCAGCCTGGCTTCACGCCCGAATATCTGGATGATCGCCGTACTGGAGTGGCTTGCGGTCTTCTCTCTGATCGCCTGGGTCCTCTCCTTTTCGCTCTATCTCCAAAAGAAGCTAGCGAGCGCTTATGAAGGTAGTGAGTACATAGGCTTGGACCAGCACCAGGGCCAGTGATGGTAGGAGAAGCGAAATCCTCCTGTTGTGGAAATAGAGGTTGATCCAGGCTACAAAAAAATATGCGGGGAAAGCGATAAGGAAGACGGCGAGTAGAACCGGCATGCGAATCGAACCGGGTCTCCCGATGACAAGCAGAGGTTGGGTTATGAGGAACGGCAGGTAGATGAAGGCATTGCCCAGCCCCCTCACCGTTGCCTCCCCGGCTATATAACCCAACTTCCTACTGCCCCGGGGCGACTCCCCGAAAAGGGGCAGCAGGAAGAGATGAAAGTACTTTCCCTCGATCCAGAAGAGCAGCGTAACCAGCACGATATAGAGGGAAATAGGCACCCAGGCATATGGTAGGCCGGGCCCTAGATATAAAAGGTGGGCCAAGGGTGCATAGAGCGCGAGCAGCAGGCCGAAACCGACCAAGGGTGGCAATAACGATAACGCTATTTTTTTGCTTTTTTCGGCGAAAGGGATTGATTTGAAATCGGCCGCGAGCCCGTAATAGACAAGCAGCCCCACCAATAGGCCCGCGAGCACCATCAAGCCTTGCGCTACGGCTATCGAAGATACGACGTCGCCGACGAGGAATGGGACCAGAACCTTCAATTCCAGGGCGATCGCCAGGGGAAAAGTAAAGACGCAGGCAAGAAGGAAGAAGATAACGGAGAGTATGGCCATCTGTGTCTGCCGGGGCGGAGCATACAAGGGACCCGGGAGGGTTAGAAAGAAAGGGCTGGAAATGCGATTTTTCAGCAGCTTGAAAACGATAACCAGGAGCAAGAAGCCGAGAAGAAAAGCGAGCCCGTAGATCCAAGCCCAGAGAGAAAAACGGATGAGGGGTATGGCCACCGAGCCGCGGGCGCGCATACCGAAGCTCGACGAGAGCCAGTCGTACATGCCCCTGAAAACGTCCGATGAAAATACTTCCATTATATGATCGTCGTGGGTAACGATCAGTCCCCGGGCACTGCCGTCCTCGAAGGAACCATAGACCTCCCCCGGTTCTATATCGTCCAGTCCGGCCGCCCTTGCCATCAGTTCTCGCTCCTGCTCGACGGTTCCTGCTTCGTCGAGATTGCCAAAGATCACCAGATAGTTGGGCGGCGTGCCCGGGCCTACGCGCGAAATAATATCGCGGTCGTTCAAGGCTGACCGGTCCTTGATGTCGTATTGTCTGGAGAATATGAGAAAAGGCCATATGTCCCACACCAGTTCAGGCGGGCTGCCCATAATAGTTTCGATTACCGATTCCTGGCTCTGCCAGCACCAGATCGCCACCACTGCACAGAACTTTTTCTCGGGCTGGAAAAGGCCTGCTTGTGTGCTGGCGATCCCGCCCAGAGAATGTCCCGCCGCCGCTACCCGGCTCGCATCAATCTCCGGGTGGTTACCGACGAGCCAGTCGTAAGCGGAGAGAATGGCCTTGTATTCCACGGTCCCTATGTCGCAATGTCCTCCCGAACCGCCGTGACCGGGAAGATCGATGGCAAGGACAGCTATCCCCCTCCGAGCCAGATCCCTGTAAAGCGAAAGGTAGATTTCTTTGTTGGCGACAATGCCATGGGAAAATACGACGGCGGGCATCGGATCGGCCGCGTTTTCCTTGGGTGTGAGCAGGAGACCTTCTATCCTCTCACCACCGGAATAGGTATTAGTGAAGCTCACGCGGTTGAGTGTAATGTCGGGGAAGGTGGCGGGGACCATGAGGGCCACGAACAAGCCGAGTGCCATTGCCAGCACTACGAACCAGATCAAAGGGACTTTTATCTTGGAGAAAAGGCTCTCATGCTCCGGTGCCTGGTCAGCCGCCATCTCGGATTTAATCACCCTTTTTTAAAATCGCAGACGCAGAACGCTTAAGAGATTATAGCATCGGCCGGACGGCAGTGGGCTCTACAAACGTACCAGACCCCTTTGCAGAGGGGCGCGTTTGGGGGTTAGGGTTTTCCCAGGTATTCCTTTCGCCATATCGGCCCGAACACATTCCTAAGCTCGTCCCCGTACTGAATCAGCTCGCTATGGAACAGTTCCTCGTCCAGGTTTGGCGAAATCATGCCTGGTTCGGC
>MELM01000029.1:20853-23268 GCA_001767605.1 Candidatus Solincola sediminis | reverse complement strand
ACTCGTCCAGCCATTGTTTGAACTGCATATGGTGATCCCTGATCGGACAAGGCATCAACCAATTATCCTCATCCCGCAAGCTCCCACGTTCAAAACCCCGCTCCCGCTGCCAGCCTCGAATCGCTTGAAAGAAAGGTGAGCTCCACACATCGTCTAGTTGTCCGCCCTGTGAGTACAGCTTATTAATGTTCCCTACAGAGTAGGGAGCGAAAACGCAAGGGGTGATGTTACCGTCCCAATCGATGTGCATGTACCCCTTCTGCCTTCCCGCTGAAACGCAGCCATGGACTATGGTCCCATAGTTCCAGAAGTCGAAGAGGAAGAGCTTCTTCTTCTCCACGACCTCCCAACCTCGCCGCCACATCCAAAGTCTCTGCTCGGGAGTCGGCATCATGCCCGTATCCCCGGAACGTCCTATTGGCATATATTGGAAGATGAAACCATAAAAAGCGCCCAAATCGTTAAAAAAGAAGTCAAGGAATTCGTCGGATAGTATTTCTTCGCAATTGAAGCGGGTGGCCGTCGCCGATATACCGACGGTGACCCCCGCCTCGTGCATCCTGCCCAATGCCTCGACCACTCTATCAAATATGCCTTCACCGCGAATACCGTCGGTTGTCGAACGCATGCCTTCGACCGATAAGGCGGTTGTCATGTTGTTGACTTTCGCCATCCGTTGAACCATAGCTTCATCAAGCAAGGTGCCATTTGTAAATATAAGGAATAGCAAGTCCTGGTGTTTTTCCATGAGATCGATGACATCCTTGTCCTCGGAGCGGTAGGCAAGCGGTTCCCCTCCCGTCAGTACCACAAGAAATATCCCCCACGACTCCTTCGCCTCGGTTATTATGCGGTCGACGGTCGACCATTGCAGTTTGGAAGACATGCCGTCCGAGGCGGCGTAACAACCCCGGCATCGGAGGTTACAGGCATGACCGGGGCTGATAGCGATGAGGCCGGGGGGCTCGCAGCCGTGCTCCTCCTTGAAGCGCCTGGATGCCGACCCTGCCGCCTCGCTTGCGCAGAGCGCTTTTCCCCAGAGAGGCATGATAGTCCGAATAAGGTCGCGGGACAGATAACCTTTTTCGACCGCTTGGTCGATGCTGTTCAGAATCGCTCTCATGGCCAACTGCTTTTCCTTGATGATCCTCGGTGTCATTCCCGCCCTCTTATCCTGCTTTGCCGAGTAGTATCCAATCCACTTCTCCGACAGCGAAAGCAAAGGCTTACGCACTCGGTCGACAAGAATGAGCCTGCTTGCCAGGTCTACCGCGAACCCGCTTGCCCGGCAGTCAAGGATTGAACCTGCTATCTTCTGAGGATTCATGCCCGTCCTCCCACGTGAGGCTGGATTGCTATGCTTTACATATTATTTACGAGACGCTTCCGGTTGAAACCACCATGATTAAAGCGCTGTCCTGCAACAAACGATAAAAAAACTGTTGATTTGAACATAAGATTATGGAAAAGGGCTGGACCGTGTATCAATTGGAAGCATGTCCCGAGTGCAAAGTGCCGACGTTGGTGACAAAAGAGCACACCTGGCTTAATAACGGCGAGATGGTGCAAGCGAGAGATGACGGGCACAGAGTGATATTTCTGGAAAGTGATAACCTCGATCCGCTTTTCACCGAAATAGGCAACATAATCGGCAGGCCGGTGGAAAATATACTCATAGGCGCCGTGAGAAGAGCTCTACGAATGTATTTGAGGCTTTTCGTCCCGAAAGAGACCCGGGAGAAGGTCAGAACAAAGGAAATCAGCCTCAAGGCAATCGATGATGGATTCAGAGAGTTGGGCAGGCCCATGGGATACGGCAGCTACGAATTCGTGGACATGCGGTATGAAGGGGACGGCGAGGACTTCTTCACTGTAAGCATCAGCGAGCCATTCTCGGTACCCATCTCCGCCGCCTCCCATTGCGCCGCCATGGAAGCAATCCTGGACACCGATTATGCGGTGACCTATTCGGAGGTCGGGCCGGATAAATACAACATCTTCGCCTTTCCTTCGCCTCATCCGCGCGCTTTCAGGGGAAGGATGAAAACCGATCGCTACGAACACCATGACGGAGATTTTGAACACGAAAGGTGCCCGACCTGTGATGCTCCGAAGGCGCTCTCGGTTTGCCGCTGGTACATTGAACGAGGTGTCATTTTCAATGAAGCGTTGAGGCACCGCATGGCGGTCATCGGTTCACAGTATCTTGACCCGATCTTTGTGGAATTGGAGGCGGAACTGGGGGAGACGATTCCGCGGACGATAGTCGAGGCGCAAAGACGATTTACGAAGACCGGATTCTACTCGTTCGAAAGCGTAAGGGACGCTGGTGATTTCAGGTCGCAGTTGGCACTACGCGGACTGGGCAATCTACGTGAACTGCAGATCGGGAAACGCGGGCTTTATATGCTGGTT
>MELM01000029.1:17003-20845 GCA_001767605.1 Candidatus Solincola sediminis | reverse complement strand
TGCCGTCCCTCACCTGGTGGTGGGTATGATGCAAGGGATTTTCGAAACTGCCTTCGACCTGGAAAGTAATGTCGATTGGGAGATATCGCGGGGTAACTTGCGAATGGAACTGGCTCCAAAAGCCTTTGCAATGAACACCTGATGCGGTTGTCCGACTAGGGGAATGGGGGTTATCGATGGAAGGGCAAAAGCCCGAAAGTAAAGGTCGGGATTTGAAGGGAAGGGTCCTGCGGGCGGGCGACCTGGTCGGCTATCAGGATGGCGCGATTGTCAGCCGGAAAATAATCAGCGGGGAAAAAGGAACGATAACCGTCTTTTCATTTGATGCGGGCGAAGGTCTCAGTGAGCATACTGCGCCATTTGACGCCGTGGTCAGCATCCTCGAAGGACGGGCCCGGGTGATAATAGCAGGCGAGACTTTCCGGCTGGGGCCAGGTGAAATGATTATTATGCCCGCCGGAATTCCACACGCAGTTAAAGCCGATGAACGCTTCAAGATGCTTCTGACCCTTATCCGGCAGCCTTAAAATCAAGTACTAGCCAAGCAGGTTCTCCACAAAATCGCGAATTCGATTTTCGACTTCCGCTCGATTGTACCAGCGCGAATCGGTATGGTCGGCTTCGATAATCAGGGTTGGGAGGCCGGTCCGGCGTGTGAATTCACGGGCCAGGTCATACTGGCCCAGGGAGTATGGTTTGCAGCTGCGGTTGGAGTGTAGAATCATTCCGTCCACCTTGAAGTTCTCGGCCAGAGAAACCTGTTTCTCGCTCATGCGTTCCAAGTTAATATTCAGATAAATTTCGTTATAGATCTTTGCCATGCTCGCCAGGGGATTTTCGATCTCGACATCGCCGAATGACCACGCACTGGTGTAGGTATCGGCCACCAGACATGTTTCCAATTCGAGGAAGAGGCGGCCGAGGTTCCGCAGTTCGTACCATATTGGAATATTATCCCAAAGGATTCGGTATTTCTCGGAGGGCAGGATTCCTATCCCCTGTTCGATGCGGTCCCGCATTTCCCTGAGCAATCCCTGATAAAAATCCACCACCTCCTGCTTTCCGCGGAGGGTGACGATAGGCGCCATAAATATGAAAGCATCGAAACAGGTCATGGGAGCCGGAGCATTCCGGTTACAGGCCAGAACCTCCATCCAGAGATTTCCGGCGGCGAGAGATCGGGCCGCGACTTCGATGTAGCGTTCCTCGGAGTAGCTCTCCCTGGTATTATTTTCCAGGAACATCATATACTCTTCCATTTGGCGCAGGCCGTATTCGGCGGCATGTGCTGATAGTTCGCCACGAACGAATGGGGTGTCATAAATGAAAAGCGGTACATCGAAGAAGCGGGCAAGCTCCTCATACCACTTCAAGACGGTGTTGCAGATATTGTTACAGCAAACGAGGAAATCCGGACGGGGCAAACCCCCTATCGGGCCGCCTTTGGTTAGCGCGCTGCCGATATCGCCGCGTGCATAAGAGCAAAGGTCCCGGGAAAATCCCTCGGCTTCCGCCGCCTCGCATAATTCGACGTTCATATGCGACGCACCGCACATGGCACCGTGGTTTTCCGGATATATAGGTATGACATCGAATGCAATCAGCGGTTCGACCGGGGCGCCGCTGGTGATCCATGCAATGGGTTTATCAGTCCCCTCGGCGCCTTTGGCCTCTACGTAGTACTTCATCATGAGGTCTCGCACGGCATCCGTGGACTTTATCCGGCGCCTCTCCTTATCCGCCTTCCTCTGCTCCTCGCTCTGCTCCAATCTGCCTCCCTTCAAAGCCGGATTGTCGATCATATTTCCGGTCGCAGGGTTTCTATGAAGGCCTGCAGCCTGGTCCTCATCTGTCCTCTCGAAAAACTCTGCAGCTCGCTCTCGAGGACGAGGGAAGGAAGCCCGACTTCATCCTGCAGGCGCTTTCTCAGATCGGGTATATCGAAGAGGTGGGGTTCGCAGAAAGACTGAACGTAGAATACGACCCCTTCCGCGCCGCTCTCCCCCGCAGATTTCAACAGCCGGGCGGCTCGATCCTCTTGGGTTTGATGTTTTGACGGGCAATTATTTCTACGCCACATGCGTCTGGCGAGCCCTTCATCCGGCGACATGTTTGTTTCTACCAGATCCTCATAATAACGCCGGCCGCTGCATAAGTCGTCCTCGACCACGTCGGCTCCGAGTTCGGCTACAAGCTCGAACAAATCAGGCGTTGAGCAAATACCGCCACTTACCAGCAACGGCGTTTTCGCCTCGCTTTGTGGTTGTTCTTCCTCGAGGCTCTCGAGCAAAGTGTGCAGGAGTTGGTTGTGCTCTTCCTTCTTCATCCAGAAGCCGGCGGTGGCGACAGCCATAGCTGAAAGGGCGTCGATGATGCCCGGCTTGTTCGCCCGAAGATCGTGCAGCCTGTTCAAGAGGTGGCGATTGCGATTGTAGACATGAATGCTTTCCTCCAGCGAATCGTCCCAGACCCCGTGTCCGACGTAATCCTCAACCGTTTTGCGCAAGCGGCGCACCTCGCCCTCGAGGAAGGGAAGCGACGTGTCTTCACCCATTCTTACGGGCAGGACAAGGTCGGCGTGAAGAGGATAGGAAGTGTTTCGCCGCCAGATGTCGGAGAGGCGCATCATTGTGTCGCACGTCTGCACGAAGACCGCGCCTTCCAGATAATCGAGCTCCCCGGCAAGGGCCATATCGAGATCGGTGCGGGCGAGGGAGCAACAATAGGCCTGCAGGTGAGCATCGGCATGAGATATGGTCCTCACCGATCCCATGAGGCGAATCGGGGTGAGTCCGGCCGCATGCAGGATTTCTTCAGGCGTATAAGTGCAAAAGTAGGCTATCGGCTTCTCGCCCTGCTCCCGCAGCCCGGCCAGATGAGGATAAGGATCTCGCCACAACCGGAGGCAATCTTCTATGATGCTTGAGGCATCCATACCGCTCCTTTCCTCAAACCCCGATAGTCCGGGATCGCATTTATTATAACAGCGGCAGCGGCCACGAAGATTGTCAATCATAGGTGAATTAGCTGCGGAATTGGATGGCCAAATTGCCATTGCTTAAATATAATCGAAGCAGCTCCGCATTTCGAGGGAAGCATAAGAGAGATACCGGATCAAAGGCTGGGGATTAACATGGGAGGCGATGACATCATGTCCGCCGTTGAATTTACATTCGAATCGGAAGTTACGGCATCCAGCGCCGATGCCTGGGGGGGGATTACCTCGCTAAAAGGCATCTCAGCGGAAATGTGGCCTTACTTACGAATGACGGTCCCGCCGGGTGCCGAGAGCATCAAGGATCTGGAAATCACCCCCGGCAAAATGCTTTTTCACAGCAGAATATATTTATTCGGGTTTCTCCCCATTGACCACTCCGACCTCACGCTCATCGAAATAAGAGACGGTGAAGGATTTGTCGAAGAGTCTCCGATGGGTTCAATGAAGCTGTGGCGTCACGACAGACGGGTCGTGACAACAGCTAATGGCAGCCGGATAATTGATTACCTGACATTTGAACCCAGATGGGTAAAGGGAGTGACCGCCTGGTTCATTCACACCGTTTTTCAACATAGGCACAAAGTGATACGCCGGCGGCTAAACGAGATTAGCGCCTGATCACAGCCGCTTAAGCTTTCCGCTGGTGCTCTTCAGGGAGCCTCATCAAGCAATACTGCCAAATACCGGGATTTACCGGATTTTCCCGGGATTTCTCATACCAAAGGACGATACGCTGGTGGCCTTCCGAGCAGTATATTCAAGAGAAGAGTCGGAAAGGATACCTAGGAGGCCTAAAGCAATGATTACCGACACGATGAGCAAGACCATGGTCGAACCCGCATCT
>MELM01000029.1:3259-16994 GCA_001767605.1 Candidatus Solincola sediminis | reverse complement strand
CGGATAGTCGCTGGAATAACCGCTGTCATTATGAACCAAGCGGGGGAAGTCCTTTTTGTCAGGCAAAAGAGAGGCCCTTATCGCGGCCAGTGGATACTCCCGGGCGGCAGCATCGAGTATCTGGAAAAGATGAATGATGCGGTAAAGCGGGAAGTCCTCGAAGAGTCGGGAATCCAAGTAGATCTACTGGGATGCTTTTCTGCATATGAGATCATCGGTAATCGGGACATCGGCGACTACCACTTCATTATGCATTGCTACGACGGTCGTGCGAGAGATAAAGTATCCCGCGGGTTTCAAACCGATGAGGTGGATTCGGCGGTATTTTTTGCTCCCGCTAAATTTCCTATGCATCCAACCGACTTGATGATCGTGAATGACTCCATTATGTGCCCGTTCCAATATCCCGAGGCTGAGATCCGGGCAGGATTGCAGGATGCGGGCATCTGGATGAGACGACTCTAACCAAGACCTACACAAAGGTGTCACCTACACAAAGGTGTCAGGCACCTTTGTGTAGGTCTTTTGGATATTGTGTAGCGCCAGGATCGGAGCCTACACAAAGGTGCCTGACACCTTTGTGTAGCCCCCCTACTAAATGCGGCGGTAGCCGGGGACGTTGGTCCTGAAGGCCAGGGGCATGAAGAAACGGCCGATCAAGGGCATCATTCGCATGCCAAGACGTGCGGGATGGTTCAGATATTTGGCTTGGGGCAGTAAGAGGCCGGCCCGCTTGGCGGCGAGTAACGGGTAGAAGTTTCTATTCAGCCTTCTAAACTCCTTCCAGCTTGCTTCCGGATCGTCGCCTGCTCGGGCGGCTATGGCTCCGGAAAGCAAGGCGCCGTGCATGCCGAAGCAAAGGAAGGGATCGATTATTCCGGCGAGGCTTCCGGCCAGGATGAGATGGTCCTGGAAAAGCCTGGGATTTTTGTAAGTGCCGGCCGGAAAGGCTCCCGCCGTCTGGGGAAAGAATTTCTTGAAAGGGTATCCGTCTTCAAAGACCGCCTGCTCGGCGAACTTCTCCATCTCCCACCGGGCAATGGGACGATGTCGATTAAACATAACCGCCAGAGCTTCGCCGTTCATGGAGCACGTGAAGGCATAATCATCGCTATAATCGTCGAAGTATACGGTCACTTGCGGTTCCCTCTTAGGTACCCTGCATTTAGCAAAGGTGCCATGCGCGATCACGTAAGGTACGCCCACCGCATCGAATCCGTCAGGATGCAAGCCGGTGGCAATTATACTGCCCGGTGGTAGCTCTCGGAGCTGTCGTTCAGAGAGGATCGCGTGATTGAATTCGAAGCGAACACCGGCTTCGAGAGCTTTATGATATAGGTAATAATCCATCGATGTCCGGCGATGCCCGCGCTCGATCATCCAGGCGGGCACGTTGGGTGGGAAGTCGACCCAGTAACGTTTGCCCCACAGAGATATGATGCCTCCTTTTAGGGGAGTCATAGCCGGCTTCAGGTCTATTCCGATGTAGGCTTCCATAGCCTCCGCGTTCATGGGTGTTCCATGCCCGCAGGGATTACAGGGGACTTCTCCGACCCTCTTCATTTTTTCGAGAACCGTAACATCATGTCCGCTCTCAGCCAGATTAATGGCGGCGGTAATACCCGCGAGTCCCGCTCCCACGATTATTTTTTCCGCCATATCCACCCCTCCGGCAATCTGCCATATCCTGGAAGCGTCCTCATAAGGAATTCCACGAAAGGTTGCATGCGCCCCTGGTGGGATCCATACAGACTCAATATAGAGCGAAGTGCGATGTTGCGCCCCGCATGCGGCAGGTGATCGAATATCTTCTTTACCGACCAGGATACCTTGTAGCCAGATGTAAAATCCTTGAAGAGACGCCAAGCCCTTTCACGGTCTTCCACCGCCATGGCCGCTATCTTCCCCGAGCAAAGCGAGCCGTGAACGCCGAAGAGGACGAAGGGGTCCTGCATTCCGGCGAAAGTGCCGGCGAGAATCCTGTAGCTCGCGAAAAGCGCTGGTGAATCTATCCGGGGAGTCGCCACGACTCCCTCGTGGGGAAGCCATTGTTTGAACCGCCATCCCTCGCGTTCTTCCATCTCGCGATTCCACTCGTCTCGAAGCGACTCCTCCACCGGGGCGGCATCGAATCCCAAACCGAAAGCCACCCCGTTTTGATTGGCGAAATAACGGTAGTACTTGGTGTCGCGATCGAAAAAAGCTATCATCCTCGGGGCTCCCTTTTCGGTCCCCCTGGCGATATGGCCATAAACATTCAGCGCCGGCCGGCGCATGGCGTGAAAGGGTTCGGCCGTGAGGCCGGTTGCAATAATACTGTAGAACGGAAGACAGGCGTATTGCTCCTGATCTTCTATCGCAGCCCCGAATTCGAATTTCACGCCGGCATCCAGCGCGGTCTTGTAAAGATATTGATCAAGTGAGGTCTTCCTGGATCCCCTCTCTACCGAATGAAGGTGAAGCCAAGGGCCGGGAATCGAGTAGCGTTTGCCGTAGATATAGAGGATGAATTCTTCGGTGGGCACTACCTGGGGCTCCTTCAATTCGATTCCGATGAAACCCGCCAGGGCTTCACGATCCATCGGAGTGACATCCACCGCCGGCCTTATATGCGCCGCGCCGCCCACCTGCTTTTCCTTCTCGAACACGGTTACCTTGTGTCCTGAGCGCGCGCAATTGATGGCGGCTACGAGTCCGGCCAGGCCTGCCCCTACAACGATTACCTCATCCAATATCCCTCCAAATCCGGACCCCGTCTTATGACAAAGAATACAGCGTTATGCCTATCTTGTCCTGCGCGACCGCCGGACCTTGAGGCTATTCACGGCGAAAACGCCGAGAAATTTCGCGGCATAAGCAAGTATATTGGTGGTGGGCTCTCGATGGCCGGGAGCCTCTTCCAAGGTGAGTGCTTCATTAGCACACGCAACCGCGCAGAGACCGCAGCCGATGCACCTCTCCGCCTTATACACCAGCCTTCTTATCTCGCCTTCCTCCTCCATAACAATGGCTCCCATGGGACAGGCCTTGGCGCACTTGTGGCAATGCTTGCAGAGTTGGTGATTGATACGGGGCCTATAACGAGGTGGTGCGATCATGCCTGGCGTGTTAAAGCGGGTTATAGATGTGAGGGCGCCGCAGCAGCACCCGCAGCAGGAGCACGACGTTGAGGTGAATTTGCCGCTGTCTTCATTCATTGTCCAAGTGACGAGTCCCTCCTTCTCGGCGGCGGCCTTTATCTCGAGCAAATCGCGTTTACTTACCTCACGCATACGGCCCTTGTTTACTATCGCCGGCACCAGGGAGCCCATCGCGGTACAAGTCTCGAGCATCCTCCCGCAGCCTTCGCCGACCAGTTGTTTGGACAAACGGCACTGACAAACTCCCACCGCAAAGCGATCATATCGGTCCAGGATCTCCTCCAAGTGGCTGGCGGGAAGCGCCGCCGGCATCGCCTGGACGGCCTCCCCAACCGGGAGGTAGCGTATCAAAGGCAAAGGACGGTTAATATATTCCGTGGTGTAACCGGTCGCGTAGAGTGCTTCGAATAGCTCTGCAAAGCGGCGGTGCCAGGGCGTTATGCTTTCCGGGTCTTTGCGCACGAGAACCCATTCGAATGTGCCCGGAACAATAGGCATCAGGCTGAACCATTCGGTCCCTTTTATATCGACCGACAGCAACACATATTTCTCATTTGCCAGGCGCCACATGATCTTCTCAGCCTCATGAAGCGGGCGCCCTTCGGCAGCCGCCAGCCCCGCCGCTGTCCGTGGCCGCAGTGGTTTGAGGTGCCGGACCAACCCCGCTTCCTCGTCGTCATACATGTGCTCAACCAGCGCCAGGAGTTCATCGCAAAGCGGAGGGCCCATGAGTAAGGTGCTGGAATAACTCTTGGCGATAGCAAGATGGGATTGGGATATTGCCGGATAACCTCCAAATTGTATTCGTCTGATTTCTTTGGCGCCGCTCATGAAAATAATATCGTCAGCTTTTAGGGAAGGCTGGAATTCATAAGCTACACAAAGGTGCCTGACACCTTTGTGTAACCTTGGTCAAGGGGGGCCGGGGAAGAAATCGAGCAGGCTCCGGGGGGTCGGGATCCAGTAACCGGGTTGTTCGGCCTCGAGAACCTCTCGGGGGAAGAAACTCCATTCGACGGCTCCGGCCGAAATGCCCGCCCCGTGCGCGCAGCGGATATCGAAAGGGCTGTCGCCGATATAGGTCGCCTCATCCGAGCGAGCGGCGAGGCGGCTCATCGCCTTTAAGACCGGCTCCGGATCGGGTTTGTTCTTTTCGGTGTCCTCCGCACTTATGACCACATCGAAATAAGGCTGCAATCCCGAATATTCCAGATCTCTTATGGTGCCCGAGGAACGCTTCGAAGTAACGACAGCCATGCGGTAACCGCGCTCCTTCAACTCGGCTACAACTTCCTTTATGCCATTGAACTCCCGCGGCATTTCATCATGGTGCTCCTGGTAGAGGCGCTGGTATGTTTCGAAGAGCTCCTGTGAGCGTTCGGCATCGATATCCTTCATCTGGATATGCAGCGGCCGGCCCACCTGTGAAAGGAGTTCGGCATCGCTTCGCGCCGGGACCCCGAGTGCGCCCAGTGTTTCACGGAACGTTTTCAAGATCAGTCCTATGGAATCGGTAAGTGTGCCGTCCAGATCGAAGAGGATGAATCTGACTCGCTCGAGTTCGAGCCCGGTATTCGCCGGCTTCATAACCTCAAGTGAGAAGTATCGTTCACCAGGGTTACAACTCCGGTCTGGGGAATGCCTCCCTCAAAGAAGACGATAGAAGATATGGAAGCGAGGTCTATTTCGATTCGTAACATATTATCTATATCCATCTTGAGCGCCTGGCAAATCATGACCCTTATCGGTCCTCCGTGAGAAGCTACGAGCACAGCACTGTCCTGATTGTGCCGCCGCGTGATCTCCTCCATGGCAATGGCGGTTCTGTCCCTCACCGCCCCGAAATCCTCACCGCCAGGCAATGTAACCGAGGAGGGGCTGCGCAACCATTTGGTTAATAGTTCTTTATCAGTTTCAAAAAGCTCCGTCACCATCCTGCCGTCCCACTCGCCCATTTCTACTTCAAGCAATTCGTCCATCACCCGCACGTCCAGTCCCTTGTTTTCTGCAGTCGGCTCGACCGTCTCCCGGCAGCGCTTGAGCGGGCTGCAATAGATTGCGGAAAGATCAATGCCTTCGAAATAATCCCTTACCCGGCCGGCCTGCTCGCGGCCGGTCTCATTTACGCTTACGTCTTTACGGCCCAGCAGCCGTTTTTGGGCATGATAATCGGTCTCGCCGTGCCTCAGCAGGTAAATCTTTCCCATAATTCAACTATTCTAATGGCTGGGAAGCGGCTGGGACAAGGCCGGGCGCTCGCCCCGCAGGATGAATCTTGCCAGGTCCCGGCCGTTTCTTATTCCCAAGGAATGCAGGGACAGGACAAGCAGGATGCCTCCGGCGATCTCGCTCTCCCAGAAGAAAGGGTCTTTTAAGACGTGTGTGACCTGCTCGCGGAGACTCATAAGGGAAGGGTCTTTCAGGAAGTGCCCCAGCAGCGGCCAGAACGCCGTTTCCGGATCGGTTGTCCATATATTATCGAGTGCAATGTGGCTGATGACGCCAGCGGCAAGGAGCAGAGCCTTTCTATCGCCGGTCTTCTTGAGGCGCTTGAAGCCCTGAACCATCAAGAGTGAGGAAAACATAACGGTATGGCCGTAGATGCGCCCGTTCTCGTAACGTGGCTTGAGGAGCAGCTGCCCTATGATCTTATCAACCAGGTCGGGAAGCAAAGTTCCCGCCATCAACCAGCGGAGATCATCTGTTCGGTTTGGCCGGTGCTTTATCAATGCTGTTGCGGGAGCGGCTACAAAGCCTGTGTGTCCTAAGAGGAACATGTGGGAAGATTATCCTTCGATCTCTTCGTTCTTGACTGCGAATAGTTCGGATTGGCCTTCTGGAGGAGGGGTCGCTTTCTTGATGCTCGGCTTGCTGCTTCGCAGTGGTTCGGCTTCATTAAGAGCGCGGTTAGCAAGGGCGTCGGCTTCGGCGTTGTTCTCCCTTGCGATATCCATGATCTTGTATTCCCGGTAGCGGCGGAGCATCGACATTACCTGGGCATGGAGAGAACGAAGCGTTTTCTCCTTTACCCGGTATTCGCCCCTGACCTGGCAGGCCATCAACTGGCTGTCGGTATAGATGCAGAGCCTATCGACTTCAAAAATAGAGAGCAGGCGCAAGGCATGAATTAGCGCCATATATTCGGCGAAATTGTTGGTTGTTTCTCCGATCGCCTCGCCGAATGACGCAACCCTTCTTCCTTCCCGAGTTTTCACGATCACACCGATCGCCGCCGGACCCGGGTTTCCCCGAGCGGCGCCATCCACATAGACGTTAAGCTCATCGAAGCGCTGCGCGCCTTGAAAAGGCGGTTCCAATATACTCCGTTTCTTCTTTCTCGCCCCCAACTCTCACCTCGGTCAAGAGAAGGCCTGCCTTTTATTTGATAAGGATCCGCCTGCAGTTGCTGCAACGGAAGACTCCATCGGATTTGAGGAAGCGGTCGTATTCCATGCCGGGGAGTTCCACGCGACAGCCAGTGCACACTCCCTCGACCACCCGGACCACCGCCAGGCTATGCTTGCTCTTGATCAACTCGTCATATAACTCGATAAGGTCTTCGCTCACCTCCGACCGTAGTCCCTGCTTCTCTTCCCCAAGCCTTTCCAACTCGTGCCTTATCTCTGCGAGTTCCTCGTTGAGCGTATTCCGCTTGCCATCGATCTCCGCTTGCAGGTCTTCAACCTTCGCCTCGAGATCATTTGCCACTGCGGTCGTCTCGTCCAGCCGCTCCATTCCCTCGAGGATCTCGGTCTCCAATGCATCTTTCTGCTTTTTAATCGCCCGCACTTCAGCCTGCAGCCCGCGTAGTTCTTTCGGGTTGCCTACCGTACCCCCGTAGAGCTTCTCCTCCTCCTTGCGCAGTTTTTCATCCATCCTCTGCGTCTCGGACTCTTGCTTACTCTGCTTAGCCTTGGCTTCGTCCAGCGAATTCCCTAGCTTCTCGAGCTCTTCCCGATTCGTTTGCTTTTCCTCTTCGAGGCGCTCCAACACAGCCTTCAGGGGATGGTTCTCCTCGCTCTCGCTCGATGCATGAATCCTGATATCAAGCTCCTGGATCCTGAATAATGTCTCCAGCTCGCTCAATCGTCACCCTCCTCGCTCCATGGGCTCGTGTCCAGACCTGAGGCATTGACTTCGATCTCGAGACCCGCCTGTTCGGCTTTTTCCGCAAGAAGCGAGGCCAGCCGTGCTATTACCGGTCTCTCCGTGTGATAATGCCCCGCATCTATTATTGCCAGTCCCATGGCTGCTGCATTCATCGACTCATGGTAACCGACGTCTCCAGTAATCAAGGCTTGTGCGCCGGACTGTAATGCCTTACTCGCAAGTTTGGCTCCGCTGCCCGAACAGAGCGCGACCCGGCCTATCATCCGGCCTGAATCTCCAGTGAAGCGGACAGCCCGATTGCCCAGCTTTTTCGAGCATCCCCGTACCAGTTCGCCGAGGTTGACGGCCTCGGGCAGGTCCCCCACTCTTCCCATTCCGGCTGACGTGCCGAGCACTAGAGGGTAGACGTCATATGCCGGCTCCTCATACGGGTGAGCGGATACCAGCGCTTGAATCGCATCATTTAGGACATGCTCTTCAGCTACGACCTCCAGGCGTACCTCCGGAACATCATTCGGCTTGCCCGCTTCTCCATAAACCGGATGGGATCGGGATCCCGGCGTAAATGTTCCCGTTCCTTCTACCCGAAAGGAACAGCCTGTATAATCGCCGATCACTCCGGCTCCACTCTGGAACAGGGCGGCACTAACCTTTGCCAAATGCTCGGCTGGGAGGAACGTAACCAGCTTGAAGACTTCCGAACCGGGAAGCCTCTCCAGCGGCTCCTGATTCTCGAGCCCGAATATTTCAGCCAGAACAGCATTTACGCCTATCGGGGAAGCATCGAGGTTGGTGTGTGCCGCAAAGATGGCGATACCTGACCTTATCGCTTCCTGGAGAATACTTCCAATCGGGTCATCGGTTATAAGCCGATGTAAAGGTCGGAACAATGGCGGGTGGTGACATATGAGAAGGTCCGCTCCCTTCTCACGCGCCTCTGACAAAACCCCCTGCGTCGCATCCAGGGCGACAAGCACTCCGCGGATTTCGGATGCCGCCGAACCGACTTGCAGCCCGATGTTATCCCATTCTTGAGCGTATGCAGGAGGGGCAAGTTCCTCCATTATGGCTATGATTTCTCCTATGCGACAGGCCATGCCTTTCCACCTTTCTATCAGTTATAGGCAAAGATATCACAATTGGTATGGAAAGACAGGATGAAAATAAGGTATTTTTCGAGGTCTCGGGCTTCTCAGCCCTCCTCCTCGAGCTTTCGGATCATGGCAAGGAGCGCTTCTATTCGGCGCGCCCTCTCCCCGACGCGCTCCTCGAGCGATCTTTGCAGCACACCTTTGATGGTTTCCACCAGTTTCTGCGGATCGAAGGGTTTGGTCACATACTCGTCCGCCTCTTTACGGAAACCCTCCAGGATGTTTTCCTGGTCACCCAAGACGGTGAGGATAATAACCGGGATCGCTCTTGTGTCGGGATTGCTGCGAAGCATGGCCAGAAATTTGAAACCATCCATCTCCGGCATCATTATATCCAGGAGGATTAGGTCGGGATGTTCTTCGGATACCATCTCCAGCGCTTTGGCCGCTGATCGCGTCTTTTCGGTTCCGAACCCCTCTGTCTCGAGCAATGTCGATAGCAGATTTACCATTGCCTTGTCGTCGTCAACAATCAGGACTTCTTTTGTCATGGCTGTTTCTCCCCTTGCGCCTCAACCGGGTCATTATTGCCTTGCTTATATCATCGGAGGATTGCAACGAAATTTTGATGCCGAACAGCTCCTTTCATTATATTCAGTATATTCAGTAGCGCCGGGCGCGGTCGAGGCGCTCCATGCTGATGTTGAGGCACGACCCCACGTTGCGGCGGGACCCCATGTTTAGGCCTGCACCATGTTGATGTTGAGGCACGACCCCATGTTTAACACGGCACCATGTTGCGGCGGGACCCCATGTTGCGGCGCCTATGTTGTAAAATCAGCGAAGGTGGTGAGGAAATGGCAAAGACGAGATACATAATAAGTGACATGCACCTCGGTGCGGGTGATTACCTGGACGACTTCACTCAGGATGAGAGATTTGAGTCTTTTCTCGAATCCATATCCGGCCGCCGGGGCTCGGAACTGATTCTTAATGGTGATTTCATAGATTTCGCTGCCGTAACCCTCGATAGGGAATCGAGCCGACCTTTTTCGAGATTCGGCTGCAAAGAAGATGAATCGCAACGCAAACTGGAGCGAGTGATCGAAGCCCATGGAGATTTGTTCCAAGCATTGCGCCTATTCATGGAAAAGGGCAACCGGCTGGTTATCATTCCCGGCAACCACGATGTTGATCTCTTCTGGCCCAAGCTCAGGGACAACTTGCTTGAAGTACTCGGCTCTCCTGACTCGGAGCATTTCCATTTTGAATCGACCGGGATTTATAGAGACGGACCGCTTTACGTGGAGCACGGGAATCAGTACTTCGCCGACAGCGCCTTCGAGGATTTTTCCAATCCTTTCGTGCGGGACGCGAAAACCGGCGAGCTGCGACTGGAACGCAGTTGGGGCACCTGTTTCCTGGAATATTTTAGCAACGGCAGGCTGAGCAGGCGAAATCCTTTCATCAACAACGTCCGTCCCATCCCGAATATGGTATTTATGGGCATTCAGGAAGAGAGTTGGTGGTTCAAGACGCTGCTGGGTTTCAAGCTCATCCATTTCATGGCAAGGGTCGGGTTTCCACCCTTCAAGGAGAACCACGTACTTCTGAGAAGAAAGCGGGAGGGCCTGCTCGATACATGGGGATACTCGAAACGGCGGTTTATGGGACTGATGTCGGGACGCGCGCAGGTAGAGGTGCAAGGCGTGGAAGAAACCGAGCAATTGAGTTCGGAGCTTCCGGATGAAGAAGAGGACCTGGCTCCGGATCAAAGCGGCCTCTTGCTCGATTCCCTTGCGACGCGGGAGGATGCGCTTTCCATAAGGGCAAGGGAACTCTTGCTTGGAGATCAAGGCATAAACATCGTAGTCTTCGGACACGACCACCGTTATTACTCGAATGAGTTACAGCCGGTTCTCACCGGCCACCGCGGAAAATATTACATCAACACCGGGACCTGGATACCGATGCTGTTCTTGACACGTACCAAACGCAAACTGCGTTGGAAGGATTTAGAGGATCAAAGCCTTTACGAGCAACTGCTGACCTATGCCGCTGTGAGACGTGGCCTGAGTGGCACCGTGGCTTCCCTCCACCGCCTGCCCTTATGAGAATTATTCAGTAAGGAGACCTTGTGAGCCGCATCGATTTCGAACCCCTCGGCAGGCGCGTTGCTTGTGGAGATGAAGCAACGGTTTTCGAAGCCGCGAGAGATTCCGGTGTGCCGTTGGCTTCCTTTTGCGGCGGGAAAGGCACCTGCGGGAAGTGCAAGATACGCATCATATCAGGCGAAGCGTCGCCATTGAGCGAAAGGGAAAAGGGGAAACTCAGTTCGGAAGAAATCGAGCAAGGATACCGTTTGGCGTGTTTGACAAAAGCCGGCGCCGACATTAAGGTCGAGATCCCTCAGGAATCACTGGTCGTCTCGCCGCAGTTGCAACTCGCCGGGAAGGAAAAGGGTGTAAGGATCGACCCGGTCGTGAAGGCCTATGAAGTTGCTCCATCTCCCCCTACCCTGGAGGGTGCGAGATCGGACGAGAAAGCGCTGCGGGATTATCTGGCCGATGAGCACGGCTTGATCGATCTCGATATTGATATTTCCGTGCAACGCCAATTGCCGGGTATCTTGAGGGAGAGCGGCTGGCAGTCTCAGATCGGGGTGAGGGGCAGAGAGATCGTCATGATCGCAAACCCCGGGGTGAGCGCGCTCGGTCTCGCCGTAGATCTGGGGACGACCAAGATAGCCACTTACTTGGCCGATCTTGCAACCGGAAGGGTCCTGGCCGCCAGGGGGATGATCAACAGCCAGATTGCCTATGGTGAAGACGTGATAAGCCGTATATATAGCGCTATGGAAAACGGGGAAGAGCCCGTCAGGCAGGCGGCAATCCGGGATCTGGATCGAATGATCGATGAATTGTGCTCGGAGGCCGGCTGCAGCCGTGAAAATATTGTTGAAGCGGCCGTTGCAGGAAACACGGCCATGCATCATCTCTTTCTCGGTTTGCCCGTCAAGCAGTTGGCGCTCGCGCCCTATGTGCCGGCCGTCAGCGGCGCCATCGATGTTAAGGCCCGGGACCTGGGCATATCCATCGCGCCCGGCGCCTATATTTATCTCTTGCCGAACATAGCGGGCTTTGTCGGCGCCGACCATGTAGCCATGCTCCTTGCCACCGGCATTTTCGCTACGGATAAGACAGTGCTGGGTATGGACATCGGCACCAACACCGAGATTACCTTGGCCTGCGGCGGGGAGTTGAGGTCCTGTTCCTGCGCCTCCGGCCCTGCCTTTGAGGGGGCGCATATCAAGGACGGAATGCGGGCGGCCGCCGGCGCAATCGAGAGGATCGAGATTAAGGATTCATCGATCAAATATAAGACCATCAATAACGAACCTCCCGTCGGTTTATGCGGCTCGGGCGTATTAGACGCCATTGCCGAGCTCCGCAAGGCGGAGATTATCGATGAAAGGGGTAGGCTGCGTGAAGGCGGCAAGGAATATATCCTCGTGCCCGCCGAAGAAAGCGGCAGCGTAAAAGATATCACCCTGACCGAAAAAGACATCAGCGAAGTGCTTCTGGCAAAAGCTGCCATATACGCGGGGATGAACATCCTGCTTAGCGAAGCAGGCATCGATTGGGATGCCATTGATGAAGTGATTATAGCCGGGGCTTTCGGCAACTATATGGACTTGGCTAATGCCCTCGAAATCGGGTTGTTACCCGAGATAGCGCTGGAGCGGTTTTCACAGGTGGGCAACGCAGCCGGGATGGGAGCCAGGCTGTGCCTGATTTCACGGGAGCAGCGCGCACTGGCTTCGGAAACCGCAAACAGGGTCAAATATTACGAATTGGCAAATCATCCGAATTATGGTCGCCTCTTTGCACAAGCGATTGGGTTTCCCGCCCATTAACCGCTACAGAAGCAATTGCACCTTGAGATATGCAATCAAAATCAGAAACCAGCATCGAGACGTTGCCTCGGAAGACCTCGCAATGACACGGTTGGGGACGGATTGCACAGCTGTCAGGCTTTCGAACAGATGAGCTGAACGAACTTCGCGACCGCCTTCAGGTGGGACTCCTCACCCGCCCGCTCCTCTAAATCGAGCATGCCTTGGTAGCAATCGTCTTCCTCGAAAAGCGAGCAGTCGATGAATTCCGAAAAGACTATCAAGCCGTACTTGCCTTCCACGTTATACCCTAGAGGCTCCAGCAGGGCGAGGATCTCGTCATCGGAATAGAGACGGCCGCGTCCCTGATGCAGCGAGGTGGCAAATTCTTCAAGCTCGAAAGTATCTAGTGCCTCTCTTATATTCTCCTCCTTGAGCACCTTCTCGAGGATAAGGCCATAGCGGTTGAGAAATACCAGGGAGACGATGCCCCGAGGCTTCAGCACTCTGGTAATAATGTTAAATGCCTTGAGGACGTCGTCCACATACTCGATGGTCTCATGACATATAATGACTTCGAATTCGTCAACCTGGCTCTCTTCCAGGTCTTCGATGCGCTCGTTCAGAAACCTCATAAAAGCGCCTCGCTCGGGCAACTGTTCTTTCGCCCGCTCCTCCGCCGTGGTGAGTAAGCAAGCCTGCGGCTCGAGCATGGTCACCTTGTGCCCCAGGGCTGCAAAGCGAAGGGCTACTTCCCCCACCCCGCTCCCGACATCCAGCACATTGAGTTCGCCGTTGCCTCGTCTCAGCGCTCCATCGAGATGTTTATAAAGGTAGCGGAAGGCTAACTCGGCCTCGATCCTGCTGACCGGGGCCTCGGCCATTTCCATCAGGAATTCTTTCTTGTCCTCTTGAGCTCTTTCCATTTTTCAAACCTCAATGTTTCGTCTCGTCGCGACGATCAGGAACATCATATGACCGCTTCTTAAAGAGCGTCAATGATTTGGCGGGGTGACGAGGAGGCGGCCGGATCGAAGGGGTGATTCGAATGTCAAACTATGTGCTTGTACACGGGGGACAGAAAAGCGGCAGTATTTGGGACGAAGTGTCAGCCCTGCTGCGGCAAAAGGGCCATGTGGTGTACACGCCCTCGCTATCCCCGCCGGCAGAGAGCAGTCTCAGCGGGCACATATCGGAAATATGCGATCTGATTGAAAGTAAAAGGCTGGGGGCCATCACCCTGGCGGGCCACAGCTACGGTTCGATGGTTATTACCGGCGTCGCGAACCTCCACAGTGACAAGATGAAACGCCTGGTCTATATCGATTGTGTTGTTCCCGAGACTGGCAAGTCGCTCTACGGCATGATGGAATCGCTTGGGATCTCGTCGGAGGAATATGACTTACCGCAACAACCGCCATTCCTGGAACCTCTTTTCTTCGATGAAGAGATAATCAGGGGGATTCCGAAGACTTATGTCCATTGCGCTGAAAGCGAAT
>MELM01000029.1:0-3248 GCA_001767605.1 Candidatus Solincola sediminis | reverse complement strand
GGCAAGCCTTGCTTTGAACGGGTAGTAGAAGTGGCTAACCGGGACAACTGGGATTATTTTACAATAGATTCGGACCACTCCTGCATGATCTCTCATCCGCAAGAGCTCGCTGCGATACTTCTCAGACAATGACGCGTTCTTTGTTGTAAATTTGAAAAGCCGGGTGCCGGCCCGGCTTAATTACGGTGGGCGTTAGGGCCCTTGGAAGACATTACCCCACTTGTCATCTTAGATAAGGTCGGATAGAGATGCCTTGCTTAAAGTATCAGTATATTATATAGTTTCAGCGTAATGCTGAAACTTGCATATTTGGTGAAACTTAAATGAAGGAAAAAGAACTCAGGGATAAAATCCTGAAAAAAATCAAAGAGATTTTCAATGAATCTGGTTTCTTGGAGGTCATCCGGGTAGTCGAAGACCCGGCCATTGAAGACAAAAAGGTCGGAGTCGGGTTCTTCCGTCCCGATTTCGGGATAAAGGTGAGATTAACCTCTGGAAAAATTATAGATATCCTGTTCGAGATAAAGACCAATGCTCAGCCTCGTTTCGTTCGCACGGCTGCCTTAAACATGAAAGATATTTGTAGTGCGCTTCGGGATTCATACTGTGTCCTCGGTGCACCATATCTTTCCGAAGCGTCGATGAAAATCTGCCGCGAATATGGCATAGGTTATCTTGACCTTGCGGGCAATTCACTTCTCAACTTCAAAAATGTATTTATCAAGACCGAGGGTAAACCTAATCCCTATGCCAGTACCAGACCATTGAAGAACCTGTTCTCCCCAAAATCCACAAGAGTACTCAGAGTTCTTCTAGGAAATCCAAGCAAGGAATGGTACGTGAAAGACATGGCTGAGGAGGCAAAGGTAAGCCTGGGGAAAGCCTCCAACGTAAAGCAACGCCTTCTGGATTACGAGTACGCAGAGGAAGTGCCTGGCCAAAGGAAAAAAAAGATTCGCCTGACTGATCCGGAGAAATTGCTCAATGACTGGACGGTAAGCTATAGCTATGACGATAACGAGCTCTTCAACTACTATTCACTCGATGATCCAAGGGCAATTGAACAGAAGATAGCATCTTTCTCTTTAAATACCGGAGTAAGTTACGCTCTTACGCTCACATCGGCTGACGCTCACCTAACACATTTCCTAAGAGGTGCAGCAAGGTCTTTCGTATATATTGAGAAACCACTTGAACCTGCAGCTGCATACTTGGGCCTCAAGGAAGTTGATTCAGGAGAGAACATTACCTTGATGGTCCCATATGATGAGGGTGTGTTTTATGAGGTTCAAGAAGTTGATAGTCTGCATCTCGTTTCAGATATACAGCTTTACCTAGACTTGAAGGGCTATAAGCAGCGGGGCAAAGACGCGGCCCAATTCCTGCTCGACCGGAGGATTAAAAAAGAATGGCAAACATAGAAGACTATGATGAACATAGCGTCGGAAATTGCTTCTCGGTATTGCTAGAATTGCTGACGATATTGGGAGAGTATCGCGATAACCTTGTGTTGGTTGGTGGTTGGGTTACCAAACTGACACTCGAAGGAGCTGGAGAGAAACACATCGGTACCACCGATATTGATATAGCAATTGACTTCCAGAATATACCTGATACAACCTATGGGACTATTGTCAAACTGCTTCAGGAACGAGGATATCGTCAGGATGATAATCAACCATACAAGTTTTTCCGTAAGTTGGATGATGGTAATGAGGTCGAAGTCGATTTTCTTGCGGGGGAATACGGAGGGACAGGTATAAGGAGACGACACCAGAGAGCCCAAGGCCTCAGAGCAAGAAAAGCGAGAGCAGGTGATCTTGCCTTCGATGATTTTATCGAGGTAACTGTAAGAGGTGAACTGCCCAATGGCGCCAAGAATGAGGTTACTCTCAAGGTTGCTGGCGTCGTGCCCTTCCTGGCGATGAAAGGAATGGCGATCTGGAGCAGATATGATGAAAAGGATGCCTACGACATATGCTATACGATCAGGAATTATCCAGGTGGGCTGTATGAGCTTGCAGGGATTTTTAAACCACACCTGGAAAACCGACTGGTCCTAGAAGGACTACAGAAAATACGGGCGAAATTCAAGGAAATGGATGGGCTTGGGCCGACAGCCTATGCAGATTTCCTTCTAGCTACTGACAGCGACGAGAGACAACTTCTGCTAAGAGATGCCTACGAGAGAGTTAACTATCTTCTCGATGAATTAGGCGTAGAACCGTATGAAGAGTAACGGATTGAGCCTTAAACATCATCTGCGTTTACATTGATAGGACGAGGGTAGGCAGAAGCTTTACGAGCCTCATTCCCTGCTGGCACAGCGCCTAAACAATTCAAGCTAAAAGCCGGGCAGATGCCCGGCTTAATTATGGTGGGCGTTGGCGGATTTGAACCGCCGACCTCCTGCTTGTAAGGCAGGCGCTCTCCCGCTGAGCTAAACGCCCTCTTGAATTAAAGTGATGATACCCCATCCGGCATATCGCAGACAACGATAACGGCGTCTCTGCTTTCCCCTCTATTGACAAGCCAGGGTGATTGGAATAATTTAATAATGACCGTATGAGTATTAGAGTCAGTTAGCATAATACCAACCTGGCTTTCCTATATGCTCCCGAATCGGCCGGTGGCAAACAGGCGGATAGGCTGGAGGACGAAATGTTTCTCGACTATTACGACGAGCAGCGGCTTGGATTGAGCGCCTTCCGTTAAATGAGGGGGACGATATGCGAAAGCTTTTGATCGTAGCGGTGATACTTTCTTTCTTGGCCGCTCTTTTGGGCCCAACACCGGCAAGGGCCGCCGAAGTCTCCGAGCAAACGAACTTCGAAGTACAGAGGATTGACGAAGAATGGGCAATGCAGGACGGCGTAAAACTACCGGTTTCAGTGTTCTTCCCCGCCGCAACCGATGCCGGTGAGCACTTCCCCCTGATCGTATTCGTCCATCCCCTGGCGACGGAGATGTATTGCTATGAAAGTACCGCAATGGAATACGCCGCTAGGGGGTATGTAACACTAATCTATTCGATCCGCGGATCCTTTGCCGCCGAAGGCTGCTTCGACATAATCGACCCGGCCGTCGAGCTTCCCGACCTCAGCCACATCATCACCCTCGCATCGGAGGACCAGAGGTTCCCGGTCCTGTGGGACGAAAAGGGCCCGGTGGTTGGAGTCACCGGATATTCGATGGGAGGCATACAATCCTTTCTTATAGCCTCGAGGGAGAATCCCCGCTCTGGCGAC
>MELM01000028.1:4349-10560 GCA_001767605.1 Candidatus Solincola sediminis | reverse complement strand
GTCCTCGGTGACTCGGTGAGATAATCGAAAATTCGCCGGTTGAAAACGAAGAAACCCCCATTGATCAATCCCTCCGATGATTGGGGCTTTTCGGCAAAGGAGGATACCTGCTTGCCTTCTATCATCAATTCTCCGAAGCGAGAGAGGGGACGCACTCCGGTCACGGTGCCGATGCGGCCGTGTTCAAGGTGGAAATCGAGAAGTCGCCGAAGGTCGAGATCGATTACTCCATCCCCGTAAGTAAGCATAAAGACCTCTCCCGGTACATATTTTTCAATGCGCTTGATCCTGCAGCCCTTTAACGAGTTCTCTCCCGTATCCGCAAGAGTCACTCGCCATCCCTTCTCTCCGATCTCGCTGTGCACCTCGATTCCCTTGTCCGCCCCCAGAGCCACTGTGAAATCGTTATTCAGGATCTCGTAGTTATAGAAATACTCTTTGATGATCTCTCCCTTATAGCCGAGGCAGAGAACAAAGTCTTTGAATCCCCGGTGCGCATAGATTTTCATAATGTGCCAGAGCATGGGCCTGTTACCGATCGTCACCATTGGCTTGGGCCGGACTTCCGTTTCCTCCTTGATGCGAGTTCCCAACCCACCGCAGAGAATCACGACTGCGACGTCCTTCAAGAGATACATCTCCCCGCTTTGTTGCTTTTAACGAATTACGTTTTCAAAATAGTATCATACCGCTCTGTCGGCGGCCTTGAGTTTGTAGGAGAAGGAATATTACAAATATAACAAGCTTTCTTTGACATCAAAAGCCGGCTCCTTCTAAGATATTGCTGATTTGGGAAAGTAACACTATAGAGGAGTGGTGATCGCGATGGACACCGGGGTCCTCGTTTTTATTCTAACGGTAAATAACTATGACGATACGAAAGAATGTATTGATTCCGTTAGAGCCATAAAGCATGATCATTTTGAAATCGTAATCCTTGATAACGGTTCCACTGATAATTCCATCGAGTTACTGAAAAGAGATTTCCCGGATCTTAAATTTCTGCGTATTGAACACAATGCCGGATGCGCCCGTGGCATGAATCTGGGTTTGAAACATGCCCTCGAGGAAAAAGTCCATTACATCTGGATGCTCAATAACGACATAATCGTCGACCAGAATGCATTATCGATATTGGAGGGAGTAGCCGAGAGCACGGACAAGGCGGGTCTTATAGGCCCGAAAAACCTCTATTACGATTCTCCGGATATTGTCAATTACGGAGGGGGCAGAATATCGAGACTGACATGCAGGACCTATCACAAGGGAAACGGCGAGATAGACAGCGACAGATT
Source organism: Candidatus Solincola sediminis (assembly GCA_001767605.1). Lineage (GTDB taxonomy): Bacteria > Actinomycetota > Geothermincolia > Geothermincolales > RBG-13-55-18 > Solincola > Solincola sediminis. The sequence goes on along the minus strand of MELM01000028.1, from coordinate 9,265 downwards.
CCGCAAGACGGAAGAGACGGGCTACATCACGGGTGCAAGTCTTTTCATCAATATGGATATGATCGGGGAAATAGGTTTATTCGACGAGTCTTACTTCCTTTACTATGAGGACGCCGACTTGTTCATGAGAGCGAAACTGGCGGGATGGAAAACGATCTATGCCGGCAATTCCAGAATATGGCATAAGATATCCAGGACAAATGTCAACAGCTCGGACAGTTATTTCTACTACATGGTAAGGAATCACAGGAAATTTTCAAAGAAGTATCTTAAATGGTATTACAGGCCGACAGGCTGGCTCTATTATTATTTTTTCTGGTGCCCCAGCCACATCTATCTGGCGTTTCGCCGGGGAAACCCGCTTGGCGGCACCAAGGGCGTCTTGAAAGGAATCTGGCACAGCAGCATGTTCTATCAAGGCGGGAGCAAGCCGAAAAATTGATTAGGGATACGCTTACCGTCAGGGAGTTGCAGTAGTTTCTCTAAGCACCGCCTCGTAGAAGTCTCGGGTTCTTTTCGCTATGGTGCCGGGCTGGAATTCATCGAGCACCAGAAGATTCGCCGGCTTGTCATTGTCTTCATCGAAGAATCGCCTCAATTGCACGGAAAGCGCTTGGGGTGAAGCTTCAAATACCGGACAATCGTCCGAGAATAATGGTGCCATCGCCTCGGATACCATGAGGGGAACACCTCTTGCCATGGCCAGCATTGCGGGGCCGCTGAAAGAAAGCATCTTCACGTAGGGCAGGACGCATAAATCGATGGCACTGAATATCAGGTCGATCTCATCCTCGGGAACGAACCCTTTCCAAATGACGTTTTTGCCGAGAGCCTCATCTGCGCGAGCTTTCAGCCGGTTATAGTAGGACAGGTATTCCGCATCCTCTTTCAGCCGGGGATGCAGCCCTCCCGCTATTATCAAAAGACTGTCAGGATGCGTCTTTGCAAATAGCCGGAAGCCGTCGATGAGCAATTCTACTCCTTTATACTTAGAGATGTAACCGAATAGAAGCGCGACCGGTCCTTCACCGATTCCCAAAGCCGTCCGGGCTTCTTCTTTGGGAACGAGCGAGGGCTGGTCTGATAAATAAGGGAGGGGGATGGTCGTTACGCGAGAGGGCTCGGCGCCGTATCCTTCGATCATAATCCGCCGGAAACTTTCATCGTGCACAATCTGACCGCGTGAAAGCCTGGCGATAAGCCTGAAAAGTCCCTTGAATACTATCTTAACAAACAATGAAGGCACGTGAAGACCGCCAATCCCGGTAAACTCCTTATCGATATCGTTCGGATCCGGGACTCCGTGTATGGTCACTATGGTCTTCTGGCCGCTCATTCTCAACAATGCCAGCAATGCGGGAAATTTCAATGCCGAGAGGATGCCGCCGTAGAGAAATACTTCGTGTTGCAAGTGAACGAGGTCCGGCCTCGCCCTCCTTATCTCCTTGATCACTGGGAGGATGAAGGCACCGCCGTGCGACCAAATCCTTCTCACCCGCACCCCGTTGGCGCTCTCCTCCTCACGGCCGTCAGACTTTTGGGCCAGGATCAACATTTGGGTATCTAGGCTCCCGGCCAGGTTTTCAGCCAGAGCAGCGGCAAAAGCGGCCACGCCGCCCATTGCCTCGCCGGCCGCTTTCCTCGAGGGATAGATGGTAACCATGGCAACTTTCATCACCGTTCACCCCATCCCTGGTTGCTCACTAATAGATCAATCGCCTTTGCCAACATCGACAGTTTTTGCTGCTCCTTCTATCCCCCAGAAAGACATTATAAAACTGACCTCTTTCAGGTCATTGCCGCCGAAAACCTTATTATAAGCCACCTGTTCGGCTGAAGTGCTGAGGGTGATTTCATTCATACCGCGCTTCAAGGAAACTCCCCGGATAGTAATATTTTCCATGTCTTGGCCGATCGATTGTACGATTTTTCTATCCGAGCCTGTTTCTATGGTCAAATCTCTTACCCCTTCAACCGAAAGGATTGAAAATGAGATATCCGCCGTTAAATCCCTGACGGCGTCTATCTTCATGATCCACTGCTTGCCGAACTGTAGCCACAGGCCGGGCCCCATTCCGGGAGCCGCAGCCATGCTGCAGGTGGGATCATAAAGGACGATGGCATCAGGGCGCTCGCCGTTTATTTTCAACAACGCGCAATCTGAATCTTCTTTCGTCAGCTCCAACCCCCGCGGCAACTCATTTAAATCGATCGCACCCTTTGTATAGGTGTAGGAGCTCCCCTTCTCGTACATATCCTTGTGGACCATCACGTAATCCACCCCCATATAGGCGAGCAATCCCGGAGTCTTCGGGTCGAGTAGGTTGAGTACGGTGAGCCGCATTGCCTCACCCTGGCTCCCCAGCGGATAACCGTTGAGCATCGATTTGCGGTGATAAAACTGGTTCCAGAGGAAAAGGTAGCTATAGGATTCATCTGATGCAACGAATGGATATTCAACAATTACGGTGTCATCCGGCAATTCTTGCATAGCCGTATAAATTATGTTCGGTTGATATAGTGCCTGCATCGGTTTCGGTCCGGTCTCAATAAATTCTGAGAGCATCAGCCCTGCAATCAGCACTATGGCGAGTGTTCCAAGCAATCGCTTTCTGCCCATGATGGCTTTGCCGAGAAAGGCCAGGCAAGCGCCGGACATTAATGTGATCGCAAAGAAGACCAGCACCCCGAATCGAGAATACACCCGAATAAAAGGAAATATTTTGAAGATGAACCATGACGGCATGTAGATCTTGAGTGCGCCGATGTTGATCACCGGCTGAAGGGAAAACAAGAATGCAACCAAGCCGAGGCAAAGCGCGAACGGAATGAGCCAACTCGCCTGTTTTTGAAGATCGCTCGTCATTGAAGCTACGTATTTACTTCGCCTCCTGAATAGCCAGAAGACCAAAGCTATCAGGGCAAGTCCCATATTCACATATCCAAGAAAGAGGACATATTCCTCGATATTGGTAGGCAGCAGCTTGCCGGCCACAAATTGGGTGGAGGCACCGCCAAATAACGCACTGTGAGTGGAAGGAACGAAATAGTTCCAGGGGTGGGCGGCGTAAGTATATAAATCGCCTTCCAGTCTGCTTACCGATGCCAGTCCGCCGTTTACGGTTGATACTTGGATATAGGAAAAGGCTCCGCTCATGATGACTGCAATCGCTGTTGTCAAAAGACCGAATCTAATAATGCCGTAACTGCTTCTTACATCACCCTGCCTGAATCGGCGCAAGACATAGTAAATAAACAAGACCGAAAGCATCAGCAGAATCATGCCGGAATAGTAGGGATGTATATTGAGGGCAAGGAGTAGGGCTAGCGTGAAGAATATTTTATTCCTGTTGTTAAAATCCTCCTTTAGATTTAGCAATGCATACAAGATCAATGGAAAGATAAATATCTCGACCAATGTAAGGTGATATCTTGCCCTGGCCAGGGCATATGGACAGAACATAAATACGAGGCCCATGGCGATTGCGGCGTATCTGCTTTTGAAAAGTTTCCAGCCCAGGAGATACATTATAAATCCGCTCAATGCGATGCTCATCAAGACGATCAGGTTGTAGAGCATCGTCTCTCCGTGGGGAAGGTAGGTAAGTAATGTGAGCGGCATAAGGAGCAAGGGAAGCGGCAGCAGGCCGTTAATGCCATCGGGATAACCGGCATAAGGGTAATTGAGGGCTCCGGAGTGTCCCGAAAGAGCGGTGTTCCTGAACCATTTGAAAGCCCAGACCGAGGCGACCGGATCGCCGACTTCGCCATAGACCGACTTGAAGAGATTGGGCAGGAGCGGCCAGGTCAGAAAAATCGCAATACCCAGGAAAAAGATGAATGCGAGAATTCTTTTCTTTCTCTCGCTTAATTGGCTTTTCATATCCTATTGCCCCGTTTGAGGAGGATTATTTTTTCTCGCTGGAAGATGACTTGAAAGACCGGATTTTTCTCAATGCCAGGATGACGAGAAAGCGAGCCGCCAGCCCCCCCAAGATGAACGGTGATAGTAGCTCGCCCGTCAATCCCGGGTACCGCTTTCGAAAGAACCTATACATACTCTTGTGGTGCTCATAGTGCATCCTTAGCGACTGCTGCTCGCTGGCCCTCCCGATATGATGCATGAGTTGAAAGCCCGGGTAAAACATTATCTCGAACCCAGCCTGCTTCAGCCGCCAGCACAGGTCCACATCCTCCACGTACATGAAGTAGCTCGCGTCAAAACCACCGACGACATCAACCGCCCCCCGCCTCAACAACATGGCGGCACCGGAGACCCAATCCACCTGGCAGGGCTCGTCTCCTTCCAGTTCTTTCATCTGATAGGACTTGCTCAATGGGTTGCCGGGCCAGATGTCGCCGAGAAAACCATGCACGATGTTTTCGAGCATGGACGGGAAGCGCCGGCATGACATCTGCCTGGAGCCGTCGCTGTTCAATACCTTCGGCCCCGCGATTGCGACATTGGTATGGGAATCCATAAAATCGAGTAAGCCTTCCAGTCCATCCTCCAGGAATTCCACATCGCTGTTGAGGATGAAGACATATGGCTGCGATGTAGATTGCAGGCCCATGTTGCAGGCCGAGGCATAGCCGGGGTTGTTCGGATTCTCGATCAGCTTAACCCAAGAAAACTCCTTGCGCACCATCTCCCGGCTTCCATCCGCAGAGCCGTTATCCACCACAATGATTGATACGTCTCCCAACTTCTCCTTGATTGAAAGCAAGCACGCACACAGGTCTTGCTTCGTGTTGTAGTTGATGATGACCAGATCGAGCTTCATCGCTTCCGCCCCCTCAACCCGGAGAGATATCCGGCCATTTTGGCCGTGTCTATCAAGAGCATCAGACAGGGAATAGCGGGAAGGCTGGCCAACTTCTGCCATGCGGGTCTCTTCGCCATAAAGGAAGGGATG
>MELM01000028.1:3414-4283 GCA_001767605.1 Candidatus Solincola sediminis | reverse complement strand
GGGGTTGCCGCCAGAAGCACCAGGGCTCCATATGTTGTGAAGCGCAGCGCATGCCGCTGCGGATACATACCCGATTGCCCGTCTCCCCGGGCATAAAGGAAGTATTGTTTAAGCAGCGATCGCAGATTTTCCCTCATCTTCCAGGACACCAACGCATCTTTTGCCATGGCGTGTTTTATGCCTTCCTTCTTCCAGGCGTGGTTGAAATACATGTCCTCGCCTATATCCAGCCACTCCGGATAGCCTTCCACCGCGTCCCATACGCTCCTCTTAAAAGCCAGGGAGCGTGAGGAAGGCATGAACCTGGATGCACGGATCTCCCGCTCGGTAGGGATGGTGGCACAGGCGACCAGATCCTGAAACCAGCTTCCGGCAAGGGGCTGGTAGAAGCCGGCAACCAGGGAGATTCCCGAGTCGTTTTCCATGGGCCTCACAAGACTCTCGAGCCAATCCTGCTCCAATATGCAGCCGCCGTCGGTCACCGCGATGACTTCGTTGGATGCCTTTGTTATCGCCTGATTCCTTCCCTCGGCGATGTTGCTCTCCTGAAGAATCTCTATGTGAGTCGTAAAGGGGGCATCGGAAGCGAGGGCTTTGAGCAAACTCAAGGTGTGATCGATAGACCCGCCATCGACTATTACGGCCTCATCAGGTAACCGGGTCTGTTGCAGAATGCTTTCCCACCACTGCGGCAGGGAATCCTCCTCATTAAGGAGGGTGGCGATTAGAGTAACCTTAAAAGAAGGTTCTCTAATAAGAACTTCCATCAATTCATCTCCCCCAACACCCGCCGGTAGACCTCCAGTACCTCACCGGCCGCCTTATCCCAGCTGAAACGACGGGCGCATTCAAGCCCCCGTTCGATTAGT
>MELM01000028.1:3134-3266 GCA_001767605.1 Candidatus Solincola sediminis | reverse complement strand
CCATAGCCTCGAGAGGAGGCAGACCGAAGCCTTCGTAGATCGAGGGAAAGACAAGCATGTCGGCGGCGGCCAAGAGGCCCTTCAGGCGCTCGTCGGAGACGTAACCGGTGAAGACAACCTCCTCCTCCAAGC
>MELM01000028.1:0-2910 GCA_001767605.1 Candidatus Solincola sediminis | reverse complement strand
TGATTGAATGTTGGGTTGAGGCCGGGGTAAACCACGCGGACTTTATCCTCGGCCAGGCCGTATTCCTTGCACAACTCGGAAGCGGTGAAGTGGGAATCGGCGAGTACTGCTTCACATTTTTTCAGCAGACGCGGTACGCCCTCGATAAAGCGCCTGATGCCTTTGCTCTGCATCTCGGGAAAACGCACGAAGTTGATGTCGTGAACCGTCGCAACCAGCCTTGCATCCCGCAGGGCCGGCGCCTGATAGTTGGTGGAATGAAAGATATCGAAGCCCCCGATAAGGGATTCCACTGGAAGCCGCGACGTCCAATTCCACCAGTGGTAGTAAAGGAAGTTGGCGGGGAGATTGTAGCCTCTCACCCTGATGCCGGGCAGCCGGGGCACCGAGTATTTCAAGCGATGACCCGCCCGGAGCGAAATGGTAAATAATTCCATCTCTAAACCCGGGTTCCGGGCCGCCAGAGACGAGATCAGATTCTCGGTGTAATGCCCGATACCCGTCTTTTCAAGCAGGAAAGGCGTTCCGTCGAATACGACCTTCATATCGTCTCAGTCATACCCCCGCTATCAGGGATTCGCCGGCGACCATTGGCCCCAGTTGATAAGGACAATGCCCATGACTATGGCCACCACACCCAGCCAGTTGAGGGCCATTATGCTGCGGTTCTCGATGAATTTGTCATATAGCAGCACCGCTATATAGGTAAGGCTCACGAACGGATAGGCAACCCCAAGGGGCACATCGGAGAGCACGATCAACCAGAAGATTGCGGATGTGAAGAACAGCAGGAGGCCGAAGAGGACGAGCCACGCGGTGGCTATCTGCTTGATAAATTCGCCGGGCTTCCTTATCAGTTCGTTTGTCCCCATTCCCGTCTTTTCCTTGACGTCCTGCATGCCCCGCCGCAGGCATATCTGCCCGCTCAGTGCCAATCCCACGCTTATCAGGATCAGTACGTACGAGATCGGCTTTATCGCTGCTTCCATATCTCCTCCTTGCCCCCGCTTTGCGGGGATTTCCGCTAAATAGCAATTATCCATGAAAGGATTTAGGTATTATATCAGTCCGGGGCGCCGGGCTTCGTCTCCCCTGCATCATTGAGCCTCGCTGAAAAAACCCGGCTGTTCGATTGGTATCAGGGGCGTTTCCCCATATCCCGACAGCTCGATTCGCAAATTTGTGCTCGATGTTATCCCACCCCCGGTCATTGACTGATCCATAAGCGCGCGCCGAGGCAGATTATCCGATTCACCGATCCATATCTCGAGGCGGAGATCGCCTATCACCTGGGTAAGATCTACTCCTTCGTACTGCTCCTTGAGGGACGGGTTTTCCTGCAGTTGAAGATCGATCAAGTCCTCGCCGCTGAGATCATATGCCAGGTGTATGCACTGATTGCCGCTGATATCCTCCCTGCCCAGGGTCTCTACAGTCCCTTGCGGTGTAGTCAGGCGGGACATCAGCTGAGAGAAGTTGAAATAGCGGTTCTGGCCGGCCGGAGGCGTGTAATGCACCCATCCCACGACACCGAGTTGTGATGATAGTGCGTCTCCCTTCACGAAAGCCGTCTTTCCCGCATCGAGTGTAAGGTAAGTGAAAGAATTCGACTGCTCCTCGTTCGATGTCTTCGAGCTCTTTATCGTCTCCTGGTAATCGTAATTCTCACGGTCCGGGAACATGGCCGCTCCCCGCATGTCTATTTCCTGGTCCAGGGTGCCGTCATCCGTCGTGAGTCCGTATTGCATTTGCTGAGAGAATTTTATATATCCACCCGAAGCGATATAGTTTGCAACGGCTTTGCCGCAGGCCTGCAGCCGCTCGGCGCCTCCCTGGTTGCCGCCACAGCCGAGAATAGCTATCGATAAGGCTATTAGGATCGCAAGACCTATGGCTATCCTCTTCATTTCAATCCGCCAATCATGAGTTCGTTCAATGATCCGGTTCTCCAGCCTCTGATATTTTACGGTTTTGACGTTCGGGATGCTATTTTAGTGTCGGATTTCACCTTTGAATCGTAATATAATAGCTGTTGAAACCAAGTGGAGACTTGAACGGGGGCTGTATGCAGGCCGAAATCATAGTAGTAGGAGCAGGCATCACGGGGGCCACGCTGGCCGAAAGATGCGCAAGCGTGCTGGGGAAAAGAGTGCTTGTTCTGGATAAGAGGGACCACGTCGGCGGGAATTGCTACGACTACCAGGACGGCGCGGGGATACTGGTACCGAAATATGGGCCTCATTTTTTCCATACCGATCATGAGGAAGTATGGGATTATCTCTCACGATTTACGGATTGGCATCCTTACGAGCACCGGGTCTTATCCTTTGTTGATGGTAAGTTTGTTCCCGTCCCGGTAAACATCGACACCGTAAACAGCCTCTTCTCCCTGGATATTAACGACGAGAGCACGATGAAAACGTGGTTGGAAGCGAACCGGGTAACCATCGAGTGTCCGGTTAATAGTGAAGAGTCGGCACTGGCCAGGGTGGGCCCACGGCTATACGAAAAGATGTTCAAGCACTACACGATAAAACAATGGTCGATCGAGCCGAAAGAACTGGATTCTTCGGTCATGGATCGTATACCGGTTCGCTGCAACAGGGATGACCGCTACTTCGGGGACAAGTACCAGGCCATGCCGGCTGAGGGTTATACGAGGCTTTTTAAGAGGATGCTGGAACACCCCAAGATAGAGGTTCGGCTTTCGACCGATTATTTTGAGATCCGAGATGAATTAGGCGCTTCTGAAGCACTCTTTTTCACAGGCCCTATCGATAGATTCTTCGAGTACCGTTTCGGAGCCCTGCAATACCGTTCGCTAACATTCCGTTTTGAGACACTGAACCAGGAATTCTATCAGGCGAGGGCACAGGTAAATTATCCGAACGACCATGACTTCACGAGGAT
>MELM01000027.1:38956-44030 GCA_001767605.1 Candidatus Solincola sediminis | reverse complement strand
CCATGAAAAGGATGGCTTGAGTGGCGGAATCGGTTATGGCGAACAGGAAGGGCCTATCGATATTCATAATAAAGGAGTCGTCGGGGGGAACCGAAGCTACCCCGATGACAAATCCCGTGACCGCCGCTGCCTCGGTGCCCTCTTCGTTTACGTCTATGTGTGTCTTCTGAATTACCCGCTTCATGACCAGGCCGTCCATCGCAGCCATGCCCCCAAATGCGCTGTCCTCTAATTCCGGATTGATTTCAAAGGCCTGCCTCATCCCTATTGATATCAAGCTGTCCGACAGTTCCTTCGAATACTCAACCTTGAAGCGCGGCATCCCGACATGTCCTTCCCGGTTTTTCAAACTATTCATCCACAGCGACCAGTCACGGATGTTGATGTTTTCTATCAACGCGTTCAGGTCTTTTCCTTCTTTAGGGAGCAAGATAGACATGCCGAGCCTGCCATCTCCATAGGGCAATCGTACGGCCTGAAAATCCTCGTTTTCGAAATATGGGAATTCCGCCTTCCGGCGCATTGTTGGAACTTTCTTCGTGCTCCCGTCCGTAAGCCGGAAATCTTGATCCGTCGTTTCTTCCGGATCGAAGGCCTTCTGCCATTTCCCGCTGAAGTAAACCGCATTCAGGAGTATAAAAAGATCCTCGCGGGTCAGCTTTTCCACGATCTTGCCGATTTTTCCTTTGGTTTTTTCACTCACCCAGGCGTTTATCGCTTCAATGGTATGAGGATCACAGAAATCACCTTCGTCGAGGGAAGCATCGAAATAACCCCGGCAGCGGGCAAGGAAATCCGGAAGAAAATCGACATTGTTGGCCCAGAGTGAGTTGGCTATCTCGAGTTCGACTTTGGGGTCGGCATGTTCGAGCGAAGCGATCAAATCATGATATGTCGTGTCGATTTGATCCAGGTCCAGCCCCTCCAGTTGCAGTACCTTGGCCATCGCTTCTTTGGCTTCGCCGCTGGCGCCATTGTATGCCATGACCAAGGCAATCTTAGCGCTTATCGGCGATAGGACCACGTTTTTATTCTGGTCCTCCGAAACGATCGAGCGAAAGAGCGCGAAATCGAAACCGACCTGGTTGTTCATGTCCACCGGGTCCATAACCGGTTCATTCGAAAGGACCAGGTCTTCGCTCTCATCCGTTTCCAGGGGTGGAGAGGATTTATTCGTACAGCCGGCTGCGATTGGCACCAGGATAAGGATGGCCAGCGCCAGGGAGATGATTTTTCTCATGCCGATCACTCCAATTAATGCCGTTTGTTTCTGTGCCCTATGTTTCTTAGGCTCCGGCATTTCGCTGAAGGTTCCGTAGTGAGGATGAATTGAGGTCAGGCGTCTCTATTCTTCATCTTGCCTTCTAAGATGGCCAGCCCGAGATCGATTACCCTCTCGAAGGGTTCTTCCCGATCTTCTCTCAAGATGACGGAAATAGTGCTCGCGGGGCAAGTCGTGGTACATAACCCGCAGCCCAGGCATCTATCACGATCAGAGATGGCAATTTCTTCCAGCTCTATCGCGCCGGCCGGGCAGCGCTCGACGCAGTCTCCGCAAGCAGTGCACCGTTCGCCGTCGATCACCGCCTCGAAGATAGCGTTGAGAAACCTGTGCTTATCCAGGCCCTTCCGGGTTATGCCCTTCATGGAGGCGCAGCAACAGGGACAGCAATTGCAGATATTCGATAGATGCTTGGTGTTGACACCGGCATGGACCAATCCCGCCTTGTCCGCTTCCTCGAGAATCCGAATCGCTTCATCCGCCGTAACCTCCCGCCCGATGCCGTTTTCGATGTAGTAATCGGCCGCCGCTCCAAAGCTCAGGCAAGTCTCAAGAGGACGGTTGCAGCCCTCCCCCGTGAACAAGCCTTCCTTACGGCAAATGCAATCGGCGACCGCGATAACTCGCGCCCGCTTTATCTCTTCAATCAGGTTCAGGAACGGGTAGAGCACCAGATCGGCCCGAATCTCTTCATTGATGGGAAAAATTCTGAATCCGGGCACATTGCTCGTCGCCATCTCCTCCATATATGCGGTTTCGTAGTACTCCTGATATAGTCGCGCCAGGCGGGCATCCATTCTTTCGACCGAATACTCGTAAAGCCCAATCATGAAAGGTGCCGTGCTATAGTATGTCTTTCCCGCATGCCGGGTCCTGTATAGAAGCCCCTTCGCCGACATTTCTTGCAGGTGCTTCGCCATATCGACGGCGTTCCGGCCGGACCTCTCGGTTATGCTCTCTGCCTCTTCCGGGAAAGGCGAGAGGCACTGGGCGATTTCTGCTTCCTCTTCATTGAAAAGGGTCTTCAGTATCTCGATTTCGACTCCGGATTCGGTTGCCGGAAACCCGAGCGGGAGCCGGTCGAGGAATTCCCGCAGTCTCAGGTAGACATCTTCTTTCATCATCTTCCCTTGTTAAAAAGCCTGCGCAACGAGGGCGAAGGGTTGCGGCGAGAAGGGCACATTCCAACCTGAAACCTCGATCGTGTAGACTCCCGGCTTTCCGGAAATATCCATGCTTACCCGCTCCACGTTGTTTAATGGATCCCTGGAGTTCCTTCCATTGGGATAAACCGGATTCCCATCCACATCGGTTACTCGCAGATCGAGATCGTTTACCAACTGAAGCCGCGCTTCCGGTAAAGCCGGGTAATCGGACCAGGCGAGCGTAACACGCAATATTGTCGCCGCCGTGGCTTCTATCCTGAAGACGCGCGACTCTCCCGGCCGCAGCCCCTCGCTCTCGTCGAGGACTTCGATCCAGGATCCCTCATTGGAAGATGTTTCCAGGTCCAGACGGCCCCATCCTTCAACGGCATTTGGAGCAGGCGGGATTTCCTGAGCCTGAGCGCCGTATTGGCCGGGTGCCAGGTCGGCTGCTCCATTTACGAGAAAAGCCTTTATCAAGGCGGCGGACGGCCGGTCTCCCTGCTGCAGGACCAGCAGCCGGCGTAAGGATGCTATGTCCCTTGCTGCCTGCGCCGCTGCCATGCTTGTGCCATAGGCTCTCACGTACCCCTTTTCCCAACCCGAAATCGCGCCAAGCGATTCGTTGCCGCCCGATGCAGCGGAGAGGATATAGGTGGCCGGAGCAACCAGATCAGGCTTGATTCTCCCGTCGCCAGTAGGTCCCCTGGAGCTGAACGCCGCCATGCCGGATTGCTCGCCTAGGCTTGAATCTTCGCTTATCGGCGCCATCGGAAAGCGGCCCGGGAAGAAATCCTGCAATGTCTTATAGTTGTAGGCGTCCGCCCCGTCCGATTTTCTCCTGGCGCTCTCACTGCCCCCGACACTGATTGCGTTCTTCGCCGCCGCCCCTCCCAGCAGGTTTCCCTTATCGATGATACCGTCCCCGTCAGCATCCGTGCCTTCGTTTCCCGCCGGCTCCACTAATGCCATCTCCTGATTGTTCCAGACAAAGGCATCCCTCTGAACCGAATAGATACCATATGCGCCTAATGATCCCCTGCCCTCCGGGACACTCCCTGAAAGGTGGATTCTGGCACCACCCTCATAACAATTCTGGAGTATGGAATAAAGTGACAAAGGCCGGGCAGGCGAATTCAGTCCATATTCGGTCGCATAAGCCAGGATCGAGTTCTGAGGTCGGATGGACGATCCTTCATAAAGTCCCTGGATGTCGCTTAAGACACCGGCAACGGCGGTGCCATGGCCATTAAGGTCGGCCCCGGTGTCTCCCCTGGTCGAGTAAAGATCAAGGATGTTGTTCCGGAGGATCGAGGGTACCCCGGCCATGCCCCCTGTGCCTATTCCACTGTCCGTCAACGCTATTTTCTCCTTGCCGCTCTGGACATCTGCAAGTGTATTAACGGGCACTGCTGCAACCTCGGTTTCACTTATCCCACCGCACAGAGTCCCCTTTGAAGATAATTCGATCCATTCGACCGCGCCTAGTGCCGCCACATCCTTCAGCATATCCACCGGTAGCCGTAATGAGATAATCGCGGATGATTCGCCAAGCTCCGAGCCTAGTATTTCAATCCCGGGACGGGCCAGGGATTGAAGGGTCTCCTGAAGCAGGCGCTCAGAGTAAATCTCGACAAGCACTTCCGCTTTGCCGCCCTGAATCAGGCCAAGCTGGAGGGCCGGGGCGATCTTGAAAAATGGTTGGTATAGGGTGGACCATTCCACAAACCCCAGTTCACTTAATCTTGAATGGGCCGAAGCATCGAGTGCTACCAGCAGGGCATTATAAGGGAGATAGCCGCGCACCTGGCCGCCTATCCCGCCGATATCGTTGACCCAGGTCTCCTTTATTAAATCCTTACATTGGAGGATATAAAGAGCCGCGACGTTAGCCGGATAGCCGTCTACGCGAAAAGATGCGGGGAGGCTCGCCGGATCGAATCGTTGGGGATAAATAGCGCCGTTCAGCAACAGGATGGGAAGTTGCGGGGATGGCGTTTCTTGAGCCAATAAGAGGTTGCCCTGTCCCGATAAGATCAAAGCCAGAAGGCACAGCAGGACAAACAATCCTTTTCCGGCCTTTCGCTGCGGCTTTATTTGCGGACTCAAACGCTTCTCCCTGCCCAATATCAACAGTTCAATCAAAGCAACCGGGAACGGGGCTTCCAGAGATGGGTTTCCTCGATCATCGCCTCCAGGTTTCTTATTGGCACATCGATAGGCACATCACATGCCGTGGAAACAATAAAATTCTTGACCTTGCTCATCTTGCGCAGCAGGCGACGCGTTTCCCAACGCACGTCATCGACGCTGCCTCGCTGAATTATTCTCCTTGCGTCGATATTGCCGATTAATAACAAGTTCTTGGGCAATCGATCAGCTTCTTTTGCCAGGTCAACAGCCGAATCCAGGGACAGGCCATCATACCCGGAAAGAGCCATTTCGCCCGTGATGTGGGAAACGTCGGCACAGATATGCAAGATGCAAGCAGCGCCGGCGCCCCTTATTATGCCGGCCAGACCGCTGATATAAGGCTGGTAAAGAGAGCGGAATTCCCCCGAATTCAAAGCACCCGCCGCCGGGTCCATCACCCAGACCATATCCACCCGCGATGCAAGGGCTGCAGCATATTCCCCCGCCACTGAAG
>MELM01000027.1:30141-38936 GCA_001767605.1 Candidatus Solincola sediminis | reverse complement strand
TCCAGAGAATCCCCGTTCAATACTGCTTGAAGGAGGATCTCGGAGCCCATCAACTGAGCGAGAAGCGTAAATGGACCCGTGATGAAGGCAGCGTTCATACTTCCATTGTCCTGCCGCAATCCCTCGGCAACCTTGAGAAAAACGGGCATCCTCGCGGTTCTCTCAGGATCCGGAATGTCCGCCTGATAGAACCACTCCATCGACGTCAATTTCTGCTCGCGCAGATTAGGCCGCTTCTTTTCGGGGAAGTCGATCGACAGACCGAGCGCTTCAGCCTCTACAGTCAGGTCAAGGAGGGGGAACATTATATCGGGCTGCAAGCGCTTTTCCAACGCCCTCAGGCACTCCAGCTGGACTTCGGCATTGCTCAACGCCTCCCGCGCGGAGTGCCCGACAAGGCGCAGACCCGGATATCCGGCAAGCGGCGCTGCCATCCTGCGTCCCCGGCTTATGACATGATCGTAAAGATTCATGTCTGATAATCACCACCCTGGATCTTGCCGATCCTTATTGTCCTCAGGTCCCACGGTCTTTTTCAATCTACACCTGGTCTAGGCACAATCAGACCATTACTAGGATATAGCATTGGGGTAAGCAGCAGTAGTAGACGGCGGCAAAGGCCTGATGCGGGATGGACGTATCAGGAATGCGCCGGGTTAATCAATGGACTTGCCGATACCGCGGGGAAGGAAAACGCTCTTGCTTTCGGCTTTAGTGCCGTTGGCATCAACATGGAAATGACGAGTACGACGGCAGCGGCCGCAGAAAAAAGACGCCCTTGCCATCCTTCCCCCGCACAAGGGACAGCGCAATCCACCCTCAGAGAAAAGATAGCTATGATGCTCCTTGCTCATGACCTCTCTCCTATGGACGTGCAACTTGCTCTCCAGTCTCCGACGCTTTAGTTGCTCCCATCAACACATTCTTCGTGATTTATATATCGTCTGGTTAGGCTGCTCCCTCAAGCATTTTTTAGAGAAATAATACAATCATTTGAGGCGCTGAATTTAGCGTCCGCTAATTGAATTCACTCATGTATAATGGCTCCATGAAAGTAGTGCATTATACCGAGGTTCCGGCTGAAAATCCGGGCGGGGAAACTCAGGGCGTTACGGTAAGATGGGCCATCTCGCAGTCGGATGGAGCGCCGAATTTCTATATGCGGATTTTTGAGATAGCGCCAGGCGGTTATTCTCCTCTTCATCGTCATGCCTGGGAACACGAGATCTATTTCCTTTCAGGGGAGGGAGAGGTCATACGTGAGGATGGGAGTGACCCGGTCCGGCCGGGAACCGCGGTCTTTGTCCCCGGTGAAGAGCTGCATCAATTCAGGAATCGAGGAGAACAACTGCTCCGCTTTATTTGTGTCATCCCTTCAAGCGGGGCATAGCAAACCTCTTCTCGGGCGAGGGTCGTCCCGCCCCGTCTCCGGTATTGAGTTTCTCGCTTCTCTTTAACACGTCGGAAAGGCTCCAAGGACACCAGGGGGTATATCAATGGAGGGCAAGGAAAACCACTCAACCAATATGAGGCAGTTGGCCATCGGCGAAATCGTATCTCGCAATGCCCGCAAGATGCCGGGCCGGGAAGCGATCGTTTTCGAGGGACGCCGCTATACTTATCGGGAATTCGACAAGCGGACCAATCAATTGGGGAACGCCCTGCTCTCCCGGTATGGGAGGAGCGTGAAGGTCGCGCAGCTTCTTTTCAACTGCAGTGAGCAGGTCGAGGGCTACGTAGGAATCGCCAAGATGGGTGGGGTAAGCGTTCCCCTCAACTTCCGGCTGATCGCCGGCGAGGTTCTCTATCAGCTAGAGGACAGCGACGCGGCTGCGCTTATTTTCGGGGAGGAATTCAACCAGGTCGTGGAAGAAGTGCACCGTAAGGCGCCTCACCTGGATTACTTCTGCGTGGGAGGAAACGTCCCCGAGTTCGCCATTCCTTATGAAGGATTATTGGAGGCACGGGCTACGGAACAGCCGGATGTCGCGGTCTTTGATGACGACGATGCTTTCATAATGTACACATCGGGCACGACCGGAAAGCCCAAGGGGGCGGTGCTCACACACAAAAACCAACTCATGAATGCGATTAATTGCCTCTTCGAAATGTCGACCGAGCTCCACTGGCTGGATCATGAAAGAGGGCAATTCGTAGCGCCTCTCTTTCACGAGGCGGCCTTGGCCCTGGCGCTCGTAGGCCTTTACATGAATGCCACCCTTCACATCCTGCGTTTTTTCGAACCGGAAAAGATCATGCGGCAGATCGAAGAGGATGGAATCACGATTACATTTATGCCCCCCGTAATGTCCACCTTTCTTTTGAACAGCGTTGACTTGAGTGCATACGATACATCCAGTCTGCGGCTTATGATATCCGGCGCCGCCATCCTTCCCACCGAGACCAGGGCTCAGCTGGCCCGAGCCTTCCCTGATGTCAGGCTATTCGACGTTTTCGGTCAAACCGAGATGAGCCCGGTGACGACCATGCTCAAACCGTCGCAGGCCGAGGGCAGGACGGCTTCCGTGGGCAAACCCGTGATCAATATGGAGATCCGAGTCGTGGATGAAGAAGACAACGATGTGCCGGCGGGTCATGTTGGTGAGATCATCTATCGGGGCCCCACTGTCATGAAGGAATATTACAAGAATCCGGAGGCGACGGCGGAGACCTTGCGTGGAGGTTGGTTCCATTCAGGCGATATGGTCCGAATGGACGACGAGGGTTTCGTTTATGTCGTGGATCGCAAGAAAGACGTGATCATATCGGGTGGGGAGAACGTTTATCCCGCCGAAGTGGAGGATGTCCTCTACCGGCATCCAAAGATATTGGAGTGCGCAGTCATCGGGGTCTTCGACCAGGTATGGGGGGAAGCGGTCATGGCTGTAGTGGTTCCCAAACCGGGAGAAGAGATTACCGGCGGAGAGGTTAAGGGCTGGTGTGCCGAAAACCTGGCCGGGTACAAGAAGCCCAAGTACGTCGAGTTCGCGGATGTCCTGCCCCGTAATGCCGCCATGAAGGTGGTTAAGGGCGAGCTACGGAAGCGGTACGGCAAATCGATTCGCTATTGATCGAGCCAGGGTGCCCGAGAATGCGTGGGGGTCAAGCCTGGGCTTTTGGAAGAAAATCGTCGCGATCGATGAGATGAATAACTTCCAGACAGTTCTTGACTACATCCTGATACTTGCCTTGATCCCTGGTGATATATCCCACCGAACATCTTATGGCTCTTATCCCTCTCACCAGAGCATCCCTCCTGTCATGAATATGGCCGGAAATGGAGATGCTGACCTTGGGGTGGGAAAAGAGAATGGTTTCGGTGTCGCGGGAGCCGGGAAACGGCATTCCGACGATTGAAAGTTCGCTGAAAGGGGGGTAGTGGGTGACGACCACGACCTCTTTTACCGATTGATCGTGGGCGAAGTTTTCGAGGTCCTGGTCCAAACGGAGGTTGAATTCACGGGCTACTTCATAATCAGGCCTCCTGACCGGCGGTGAATTGCCCTCCGCCATCATCGAGATATCGCTCCAGCATGCCCATCTCATATCGTTCCAAATGCTGTCCAGCAGGTAGCGGTATGATTTCAGGAACTCGCCTTCCCCACTGCCTGCTCCGGCATGATCGTGCCAGCCGATATTCCCGATAAAACCTATTCCGCCATAGATAAACGGCTCCATCCACAAAGGAATAAAGCCGTTTCGCCGGCATAACTCGGGAAGATAGAAATAATATTTTTCGTAGGAGTCATGCCCTTGTCTCTGCATTTCATCTGAAAGCACCCAGATATCCTGATTTCCCGGTACGAAGAGTTTATGGCATCGCAGATTGGCAAAGCAATCCAAGCAGTATTCGATGTCGCCTAGTTCGGGGCTGATATCTCCGGCAATTATAAATATATCCGGATCGATTATCTTGAGAACCTCGCTCATGTATGGCACGAGTTCCCAATTACGTTGCGATATATCCACATGTAAATCGCCGGTAAAAGCAATTCTCAAAAGCGATTCCCCTCGGTCCGGTAGTGCCTAGGTTTATAAGTATGGTCCGCACCGAGAACGCCGGTGCGCCACCCAGTGGCGCTCGAATGCGATCATACTTGTAAATCTAGGCACTTTGACTGACAAATCTATTTTAAAGCACGCAGGCCAGCTTCTGGAATAGAATTTGCTGCTACCGAATATTCTGAAGAGGGAATCTACCGGGCGAAAGCCGGTTAAGCCCGCAGCAACCCCGGATTGCTGAAGCTTTCTGTGGCGGTTCTGGTCTGGGGTATGCGCGCGATGAAGGTCGATCCTCTGCCATGTTCGCTTCTTACTTCTATACGCCCGCCGTGGGCCTCTACCAAACGGTTGACGATATACAGGCCGAGTCCCATACCCTTGATCGAGCCGTGTTCTTTGCTCTCACCCTTCCTGAAAGGCTGGAATATAAAATTCAGGTATTCCTCACTTATGCCCTGTCCCTGATCCCTGACTCCCAGGAGTATCTCGCTGTCCGACCTTCGGGCAAAGACATTGACTATCGACCCCGGAGGGGAGTATTTGACCGCATTATCCATGAGGTTGAATAGGATGATTTCCAATTTATCCCGGTCGGCGACAATCGTTTCGGCATCAGCTTCCACCTCGACCTCGACTTCGTGCTGAATAGAACGGGCTTTCAACTCTTCGGTGAGACTCATCAGCAACGGTTTAAGGTCGATTTCCTCCGCCTGAACCGTGAGTTGGCCCGACTCTATTCGCGAAACCTCCATCATATTGACCACACTTCGCCGCAATCTGTCGGCGGCCTTATGAAGCTTGTCCGCCACTTCCTTGCTCTCGCCTTCATCCAGGGTATCCCCGTAATCCCGGAGCACTTCGGAGAAGCCCATGATCAATGTAAGGGGGTGCCGGATTTCATGCGAAGCCATGTTAATGAGATCCGTCTTGCTCTGAAGTTTTTCCTCCTGGCTGCGATACATTCCCTCTAAAAGGCGGATACGACCTTGAAATGCTTCATGCCGCAATGGCATCGATATGGAAGAATTAATCAGATTGGCTGTTTTCTCGATAAGGTTCGCTTCCCGTTCCCCAAAGACGGCCCCTCGGGTACTCCCCAACAGGAACACTCCCTTGATATCCTCCCCCTTGAGCCCGATCGCCATGTAGGAACGGATTCCCTTCGAAGCAAGGTCATCCTCACCCGGATCGCGCAAGAAAGTGTTGAGGTTATTCCGCGCCACCTTTCCGGTCCTTGCCAGTGCGGTCATCAGGACCCCCTGCGGTTCCAATAATTCATCGAAGGTCTCCGCTTTCTCCGGCTCACCCTTGAACATGACCAGTCTGCGATCCCCGGCTTTGCCTTGGATCGATAGCAGGAGGAACTCCGTTCCAAGCAGTTTCTCAAATTCGTAATAGAGGCGCCTGCACATCTCCTTCAATGTCACCGAAGATGATAGATGTTTCGAGATGCTCAGGAGCTGCTGGTTCTCTTCCGCAGCCGCTTCCAGCCTTCTCCCTTCCCTGTAAGATTCAAGCCCCGAAACCGCCTGCCCGGCCAGAAAGTGTGCCAGGCTGCGCTGGAACTCGCCGAAGAAATCCTCTCGTCCCATTTTTTCGAAGACCAGCGCTCCCAACTTCCCCGTACGCCCGGTCAAGGGAACCGCTATCATTGACCTCTCTTCCTTGCCCTCGGAAGGAGTCCTTCCAACATTTTCTTCTTCAGCCGAATAGAGCGCATGTCCTTTTTGCAGCGCCTGTGCCATCTCCAGGCCGGCGAAAGGGCTCAGCTTTGCAGCCTCGGGTCTATCGGCGATTTCGGTGATGCCCTCAAAGCTGCCCTCCACCTCGTCAAGGATGATGATCGCCGCCCGATCGCAATCCAGAAGCTCTCTACCTCCCCGGGCCAGGACACGCATGATTTGCTTCGCATCCTCATAAGCCGTCAGGTCTCCTTCTATCTCGGTCAGGATTTCCAAAGACCGGCGATAGCCTTGTGATTGCCTTTTCGCCTTCAAACCCTTGGCTAGGCCGAGCAACATGGTGGCCATGGGATTCAGGGAAGACATCTCGGCCTTGGTCAAACGCTTTTCAGCGGGCAGATAAAAGCCGAGGAGAAGAAATGAGCCACCATCACGAGCCGGTATGAGCAGGAGGACGAGTCGGTCGGCCTTGGCTTCTTCGAAGGCAGGCAGTTCCTTCATTATGGGGTTTTCAGGCTTAACTACGGCTATGCGCTGAAGATTCATCGCCATTCTCGACAATCCCGGCGTTTCTTTGAAAATCGTTTCCCCCCCATAAACAGCTCCCGCGTACCAGAGGAAATTTCGGTCAGGTCCTGACTCATCGCCGAAGTATGCGAAAGCCATCGATGCCGAAAGATCGATTGCTACCAGGCGGAGGGCTGATGAAAGAAAATCGTCGAGGCCGAGTGCGCTTCCCTGAAGCTGGAAGAGGTTTTCGACCAGAGTCGGGAAGTTCCACATTTCTCCCACCGGTTGCACACGATATCCCTCCTCCTCTTGCGAGAAAAGCGCCCCAAGACGATCCGCCAGCTCAACCAGCAATTCCATATCATTAGGTTCCATTGCGGTGTACGCCTTCCCGAAAAGGGTAAGCAATCCTACCAAACGATCGTCATCGAATATTGGGGTCAGGAGAAAAGATTTTACCTGATTGGCATGGAAGTATGGTTTGACGCCGGGGAAATATTCAGCGATTCTTCCTGCGTCCAGGCTTACCTCTCGTTCCTCTGAATGCCTCATTGCTTGCAGGAGATCGATCAGCTGATTCTCGAAAAGGTGGTCGATTATCTCCGGCATACCGCCCCAGCCCCTCGATGCTATTAGGGTCGCCTGTTGCTCACCTATCGCTCCTCGCACGCGATGTACGGTTCCACCGTCCATATTGAGCAGTTTTATTAGAAGGTCCAGGCTCAGGGAAGCGGCCCGTGCATAATCGGTTTTTCCCAGGAGATAATTCGAAAGGATGCCCAGCTCCACCCTGGAAGCTTCGCCGTCTCCATCCGGTTGTGCAGGCCTTTCTTCAAAGGAAAACAGCTCCACCATCCTTTCCAAGATCGAACAGATGGCTGCTACTTTGAATCCCTGTTGATCGGGAAGCCGGGACTCCTCCGCGATTACAATAAGGAGGGTGGCGCGCAGATGAGCATGGCTCCGTATCGGAAATATAATGATTCTATCCGAGCTCTTTTCACCAAGATGCTCGATGCCCAGCTCTGAAAGCCTCTCTTTGTCCAGCACAACATAACGCCTTGCCGGCTGGCGGGTCACCCAATCGAGGGGTAATATGGCATCCTTTATCCGCTCCTTATCATCCTCCGCCATATTCCAACCGAGCTTGGGTTCGAGGAAGGAAGACATATCGCGGCGAACGAAAAGAATAGCCCTCTTCCCGTTTATCGCTTCCGCTACGCTTCCCAATACTTCATCAAGGGAAAAACTTTTTGAGTAACGCCGCAAGACATCTCGGTAGAGATTGACTGCGTCCTTCAGGTCCATCTTCAACCGTCCCCTTCCCTTATCAGCGTTTTTGTCAGCCGACGGTCAAGCAGAGTTCGCCACAAAGGCGGAAGCGGGTTTTCCCCATCAGCATAGGATTCTATAATAAGTATTTCGCCCGGGCACAATGATTCCTTCTTAGCGGATATAGCCCTAGCCTTTGTAAGACTGCCCTCTTGAAACTCTTTTTCTCCACCTCCAGCCAAAGCCCCTAAGCCTTTGGACCATTTTATTATCACAAGCCGACTTCTTCAACCAATAACTTTGCCCTTATTGTCTTCTACCTCGTAAACAGGGGTCCCGGCTTACCGCACTTTGCCGTCAGCCTGTCCGGATCAACCGCCCCACGGATCGACCCAGCTCTACCGCCCTTTCCTGCTCCCCTTCCTCGAGGGGTCCTTGCATATCTTTTACAAAGAACTTCTGCGCCTCCATCATGGGCTCGAGGCCCGCCTTCCGGATAGCGTCATAAACCTTCTCTGCGCTCTTTGCCCCCATCTGGTCGAACTTACCGCTCCCTTTAGGCCTGAAGCCGGTGCCGAAAGCGATGAATTTCTTGCCCTTCCAGGCGGCCTGCTTCAGTTCCCTCCCTATGAAGCGCTTTACAGACCCCATCATCCGCCCCGCCCTCGTAGGCGACCCGACTACTATAAAATCAAAATCAGGGCCGGTATCCTTTTCGCCGACATCGCTGACCGCGATATCATGACCTGTTTCCCGCAAGCCGCTCGCTATCGCCTCGGCGATTATCTTGCCGTTTCCATACTTGCTGTAATAAACAACCAGGCCCTTCACCCCAAACCTCCGCCTCTCTGATTTGCCTACCAATAATTACCATTCCCTCGCAGGCTAGTGTCATTATACCCACGTTTGGGGCTTCACTAAGCAACAAGCCCTTTGTGGAAGGGCACCCTCACACAAAAGGCTGTCTATTTGTGGAACTCAGCCGATGGGTTAGATTGATTCGTCGTAGATTTGCAGCGCTTCCGGTAAGATGGAAACAACCCCACTTATACCGACGACCGTCAAAGTCATAAGGATGGCATCGACGATTTCTTCTCGTTTCGCCCCCAGCTTCTTAGCCATTGGGACGTGAAATCTTACGGCTGTCGCATCTCCCAGCGCTGTCTTCATCGCAATATAGATAAGTTGTTTGGTCTTTTGGTCCAAGCCTTTCGATGCGCGAATTGCTTGGATCAATCCGTCAAAGGCTTGGGCAACTTCCGGCGCTTCCCTCTGGAAGACTCGATTGGATTGCTCTTATCCAAATGTTCTTATTCGCTTTCCTCTTTA
>MELM01000027.1:29332-30106 GCA_001767605.1 Candidatus Solincola sediminis | reverse complement strand
CTTCAGCTCATTGACTATCCACTGCGCTTGTTCCCGAATCTCGGGATCGGCATCCTCCAACCTCTCGGTCAACGGTTCACGGCTAACCTCACCCAACTCGAGTACCTTCGTCCATTGTTTTTGGGCTATGGAATAGAGCGCTTTCTGGCGATCATCCCCGGGTTTCCAGGCAAGTTTGCCTAGTATGCCTGCTGCTTTGGCCCGAACATCGGCGTCGACATCCTCGAGTGCATGCTCAATTGGAGAAACGGATCTCTCATCACCGATCTTGCCCAGTGCCCAAACGGCCTTCCTCCGCACCTCGGCATCCAAATCAGAGAGCGCAAGAGCCAGGGGCTCCAGAACTCTCTCGTCCCCTGTAAGGCCCAGGACAGCAGCAGATTGCCTGCGCGTCTCCGGATCGCCTTCTCTCAATGCATAGACCAACGGGTTGATGGCCGGGCTCCCGATTTTTGCCACTAAGTCCCACCGCTTCTCCGAAATCAACCGCCGCGCCTTTTCAGCTTCATCTCCAACCTCCCAGCCGAGCTTGTTCAGGACATCGGAGGCCAGCTCCCGGACGTCTTCATCGGGATCGTTCAGGGCAAGCAATAACGGCTCTACGGCTGATTCTCCGATTTCACCCAGAATCCAGGCCGCCCTTCTCCGCACGCCGCCGTCGGAATCATGGAGGGCCTCGATAAGCGGCTCGATCGCAGCTTCACCCAGGCCGATAAGCTCATTCCATTGCCTGGCCGCTATCAAACGGCTCGCCTTTTCGGCTTCATCGATCAC
>MELM01000027.1:29185-29296 GCA_001767605.1 Candidatus Solincola sediminis | reverse complement strand
CGCCTCAACCAATTCCTCAACGGCCTCTTCCGCCGCCCCGACGGGGAATACTTCCATCGGCACCTGGAGCGGTTCAGCTTCGGCTTCAACCTCAGCCTCCTTTTCGGTCAA
>MELM01000027.1:7648-29174 GCA_001767605.1 Candidatus Solincola sediminis | reverse complement strand
ATTCAGGCGCCCCGGCTTCCACCTCCGCCATGGCTTCTTCCTCAGCCGCTTCCAATAATTCCTCGACTATTTCGGGTGAGACAATCTCTATGAGTTCCTCTTCAATCGCTACCGTTTCAACTTCCTGTGCCTCGAACTCCGGACCTCCGGCTGCCGCCTCGGCCAAGAATTCCGCATGTGCGGTTTCAGCTTCGATCAGTTCCTCTTCCACCGCCTCCGGCTCCTCCTCGAAGGCCTCTTCGAAGAGTTCCTCCGCAGGCTCGGTAATTTCTTCTTCGCCTTCCAGGACGGTTATCTCGATGAACTCTTCCTCGATGACCAGTTCCGGTTCGGCTTCGAAAATCTCCTCTCCGGTCGGCTCCAGTAAACCCTCGCTGACTGAAACTTGCACAGGAATCCAGCCCAGGTTGTCCAGCACCTCGGAAGCCGCCCAGCTGACGCCTTCATCCGCATCTTCCACCACAGCCATAAGCGGTTCGGCGGCGCGTTCATCACCAATCTTTCCCAGGGACCAGATAGCCTTTTCCCTGACGCTCGGGCTCTTATCCATGAGAGCCTGGACAAGGTGCTCAACCCCGCGCACGTCCCCGATTTCACCCAGTGCCCAGGCCGCTTTCACTCGCATTTCTTCGTCTCCGCCTTCAAGGGCCTCGATTAGTGATTCGACGGCCACGTCTCCCATTCCCGCCAGGCGGTCCCATTCCCTGTCGGCCACTAATTTTTGTATTTCCTCCGCCTCTTCGGGCGGTTTCCAGCCCAGCTTTTCCAAGACAAGCAACGCGACGCGGCGCACATCTTCGTCGGGATCATCGAGAGCCGTAACCAAGGACTCCATGGCCGCCTCGTCCGCTATCTCTCCCAACGCCCAGGCCGCTTTGCGGCGCATCTCGGCATCCTCGTCAACAAGCGATTCAGTGAGGGCCGCAGTCGCCCGGTGATCGCCTATGACTCCCAAAGCCCACGCTGCACCTCGACGGACGGAGGTATCTACGTCCCGCAAAGCCTCCATAAGGGGGTCCATTGCCTTAGGGTTCCTTATTACTCCGAGAGCCCAGGCTGCACCGCGTCGCATATCGGGGTTTTCATCCTTGAGGGTGATTAGGAGCCTGTCCATGGCCAGTTCCCCCATCGCCGCAACCTGCTCCCACTTGGCCTCGGAAATCAGTATTTCGAGTTCGTCTCCTTCTTCCGGAGCCTGCCAACCTAGTTTCGCAAGGACGTCCGCGGCACGCATTCGTACCGCTTGATTATCATCATGCAGCGTTTCCTGCAGTGATTCAACGGCGGGCCTTCCAATTTTTGCCAAAGATTCCGCAACCCTTGTCCGGACGCCCTCATCCGCGTCATCCAATGATTTTATCAATGGGCTTATCGCCCTTATATCCTTTATCTCTCCGAGGACACGCGCCGATTCCCTGCGTAATTCGGGATCTTGCGCCTCAAGAGTCTCGATCAAGGGGTCGACCGAAGCATAACCGATCTTGTTCAACGCCCCTGCTGCCTTCATGCGTACGTCACGGTTGGCATCCTTTAGGGCCTGGACCAGCGGATAAATGGAGCGACCGCTTCCGATCACTCCCAGAGCCCATGCCGACTGGCTGCGAACCTCCTGGTCGTCATCTCGCAGAGATCGAATAAGAGGATTGACCGCCTCATCACCCAATTCGGTAACCTGGTCCCATTGCTTGCGGCGAATGAGTTGTATGGCTTTGTCTTCCCTTTCATCCGCTTGCCATCCTAGCTTATCCAGCACCTCCGAAGCCGCAGCGGCCGCTTGCTCGGGCTCCCCTTCAAAGGAGGGCTCCAGCGGTTCGAGGGCCGCTTCGACTATCTCTTCAACGGCGATTGCAGGCTCCTCCTCAAAGAAATCCTGCCCGGCCACCGCGCGCTCTTCCTCAACACCTATCTTCTCCAGAATCTCGCTTACCATCGGCCGCAAATCATCCTGCCCAAGGGCTTCTTTCAGCTTGGGTATAGCAGCCGTTCCGATTTCTCCGAGGGCCCAGGCCGCCCCCCGGCGGACCTCCTCGTCTCCGTCCTTCAAGCCATGGATGAGAATTTCGACAGCCTGCGGATCTCCGATTACGCCGAGGGCCCAGGCCGCCCCCTTGCGCACGTCAGTGTCGCCCCGTTCAATAGCCACCATCAGCGGCTCCACTGCCATTTCGCCCAATCGGCCCAATGCCCAGGCCGCCACGCGGCGCACGTCCTCATCGCTATCCTTCAATGATTTGATAAGCGGTTGGATGGCCTTCTGGTTCCCCAACTCACCCAGAGTCAGTGCCGAGTTCCTCCTTACGAACCAATCGCTGTTCTCAAGCGCTTTGACCAATGGCTCGATCGTCGTGTCATCGCCGACTTCCTTGAACACCAGGGCCGCTTCGCGGCGGATGTCCTCATCTTGATCTTCCAGCGAAGCCACAAGCAGTTCGATGGCTTCAGTGCCCCTCTCCTTCAGGGCTAGCGCGACTTGCCGCCTTACTTCCCAACTCTCTTCCTTCAAGGCCTTGAGCAGCGGCCCGAGGGAATCACCCACCAGTTTGACCGCTTCAGCCCACTCTCTGTTGGCGATATAGAATTGAAGCTTGTCCGTCTCCTTGTCAGGCTGCCATCCCAGCTGCCCCAACACTTCGGCGGCCAGTCTTCGCAGCTCTTCGTCATCCTCCCGCATATAGAGTTGCAGGGTCGAAATCCCCTTGCGGCCTCCGGTCTTGGCAAGGGCGGATGCCGATTCCTGACGTACCGATGGATCTTCATCCCTCATGGCTGCCAGTAAGGCATTGATTGCGGTTTCGTCCTTGATAATGCCTAATGCCGCCGCTGCATCCCTCCTGGTCTCGCGATCTTCGCTTGCAAGAGCCCGCGTCAGCGAATTGGTCGCGGCTCCATCTATTTTCTCCAGTGCCCAAGTTGCTCCCCAGCGCACGTTTTCGTCCTCATCCCGCAGCGCTTGCACCAAGGGTCTGATCGCCCTTATATCCCCAATGGATCCCAATACAACCGCTACCTTGGCCTTGGCTTCCCCCTGTTCTACCTTCAGGGCCTGGATCA
Organism: Candidatus Solincola sediminis; assembly: GCA_001767605.1. Taxonomy (GTDB): domain Bacteria; phylum Actinomycetota; class Geothermincolia; order Geothermincolales; family RBG-13-55-18; genus Solincola; species Solincola sediminis. Next base: position 26,123 of record MELM01000027.1, on the reverse strand, counting down.
GGGACTCCACCACCGGCTTGCCGATTTTTTCGAGCGACCAGGCGGCTTTCCACCTTACGTCGCTGTCCTCATCATTCAGTACCTGGATCAGCGGCCTGGCGGCCGGCTTGCCGATCTCCCCGAGCGACCAGGCGGCAGCCCAGCGCACATCCTCGTCCTCGTCATGTAAAGCTTCGATCAAGGGGGCCACGGCTCGGGCACGCTTTATCTTTCCCAAGGCGAGTGCTCCGTTAATCCGGAAGTTGACGTTCTCATTCTTCAGCGCTTTTATGAGTCCGTTAACATCCCTCTTCGCCTCCATTTTTTCTACATTTGGCTTAAGCAAATTGGACTTGGGAAGTTTCAAGACCTATCACCTCAACTCTCTGCGCTTGCCCATAGACCTCGCCACGAAAAGCTAACCTCTTTCATGCCCACCCGCCGAACTGATGCCGAGACAGCCCGATTGTTGTAGCCTATATATTATAGGCATGGCCCGTGATTCCCTCATTTTTGATAGGTTTTAACCTGCATTACTAACAACGAAGGCAAAATCAAAAAGAGCTACCCCTAATGCTTCCAAACTTGACCTGCAAATTCTCCGATATGCCTTCATTAACATCTATTATACATATGGGATTGTCAATCCTTCCCGGACATGCATCCCTTTTTTCATTCGGCCAGCGCGCTTGGAGGCTTTATTGCTATCCTGTAATCCCGACAAATATCCCGGCAAGCTATGAAGGACGCATGCCCGGCGAAGGAGAATAATAGAACGTGTTCGAGGGTTTTAGCGGCGTAAATCGGGTGAAACTGCTATAGTAGCGGAAAAACCGGGGAGACTTTATACTTGGGGGCAAAGTGTTAACGTGCCTGTCAAGGCTCAAGAATCTTCTTGAAGGAGGAGATGGTAATGGTGATTAGCCCAATGGACATCCATCTTAAGGAGTTCGGTACAGTAAGTACGGACGGCTATAACAAGGAGGAAGTCGACTCCTTTCTGGGCTCGGTTGCCGATGAGTTGGAAAGGCTCGCCAATCGTAATAAAGAACTTGAGGACAGGGTTACCGGCATGGAGCAAAAGGTATCCCAGTTCGACGAAATGCAACAGACATTGCAGAACGCTTTGATGAACGCGCAAAGGAGTGCGGGGAGCATCCTTCAAGAAGCGCGTAGCCAGGCGTCTGCAGTCATTAAGAAGGCGCAAGATCGCAGCGAGCGGGTGCTCGATGACATGAAGAAGGAGCAGGCGAGACTGGCGGAATCATTCTCATCTTCGCGGGAGCGAATCGAGGAGCAGATACCGCTCATGCGTGAGCTTCTCGAGAAGAGCCAGAGTCTCCTCAGGGAGTACGAAGAAAAGGCCAAGAAAGGCAATGTGGAATCGTCCGCAACTTCGAATCCAGGCCCGGTGGCTTCTCGCGTAGAAACGCCGTCCCCCGCGCCCGCAGTTGATGTCAGCGAGGAAACCGAGGTCGAAAAAGCGGAGTCGCACTTCGAATCGGAAGACGAGAAATACGTCTGGGAATAATATATAAATCTACATAAAAGGAATCAGGTCCGTCAGTGGAGCCTCCATGAACGGACCTGATTCCTTTCCGGATGTCCCCTTGGTAGATCCTTGGTTTTTCAGGATTACTTCAGCTCCGCCTTCTGGCCCGCTCGCGCGAAACGGGACGCGGCTTTTGCAAAAAGACGCCGGCTGATTCTGTGCATATAATCGATCGTGAACGCTTCCGGACAGACCGGAACTACTACCCGGTTCTTTTCAACCGCCTTAACGACTGCTTCCGCGACTGTCGCTGCCGTACTCCTCCTGCGCTTGAGTATCTTCTCCACCTTCTCGACCGAGGACTCTACCGTCTCTCCCTCGGGCAAAGACTTATGCCTGCCGCCCGCATAGATTCCCGTCATAACGAAACTCGGACAGATGGCGCTTACCCCTATATCGTAGTAGTCCGCTTCCGCCCTCAGGCTCTCGCTAAAGCCGACCACCCCGAATTTAGTCGTCGAATACGCCACTGAGCCACCCGTCGGAATGAGGCCGGCCGCGGAGGCGATATTTACTATATGGCCGCCCCCGCCTTGTTCGATCATGCGTGGATAAAAGAAGTGACAGCCGTAGATAACACCCAGGAGGTTAATTCCGATTATCCAGTTCCAATCGTCCAGACTAAGATCGGGCAAGAAGCCAGCCAGCCCGACTCCCGCATTGTTACACAGGATATTCACTCTGCCCATCTCCCGATAAACGTTTTTGCAAAAATCCTCCACGTCCTCCGGTTTGGCAACATCTACCCTTTGCGTGTATGCGCGGCAGCCGAGCCCCTCGAGCTCGGACGCTAATTGGCTCAGCCCATCCTCGTTTATATCGGCCGCCGCTATATGAGAACCGCGACGTCCGAAAGCCAAAGCGATCTCCCTACCGATACCGCTCGCAGCCCCAGTCACGACGACCGTCTTGTCCCTGAAATCCATTGCGTTTTTCCTCCTCTTTTTTGCGCTCATGCTCACTGCCCCCCATGCTCCGTGTCGGAATCCCCTGAATCCTTTCGGTTAAAGAAAATCGTTGCCGTACCGACTGCCAGCAGCTTGCCTTCTTCATCCCTCACTTCGGCCCGGCTGACGCCGGTATAACGTCCCTTATGGACCGCCCGACCCTCACCGAACAGCACTCCCTTAGAAACATTGGAGATGTAACTGATGTGCTGATCGACCGTGACCGCCTCCTCATCGGATTCCATCAGCGAACCAACAGCTATCGTACAGGACGAGTCGAGCAATGCCGCTATCACGCCACCATGTAATATCCCATAGAGATTCTTGAAGTCGTCCCGAACCGGTAATCGCAACCTGGACCTGCCTTCGCCCGCCTCGAGAACCTGCATGCCCAAGTAGCGATAAAAGGGAGAGTTGTTGAGAAGCGAGATTATCTGTTCCGCGATTTCTTTCCAGCCGGTTTCATCCACCATCGTATCCCCTCCTGAAACTTGAAAGGAATGCGGAAATTGTATCATATCTTCAGTTGAGGCCTGACCCCTTTGACCTTGATACTTCGGGCTCCGCCCCGAGCTTACGTTTAAGCCGCTTCTGCAAAGTCTCGATAAATATAGGGAATTGGGAGGCGGGGTAAGCGAGGCCGCAAGAGGCTTGCGGCTGAAAGAGGCGAAGTACCTGAATTGATAGAGCTTAATCCATGTATTGAATGCGGCATTCCGGAATACATCGCCAAGGAACATCTCTGGCTCGATAACGGTGATATCGTGCAAAGTCGCGAAGGCTGGCACCGCATGGTATTCATTGAAAGCGAAAATATTGATCCGCTGTTCCTTGGCATCGAAGAGATAATCGGTACCTCAATCGAACACCTGGTTATCACCGCTCAAAGGCGAGCCGTTCGCATGTATCTCTCAAAATTTATTCCGGAACCAGTAAAAGAACTAGTGCGGATGAAGAGAATCGAACAGCGGCCGCTCGCCGATGCAACCGGTGATATGGCCCGAATGATGGGCTTTGGCAATTACCAGAATGTGGACTATCGCTATGAGATGGATGATGAAGATTACTATACGGTCAGTATCCAGGAGCCTTTTTCCGTGCCCCTGGCCGTCGCGTCGCTTGCAGCGGATATTGAAGCGCTGACTGACCGCGATCAGGGCGTCAAATATAGCAAAGTCGGTCCGGATACATACTACATCACTTCCTTTCCCGCCGAACATGCGGAGGAATTGAAGGAGAGGATGTGGCTGCAGAGGTACTACCATAAGCCAGGCGATGTCGAGTTGGAAAAATGCGCAACGTGTGGAGCCCCCAAAAAACTCTCTCAATACGTCTGGCATTTGAAAAGAGGGGTGATTCAGAACAGGATCAGCAAAAGGCGCATGGTCTTGATAGGCTCGCAGAACCTGGATCCGATCCTGTTTGAATTGGAAGCCGAATTGGGAGAGCGCATACCGGATGTGATCATCGAAGCCGAGAGGCGATTCGCGAGGGGGGGTTTTTATTCCCCAACCGCAAACGACGAAGCCGAGTTTCGCCAGGACCTGGCATTGAGAGGGTTAGGAAATCTTCAGGAGCTCAAGCTGTTAAAGAGCGGGCTCCGAATGACAATGCAAAACGCAGTCCTCCCCCTCATCATTGTCGGATTGGTACAGGGTTCGTACGAAAACTCCCTCGGAGTAGAGAGCAATGTCGAATGGCAATGCTCGGATACTGGATGCCTCGATCTCGAGGTTATCGCTCTGCATTAAGGTCTCCATCCACTTGTCATCCCTTTATGCAAATATATATTTGTAGAACCTGGAATTTTGTAGAACCTGGAATCAGATTGAGAAAGCAAGCTATTGAAAAGAGAGCCGGCACGACTCATCCCGCTGTCCGAGGTCGACTTCTGCGCCTTCGATGTTGAAACAACCGGACTTTCCTTTTATAGCCGGGTACTTGAAATAGGGGCTGTGCGTTTTCGCCACCGTAAACAACCGGATTTCTTCAACACGTTAATAAAGACAGGAATCTCGATACATCCGGGTGCGGAGGCGATTCATGGTATAAGCGAAAGCATGCTGGCATTCGCCCCCGCCCCGGAGGCTGCCATTCCGGCTTTTTTGGACTTCTCACGCAATTGCCTGCTGATCGCTCATAACGCCCGCTTCGATGTATCCGCCTTATCGCGAGAGCTGGCAATATTAGGGCTCGATGTGCCGGGTCTCGCTACCATCGACAGCCTGCGCCTCTCACGCAAGTTCTTGCAGGCGGAGAATTACCGGTTGGCTACTCTCGTCGAACATCTGGGGATACCAATCGAGCGATTGCATCGGGCACTTCCCGATGCCTATGCCGTCTACGAGATATTGGAGAGAATACTCGCGGGCAATCAATGGCTCGCTGCCTGCGATCTCGAGGAGCTCATCAGCCTCTGCGGAGGAACGCTGCATATCGAGAGCCCTGTGAGGGGACGGCCAGACCGTACTCCGGATTCCGTGCAAGCAGCTTTGCTTCCCGCGCTCGACGGCAATTCGGTTGTTAGCCTTAGTTATAACGGGGGCAGCAAAGGCGCCGACTTGCGGCCGGTACGGCCTCTTAAGATAATCCGGAGACATGGGGTAGAATATCTCGATGCTTATTGCCTTATAGACGAGCGGCGGAAACTGTTTCGCCTGGATCTGATAACCGACATATCTTGAGACTTCGGGCGCCTTCCGGGAATCTTGCTTAGCTCGAAAACCGATTGATCTCATTGGAGGTAGAATGCATTCACGACAGCGCTTTTGCCTGGTGTATTTGCTGATCATGCTGGCAATATTCTCGATAGTCGGTGCCGGCTGCTCGGCAGTAAGCAATGATTCGGGTAACGCAGAAACTATACAGGAACAGGCCGGCCCGGACGCTCAAGCCGAGCTGCAGCAACACGTAGAGGAAGTGCAGGCGAATTCGGAGAGGCTGGCTTCTATGATTCACGAGGGAATCAATGATCAAAGGAAAATCAACGGCTTGAACTCGCTGCAGTGGGACTCGGACCTTGCTTCCATAGCTCTCTCACACAGCAAAGACATGGCCGTAAGAAACTACTTCGACCATGTGAGCCCTGATGGTAAAGATTTCCAGGCACGTTACCAACAGTACGGTTATCACAAGCAAACCAGGGTTGGAGATGTGACGTACGTGGGCGGTGAAAATCTATTTCTGTATAGCGTTATCGAATCGACGACGACTCATAAAAACACAGGCGAGGTTTTCGAATATAAGTTCAATGATCTGCAGGATCTTGCAAGAGCGACCGTAGACGGCTGGATGGGGAGCCAGGGTCATCGGGATAACATATTGACTCCTTTTACCCGGGAAGGCATAGGCGTCTTTGTTACGGCGGATGGCAAGGTCTACGTGACGGAGAACTTCTCCTGAATGGCCGCTCCTGAGATGGAGATCATTTGGCGCTGAAAAGGGGTGGATAGTGGGGCGAACAGAACCTGAAGGAAAACTTCTCGGTCGGGACTTCATCCTCATCTGCTCGAGCAATTTCCTGGCCTTTTTTTCCATTTATATGATTATCCCAGTGCTTCCCGTATTCCTGGAGGACAAGGGTTATAACAATTTTCTCATCGGCGCTTTGATGTCCATGATGACCGTCGCCGCGTTGCTGCGCCCTTTTTTCGGGAAGATCAGCGACAGGAGCGGGAGGCGGTGGCTCATTGTATGGGGTATCCTTCTCTTGGGGATCTCCAATTTCTTATACGCGGCTTTTGGAGGCGCCCTGCCGCTTTTTATAGTCCGTTTAGTCAACGGACTCGGCCTGGCCGCGTTTCATACTGCCGCCTATGCGATGATAGGCGACCTGGCTCCTAGTGCCCGCCGCCTGCAGGGAATCGCTATATTCTACATTTCGGTCGATGCCACCATTGCGACCGCTCCCGTGGTGGCGGAATTCATGCGGGTCGCCTGGGGCTATACCCCGGTCTATATCCTGGCAGGCGCTTTGGCTCTGGCCGCCTTCCTGGCCTCCCTGTTTATCAGAGAGACTCGCGATCATAGAAGGCTCCCGAAACCCGCCACGGCGCGGCATGTGAGGATAACGCCGCTCCAGATTGCGATCTATACTATGACCATCTGCTATACCCTTACCCTGGGTTCTCTGACGACCTTTATCGTCCTATCGGCGCTCGGCAACAGCATACAGCAAGGTGAACTGTTTTTTACCGTTTTCGCCGTCACCCTGATTGTCTTGCGCCTCGGCGTCGGCAAGCGGGCGGACGCCCTCGCCCGCAGGCCCCTGATCATGATCTCCGGAGTAATCGCTATCGCCGGCCTGATAATAATCGCCTACGCGGGCCATCTCTTCTTTCTAATCCTGGGTAGTTTTATTTACGCCCTTGGTTTTGCCTACCTGCCGACCGCGCTCTCAGCCCTTCTCCTCGACTACACACTCCTCTCAGATCGAGGGGTCGTGTTGGGTATCTTCCTCGCCGTTTTCGATCTGGGAATGGGATTGGGCGGCGTCGCCATGGGACCCTTGGCTGATGCCTGGGGATACCCGGCAATGTATGTGGCCGGCGGAATGATCGCCTTGCTTGGTATGCTTTTCTTTGTCTTGAGTACGGGCGATCTAAGAGGGGAAGGCGGCTCAACCGCCTCGGCGGAGGGCCGCATGGGCGTTGAAGGCGAACGGGAACAGAAGCTAGGCTGAAATCGGCAGGGAGGCGTTCTGAGAAGCGGGATGGCCTTGAGATGAAGAAGGAGGGAACATGAAAGGCGTCGAGGGCGAAGCTGAAATAAACGGCATCACAATTCATTACCGTTCTTACGGGCAAGGTGATCCCCTGCTCTTGGTTATGGGTCTGGGAGGGAATATCGATTGGTGGAGCAGCGAATTCCTCGAGGCACTGGCTGAACACTTCCAGATAGTAGCCTTTGATAACCGGGGAGCCGGCAGATCCGAGAAGGCCGCAGGCCCTTACAGCATCCCACAGATGGCGACGGATGCCGCCGAGCTGATCAAGCACATGGGATGGAGTTCGGCAAATGTTGCCGGTTTGTCCATGGGAGGCATGATCGCTCAAGAGCTGGCCTTGGACTACCCCGATAAAGTCAGGAGCCTCATATTGATGTGCACGACTTCCGGCGGAAGCGACCAGGTACTTGCGGAGCCGGAAATATATTCCATTCTCGATTTGCCTCGGGAAAACTTCAGCGACGAACAAATAGCGAGGGTCAGCCTTTATCTCCTCTTTCCCCGCCAATTCATCGATGACAACCCGGATTTAATGGAAAAGGCGGTGGACGATTTTTGCATAGCTCCCATCTCTCCGGATTGTTTCCAATCACAATTACAGGCGGTGGCAAGTTGGTCCGTACACGCCCGTCTCTGTGATTTGAAGCACCGCACCCTGATCATCTGCGGCAACCAGGATAGGATGATCCCGCCGAGAAATTCGATGTTATTGCATGATCTGATCCCGGATAGCCGGTTGGTGCAAATGCCGGGCGGCGGGCACGGGCTTACCTCGATGTACCCCGAGGAAGTTGCAGCGGAGATAATAGGATTTCTATCTTAGCAAGGTACTTAGCGCCGATATATGCGAAGGGTTGCGCTGTCCTCCCAATCAATAAGTGACCGTACCCCCTCGCAAAGGTCGTCGTTCATTTCTTTGTCGCTTAAAGCTGAGCGAAGCTTGCGAGGGTTGAGCACACTTACTTCCTCCCACGCACCCCTTTCATGGAGCAAACGCTCGAGTTCCTCCCTTGCCGCATCTCCTTTGCGCGGGATTTTCGGCAATCTATCATGGCTGATCTTCAAGACGCAGGAATTACCCTGCAGATTATCCGCCTCATAGTAAGCGGAATAGTCCAGGATCTCCTTCCGCAAATCCTTCAAATGCTCATCCGCTTCCCGTTTACTGTCCATCCATTCCTGGTAGCGATTCGCCAACTCGGTACCATGCTCCGTGCCGAGTTCTCTCTTGGCGGGCTGGGCGACCATATAAAGGTGTTTCCTCTTGCAGCAGTGCTCCTGCAACTCGCACCATTCGCATAATTCGCTTTCCTTTTCCGGAAAATCTCGTGCAGATTCGATCTCGCAAGCTAAAGCGGCGGCATCCATGGCCACCTTTTCAACCGCATCAGAGTCGCGTCGGAGACGCCGTTCCCGGTCGAATACCAGATAATGCCAGACGAGCTCCACTCCGCGAGCATCCGGAAAAGACCGTTCCACTGCCAGCTGATAAAGCGTCAGCTGCCGGTCCGCCTTCAATTTCTCTTCACTGGGTAACGCCATCGATGTCTTGTAATCATGTATCTCATACCTACCATCTTCCGGACTGTCCAAACGATCGATTATTCCAATGAAATTAAACTGACGGCCCTCTGCATTGAGCAAGGGTATCTCAACCCGCTGCTCCAGCCAGATGGGAACCGCCTGATTGAATGGGTAGTAATGCTGGTGATAATCCAGCAAGCACTTCAGGCCCATTTCCTGATAATCGTCGGGGGAATATTGGTTCCTGACTATGAAGACCTCATTAGTGAAGGATTCACGCCAACTTGCCCTGTAATGCGTTTCGATCTCTTTTGCATCAAGACAATGTCCCATCCGTAAGTCTCGATATAGCTGCTCCAGGCTCTCATGCACAAGACTTCCGGTGAAAGCCTCGATGCCCTTGCGACCTGTCTTGATGCGGTCGATATATTGGAGCTTGAATTTATGTGGGCAGTTCTCATAAGTTTCAAGTCTGCTATGAGAAAAGAACACTCTAATCACCTCAATCTAAGCATAGGCCCAGGCAGAGACAAAACAGGATGTAGGATAACAAAGGGGCTTCACAAAGGTGCCTGACACCTTTGTGAAGCCCCTGACCCCTTTGTGGAATCCTTTGCCTTGGCTTAGTCCTCTTCCCATTCCTCGAGGACGATGCGCTTGGTCTTGCGCGGAGCGACTACTCTTTTTATGATGCGATAGCCTGCATACGCGCCAACAAAATAAGGTGCCACGGTTTTTGCCTTCTGCATCGCTTCCTTGACTTGCTTCTGGCGCTCTTCCCTCTCCCTCTTGGCGATATTCTGAAGCTCTTCAATGGTCTTCTTTATTTCATCGCTCGCCTGCCGGATCTCCTGCATGATATTGTCGCCCATCTTGGGAAGGTCCTTAATGGATGAACGCATCTTTTTGACGCCTAGAAAAGCCATCACGCTACCGAAAAGGATAGAGCCCAAAACCACTATCAAGGCCGAAAGCCAGAGGCGGTTCAAGGCTATGTTTAAGAGCAAAATGATCACCAGGATGATGTAGAGGGAAGCCGCCATAACAATAGCAGCGCCAGCCGCAGCTATTCCGGCCCCGACCCCGATCTGCTTGCCCTGTTCTCTCGCCTGGCGGCGTAGTGCCTCCCCCTCGGCCCCCGAGAATCCGGCCAGCCTCTCCTTCAGCACCATCCCCAATTCAGAGATACGTTCAATCCGATCCTTTATTTCTGAAAAATTGCTCACCCGCATACCCTCCTTCCCCATGCTTGGATACCTTTTATCCGGAATTCAGGGGTGTCCCCCAAGCCTTCCACCGCCCAATGCCGCCGGCACATGCTTTAATATTTTACATGTTTCCATTCACCAAGGCTATCTCGAATCAGAACACTCTCTCCTGGTAGGATACCCATTTCGGCAAGGTTTCTATGCTTGTTTTGAGGGGTATAAGAATCCTATGCCGCAAGAGAATTTGCTTATAGCCCTCCATTTCATATTGTTATGGGGTAGTGTGACGATAGGTCTGGTGGCGGGATTACTTTTACCCGTCTCCAACCTCATCGCGATTCCGCTTGCAGTGATCCTGTGGGCCTTCGGCTTCTTTTATAATTTTCGATTGGTTCAAACCCGCCCCGCATACAATCCCAACCGGCCGGGCGCCGGTCGTAAAAGCTATGAACGCATCACGGCTCGTACCCTTATGAATCTGGGGATAGCAATAGTTTTCCGCTCCTGGATTACTCTAATAGTCGCAATCATCCTGATTCCGCTCTACACATGGGCAGCCAGGAAAAAAAGGCAATACCTGGATTCCCTCCATGGGCACGGCGTTGCTGATGTCTTTCCCGACAGGTCAGAGACTCGATCGAGGAGGTCTTGAAATCGCCTCCGGCCCGGAGACGGAATATCCCTGTTTGTCATCCGTGATCTCCGGCCAGAAACGAGCCATCATATCCAGAGCCAGAGCCGACCAGGTAAAATCCCTGATCCTTCTGCCTTCACCGCTTCTCGAATCGTAATACTCATAAAATCCCTCTTTGAGGATCATTCGCACCAGCCGCATGGTGATTTCCCGCGCCTCCGGAAGGTATCCGTTCTCGCCCAATCCGATCACTAACATCCAGCATATATTTATCCATATGCAATGACCGGACCATAGGTGGTTCTCGATCCAATCCCCCACCCCCTGCAACGCTGCCAGGGTATTGAAGGGCAGCGGGTATTCGGTTCGGAAGTAAATAGGATTCAGCAGAAGTTGTTCGATCATCCGCTCTCTACGGTCGGGAGCACACAATCCGGTGAAAACGGGCAGGATGGAAGCAGCGGTTATCCGTTTCGACTGCTGGGGATTGCGATATCCGAAAAGCGGGAAATAGCAGCCTGCCTCCTCATCCCAGCAAAGCGCATCCAGGGCTGCCATTATTCTCCCGGCAGCGGCGGCATAGTGCAGCCCCTCCCCCTTGCGGCCGATCTTCCCGGCAAGATAGGCCATACTGAGGCAGGCACGGACCGCCAGGCAATTGATTACCAGTTCTTGACAGACGAAGGAATCAGCCCCGGCCAGTCGGGCCGGATCCCATTGTCTCATGCGGTTGGAGGCATAAAGCAGTATGGGGATGAGGTGTGCTCGCAGATCGCTCCAACGGCTATTGGGCTTTAGTTTCAAGGTAGCAAAGAATTGGGGCGAGAGGTCGGTGCCGGATTCCCAGGGATGAAAGATCGTGATCAAACCATTGCTGAATATGTCCCTGCTTTCCAGGAGGTAATCCAAGGAGGCAACCATGGCCGGCCACAAACGTGCCAGCCACTCGACGTCCCCTGTCTTCTTGAAGACTATCTCGGCCGCAAAATGATAGCTTGGAGGATCGATCATGTGTGAGGCGCCTCGTCCGTCGTACTCCCAACTCATCAAACGCGTCTGAAGTCCGCGCATCCAGCGATGAGAATAGAGGTTAGGGAGCAGCACCTCGTGAGGAAGGTGTCCATCCGGCGACAATTGATTGAAAAGCGTTTCTAATTCACGAGCCGCTTTAACCGCATCTATGTGAGACATGGCGACGGCGTGGAAGCCGCTGTCCCAGGCAAAAAGGCTGGGGTAATGGTGGCAGCAGGGCATATGGTAATAAATGTCATTCTGCTCGACCTCGTTTATATGGAAAACCTTAATAGATTCCTTTAGGAGAGCTTCCCAGTCCCGAGTTTCGAGCGCGTCTTCACCAGCCATGATCCTTCCAGACTTTTGCGATATTAGGATAGGTTCATGCTCCAATAGTCGGCGGACCAGGGTTCTGCCTGAATCGGAAGAATAGAGAGAGCCGACCTGTAAGCCGGATCCTGTACCCGGACGAACCGGGCGGTGGTCATCCATCTGGGACCGCCGTTACCGGCGGCCTCGAGCGGCCTACCCGAGCCTCGAACGCTGCGGGCTACAGCATCGGCTCCTATTTGGCCTTGCTCCAAGAGGGGTTTACCAAGCCGGTCCTGTCACCAGGCCGCTGGTGGGCTCTTACCCCACCTTTTCACCCTTGCCCGCCCTCATAAATGAAGGCCGGCGGTTTCCCTTTCTGTGGCACTTTCCGTCGGGTTTCCCCGCCTGGGCGTTACCCAGCTCCCTGCCCTGTGGAGTCCGGACTTTCCTCGAGCGTTGGAATACGCCCGCGACCACCCGGTCGGCTCTCTCTCTTGAAATTATCGATTCCCGCGGTTGATGCGTCAATAAGGGGCATCAGTCGGACCGACGAATCGGATAAGAGCAGCGCTCGAGAAGCTTTTCGGCTGTACCGGCGAGGAGCATCCTCTGGGCAGCATCGGGGAATTTAAAAGACAACAGGTCGTCGAGGAGGGCCGGGTGGTAACCGAAGCCGACCGGATAATCGGTGCCATACATGATGCGCCCGGGAAAGTCCTCAAATAGGCGGTAGAAGTATTCGAAATTCTCACCCAGCAGATCCATTTCCAGGCTCGCCGTATCGGCCGGGAACTCCCTCCGCCTGACCTGAATATCCAAAAAGATGCGCATACAGGAAATAGAATTGGTCATATCCAGCCAGAAATTAGGATATTCTTGCAGCAATCGGTGAGCCAGCCGGAAACGTGGGAACAGTGCGTGTACGGCCACCACTTGCATGCCCGGGTAATTTCGTATCACCTGTTCCATATCCCCGAAATCCATATACGTTCCGTAGAAGACATCAAAACCGGTATGAACAAGAAGCGGTTTTTCCAACTTGTCGAGCACTTCGAAAAGTGGATTCATTTCCTCACCAAACGCCGGGAACCTCTGGGCATAAGGATGTAGTTTCATGCCCAGAAATCCGTACTCCTCAATGCAACGCCTTGTTTCGCTTGCCTTGTCAGGGGTCTCGATGTGGAGAGAGCCGAAGGGGACGGCTTCCGGAATTCCGGCGCAGAGGTCGCGGTTGAAAAGATTCAGGTCCTCGGTCTCCTCCTCCCATAAAGGGAAGACGAGATTAAAGAAGAGAGGTATCTGAGATTCTCTTACGCCGGCGATTATTTCTCCGGCCGTAATATCCTCATCGACGGGAAATCCCGGCGTAAACTTCTTGACCCACCTCACCAATCCCCTCATTCGCCCGGGAGGAAGGATATGCACGTGTGGGTCAATCCAATGCAAACCGGGGAGCTTCGATTTTGTCTCCCCGCTGCTCCACCTCAAAGCGTTCTCCTCCAAAGCTTTCCCTCCCGCGCCTGATTATATCTTAAGGGCTCGGCTATCGCGGCATAGGTTATAATGTCAGCAATCCAGGTAGGATTGATGGCATTCGAATATAACTTCGCTCAAATAGACGCGATCCTGAATGCACGTTCCATGGCCATTGTCGGCGCTTCGGGCAAAGCGATGAAATTCGGCAGCCTCTTCACTATCTCGCAGATGGCTTACGGTTTTTCCGGCTCCCGACGGGCTTGAAGACATCGGTCTTGAAGAAGTCCTGAGGCGCCAGCGGGAAAAATTGTTGCGGGGAGGGATCGCCGTTTATCCCTCAATGGCCAGAGCAATCCGAGCCATCTCCCTCATCAACCAATAACTACGCAAAGGTGTCAGGCACCTTTGTGTAGTTATTTCTTTTTAATGGGTTGGCGGATCGCGGTTTTCAGTTTCTCCTGCGCAGTGCGCCGGGGATCGCCCAGGTAGATCTCATGGTGCTTGCCATTGAAATCGTATCCGTTCTCCATGATGAAAGCATGCAGCTTTTCAATGGTCGGCTCTTCCGCGGAATAGGGACCGGTGTACATTATTTGAGCGGACAAGCCTTCGCGAAAAGCCTCAAAGCGAACGTTCTCCAGGACATTAATATTTTTCTTTGCCCTGGCCTCTGTCAAAGCGCGATCGAATACGTCCTGTGTTATATGACCCGGCTGCATTATCATCAAGGTCCATTTCCAGGATTCCTTGTCCTTCATGCTGAGCTGTTCCATGTCCTCCACCCACCACAGGCCTTCAGCCGGCGGAACGGCATAATCCGGCCCGGCCTTCCCCTTTTTGAGCATGAACTTAGTCGTGTAGGAGATCGTATAAAGGGCTTGCATAGCATCCTGAAATTCAGGAACCGTGTTCGGATCGCCCTCTCCGTCAATCATGACGAAGTTCATTTCCGGAACCTCGATGATTGCCACTTGCCTGGCCGACGGGAAATATAGTTCCTTCAGGTCCTTTTTATAATCGATCTTTTCCACTGCCGCCCCCTTTCAAGCAGTCCAATGCCGGCGCTTTCAACTATCGCTATCCGCGTCTATCATGAACCCTCCATCAGAGGGAGAGTCAATCCCCTTTCAAGCTTGCCCTCTTATTGACGGCACAAGAGCCGGGTTGTTAATTTAATGACATGTCAGTTCTGTTTCCGTCTGATTTTGCCGCCCGGTTATCAAGAAGGGGGATTGAAATGCCTGAAGATTCGATTGTCATCGAGGAATATTTAAACTCCTACCTGCCCCAGCTGATCGAGAAGCGCCTGGCGGAGAAAACGGTTCCGGATATGGAAGGCACCAGCTTCGGGATGCAGCTCTGCGTCGAGGGAGATAAATCTCTCGTCTATGGAATAACCATTGAGGACGCAAGGAGAATCACCGTGACGCCCGGCGGCATCGATAATCCAATATTTACCATGCGAATAAGTGAAGATGCCATCAAGCCTCTGGTTGATTTCGTTTCATCATTTATAAGTAGAAAACAGTATGACGCGGTTACCGGAACCAAAGGCCGACTCGATCTCAAGATTGGTATGCCTGGTGATTGGACTCTTCCGGTTACCATGGTTTTCAATGGCGCGGAGGCGCCTCAAATGTCGCTATCCGGCCCATCTGCAGATCTTATGAAAATAGTAACCGGAGAGGTCAACGCGCCCAGCGCATTCATGCAGGGCAAGATCAAGCTCGATGGAGATCTCACCTTCGGGCTCTCCCTCGCCAACCTGTTTGTATAAACCTACACAAAGGTGCCTGACACCTTTGTGTAGGTTAGTCGTATTTGACGTAGGAATGTATTCTCGAGCAGGTCTTTTCAATATAATCCGGGTCATCGATTCTTACTTCTATGGCTTTGGCCGGGCATTTATCGGCACACCTGCCACAGGCACGGCACATTTCTCCGATGACCGCCCTGCCATCTCTTACCTCGATGGCCTTAATATAACAGTGCTCGACACACTTGCCACATCCCTTGCACTTCTCGGTCACCGACATGCTGATGCCCTCGAGGCGGGGGAAAATAGGTTCCAGGGAATGTACCGGCACATAACGTGTGAAGCGGGTTACGCAGCAACATTCACAGCAGAAACAAACAGTGAGCAGCCGGGAGCGATCTTTAACACCAAAAATATAGTTATCCGCTCTGGCCTTGCCGACGACCGGTATCAGCCCGGCATCCACCGCCTTGCGCGCATGTTCTCTCGCTTCATCCGGCCCGACCTCGTGGAAAGGGAATCTTGTTATATCCAGGGCCGACTCGCCCATCATAAGACAGCCGATATCCCGCGGATAGCTCTTGCACTTCCATCCCTGCCGGCAACCGCAGTAGTCAACTATCACCCGGTGTGAGGCTTTCTCGATCAGATGATCGAGGATCTGCAAGGGAAGGGGTGCATCGACCGGCATTTCGATATCCGAATTGATGGGGATCCAGCGGATATCCGATTTATCGGCCCTCAACCAGGGATGCCACCTGTCCATGCCGGGAAGTCTCAAAATCGCCCGCATGGCCTTTTCTCCGACACCTGTCCTTCGCGAGGATTTATCTTCCCTACCAACCATGTAGTTTGCTCCGTTTCCGCTAAAATCAGGCAGCTATACAATATGTATTTGCGTTTCTTAATGCAATCTCGCATATACTTCAGCGCTTAAGAATTCGGGTGACAGTCAATAATATTTTTAAAAGGAGAGAAAGGGAAGAAAATGAAACCCATAGGGCCGTTAATGATTGAACATCGCTTGATCGAGCGAATGATACGACTACTCAAAGCAGAGTCCGAGAGGGCGAGCAACGACGATTCCATAAGCAGCGCTTTTATCGATGGTGCGGTCGATTTCTTCAGGACCTACGCCGATCGCACCCATCACGGGAAGGAAGAGGATATCCTCTTCATCGAACTGCAGGACAAAGACCTTCCGGAAGATCTTAAGAGTACGATGGATCTGCTGATCGAACAGCACCGCTATGCCAGGCGGACGGTTGGAGCACTAGCCGATGCCAACAAGGCGTACCAAGAAGGCGAGACTGATCTTCTCAAGGATATGCGCTCGATTCTGGACAACCTTGCCGAATTCTACCCCCGGCATATCGAAATCGAGGACAAGCATTTTTTCATACCCTGCCTGGATTATTTCGACCAAGGCGAGCAGGACGCGATGCTGCAAACATTCTATGATTTTGACCGCAAAATGATTCACGAGAAATACGGAATTTTTGTAGAGACTTTTGAAATAGATCTCCCGAAACCCTGATTACATTTCCGGCTGAATCATTCCAAATGCATTTCCCTCGGAATCGGTGCAATAGACGAAACGGCCGACATCAGGAATCTCCATCTCCTCGGTCATCACCATGCCTCCGCGCTCCTTGACCTTGGCGATGGAATCGGTGAGGGATGTCACCCCAATGGTATTCACAGTGCTTTGGGCAGGATCCGTACGTCGCATAATAGCTCCGTTGATGCCGGGCTCTCCCTCCGGGCCGGTCTCGCACAACCAGTAATCCATCGGCCCTTCCCACTTCTCGATCTTCCATCCGAAGATATCCCGGTAGAAGGCAACAGCTCGATCCGGATCGTCGACCGCAATTTCGAAGTGGATAACTCTAGGCATTCCTAATCCTCCTTGAGCAGCTCGCAACTCTACTGAAATCCTCTGCTTAAAGATGCCCTCTCGCCGGTCTTTTAAACCAATAGAAAAAGAGCGAACGCGCCCCACCCGCTTCCGACCAGGGTCGCGCCATAATCAGGCTGACCGAGAATGCGTGGGGGGGTCGAGCCTGAAACATCAACATTTCCTTAGACATCGTCGCTTTGGACCTCCCCGGCCGGCAAAATGTTGATGTTTAGGCATCGACCCCGCTCGAATCCAACGCAGCTCTCCCTTTCAAATTCTTCTCGATCAGCCTGTAATCGAACAGCGATTTCATGGCGCGAGCGCAACGTCTCGCGGAGGAATAGACGGGGATGTCATTCTCGATCAGATTCTGAACGGTGAGACTCGCGGTACTGAGTAGTGACATGACGATCAGGGGCTTAGCGTGGGCAACCGGGACTTCAGCCAGTGTACCTAGAAATGTATGGTAGTTTTCCTCCCATTTGTCCCTGAAATCTAAGAGCTCGGGGAAAAACTTGGAAAGATTTTTCATAAAGTCTCCAGCCCCGAAGATTCCATAAAGAAGGGCGCCGTCTACTTCCCCAGATTCAAAAACAGCCTCCAGGAGCTCTTTATAAATGAAGATATTTGTCTCAAAGGTGATATCGATAGGGTTGCCGGCATAGGTGAGAGGACCGGTCAAGGCATCGAGCTTGGCCCTCAGTGCCTCGGAAAAAAGCGGGACGGATAAGCCTGCCTTTTCCAAGTGGTAAGCCAGGGAGGCTCCGGGGCCGCCGGAATTGGTAATAACTGCCATGCGGTTTCCCGGTGGCAACGGCTGCGTAGAGAGCGACCACAGAAGGTCGATCATCTCATCCATGTCCCCGGCCCGGATTACGCCCGCCTGGCGGAAGAGACCGTCATAGACGGGGTCGGGGCCGCTGATTGCGCCGGTATGGGATAGGGACGATCGCGAGCCGGCCTCCGTGCCGCCCACATAAAAAGCTACGATCGGTTTCTCGGCAACCACTCGCCGGGCTGCCGCTATAAACTCCCGCGGCCTTCTGATAGTCTCTATGTAGAGGCCAATCGCTTTCACTTCCGGCTCGTCCTTCAAGTATTCCAGGCAATCAGCCAGATCCATGTCCGCTTCGTTTCCAACCGAGAGCGTCTGGCAGAGCTTGATTCCCTGCGCCCTTATGTAGGGATAGATCATTGATGTATATGCACCCGATTGTGAAGCGAAAGCTATTTTTCCGCCAAGTGGCGGCTCTCCCACGGTCGTTGTATTCAAATTGCATAATCCGTTACAAACACCGACGCAGTTCGGGCCCAAGAAGCGAATCCCATACGACCGGGCTATTTCATTTATCTGTTTTTCCAGGTCGCGGCCTTTCGATCTCCCGACTTCTTTGAAACCTCCCGAGATAACAATCGCCCTCCGTATACCGGCGCGGCCACACTCCTC
>MELM01000027.1:0-7623 GCA_001767605.1 Candidatus Solincola sediminis | reverse complement strand
GGAAGCGTAAGCTGCGCGAGGTCAATGTGTTCGCCGACCTCGGAGACACTCTTATATGCCTTGAGGCCCAGGACAGTGTCATTGGAAGGATGTACGGGGTATATTTCGCCCTTAAAGCCGGTCTCGATGATATTCGCCAGTTGCATGGTTCCCATTTTTAAAGGGTTGTTGGAAGCGCCCCAGACAGCGATCGAAGACGGGTACATGAGTTCTTTAAGCGGATGCATTCTATCCTCCCCTTGGTTTTCGTAATCCAGGCTTATTGTATTTGAAACGACCCTCAATACGGGAGGGGGAATAATATAGAATGAACACAACACACAAATGGGGTTAAGACGAGGTCCAGGTGGAACAGCAAGCATTTCCTTTTTGGAGCCTTTCTCCCGATCAACTTCTAAGGCGGCTGCAATCGAGCGCCGGCGGCCTGAGTGGAAGCGAGGCCGAGCGGCGGCTCGACCAGTACGGCCCCAACTCGATACTGCAAAGAAAGAGGCCGAGCACCGGAATAATTTTCCTGAAGCAATTCAAAAGCCCGATAATAATCATTCTGATTTTCGCAGCCATCCTCTCCCTTTTTCTTGGTGAGCCGACCGAAGCCATAATCATCCTGGTCATTGTTTTCTTCAGCGGGTTGCTGGGGTTCTGGCAGGAGAAGGGCGCGGCGAACGTCATGGACAACCTACTCGCAATCGTCGAGGTGAAGACAATAGTGCTGCGAGACGGCAAACAAGCGGAAATACCCATCGAAGATGTGGTGCCCGGCGATATAATCGTCCTCTCAGCCGGGGCGACCATACCCGGCGATTGCCTGATTCTCGAATCCTCCGACCTTTTCGTCGATGAATCCGCCCTAAGCGGTGAAACCTTTCCCGCCGAGAAAGAACCGGCGATCACGCCGGAGGATACCCCTCTGGCTCAACGCACCAGCGCTCTTTTTATGGGCACGCATGTTGTTAGCGGCAGCGCCAAGGCGATCGTCGCACGAACCGGAAGGGCAACAGAGTTCGGCAGGATTTCACAACGGCTGAAGGCAAAGCCTAAAGAAACGGAATTCGAACACGGAGTGAGGCACTTTGGCTACCTGCTTATGGAAGTGACCATAGCACTGATTGCCGCAATATTCTTAATAAACGTGGCCCTACACCGCCCCGTCCTCGATTCCTTTCTCTTCAGCCTGGCCCTCGCCGTCGGACTGACACCCCAGCTGTTGCCGGCCATCATAAGCGTGAATCTGGCCCAGGGGGCCAGGCAAATGGCGGCCCACAAAGTAATCGTCAAACAGCTGCAATCGATCGAAAACTTCGGCAGCATGAACGTCTTCTGCTCCGATAAGACCGGTACTCTGACCGAAGGCCGCGTGCAGTTGAATGACGCCCTGGATATAAACGGCAACAAGAGCCATCAGGTCCTGCTCTATGCCTATATCAACTCCTACTACGAGACTGGTTTTCGCAACCCTATCGACGATGCTATTCGTGAACGCAAGGGTTTTGATGTGAGCGGCTACTCGGAGCTCGACGAAATCCCTTATGACTTCGTTCGCAAAAGGCTGAGCATATTGGCGATAAATAACGGACAAAGACTTTTGATAACCAAGGGCGCCTTCCAGCAGATACTGGAAGTCTGCTCGAAAGCCGAGACACCGGACGGCAAGAGCGTTCCCATCGCCGCGGTAAGGGATCGGATAACCAGCGAATTCGAAACCCTGAGCGAACAAGGCTACCGCACGCTCGGAATCGCTTATAAGGATGTAGGCGGCAAGGAACGGGTGTCCAAGGAGGACGAAAGCGATATGGCCTTCCTCGGATATATTACCTTCTTCGACCCACCCAAAGAGGATGCGGCGGATACCATACGGCAACTGGAAGATCTTGGCATAACGCTCAAGGTGATAACGGGGGACAACCGGCTCGTCGCAATCAGCGTGGGCAAACAGGTCGGGCTGGAAGGTGATGTCCTCACCGGTCGGGAACTCAATCGTATAAGCGATCAGGCACTCGAGAACAGAGCAAGCGGGATAAGCATTTTCGCCGAGATCGAACCCAACCAGAAGGAACGAATCATCCTGGCTTTGAAAAGATCAGGGAACGTAGTCGGATACATGGGCGACGGCATTAATGATGCGCCGGCGCTTCATGCCGCCGATGTGGGAATATCTGTACGGAGCGCAGTCGATGTGGCGAGGGATGCCGCCGAGATAGTGCTGTTGGAGCAAGACCTCGGTGTACTGGCCCAGGGGGTGGAGGAAGGGAGGGTCACCTTCGCCAACACCTTGAAGTATGTCTTCATGGCCACCAGCGCCAACTTTGGCAATATGTTCAGTATGGCGGGAGCCTCCCTGTTCCTATCGTTCCTTCCCCTGCTTCCTTCCCAGGTATTGTTGACAAATCTGCTCACAGATCTGCCCGAGATGACCATAGCAACCGATAATGTCGACTCGGAAATGATCGATAAGCCCAGGCGATGGGACATCAATTTCATACTGAAGTTCATGCTTACCTTCGGTCCCTTGAGTTCGGTCTTCGATTATATGACCTTCGGTTTGCTCATCCTTATCCTGCATTCCTCTCCGCAACTCTTCCGCACCGGCTGGTTCATCGAATCCGTTATCTCGGCTTCTCTGATAGTCCTGGTTATACGAACCCGCAAGCCCTTTTTCCTCAGCCGCCCCAGCAAGTACCTCGGTCTAGCCACACTGCTCATGGTAATCATTACCATCGCCATACCTCTCACCCCCCTGGCCGAGCCCCTCGGCTTCGAGAGATTGCCACTCACGTTCTATCCAGCCCTGGGCGCAATCGTCGTTCTCTATATATTCTTCGCCGAACTGACCAAGAGGATTTTCTACGCGCGTCTAAAATTCTAGTGACCGAAGCCAAGTGATGCCTTGCGGCATCATGGTATTATTTCGGGTATGAAATTGAAGCCGGTTGAGCGGGTTGAGATAACGACGGTCATAGATAACTTCATCGAGATGTTGTCCATGGACGACAGTGCCATCGTACACCGCTTCGTGCCGATGAAGGATTTCAAACCCAGCGATTGGGTAATCGCCGAGCATGGATTCTCGGCCATCATAAAGACCGGCATCGGCGAAAACACGCACTCGGTCATGATGGATTTCGGACAGACAACTTTCGCCGTCCCCTACAACCTGGATGCCCTGGGAGTCGACCTGGGGACCATCGAGCAGCTGATTCTCTCCCATGGCCACGTCGACCATTTCGGCGGGCTGTTGAAGGTGCTCGAGAAGATGCCGCGAAAGCCTATCCCTCTCGTGCTCCACGCCGAGGCTTTTATCCACCCGCGTTATTTTAAATTCCCGGGGGGCATCAAGGTTGTTTTTCCGGCGCTGGACCGGCAAGCGCTGGAGCGGGCCGGGGCCGAGGTGATTGAAAGCTCGCGGCCCCGCCTGCTGGCCGGTGAAACCATCCTGTACCTCGGCGAGATCGAGAGGACCAACGATTTCGAAAAGGGCATGGCGCTTGCTTACCTCGAGCGACATGGCGAGGAAATGAAGGACGATATGCTCGATGACACCGCATTGGTGGCGAACCTGAAGGGCAAGGGATTACTCATCTTATCCGGATGCGCCCATTCCGGGATCATTAATACCATAAATCAGGCCGTGAAGATTACTGGGATCACCAGGATTCATGCCATAATCGGAGGTTTCCACCTGATCGGCCCCCAGACCGAGGGCATCATAGACAGGACGCTTCGGGAAATGGAAGCCTTTGCGCCCGAATATGTGGTCCCCTGCCATTGCACGGGCAGAAAGGCTGCCCAGAGTTTTGAGCAACGGCTTGGCGAGCGCTTCATCCTCAACCAATCGGGGACCCTGCTTACCTTCAACTGACTCTCTACGGTTGCGCCGCTTGTGTCCAATACACGGCCCTGATTAAAATAGGCTGGGAATACTAATAGCGGCTTGCACCAGAACCCGTTTAGAATCAAAGAGATTCTTGGCTTGAGGAGGCTGCCATGGGCAAAAAATCCTTTCTTGCCGTCACCATCACTTTTCTTCTGATATTTATTCTTGCTCTCGGCGGCATGCCGGCGTTGGCCAAGGCAAAACTTGAAAGCGACCTATATACGGCGGAGACCGTCGACGGCGTGACGCTGGCGATGAAGCGCTACCGCCCGGATGAATCGGCACGCTTCCGTAAGGGCGCGCAACCTATTGTCCTCATGCCCGGTATCCTCTGCGGTCTAAATTACTATGACGTTCGCACTCCCCCCGGCGAAAACTACGAGGTGAAGCTTCCGTCCCCCCTCGCTTCCTGGGCCAAGGGGGACAAATACATCAAGAAGGACCATATGCGCTACTACAGCCTGGCGCACTATCTCTGGCTGCAGGGTTACGACGTGTGGATGGCCAATTACCGCGGAGAGGGACGGGAGCCTTACCAGAGTGGAGGAGCTACCGGATATTCCCTTGATGACCTCGGTATTTATGACGTCCCGGCGATAGTCGAAAAGGTCTATACGGAGACCGGGAAGCATCCCGTATGGCTGGGCCACAGCATGGGTTCGACCATGGCCTATATCTACCTGGAGGGCGCGAAGTACGGGGATGGAGGTAATCCTCACGTGGTCTCGGATCCCGCCCTTGCCGAAGAGCGAAATGGCGGCAACGGCCCGCAATCAATCAAGGCGCTCGTCGATATTGATGGCCCCGTTGTCCCTTTCACAGGACATCTGGTTGATAATTTTCCCGTCTGGGCGATCTTATACTGGCCGTGGTACTTGAACCTCAGGCCGCTCACGGCACAATATGGAGAGTATCTGGCCGATCCATTCTTCTCGATTATCGATATGATGTGGCAGATCTCCGAGGCATCCGGTTGTCCCGACCTCGACATAATAAACGCCTTCCTTTGCGTGAATAAGGAGAATTTTGATCCGGCCGTTGCGAAGTTTACGGTCGAGTACGTTCTGGACGGCTTCAGCTCCAGGGTATTCGGGCAATACTTCGACGCCTCCGCCCACGGCGTATTGAGGGAAGATTTCTGCAACGGGGATAACGACCTCTTTCCCCCCGAACCCTGCAACGGAGACGGTTATTACTATTACAGCGATAATCTGGGCAAGATAAAGTTGCCCACACTGGTGATGGCCGATGGGCGGCATGATGTCACGAATCCGGATGATGTCAGGAGATTTTTCGAAAGCAAGGCTAGAACCAATCAGGATGCCTTTGTCATGGTACCCGATGCCGCGCACCTGGACCTGATAGGAGGTCTCAATTCCCCTACGTTCACCTTTTCGGAAGTGGGAAAATGGCTTAAGAAGCTGAAATAGGCCCATGTGACGGGGATGCAACAAAAACGCTAGCCGGCTTGATGGGCGAATACAGCCATTATAGAATTGTTGTGGGGAAATGTTCGGTATCGCTCGCAACAATGGATTCGAGACTTGAGGAGGGGAACATGGGCAAGAAAATATCTGTCTCGATCATTTTTTTCACTATCATCCTTCTATTATTCCTGACTATCGTCCCCGCCGCCGCAGCGGCGACAACCACATCGGATAAGTACGTGGCCACCACGGCCGACGGAGTGGAACTAGCGATGAAACGCTACCGGCCGGACCAGAAAGCGGGTTTCAGAAAGCACGGCCAGCCCGTAATCCTTATGCCCGGCATAATGAGTAACTCGAACTACTTCGACATCTATACGCCTGCGGGCAAGACCTATAATGTCCAGTTGCCGTCCCCACTCCCAACCTGGGCGAAGCACGATCGCTATATCAAAAAGGACCCCATGCGGTACTTCAGTATGGCCCATTACCTATGGACCCAGGGATATGATGTTTGGGTCGCGAACTATCGCGGTCAAGGAAGAGACCCTTATATGAGTGGAGGCGCGACCGGTTATTCGCTAGACGACTGCGGTATCTACGATGTCCCGGCTATCGTAGAGAAGGTTTACGAGGTAACGAAGAAACACCCGATCTGGATGGGTCACAGCATGGGATCGAGCATGGCCAATATATATCTCCAGGGAGCCAAGTACGGCGAGGGAGAAAATCCCCATGTGATTTCGGACCCGGCGCTGGCGGCCGAAAGGAACGGCGGCAACGGCAAGCAATCCTTGAAGGCTCTTGTCTATCTCGACGGCCCGATGGGAACGGCCGGAGGCCCGGCAATCGATATGCCCGCTTACTGGGAACTCCTTAATTGCCCCTGGTATGTAGACTTTCGCTTCTTGCTTTCGCTGATCGGCGATTCCATGGGCGTTCCCACTTATTTTCTGGACCAGATCAGCTGGTTCTTTTTCCAGATGCTGGGTTGCCCGGACTTGGGGATCTTGAACGTCATCTTCCTGGCTAATCCGAATAATTTCGAGCCGAATGTAATGACTTACATGCTCACATACGGCATCGATGGTACCAGCACCCGCAGCTTCGCTCAGCTCCAGGAAGCCCACGTGCATCATAAGTTCAGGGAAGATTACCTGAACGGGCCGGAAAACGCCTCGGTGGTGGTGCCGCCCGTTCCCGCTGCCGGCGACGGTTATTACTACTATAGTGATAATCTGTCGAAGATAACGCTCCCGGCCATGGTAATCGCCGATGATACCTGCGACTTGACCATGCCTGAAGATATCCACAATTTTTATCTATGGAAAGGCAGAAATCCCGTGGATGTCTTCATGAGGGTGCCAGACACCGCCCACGCCGACATTGTATGTGGCCTCAAAGGACCTAGCGAGATTTGGCCTGAAATCAACAAATGGGTTAAGAAGCTGCCCCGGCAAAAATAAGGTCCTCACTCGCCGCCGCCCTTCACGGGGCGGCGGTTTTTTAATTGCGGCCAAATGCAATAAAGGATGAAGAGCAGCAAAACGGCAATGCCGGATTCCATGAGGCCGGAACGAAGGCCCTGATGGCTAAGATGATATATAGCCAGGAACATGTAGAGCAGCGCAGAGATAAGCAATAAGCCGCTCACAATCCGCCGAATCAGCCTCCATCTCGAAGACTTGTTCTCTTCACGTCGAGAAATCACCCCTAGAGACACGAGAATTATGATAACCGGGGCTGCGACAAGCTCGGTCCTTCCGGATCCCTTGCCCTCATGGGTGAAATGGTAAACGGCCAGCATGATATCCAGGATGAAGAGCATACTCGTAGCAACGATCACCGGGACAGCTTTTCCCTTCAGCCGCTCTTTCACTTTCCCCTCGCTCTCAGAATCGGCCATAAAACTAAACAGAAATATCAACCAATGTTAACAATTTCTTAACAAAGCCAGCGTATTTTATGAATAGGAGCAGAATAATTGGAATCCGAGAACAGGTTAGGTGGTAGATCATGAAGACTTCTTCCAAGATGGGATTGGTAATCGCTGTATGTCTCTTCGTAGTCGCTATAACCGCCGGCACTGCGCTCGCCGTTCGGGGTAGTGGCGAAAGCGGGACCGGAGGTTGCGAGGAATTAATGAACCTCCGGGGCAAGCGGGCTGCATGCACGGGGGGAGGCACAGAAGCAGTGCGAGGCAGGCGCGGACGGCAAGGAGCCGCATCCGGCGTGCTTGACGGGGTAGCTGAAGAACTGGGGATGGCTCCCAAGGACCTCTTGAGCGAGCTCAAGGGAGGAAAGACGCTTGCTGAGATAGCG
>MELM01000026.1:27014-29956 GCA_001767605.1 Candidatus Solincola sediminis | reverse complement strand
CTAGCTTATCGTTCTTAGAAGATGATCGCTACTCTCCGATCGACCTTTCGATCATCATCCGGACGCTTCCCACCATTTCCTTAAAGGCTTGCTCCAGCACCTCGAAGTCCCCGCCGCCATGTACCGCGACGTTCACGTCTAGCTTGCCGTCCATGACATCAGCGGCCGCTTCAGTAAGATCATCGATCGGCTTGCTGATCCTATTGCGAATGAGCCGGGATAGGATAACGAACGTAATCAGGAATAGCACCAGCAGGCAACCGAGCATTACGAGAGAGAATATCAGCCGGCTGTTTTTCTGCTCGGTGTTGAGAAAAGCATCTATCTGAGCAACCCGATCCTCGATTGAAGTAACGGCTACTGCGCTGACAAGCTCGGGGGTTCCAGCCCCGGGGCGGGCCGCGATTATGTACAAACCGTCTTTTTCGATTCCCAGGCTGGGAATCCCCCCTTTTTTATAAATGTATTGTGTATCACCCTCTACTATGGCATCGGAGAGCTCTTCGGGCACCTCCCAGTTGTATACTAGGCTTTCATCATTGGATACCAAGACTTCCGCCCCGGTTGTGACCATGGCCACCGGCGGGATAATGACTAAAATGTATTTAAGGTTCATAAGGCCTTCGTCAACCAGTTGCTTCAATTGCGCATCGGAGGCCCTCTGTATGTCGGTAAGTTCATGGGCTAATATCTTTTGCAGATCGCGCTGATAAGCCGCGTCATCGGTCTTGGCCTGATTATAAGACTCCTGCAAAAAAGGGATTAAAGATCTTGCCGAAGAAGCATTGTCCTCACAAACTATCTGTATCAACTCGTCCTTGCTCTTGCTGGCCATGCGATTCTGAGAACCGAACAGCAGGAGGAAAGCGACAGCACCGAAAACCAAAAAAACCGCCAATGTGAGAGCGGTTATTAAAACACGAATCCGCGACCGGCCGCTTTTGGGACTTCTCGAATCGTTTAGTGAGCTTTCCTGGCTCATGTGCCTACTCTTCCCTGGTAGATCTCTCGATCATCATCCTTACGCTATTCACCATTTCCTTGAAGGCCTGTTCCAGCACCTCGAAGTCCCCGCCCTGGTGGACCTGGACATCGATGTCCAACTTGCCGTCCATGACATCGGCTGCCGCATCGGCGAGGCCATCAATGGGCTTGGTAATCCTGTTGCGAATGAGATAGCTCAGGATGAAGTAGGTAATCGCGAACACCACCAGGAGGCAACCGAGCATGACAATTGCGAAAATGAGGCGGCTGTCTTTCTGTTCGTTGGCGAGAAAGGCTTCTATCTCGGACACCTTATCCTCAATGGAAGCCGCGCCGACTACTCCGCTGATAGACCCGGACGTCAAACCCGGATAACGGGCCGCTATTATGTAAACACCGTCTCTTTCGATTCCCAGGCTGGGAATTCCCTCTTCCTTGTAGATGTATTGCGTATCATCCTTAATGGCATCAACAAGATCGTCCGGCACCGGCCAGCTATATACCAGGCTTTCATCGTTCGAAAGGAGGACGTCGGTGGTTGTTGAAATGGGCGGCTCGGGAGGATGTATGAAAAGAATATATTTTGCGTTAAGGAGACCCTCGTCTATCATCTTTTTCAGGTCGGCATCGACTGCCTTTTGCCCATCCGTTAGCTCTCTGGCAAGAATCTTCGGCAGGTCTTTGGCAAAAGCAGCCTCATCGTTTCCATGCGTAAAAAATCTCGGTTCTAAGAAGGGTATGAGAGACCTCGCCGAAGAAGCAGCGTCCTCGCAAACTATCTGGATCAACTCGTCCTTGCTCTTATTGGCCATTCGATTCTGCGAGCTGAACAATAAGATAAAAGCGACGGCTCCAAAAACGAGAAAGACGGTAAGGGTAAGTGCGGTTATCAAGACGCGGATGCGAGACCTGCCACCCTTGCTGCTGCGTGTCGGCTTTTCTATACTCATTGTTTAATCACCATCCCATGATTCCATCGTTGGGTCTCGGCGATTCCTTTAGCCTTGAACCCGCTCAGAGCTTGACAACCTCCAAGGCTCATTCGATAATTCACCTAAGTCGCTCTTCTATGACGGGCGTAAATTGAAACCGGGAGGCTTGAATTGGAGCCTTTAAGAAGAAAAGGAAGTTTCAGCTGGTGGTGGCGCATCCGCCGTGGCGGTGTTTGCCCACCATACATCTGGTAATCCCGGGCAGACATCAAAGGGCCACGGAGAGAATAAACTCCGTGGCCTTTTATATACCTGAACGAAGAAGATAGGAGGAAGGAATGAAAGTGAATGCTCAACCAAAGCTAATACAATTAAGCGAGAAGGAAATCCCGGAGGCATGGTATAATGTCCAGCCGGATCTTCCCAAACCATTGGAGCCGCCACTTCATCCCGCAACTAAGGAACCGGTAGGCCCGGATGACCTGGCGCCCCTCTTTCCAATGGCCCTCATCCAGCAGGAGATGAGCCCCGAGCGCTTCATCGAGATACCACAAGAGGTGCGCGAAATCTACAAGATATGGAGGCCCACTCCGCTGGTGCGTGCGGACAGGCTGGAGAAATACTTGCAGACACCGGCCCGCATCTATTTCAAGAACGAGGGGATGAGCCCGGCGGGCAGCCATAAGGGGAATACGGCAATCGCCCAAGCCTACTTCAACAAGCAGGAGGGGGTTAAACGCATAACCACCGAGACCGGTGCCGGCCAGTGGGGCAGCGCGCTTTCCATGGGGTGCAATTACTTCGGCCTGGAACTCCAGGTCTTCATGGTGCGTTCGAGCTTCCAGCAGAAGCCCTATCGCCGTGTACTCATGGAAACATGGGGAGCCAAAGTGCAGCCCAGCCCGAGCGAAGCCACCGAGGTCGGGAGGAAGGTGCTGGCCAAGGACCCGGATACACCGGGCAGCCTGGGAATCGCCATCGGCGAGGCCGTGGAGATGGCGGTGCAGCGCGATGACACCAAATACA
>MELM01000026.1:13590-26922 GCA_001767605.1 Candidatus Solincola sediminis | reverse complement strand
AACGTGGTCATTGGCTGCGTGGGTGGAGGATCGAACTTCGGCGGGACCGTTGCGCCCTTCGTGAAGGACGTGATGGCCGGTGCCGATATTCGCCTCATTGCCGTGGAACCGACATCCTGTCCGACCCTTACCGAGGGACGCTATGAATACGATTACGGGGACATCTCGGCGAATACGCCCATGCTTCTCATGTACACCTTGGGCTACGATTTCGTACCGCCCGCCTCGCACGCGGGAGGCTTGAGGTATCACGGCGATTCCCCGATCGTAAGCATGCTGGTGAAAGAGGGGCTCTCGGAGGCGAGAGCCTATCATCAGGTTGAGGTCTTCGAGGCGGCCGTGCTCTTCGCCAAGACCGAGGGCTACCTACCGGCGCCGGAGACCGCGCATGCTATTAAGGCGGTCGTGGATGAGGCCGTGAAATGCCGTGAGAGCGGAGAGGCAAAAACCATCTTCTTCAACTTCTCGGGTCATGGCTTGCTCGACCTCTCGGCTTACGACGATTACCACAACGGCAAGCTGAACGACGTGTAGACCGACACGCAGATACAGGAACAAGGGGTCCCGCGAGGGGCCCCTTTTGCTTGCCCGTCCCCCACTACATATATAATAAGGGGCATGAAAAAGGCGGTTGCCGTACTGATTTTGGCCACCATGCTTCTGTCTCCACTGTTGCTTCCGGGATGCGGAAGTAAAGCACAGGAGGGAAGCGAGGAGCAGGTGGCAAATTATGCCATAGAGAACATTTTGGTGCCTAAGGAAAACGATACCAGCTTCATCGTGGAGTGGAGGAGGAAATCGACAGGACCTAACGATGTGTCTCCCGATGAATTGGCGCAGGCCTTCTGGAAATGGGAGGGAAGCAAGCTGGTCGAGATCAGCGCCGAGGAATATCATGCCCTTGCCGCCCAGCGCCAGGGCGGCGATCCCAAAAAGTGGGTCTACAACGAGCATTCGGTAACCGTGCAGGAATTGGATCCGGGCAAGGGCGAAGCTGTGGTCGAGATTGGCTCCTTCTATGGCCCCCTCACCGGGGCTGGGGTACAATATCTCCTGCGCCGGGAAGGCGGACAGTGGCAAAAGGTATCGGAGGAAACGGTCTGGATAACCTGAAGCAGGAACAAGGCAGATGGAAATGCAGTCTATATCCAAGACGTATAAGGCAGCAGGAAAGGGAGTGAGTTTTTAGTGAAAAGAGTCATACTTATCGGCTTCCTCGCGGCAGTGCTTATCGCATCTGTCGCCCTCTTAGCCGGTTGCGGCAGCGGCTCGAGTGGTACTGATCCCGAAAAGACGGTAGATAACGCAATGCGTGAAGCCGTCAAGGGAAATTTCCAGCTATTTGCCGATATGATACCGGAAGAATACAAGGACTACAGGCAGAGTATCGAGGAGAGTTTTCCCTATGCGAATTCAACCCTAGGGGAGATACACTACAAGACTGAAACAGTAGACGCGGACCACGTTACCGTCTCTTTCTGGGGCACCTTCACTTTGGCAAGCGGGGAAACGGAGACGGTCCCCGAGGATCAGGCGATCCCCCTGCCCCTCATAAAGCAGGGCGATCAATGGTATTTCGATTTCACGGGCATGGCTGCGCAGGCCCCCTCCGAATAAGCGCCGTTTGCTGCACGTGAGATTCCGGCGCCCCTGGCTTGCGTCCGTAATAGCCATTCTCATCCTCACCGGTTTTGCCGTTGCCGGCTGTGGGGCGCGTTCCGGTATGGATGAGCAACAGTTGGTTGTGGATAAAGCCATAAACTCGGCCATTGCGGGAGACGATCTCCAATTCTTATCTCTGGTGGCGCCTGCCTTCAGAGAGGAGGCGAGCCTCCAGATGCCCGAAGCTACGGAAGGTGAGTTGGCCGCTGTCATGGCGGCGGGATTCCTGGAAGATATTCCCTTCGCCTCCATAAAGAGCGCTAATTATGAGACGGAGGCGGATGCCGATAAGGCGGTGGTTCATCTCTGGGGAATATTCGTGGATGCGGGAGGCGAAGGGATAAGTATCGAACTTCCTGATGCTCTGCGAATCCCTCTTGTGAGGGAAGGAGGGCGCTGGTACCTTGACCTGCTGGACATCTAGGATGGAACCCCCTCCCGGCTCACCGTTTTTTTCATAATTCCGTTAATATGAATGAGAAGGATGGCGGCAGGGCGTAGCCGCTGCTGGAAGAACGAGTTGGATGGTCGCCCTCCGCGCGGGGGCGTGGATTGAAAAGAACAAACCGGCAAACGAAACAAGGGAGCGGAGACATCCATGCAGATCCAGCTTGATTACCGGACCATTCCAGAGCTCATCGCCATAGTAGGTTCGGCACTGCTCGGTATAATCGTGCTTGCCGGTCAAGGGCGCGATCGCAGGGGAAGGCTTTTCGGCTTGCTCTGCATTTCCCTTTCCGTCTGGAAGACCTTCGATTTCGCCAGCCCCGAGCTTTCAGCCGCAATGTGGGTGAATTCGATGGCATGGGCGACCGGCTCCTTGAGCATCGCCCTCTCCTTCCATTTCATCGTCGCCTATGGTTATTATGAGCGCCCGGAGCCGAAGTGGCTCTTCGCCGCCGCCTATCCGGCGGCCGCGGTCTTCATCGCCGCCGCGGCGTTCGGTTGGCTTACCGACAATATCCCCTGGCAGGTAGCCCATGCTTGCTTCTTTATGCTGGTCATTCTAACCATTCTTAGCTTGATGGCGAGAGCTTACTTGGCTGAGAGGGCCAGGCAGCAAGTCGTTGCCCTCCTGGGCACGCTTTTTTTAACCCTTACCGTGGCTATTCAGCTTATCGCCACGATTGTAGCGAGCAGGGCGATATATACTCAGGCCTATGGAATGATCGCCTTCGAAATCCTACTGGGCTACGATATCCTGGTAGACGGCTTCCTTCGCCAGCATCGGGAACACCTTCGCGCACTCGATGTCCTCGGCTTGAGACAAGAGCGGGTCGAACTGGCCGAATCCCGCTTCCGCAAATTGATGGACATGAGCTACGATCTCATTTTCACCATGGATCCTCACGCCAACATCCTGGCCATCAACACCGACGCCTCGGAAGTACTCGGCTTTCCGGTTGAGGAAATGCTGGGCAAAGGCTACTTGAGGTTCCTGAGCGAAGAGGAGCAGCGCAATGCAGCCGACGCCTTGTCAAGAGGTTTGGCGGGAGAGAAGATAAAATATTACGAGATAACACTTACCCGCCCCGATTCCCAAAAGGTTATCTTGAGCATCACCGCCACTCGGTTGTTCGAGGGCGAGGAACAGGTAGCCCTGGTGATAGCCCGAGATGTAACCGAGGCCACCGCTTTAGAGCACGAGCTGCAGGCGAGAAACGTATTGCTCGAGGAAGCCAATCGCCGCCTGCGCGAGTTGGACACCTTGAAAACGGAACTGGTTGGAATCGTGGGCCATGAGCTGCGCTCGCCGCTCACCGTCATCTACAGCTATTCACTGGCATTGAAGGACCACTGGAACAAAATGGAAGAGGATCGCAAGCTGGAATGCGTTGATCACGTCCTGCGAGAGTGCAACCGCCTGAACCACATGGTGGAGAATGTCCTGGACATGAGCCGTATAGAATCGGAGCGACTTTTTCTCAACCTCCAGCAAGGGGATCTCTTCGGTTTGCTCGCAGAAGTGGCCCGTGAGATGTCGATGGCTTCCGGTGCCCATGAAATGAAGGTCGAGACCTGTGCGACCCGCCTGCCTATGGAGGCGGATTGGGATAAGGTCAAACAGGTTGTAATCAACCTGCTTGATAATGCCTTTCACTTCAGCCCCCCGCTATCGCCGGTTTTTATTAACGGGGATGTGAATGATGGCAAAGCTGTGGTGCGGGTGAAGGATATGGGGCCGGGAATCCCGCGCGGTAACAGAGAGAGGCTTTTCGAGAAGTTCACCCAAAGCAAGATAACCGGTATGGAACGAGGGCTCGGGCTGGGCCTTTATATCGTTCGAACATTCGTGGAGGCACACGGAGGCGAGGTTTGGCTCGAGGACGAGGAGGGCCTGGGAACCGTGGTAGCCTTCTCTCTTCCGCTTCAACAGCAAGCCGTTTAAAAGCAAAGGGCTACACAAAGGTGTCAGGCACCTTTGTGTAGGGCACAATCATATCGGGGAGAAGGAGGAAGGGCATGCGTAGAAAGAAGAAAAAGGCTCTGGTGATTTATTACACCAAGACCGGGCACACGGAGACTGCGGCCGAAGCCGTTGCCAGGGGCTTGGAATCGGGGAAAGCAGAAGTCACCGTCAGGGAGCTCTTGAGCGTCGATCCCGAAGAATTGCGGGAATATTCGATAATCGCGGTAGGGAGCCCGACCAGAGGCGGAAAGCCCGCGCGTAAAGTCAAGAAATTCTTAAAGGGACTGGGTAAAAAATCTCTCAAGGGAAAACAAGCAAGTGTTTTCAGCGCCTATGCCGGCTTCCGAGGCCGCAAAACGCTGAAACGCATGCGGAAGCTGCTCAAGCGTAAGAAGGCAAAGGTGGGACCGCGGGGAGTAGCGGTAAAGGCCGGAGCCCCGCTCAGTCTCTGGAAGGGACCCGACCTCAGGGAAAAGGATATCAAGCGCCTGGAGGAACTAGGCAAGGCACTTGCCAAGAAAGCCCGCTGAATTCATTAGTAGAAGAATGGCATTGCGAGGGCTTCAGAAGCGATCCATGCGATGTCGTTTCGTTAGTAGATATCTTGTGGAATAGATTGCCGCGTCGGCGTCTCGTCACAAAGTGACTCGCTCGCACGCCTCGCACTGACACCAAGTGATAGCGACTCCCTCAAATCCTTCTGCCGTTTGCATCCCTCCGCTGCCCCTAATATTTTTCTATTAATTGTCGATAACGAGAGGGAGCCACGAATCACCACGGCTTTCAGAGATGCATGAAGAGGTTGAGGACGAGCTTGCACGGTTGACGGGCGACGCGGAAATGCCGACATCCTGATGCCCACAGAGTCGATGGCCAACGAATGGCCTGGATGCTTCGGCTGCATTCCTTCCGCGGCGTAGGGAAACAAGGGACAAGAAGTCCCGTGAGGCAAACGAAATGGCCACGATCCCAATGCGCGTAAAACAAACCGCATCTACCTTGATAATACCTACACTCCCATGCGTAAAAATGACCTCGAACAACGTACACCGCATGCCCATGCAATCGACTCTTTATCACTTGAAGGGAGGTGGCAAGGTTACCCCTATCCGACATGACGAGTCTTCACAAGGCACAACGAAGAGGAGGAGTCAAAGTGGAAAAGAGGTTTGGCTTGGTTTTCGGTTTAATCGTGGCGATGATCGTCATGATCAACTGCGGTCTGGCTTTCTCAGCGGGCACAACAAGCGCGTATCCGATTCACACCAATGTCACTACGACGTATTTCTGGGTAGGAGAAGGGGCGAGCGCGGACAATAGTTATATTTCAAACAGCCCAAGCGCCTGGGACGAGCTGTGGCAACAGCACTACGGAGGAGTGGACGATCCCAACCATAGAAATGGTTATTACCCGGCAAATTTCACGCCAAAGGAAAACCCCTTTTATTTTGCGCTGCCCTACAACGACTTCAATGCCAATGGCAAACGGAGAGCTAACGTGAGCAACGTTTACTGGTGGGGCTTTAAGAAGTGGGGGCGACTCGAATCCTGTTGTAAGAATCAGTGGATAAGAATCACCAAGGGAAGCAAGACGGTCTACGCCCAATGGGAGGATGTCGGACCTTACGGTGAGAACGATGTCGGGTATGTCTTCGGGACCAACAAGCCAAAGAGCAAAGCGAATCGCAACGCGGGGCTTGACGTATCTCCCGCCGTAAGGGACTATCTCGGTCTTTCCGACATAGATAAAGTCAGCTGGCAATTTGTTGATGCCGGTTCCGTCCCCGCCGGGCCCTGGACCGACATAATCACCACGAGCCAGATATGTTGGCTATAAGGGCGGCTCACTGAACACCTGAGTTTAATGGGTCCGAGCAGGTCGGGGCCGAACACCCTGGCCTGCTTCTTCCTACTTCTCAAGCAATCTCCTGAAGTCGCTGGCATTTTGGATGGCATACGCGTGCGGGTCGTTGTTGAAGTAGGCATAGATATCCTTGCCTTCATGCAGGACCCCCCGGGCGAAGGCCGCCCACTCCTTCAGCTCACCTCGCGAGTACTTGCCCGCCAGCTTACCGCCATGGAAGCGCATGAACGAGAAATCCGCCGTGACTGCGCGGGCTTTGGGCCCGTCGGGTGAACTCGCAACACATAAAGCGCATTTCGACGTTCTGAGAATCTCATAAATCTCCTCATTGAGCCAGGAGGGATCGCGGAATTCAAAGGCATAACGGCGGCCGGCGGGAAGGGTGTGTATGAAATCTCGCAACCTGGCCGGATTACTCCTCCAGTGTGGGGGAAGTTGGAAAAGTATGGGACCGAGCTTCTTCCCCAGCCCGGAGGAGCTTTTCATGAACCTGGAAAGCGGCTCAGCCGGATCCGTGAGCTTCTTGTTGTGGGTTATGTAACGGCTGGCCTTCACGGCGAAGAGAAAACCGTCCGGCACCCCCTCCGCCCACCCCGCGAAGACCTCGCGGCTTGGCAGGCGGTAGAAAGAATTGTTGATTTCCACCGTGTCGAAATGACCGGCGAAGAAACTCAGCCAGTCGGCTTGCTTGAGGCCGGTCGGATAGAAGATATCCTTCCAGTGGGGGTAGTGCCAGCCCGATGTTCCAACTCGCAGCTCGGCCACGTCAACCCTCCGATCATTCGTCCTTGCCTCGCTGATAGTATTATTACCTCCGAGTAGCACAGGCGAAAAGAATCGGGAATAATGGTCGCATGCGTTGCGACTTGGGACAAGGATCAGGAGGTAAACCCTTGTTGATAGAAGATGATACAGCGCGCCGGGTGATACAAGCAGCCCTATCGAGGGGCGCAGACTACGCGGATATCTTTGCCGAGCATCGGGAGGGATACAACCTGCGCCTGGAAGAGGCGAAGATCGAAGAAAACACCACCGGCAGCGAGATTGGGGCGGGCATACGGGTAATCATGGGCGAGTCGGTGGCTTATGCCTACACCAATGATTTGAGCGAGGATTCGCTTCTTGAGACCGCCCGCGTGGCGGCATCTGCTGTCAGGGGCGGAGAAAAAGCCCCCATTAATCTGGAACAGAAATGGAATATGTTACCAGTTCTCGGTGAGCACCCCATCGAGATCAATCTGGAAGACTTTGCCAGGGAGGATAAAATAGCACTCCTGCAAAAGGCGGATGAGGCGGCCAGGTCGGCCGGAAACGAGGTGGTGCAGGTGATAGCCGCCCTGGGCGACAGCCGCCAACAGATTTTCCTCGCGAATTCTTTGGACGAGATCGTTCTCGATAACAGAGTAAGGGTCCGCATGGTGGTCCAGGTGGTTGCGGCCAGGGAGGGCGAGGTACAGATCGGGTACGAAGCGCCCGGTGCGCTGGGCGGTTACGAAATGTTTAAAAGGTTCCCGCCCGAAAAACTGGGGCACGATGCGGCCGCGATGGCTATAACCATGCTTGATGCGAGACCGGCACCATCGGGACCCATGGCGGTGGTTATAGGAAACGGCACCGGCGGTGTTCTGTTCCATGAAGCCTGCGGGCATAGTCTGGAGGCGGACGCCATTCACAAACACGCTTCGGTCTTCGAAGGAAAGATCGGCCGGAAAGTCGCGAACTCGATAGTCAGTGCCTATGACGACGCGACGCTGAAGAACCGCTGGGGCTCCTTCAATTATGACGACGAGGGAGTCAGGGCGCAGAGGACGCCCCTTATCGAGGAGGGCATGCTGCACAACTTTATAAACGATCTCAAACGTTCCAAGCGAGACCAGGTGGCACCGAGCGGAAACGGGCGGCGTCAATCGTATCGCCATGTCGCAATACCGAGGATGACCAACACTTTTATCGCGGCTGGGGAGGCCAAGCCGCACGAAATAATCGCCGACACACCACTGGGAATTTATGCCAAGAAGCTCGGAGGAGGCGAGGTGAACCCCGTAACCGGGGACTTCATTTTCTCAATCGTCGAGGGTTACATGATACGGCAGGGGAAGATGGCGGAGCCCGTGAAGGGCGCCACGCTGGTCGGGAACGGCCCGCGGGTCCTGCAAGACATCGACGCCATAGCCGACGACATCGACTTCGATACCGGAATGTGCGGCAAGGATGGGCAGAGCGTGCCCGTCTGCACCGGCCAGCCGACGCTGCGAGTCCGAGAGTTAGTCGTCGGCGGCACCGCGGAGGTGGTGTAGATGGCGGCGGAATACAACCTCCAGGACCTGGCCCGGAACTGGGTGGAACGAGGCCGGTCAATGGCGGGCGCGGGCACCCAATTGGAGATCTTCATTCAGGAACACCGTGGCCTAACCGTCACCGCTTACAATGAAGAGATAGAAGGTCTGCGCTATTCACACAATCGCGGTGTGGGCATAAGGGCGATATCCGAAGGACGCCTGGGGTACGCATATTGCACCAGCCTGGACTGGAGCGACGTATCCAGGGCTATAGAGGAAGCGTCGGCCAATGCGCGATACAGCACCCCGGACGAACACAACATACTCCCCGGCTACAGCGATTACGCCCAAGCCGGCCTCGATATCTATGATGCGGAGGCGAGGGATATGCCCGTGGACCGCAAAGTGGAGATGGCCCTGCAGTTGGAGGGACTAACCTGTGCCGCCGACAGCCGCATCGCACAGGTTGAATCGGCCGTCTATGCCGACACTATCTCGACTGTGGGCATCGCTAACAGCGCCGGTGTTTCCGGCTCCTACCGCTCCTCGGATTGCTATTGTTACGTGTCTCCCATAGCTAAGCAGGGCGATGAATCGCAGTCCGGATTCTCTTTCGACCAGGGAATAAAACCATCGAACCTCGATCTTTCGAAAGTGGCGAAGGATGCGGCCGATCGCGCCGTTTGCCTTCTCGGCGCGGCGAGCACCCCTTCCGCCCGCTCGACCCTGATACTGGATACCTTCGTGGCAGCCGAATTCATCGCTATACTGGCATCCGCGCTTTCGGCTGAGGCGGTCCTCAAGGGGCGATCATTCCTGGCTGGAAAAGTGGGAGAGAAGATCGCCAATGAAATGGTGACCCTGATCGATGACGGTCTCTTGAAGGGAGGGCCTTCGACCGCTCCCTTTGATGACGAGGGCGTGCCTTCTCAGCGCAAGGAGCTCATATCGAGTGGAATCC
The DNA here is from genome assembly GCA_001767605.1 of Candidatus Solincola sediminis. GTDB lineage: Bacteria > Actinomycetota > Geothermincolia > Geothermincolales > RBG-13-55-18 > Solincola > Solincola sediminis. The sequence goes on along the minus strand of MELM01000026.1, from coordinate 17,746 downwards.
TCAAAGGCTATATGCATGATAGCTACACTGCGGCCAGGTCCGGTACTTCGAGTACGGGAAACGCCCAGCGCGGCTCCTTCCGGGACAGGCCTCATGTTGGTCCGAGCAACATGTACCTGAAACCGGGAAGCGGCGGCCGGGAGGACATACTGCGCCGGGTTGGCGACGGCGTGCTCATTCTTCAAGTGGTGGGAGCGCATGCGGGGGCCAACCCGGTTAACGGCGAGATATCCCTTGGGGCGCTTGGATTGAAGATCGAGGGAGGCAGGCCCGTACAGCCCTTGCGGGAGATAACCCTGGCCGGAACGGCGCTGGAATTCCTGCGCGATGTTGTGGCCATTGGAGACGATTTGAACTTCATGCCCTTCGCCGGCAGCCTGGGAGCGCCGACGGTGGCGGTAGAGAATGTGATGATCGCAGGCCGCGGCTGATTCTCCTATAAGGCCAGGCCGTCCAATATGAGGGTAATAATGGTATCCTGCCACGCCTGCCTTGATTCCTCGGTGATTTCTCGCCTCTGTGACAAAGCCCAACTGGTTGCGAAAAGCATCCCGTTTATGGCCTGGGCCGCTTCGAGGGTATGGATATCCGGTTTGAGAAAACCCCGGAGTATACCCAGTTTCAGGTATGCTTCGGTAAATGACGCGAAGAGGTTGTAGGCCGCTTCTATCTTTGCGGTGATCGATGGGTCAATATTCGAGGATTCGTAGAATAAGATACGGAGAAGCCTTGGGCTCTCTTCCTGTAATTCAAAAAACCTGTTGCCGATCCTCTTCAGTTGCCCACGATAATCATCAAGTGTCTGCAGTTCTCCGGGAAGCTCCTCAATAACCACTTGCGATACCCTCTCGATCACAAGATCCGTTACCGATGAAGCTATATCCAGTTTGTTATTGAAGTAACGATATAAGGTACCATGCCCCACTTCGAGTTCCGCCGCGATGTCAGCCATGCTTGTATTATGGTAGCCCTTCTCGGCGAACACATTGAAGGCAGTCTCAACTATCTCGCGGCGTCTTATATCCGATATCTTAATCCTGGCCATCATGTCACCTAAAGGTTCCCACGGGTCAACGCCGGCCTCGTCCGCTCTCTTAAGATACGCCTGTCCGGCTATTCAACGAAAGTATAACGATCCAATACGATTGACGGGAACGCCCGAATGATATACCGTTCAGCTTAATGATACAATACTCCGTTAAATGACATGGTAATCCGTCTTAAAGGGCTGCTTCAGTTGCATCGGCAATGAAGAAAAGGTGTCTGGTCATGGCAAACAATACCAGCGCAATAAAGGCGGGCGATGCTTGGGAGCCGCCACCCGGCGAGGGGTCGATAAGCGAACATTCCTTCGAGATCTCTGATTTCATGGCCTGCAATGTTTATTGGGATTTCGGCAATTGTCCCGGCGGCGAGCGCCAGCACAAATATTTATTCGCCATAGCGGCCACGAAAGATGAATTTCACCCGAGATGTGTCAAGAAGATCATCGTATACGGGCCCAATAATCTCGAAAACGAAATCACAAATCAATTCTTCACGCAGAAATTCGAAGATGGATATATCTATGACACTCTGGGTGGCAATTATTGGTACATGAAAAATATGAGGAATGGCTTTCTAGAGCCTGGAGAATATACTATTGAGGTCGCCCTTAAGAGTGGAGAGGTCAGCACGATCTCGCGCATTCAGAATAATGGTCCGGGCGACAAGCTGCTGGAGGCCTACCTCAAGAACAAGGAGAAAATGGTGTATTATCCCACCGCTTCTCTCAATTCGGGAACGGATCTGAGCAAGGTCAAATGCAGATGGAGCGCGCTGAGGGACCTGGCGGGTGTGGATGCTTTCTATATTTTTCGACTTGCGGCCGTCGAAGCCTGGTGGACCTTCATCCAAGATGTGGTTTTCCCTAATGACATGTTCCTGAGAAAAATTGCCGATCCCCGGCTCGGCCTCAATGAGACCAGCTTCCTTATTGAGAAGGCCCTGACGCCTGATACGATTTATGCATGGTGGACCGAGATCTGCGATTCCAGCAAGATGGGTGACATCAACCTCTGCATTCTCCAACCCATGCAGACATTCAGGACACCCAGGAGTTGAGGATGAGCTTGAGGAAGTTTGATGAAAGAGTTCCATCGTTTAGGTAAAGGAGGGGCAATTGATGTCTGTTCTACTAGCCGCGGCTCCAAGTGTTCCCGTCGCTAATTTGCCGATTATTCCCATTATAATCGGTTCAGTGCTCTTTACATGGCTTTTTACGGGCTGGCTCATGTACCGCATAGGGAGAAAGCTTGGATACGAAAGGCCTTGGTATGCATGGTTGCCGTTTCTGTTTCTATACATGATGGTCGAGCTTTCAAACCGGGATAAGGATTGGTTCTGGATCATAGCGATTCTCGCCTTTATCCCCTGCGCGAATCTCATTGCCGCAATCATGTTCTTTATCGTGATCATGGATCTCTCTGAGAAGTGCGGCAAACCGAGATGGTGGGGACTTCTGTGGTTGATACCGGTGGGAGTCTGGGTAGTCATGTATATTACCGGAAGCGGTGAAGCCGCCCCGGAGGTTCCTTCCGAATTCTGATGCCTGGTGATCTTTAAACCGATAGGGCTTTGATAAAGTGGGGTAGGCTGGCGGCTATAAACGGAATTACCTATTATGATGATCCCTGGATGCAGTTCGGGTTAGAACTTGAATATGATGGAGTTGGAGCAGAAGCCTTTTTCATTCATCATGCACCCCTGCACCGGCGTGGCTATTTCATAATCGACGCCCAGGATGTCGATCCATGCGCCTACGCGATAAAGCAACCCGCATTCGTAACCGTCGCTTATCCCTAGCCGCTTCATGCCTTCATAGGCGAAACATTTATTTACCTTCCATTCCATTACGTTTTCAGAAGGAAAATAGTAGTCGAAGTCCATGAATTCGCCTTTGACGACGCTGAAGGCCCCCTTCAGTGCCTGCCTTAGAATTGCCGGCGTAGGCGTCCCGCCGATTTCGATCTCCAGGGCTTTGGTAATCCTTGGTAATTCAATTTCCGCCAGGGTTTTGATGGCGGCCTTATTGAGCCGATTGGCGGTGTAGATTCCGAATTCCTGAAGGCAATGATAGAACCAAGAGCCGTCATGGGTCATCCAACACTTGAGTAATAGCTCCTTGAGCTCGGACTGATCGAGTTTCCTCATCTTCCTTCCCGCCCATCCCTCTGCCGGCAGATCAGGCTATCGCGTCTCTCGACCAGGATTTCGCACCGTGAGTCCCCGTCTTTCAGGCAACTGAGCAGGGTCTCCTCGACACTCATCCCCATCGCCTCATACCATCCGGCGCGGAGTCCGAAACAGCCGCATTGATAATCCTTCTCGACCCCGATGCTCTTGGTCTTCGTGTAAGCGTAGCACTGGGTAATGTAAGCTTTCATTTCGCCGGATGGTAATACCCGGGTTTCGTATTCCCAATAGTCGCTGGTGGTAAAGATTACCATAGCCATCATTATCAGCAGTCTGAATTGATCATCCGTGGAGGGCTCTCGTATGCCGGCCAATGCCATCAATCTGTGCATTTCGGCCTTTCCAACGGCTCTAACCACTTCCAGGTTGGCCCGGTTTGCCGTCTCCCACCCGGTATTGATGACGAAGGCCATCATCCAATGTGAATCGCATGCCCATCGGCTCTTAGCCAGCATTTCCATCAAAGAGGATTGAGGTATTTCGGCTAATTTGTTTCGCGTCATCGCCCTCAAGGCCAGCTCTTTTTCCTGCAATTCCGGCTCCATCTGATATCAACCCCTTTCCTTTTATGATTCGCCCCTTCCATGTTATTTATATAACATAATGTTGTGATAATCAATACATAACGTTATGATCGCGTATAATTGAAAACATATTGTGATGATGCAAAACGACGGAAGGTCCTTATGATCTACGAAAAAATTGGAAAGAGAATCCAAAGAGCAAGAGAAAGTGCAGGCATTTCGCAAGGGGAGCTGGCTGCCAAGATGGGACTTACGCAGGCGGCCCTCTCCAATTATGAGCTGGGGAAGAGACGGCCCAGCTTGAGTAAGCTCGAGGATATTGCGAATTCGTTGGGCAAACCTCTCAGCTATTTCCTGGAGGAGCCCGCAGCCGTTAACGACCAAGAAGACGAACGGCT
>MELM01000026.1:5117-13565 GCA_001767605.1 Candidatus Solincola sediminis | reverse complement strand
CGACCTTTGGTACGACATCTCAGAGGAGGAGAGGCAATACCTCCTCGATTTCATAAGATGGCGGCGGGACCACTCGAAGCGCGACCGTACGTAGACTCCTAAAATATTATCCGGTGAGCATTTAGTATGGATGCACGTCACATCCCAAATAAATCGTAGCAGTGCCGATCCCCAGGCTGTACTTGGTCAGCCTGTCCCAAGGCCTCATGGCGATAAAAGGCAGCAGCCATATCATGTACCAGGGCATGTAGTAACTGGTGGTCAGGAGATAAGCGAGGGTGACGAAGAAGAACATGTTGGGAATATCCCTTCGCTCCCGAGCCCTTTTAGGCGCGTACCAGAGCGTAAAGAGAAAGAAAGGCAGCAGCAGCACGACCGCGAGTATCTGGCCGGCCGTCTTGGCGAACGAAGCCGGAATGCGAAAGACGTATCTCAGAATCCCGTAAAAACCGGTTCCCAGCAGGCCCCCGACGCTCGTCAGGTTCTTCAGCTGAAGATTCTGAAGCGTCGAATCAAAGGTCTTAAAACCGGCCCAGAAGGGCAAGAACAGGATTACGGCGATGAGCAGGAATACGGCGGCGTAAAGGATGAGGTCGTGCAATCTGTCCCGCCAGCGGTCCCTCTGATACAGGAAGTGGATAATAAGCGCGATCACCAGTATCACGCTTACGTATTTGATGAAGACCGAGAACACGAGCAAGATGTAGCCCGGCCATCGCTTGTCCTTTAAAAGAAAAAAGAGCCCGGCAAGGACCAGGGCCATCATCATCAAATCGTTATGGCCCCCGCCCACCCCAATAATCAGCGATATCGGGTTCCAGGCATAGATCATGGTCCCCCAACGCTGCCTCCTCGGCGCGATCGAGCCTAGAATGAACCAGATCAACAGAACGTTGATTACATGGAAAAATGCCATGGCGCCCTTAAAAACAAAGATATTCGAGGTGATGCTGCGGCCGGCTATGAGGTTGAGCAACATGGAAAAATAGGTGTGCAGCGGTCCGTATACGATTGCCGTATTTTTCCAATTGAGGCTGGTATAGGCCATCAATTCGTCTCCCGCAAAACGCTGGGGAGTGACCAGGTAGGGGTTGTCGTGATAGTGGGCCGCTATCTTGCCGTAGAAGATATTCGAGAAGGTGTCCTTGCTCACCAACGGCGGAATCATGGTAAGCAGAGCGCACAGGAGCACCGTAAGCGCGAGTATCGACAGCAAACCCTTATCCTGTCGGGTGCGGAAAATAAGGACCGCCCAGGCATAAGCGAGAAGGATTAGCAACACTAGCACCCAGAAGGCCAGTATCATCTGATGATTGGTCATATGGTTGATACCTGTGAAATCGAGCAGCTTCACCAGGTAGGAGTTCCCCTGCACCGAATCCTGGATAGGCGATAATTTCCCGACTGTCCCGTTCGGGGCCAGGGCGAAGAGGGCCAGGACAATGTAGAGAAAGATGGTCAGGGATATTAGAAGGGTATAAGCGAGTTCGGAAGTGAGCCTGTCCTTCCAGGTTCTTCCGGATTTCACTCTCGATGATTGTGGGATCAATTCAGTTCCACTGGGCTTTCAACACGTCATACCCCGCTTTCGAGTAGATATTCTAAGGGATGGGATAGGCGCGGACAAAGCCGTCCGAGGAACTCCCGTAGATACAGCCGCTCTTAACAAGGGGCGGATTGGTGAAATCGTGCGGCGCGATGAACAACCTCTCGGGTTCGCCGCTGCTTACCGAGAGGCTAAAGACCTTGCCATCCGAAGCGAACGCGAAGATATGGCCGCTCTCGTTGATGGGCGAGCAGGACAGGAAAGACCTATCCTTGAAAGTCCAGAGCTCGTCCCCATTATCCGGAGACAGCGCAATCAGGGTGTCCTTGGAGGAGCAGACGTAGAGGTTGCCGCTGCCGTCGCCGGGAGCGAGCGAGACGAAGCCCGGTAGCTTTATAGCCCATTGCTGGGTTCCGCTTGCAGCATCGAGGGCGTAAACCCAACCGTCGACGCAGGCGAAAAAGATCTGTCCCGATACGACCTGGGGCGAGGACAAAACAATATTGGGGGCGGTGAAGGACCACAGCTTGCGTCCGGTCAGCTTATCCAGTGCATAGACTTCGCGGTGGTATCCTCCCAGATACACCGCATGCTCGGTCACCGCCGGGGGTGCAGGCGTCCAGCTGTCAGTGTCGTAAGTCCATTTCAAAGCCCCGTTCCGCGCATCCAGCGCATACAAGCGATGGGAGAGGTTATAGACCGAGTTGTTGTCCGCGCATACAAAGATAGAGCCGCCGCTTACCACCGGCTCCGCCAGTATCTCGCCCTGGCAGGTGTAATGCCAAAGAAGGGCGCCGCTGGCCGCATCGAGGGCATAGAGCACGTGATTCGTCGCTCCTACATAGACCACACCGGATTGAACGGTGGGCGGGGCCGATACCCATACACCCAAGTCGAGGCTCCATTGGGTGCTCCCCTCCGATGCTTTCACTGCCATGACCCGACCGCTGGTGCTTGTAAGATAAAGGAAATCTCCCTCGGCGGCCATAAAGACTTCACCGCTCACGGACAGCTCCCATGCGGGAGACAACTCCTTGATATCCAACGCCGCCAGTTTGTATAAGGCGGCTTTAAAGGAATTCTCCTCCCCTATTTGCCCGCTTCCCTTGGCCTCGATAGTTTCGCTCGCCGAGGCCTTATACTCATTCCTGGAACTCAACGAAACCTGGACGATAAGGAATACTACGATCAGGGTGAAGAGCAGGCAGAGCAGGATCTTTAAAACCCATATTCGCATGCGATCTTCCGTTATATTCATAGCGACTCTTGTTCTTTCAATTCCCCATGCCCGGTTGCTCTGGTTCTTCCCATATTAGATTGGCCAGCCGCGACAAGGTTCCCGCTTCCAATAGGAATTTACCCCGTAGGACTCCACTCCAAAACTCGATTTGCCCGTCAGGATACCCCGACTTCACGCTTTCGGGAAGCTTCTTGAATGCCAGGCAATCATCGGATATGAGCACCGTTTTGGATGGATAACCGCTACCGGCGGCCGGAAAGAGGGCCATTTCAGGCATTCGATCGACCTCCGCCGTTCTGCCTTTGAGGTCTAATCCGCGCCAGGCCGCAATGTAATAAGCAACCCATAGTGAGAGGATGAGCCCCATAGCCGGCCCAAAGACGTATTTCCAGCGGACATCGAACGCAACCGTGAGGGCAGTTGCGATCAGGCTGCAGGCCAAAAAGACGGGCACCCACAGATTGAGAATCCTTTTGAAATGATGCGACCTCCAGGGCCTCTGCTCCATGATTTCGGTGCATATATCCATCGGGGTGTTGGATTCGAAGGCGTCACCGACCGTCTTCTGGGAATAGTCGGGGATCACCGGTGCGACCGCAAGAAAGCCTTTTGGCTTGTATGTTTCTTCCATCTCTTCCTGCAGGCGCGCCAATTCATTGGAAGACCAGCCCATGCCGGCGAAAATTTCCCCCGAGAGCTCCAGGCCTTCCCGTTGCTCGAGTTCGCGGAGCAGAGCCGGCCAGGAGCACTTACCCATCGCCGAGGGTATAATCGCCAATAAGCCGCGTCTGGGCGGCAGAACTGAAAGGGTGCGGGCGAGCAGTTGCTCGCTTCCCTTCCCCGGTTCGGCGAGTACGACCAGGTTTTGGCCCCGATCCCCCCATCCTCGCAGGAAAGCCTCCCCGCCGGAGAGCGCGATTCTTTTACAGCTCATTTCGGAAAAGGAGGCCGCCCCTCGACCTCTGCGCCTTCGTATCGCATCGGAGAGAGAGGCAAGCACAGCGGTCAAAGCCACTGCGGCGGCAATGCCGAAAACCAGGCAGACAATGCTCATTATGCCTTCGATGTTGCGCGTATTGCGATGCAAGGGATTGCTGAAATACCAGGCGTAGCCGAAGATGATCAACGCAACCCCCATAGCGTAATTTACATTTTTCCTCACTCTGCCTCCATAAATCGCAAGGCCGTGCCAAGATCGCCGGGCCACCATTATCTGGATGATTCCCATGGCCACCAGAAAGCAGAACAGGAACGTCTGAATGATATCTTCTTGGAATGTCTCCATCAGCTATTCCCTCAGGCTAAGGGCCGATCGGGCGCGGCTCTCCAATCCTTGGGCAAGAGCCACGAAGGGCCGGCTCAAGAAATAAGCGCGATGTACGAGATAGGCCCCGGCGGCTGCGATTATTATCCCACCCAAGATGTCCGCCGGGTAGTGGACGCCGCAGAAGACGCGGGCGAATGACATGAGAACGGCCGGGGGCAAAAACCACCAGCCGAATTTGTGGTCGGAGAACCAGACCGAGAAAAAAAAGGTGAAGGTGGCTGTGGCCGGGTTGCTGGGGAAGGACCAGTCGGTCGGATAGTAGAAGAGAAGATTCACCGGATGGTCGACAAAGGGCCTGGGCCTGTGAACGAAAGTCAGGACGATCTGCATGAGGACGGTCGCCGCGACAATGGACATAAAGACCTTGATGACCGCCTCGATGTTTTGCCTGTCCTGCGGGCGGTTTCTTCCGTGAAGCGCCAGGATTATCAACATGAATCCCAAGGTGAAGGGAACAAGGTGATCGTTGCAGAACGTCCTCATAGCGGTATCGGCCAGGCCGTTTTTCCCGGCCAGGCCGTTTATCCAAGTGAATATCGTGTAGTCCAGATTAAGGAGCCATGTCATTTTGCCCTCCGCTTACGCTCTCCCGGCCGGACCAAGGGCTGCCGTAAAATTATACACCAGGTAGTAAAAACGCAGGCGTAAGGCGATGCATCTACAAGGGCGTACGGTATGCTGTAGAAGGCACGGAAGGAAATGCCGAAGCGGCTGAGAAGAAATGAAAGCAAGCTCGAAGGGAAGCGAGTAGCGGAGCAAGAATGTTCAAAAAGATATCGCCGAGAATCTTCGTGTTGACGCTGTGCCTTATGTCTGCAGCCGTATCAGCGTTGCTCTTTATCGATCCCTGGGGCTGGTTTAACACTGCTGGGGCTGTGGGAGTAAGCACGGACGCTTTTCCCGGTGTCGAGGTACCTGCCCTGTACCCCTCTCCCCAACCGCTGAGCGACGGATCCTTCAATGTCCTCATTCTCGGTATCGATCACGGGCTCGGGCGGCCCGCCGAGGGTAACAACAGGAGCGACGTAATAATGGTGGCACACGTTGATGAGAAGCGATATAAGGCCTGCCTGCTTTCCATCCCCCGAGACAGTTATGTTGAAATACCGGGCCACGGCAGGGCTAAGATAAACGAGGCTTATTCGTTGGGCGGCGCTACTCTCGCCCTGGCCACGGTTAGCCAACTTACCGGTATGGAGATAAGAAACTATGTCGCTCTCGATTTCGATGAGTTCAAAAAGCTTGTAGACCTCTTTGGCGGTTTTCAGATCACTTTGGACCAGCCTGTGCTCGATCCCAAAGTCGGTGCGATTCCGGCCGGAAACGTATTTCTCAATGGGGAGCAGGCCCTGATCCTCGCACGCTCGCGGAATTATCCTAATGCCGACCTATCGAGAGTGCGCCAGCAGCAGAGGATACTGACACAGATTCTTTATAAGGGTAAGGAACTGGCTGCCTACCCCGGCGCCGCCTGGTTCCTCTCCACCGCCAAGGGCTCGGTCGAAACCGATTTTACCTTGGACGAGCTTATTCGTCTCTGCCGGGAATTCGCTTCTTTCCCCGTTGTGGATGTGCAGGGAGGTGTGGCGCCCGGCAAAGTGGGGACAGCCGGGGCGGCGAGCGTGATCCTCGTCGATCAACAGGGATTGCAACGCCTGGTACAATCGATCCAGGCGTCGAGCATCGTTCCGGATGAATTCCGCTGAAGCCGGGGACTAAGGGTCATCTTCATGTCGATAAGGCTGGATCTCCATGTCCATACGCGCTACTCGCATGATAGCGGGACGGAAGCGGAGGGAATAAGGCGCGCATGTACTGAACGGGGGTTGGCGGGTGTGGCCATAACCGACCACAACGCGCTGGCGGGAGGACTCTCATTCGCCGCCGAACTTCCCGAACTTGTGATCATTCCCGGTGAGGAGGTAAGGTCCTCGGAGGGTGAGATAATCGGCCTCTTCCTCGAGGAGGAGATAAAGAGGGAACAGACCCCCGAGAAGACCATGGATCTCATCCACGAACAGGGGGGCGTAGTCGTCATTCCCCATCCCTTCGATTACGTGAAGCTGCAAAGGTTGTCAGCCAGGCGCTTGTACGAGTTGCGGTCTCGCATAGATGCCATAGAGGGCCTGAACGGCAAGCCGCGCTATTGGGGGGCGAATAATCGAGCGGTGATCTTCGCGCGTGAATTGAAGCTGCCTATGACGGCCGGGAGCGACGCGCATACAGCCGGGCACATCGGTCTTGTCTATACTGAAATGGGGAGTTTCGATAATGCCTCTGAATTCCTCGGCCGCCTGGTTGAAGCTTCACTCGGCGGATCTCGCTATAGCCCCTGGGCTTCGCAATTAGACAGGTGGAAAGCCAGGCTTAGGAAATAAGCTTAGTCGAAGAAACCTTCCGGCGGCCCGCCCATGTCACCCCGCTCATCGCCGCGGTCCCTATTCGGCATCGGCTCCAGCCTTTCCTCGAGCCCGATATCCGGCTGTAAGTTAACCGGCGGCTCTTCCGGGGCCGGCTGCGGTGCGCTTTCGGGAGCGGGAGGCGGCGCGAGGAAATCAGGAACGGCTACCGGCGGCTCGGCCGGCTGACTCGAGGGCTGCGGAGCCTCTATGAAAGGTAGTCCCTCGATCGGTTGTTGCGGCGTAGGAATGGGTTCCGGCGCAGGAGCCTCCTCCTTTGACTTCTTGACTTCCTTCTCCTCGGCCTTTACGCGTTTGGCTTCTTCCTTCTTGAGCCTTGCCAGTTCTTTCTTGGAAAGTGGTTCCTGGAAGGGGATTTCCGGCGCCTCGGGCCCGACTTCCCCAATCGGTAAAGGCATGGCGAGCACATCGGGTTCCGGCGCAGGAGCCTCCTTCTTTGACTTCTTGGCTTCCTTCTCCTCGGCCTTTACGCGTTTGGCTTCTTCCTTCTTGAGCCTTGCCAGTTCTTTCTTGGAGGTCGGTTCCTCGAAATCGAAATCTATCGGCCCTTCGGGTATTTCAATAACTTCCGGCTCCGGAATCGGCTTTGCCTTCTTTGACTTCTTGGCTTCCTTCTCCTCGGCCTTTATGCGTTTGGCTTCTTCCTTTTTCAAGAGGGCCAGCTCTTTTTTGGAAAGCGGCTGCTCGAAAGGTGCCTGGGGAGCGCCCGAGGGAGCCCCAAATGAAGGCTCCAGCGGAAGGGAAGGCAGAGTATCTTCAGCCTGCTCGTCCCTCATGGGAGGGGCGGGGACAGGGTAGATGTCGGGCGCGGGCGCTGTCTGGAGAGCCACGGGGGGAGCTTGCTCCTTTTCCCACAGCGGCGATTCCGACCCGAGTTCGAACGCTGACTTCGCTTCCGGCGCCGCCTTGGCTTCGCCTTTTGCTTTTTTATGCTTGCGTGATACCTTTGCCTCCGCCTTCTGCCGCTCTTTGGCCAATCGGGTAGATGCGCTGCCTAGACCGCCGGCAAGTTCTTCGACCCTGGCCCTGTAACAATTCAAGCATAGATGGATCTGGTTGGTCTCGGAGGCGCATAAGGGACAAATAGGCGTCTCGCATTGAGTGCAGGTCGTGATAGCTTCATTCCCTGCGTGGAAAGGACATTCCATTTAAGGCCACCTCCAAGTATATAAACTCAGGCCGTTTCCATAATTACTTCGCTGATCCCAAGAGTTTCCCTTGCGCGGCGCTTCCCTCATTGTCAATATTGCAGGGCTGAGAGCCGCATCACATGACGGCTTCCGTACTACCTCGGGCCGCCGACCATATTATGTTATCGGCACCGTCCGGGCCGTTTTTGAGGCGGTTAAAGCTGGTATAATTCACATGGCACCCCGTTTTATGAATACGGTGGCATTTGAGCGTCGCTGCATCGGCTGCAGCCACGCTTTCATTCGAAAGGTCAGACTGAATCGAGATTGCTTCGTCACGCCGTTCCTCGCGACGGCGCGGGTCGCAAAGCGACTCGCTTGGTTCATCCAGGATAAGGAGCAGGCAGAGCGTGGGCATAAGCAATGAAGGCAGAAGGGTCTTCAAGAGGTTTCTGCTTATCGGTTTCGGTATTCCGGCCGTCCTGCTGATTTTCATCTCCGTCCTTTACCTCTCACCCTGGGCGCTTGCGAGAAGCAGCGCCTCAAATGCCGTGCTCAACCTGGCAGCTGTTTGCCTGGCATTTGCCGGCCTCCTTATCTGGGCTTTCTTCAGCTTCCTGCTATACCGAAGACTGTGGAAAGCTTTTCCGTATATTGCCGAGAAGGAGCAAGGTTGGTCTTTCGCGGAGGGCAGCTTCGGCCTGATCGGTGTTGGGGTGAGCATGGCTTCTGTCCTCGGGATCTTTTACTACCTCTTTACGGGCGACTTCAAGCGAGGAGCCTTA
>MELM01000026.1:2495-5099 GCA_001767605.1 Candidatus Solincola sediminis | reverse complement strand
ATCCTGGGATTTGTCGAGGCTGCCCGCTTCCCGGCAAGGATAGATGAAATAGAACAGATAACCTCGGGGATGGAGTGATGGCTGGCCTCCGCAAGTTCGAAAAACGCCTCGAGAAAATCTTTGAGGGCCCTTTTACAAAGCTCTTCAAAGGGGGCGTGCAGCCGCTGGAGATAGCACGGCGGCTCTTGAGGGAGGCCGACGACGGTCGCATGCTGAGCGTGAACGAGGTCCTTGCCCCCAATTATTATCAGGTGAATCTGAGTCCGGGCGACTACGAGCGTCTCGCGGGGTATTTCGACAGATTGACCCTGGAGATGGAAGGCATGATCATTAAATACACTAGCGAAAAAGGCTACCATTTGATTACCAGACCCCGGGTCAAGTTCGAGCGGGCCGACAATTTGCGGGAAGGCGAATTTGCCGTGGACACCACAATGGAAAAACCGGTGGGCATGGACATTCCGGTGGCGGTGCGCCCGGCTCGCGCCAGCGGCGATACAATAGGCACGCTGGCCTTTCTCAGCGGCGAAAACGCCGGGTCGAGTCAGGACCTCGAAGGGAAAAAGACGAGCATCGGCAGGGCGGATGATAATGACCTGGTGCTCCAGGACCCTCGTGCGTCGAGATTTCATGCCGAGATCGAGCGCACGGAGCAGGGATACGTTCTGCGGGACCTGGGCAGCACTAACGGCACTTTAGTGGGGGACCGCCGGGTGCGGGAGAGGCTTCTCGAGGATGGAGATAAACTGACCATAGGCGAGACCGAGTTCAGGTTCCGCCTGACCGAGAGGCCGATGAAACGATCGTCATAGGAGTCGTAGTTGCCGGAAATAGTCTATGTAACACTGAGGTTCGCCTTCCTGGGCTTGCTCTATATCTTCGTTTTCCTAGTGGCCAGGCTCCTCTACCGGGAGCTGAGACCGGCACCGGCCAGGCAACCATCTTCACAGCATAGACACGAGCGCATGGGGAAGAAGCCGATTCTTGTAGCCTTCGATGAGCGGGGGCGTAAGACACGTCTCAATGCCTTCGTCGGGGATCAGGTGGTACTGGGCCGGGCCGCGGATTGTGGGGTTGCGCTCAAGGATGAGTTCGCCTCGAACCAACACGCTAAGATTTACCAATCGGAAGGACGTTATTACGTAGAGGATCTGGGCAGTACCAATGGAACCTATATAAACGGTCGCCGCATCAATTATCCGACGGAGCTGCGGAGTGGCGACAGCATAAAAATCGGTCGGACCGTCTTGGAGTTCAGGAGGTAAGCGTGCTCTATGCCGCCCTTTCGGAGACCGGCAAGGTAAGGGAACACAACGAGGATAGCTGCTACGCGGATGGCCGGATTTTTATAGTAGCCGACGGTATGGGCGGCCACCGCGCCGGTGAGGTGGCGAGTGCGCTGGCCATTGAGGAATTCCTGGATTTCGAGAGAGAAAACCGGACCGTCGAAACGCTTAATCGCATAAGGGACGCTATGCTGTCGGCGAACGAACATCTGTACGAAATGGCTCTCAAGCACCCGGACATGGAAGGGATGGGGACGACTTTTACGGTTGCCCTTTACGAGAGAGAGCTCTATCTCGGCCATGTCGGGGACAGCCGGGCTTATCTGTTCAGGGATGGAGGTCTGACGATGTTGACCAGGGATCACTCGCTCGTCGAGCAGATGGTGAGCGAGGGGTACATTTCACGGCGGGAAGCAAGGGTGCATCCGCAGAGGAACGTCATCCTGCGCGCTCTCGGAGTCGCGGAGGATCTGGAAATAGACCGGGATTCAATGGTTATCCTTCCCCGGGACAAGATACTCCTTTGCAGCGATGGTTTGAGCGGCGCTTTGGAGGACGAAGAAATAGCATCATTCCTCTCCAGGGTGGACGACCCCGAGCATGGTTGTCGCGATATGATCCAAGCGGCCAAGGATAAGGGAGCGACGGACGATATAACGGTAGTGCTGGTCGAGCTGGATAGCGAGACCCCGGAGGGTGGATTGGATTCGGATAAGGGGAAGAAGGCCTGGTGGAAATCCCTCTTTAGTAAGCCCGGTCCTATCTCGATGTCGAGGCACAACCCAATCCGAAGGGAGTGCCTCTAGCGGTGCAACTCAGCCGGCGAACGCAGGAATTACTTCTCTTGGCCCCGGCATCGCTCATCCCTTTTGCCGGTTGGATCTCTGTCGATCTCGCAAGAGACGGCCATATTGTTCCGGGCAATGCCGTTTATCCCATTGTCATAGTGGGCATGTTCGCCGTCGCCCACCTGGTCCTGCGGTTTATAAAACCCGAGAGCGACCCGGTTCTGCTTCCCCTGACTGCCGCGCTGACCTACATCGGGATTACGGTCCTCTTCCGGCTGGATATGCATATGGCGCGCCTGCAAGTCATCTGGTTGGGAGTCGGCCTGGCGGCGATGCTCGTTCTTATCCTTACCCTGAAGGATTACACCGGTCTCGCGAGATATCCTTATATATTGGCGTCCATCGCCCTCTTGCTATTGTTTTCCACCATGTTTTTCGGTAGAGAGGTAAACGGGGCGAGGCTATGGCTGGTCTTCGGCCCGCTGCGGTTTCAGCCATCCGAGCTAGCCAAAGTACTCCTGGCTATTTTC
>MELM01000026.1:0-2474 GCA_001767605.1 Candidatus Solincola sediminis | reverse complement strand
AGGAGGGAGCTGATCGCCGGCGCCGGTAAATCCATAGCCGGGTTCCGCTTGCCGCGTCTGCGCGATCTCGGGCCGCTTCTGACCATGTGGGCGCTTTCGCTTCTCCTCCTCATCTTTCAGAAGGACCTCGGCTCGTCCTTACTCTTTTTCGGGATCTTCCTGGCAATCATCTATGTGGCCACGGCGCGCGCTTCGTTTGTCGCAGTCGGCTTGGCGCTCTTCCTCCTCGGGGCCACCCTCACTTTCTATGCCTTCCCCCATGTGGAGAAGAGAGTGGACACATGGCTCGATCCCCTCAATCCCAAGACGGTAAGCGGGGACAGCTATCAGATATCGCAATCGCTCTTCGGTTTCGCCGAAGGCGGCCTTTCCGGTACCGGTTTCGCCCGAGGGAATCCCGAGATCATTCCTTTCGTCGAGACCGACTTTATTTACGCTGCCGTGGGGGAGGAACTGGGCTTGCTCGGGGCAGCCTTTCTTATACTTCTCTACCTGATGTTTTCGGCTCGCGGACTCTATATCGCGCTCACTTGCCCGGACGATTTCGGGAAGTTGCTCGCGGTCGGCCTCACGGCCATAGTAGCCCTGCAGGCTTTCATCATCATGGCCGGTGTGACCCGGCTGGTTCCACTCACCGGGATAACCATGCCTTTTGTCAGCTATGGCGGGAGTTCGCTCTTCTGTAATTTCCTATTGCTGGGCTTCTTGTTGATTATTTCGAGCGGAGGTGGAGAAATTGCAGAGAAACATTAGGGTTCTTGGTATTTTCTTCATCTTTCTGGCGGTCGCGCTGCTTCTGAACCTTACTTATATCCAGGTGTTCGGGCAGAAAGGCCTGGAGGAAAATCCTGCAAACTCCAGGCGCCTGATCCGCGAGTATTCCGTAGAAAGGGGAAGCATACTTACTTCCGACGGTCAGATCGCCGCGCAAAGCAGGAAGACGGACGGCGCTTACGAGTATGTGCGCAGTTACGCCCAGGGGGGCCTTCTCTCGCACCTGCTCGGATATGACAGCCCCCAGTTCGGCAGATCCGGACTCGAGCTGCAATACAACGAGTACCTGCTTGGCCGCAAACCTTCGAGGGGCTGGGTCGATGAAATGACTAAGAACGTCGAGAAAGGCTACGACCTGCGCATTACGGTCGATTCCGGAGTCCAGATGGCGGCGGCCCAGGCGTTGGGAGCTCGAAAAGGGGCGGTAGTGGCGATCGACCCCAGGGACGGTTCCCTGCTTGCCTGCTATTCCTGGCCGACATTCAACCCCAACTTGCTGGTCGGCCAGGAGGTCGACGCCCAGGGTTCGTTGAAAGCGGACGGCCAGATGCGCTCCTATTCTCAAGATTCGAGCAGTCCGCTCTTGAACCGGGCTACTATGGGACTGTTCACGCCGGGGTCGAGCTTTAAGATCCTCACGGCTTCCGCGGGAATAGAATCCGGCTTCGGACCGGAAACCGTCTATGACTGCCCCGGGATCTGGCCGGTCGGGGGATCGAGAGTGGTAAATTATGGCAGTCCGCCGAAAGCCTTCGGCAGTATCGATATGGACAGCGCGCTCACCCTTTCGGTCAACACTTATTTCGCCCAACTCGCCTATAACATGGGTGCGGGAAGGCTTGTGGATGCCGCCGAAGCCTTCGGTATGAACGAGACCATTCCCCTCGATTACCCGGGTGTCGAAGCAAGCTCGATTCCTGAAGCCGATAAGATGGACAGCATCGAGTTGGCCTGGACCGGGGCGGGCCAGGGGGAACTTCTCCTCACCCCCTTGCAGATGGCGATAATCGGCTGCGCCGTGGCAAATCGGGGGACGATCATGCTGCCCCACCTTATGAAGGACATAAGGAACGGTGACGAGATACTCGAGCGGTTCGAGACCCGGCCCTGGAAGTCGCCCATTTCCAGCTCTACGGCCCTCTCCGTACTCTCGATGATGGTGGATGTCGTGGAGAACGGCACTGGATCGGGCGCGGCTATCGAGGGAATCACCGTGGCGGGGAAAACGGGTACGGCCGAAGTCCAGGGTAAGGCCAACCATGCCTGGTTCGTAGGCATTGCACCTGCCGAGAATCCGCAAGTAGTCGTGGCTGTGCTTGTGGAAAATGGGGGAGGCGGCGGGGCCGTAGCCGCACCTATCGCCAAGCAGATCATGGAAGCGGCGCTGAAATAACCTCCATAAGGGCAGATCCCTTTGTGGAGGGCGAGCTGCGAGCGCCATTGAATTTATGCAGGCGACCACTAGAATAGAGGCTGGGAAACGATTTTTAACGGAGGCTTGATGAATACCTCGGCGGACTGGAAAGGAAATCTCCTCAAACGGCGCTACCGTCTCGACGAGCGTATTGCGGTCGGACGTACGGTGGAGGTCTTCAGGGGATACGACCTGCTGGAAAAAAGGGAAGTAGCGATAAAACAGCCGCTGCCATTCCTCATGTCCGATCGCGACTTCTGCGACAGCTTCCGCTCCGCCGCCCACC
>MELM01000025.1:18799-19026 GCA_001767605.1 Candidatus Solincola sediminis | reverse complement strand
CCGCCGTTTCAAGATCGATTCGCGGTTCGTTGAGAGCGTTTCCATCAGCTCGGAGATACTGGAGGTCGACATCCTCATCTCGCTGCCCAAGTTCAAGACACATATGGGAACCGTCATTACCGGAGGTGTGAAGAACAGCTACGGTTTCGTTGTGGGGGCGGACAAAACCAGGCTGCACGCCGCGGCTCCCCGCCATGAGGATTTCGGCGAACTTGTCGCCGATGTCT
>MELM01000025.1:5147-18651 GCA_001767605.1 Candidatus Solincola sediminis | reverse complement strand
ATGACCGGGCTGGACCCAATGAAGGTGGCCACACAGAGGACGGTCATGACCAGGGGGCTTGGACCGGGGAGCCTGGAAGAGGTCGATATCAGCGGTGAGATCCCCCTCCTCCCGCGCTTTCGCATCCCCGCCAATCTCATGCGCCTCGATCCGTGGGGAATAGGCCACAGATTAATCAGCCGGCGCCTTGCCAGGCCACAGATCAAAGTCGATAAATCCAAGTGCGTCGCCTGTGGAGCCTGCGCCGAAAGCTGTCCGGTGCGCGCAATCGAGGTAGTAAATTATCCCAGCTTCGATTACAACCAGTGCATCTCCTGCTACTGCTGCTACGAAATCTGCCCCGAGAACGCCCTGCGAGTCGGAGGATTGATGCGCCTCCTCCGCTGAGCCTCAACAGCCCTGCACCATCGTTACTGTTAAAATAGGGCCAGGAGGCGGTTGAAGGTGACTATTCTAACCGATATCTTTGATGGCAATTATCATGTCTACTCCGAATATCCCATGGTCTATTTCGAGGGTGAATCAATTACGAATCACCAGCGATACGACCGCCTTTCCCGTCTCGGAAACGGCCTCAAAGCCTTGGGCTTGCAGCCGGGCGATCTTCTCCTCATCCACATGGAGAATCTCCCGGATATTGTTAATCTGTATATAGCCTGCGCGAAGAGCGGCATTATATTCTGCCCGACCATGTTCTTGATTAGCGCGGAAGAACTGTCCTGGATCGCGGAGAATTCGGGTGCGAAATACATAGCCACCTCCCCCGAGCTGCTGCCAAAAGTGCGGCTCGCCTGCCCCCAGCTTGTCGAGGCGGGTGCGGTAATCCTGACGGGGAGCGAACCGCATCCGGGCACCTTGCTCCTCGAGGAGCTGATCGAGAATCAAGCGGAGGTTCTGGAGACTCTCCCCGACCTCGCCGATGACGACTTGGCAGCGGTTCTCTACACCTCGGGAACGACGGGAAAACCCAGGGGTGTCATGCTTACGCACAAGAATATAGGCTCCAATGTTCACTCCCTCGCCATCTCGAACCATATAACCCGGGACGAAATCGCAGTATCCGCCCTCCCCCTTTCCCATGCTTACGGCCTTACTATGTCCTTCCTCCCCTGGCTTTCCGGGCTTACCTATGTGCTCATGCGCTGGTTCGATCCCGAGGCCGTATTCGAATTTACGGAGAAATACCATGTGAGGACGATGACCGGCGTGCCGGCCATGTATATCCAGATGCTTAACCATCCACGCGCCTGGCAGTACAACTGCAAAAGTTGGAAGAGACTGCAAACCGGAGCCGCCCCCCTACCCGAAGAAGTGTTACGGGCTTTTCGCCAAAAATTCGGCGCCTTCCTTTATGAGGGATACGGGCTTACGGAAGCGTCGCCGGTGGTCTCATGCCAGAGGCCTGAACTCGAGGTAAAGCCGGGTTCCGTAGGGCCGGCCATATATGGGGTCGAGGTGAAAATCCGGGACGGCTACGAAAGGGAGTTACCGGCGGGAAGCCCCGGGGAGATAACGGTTCGCGGGCCGAACGTGATGAAAGGTTATCTCAACGACAAGGAGGACACCGACAAGGCGCTGCGTGGAGGCTGGTTGCATACCGGGGACATAGGCTACATGGATGAGGAGGGTTACATCTTTATCGTCGAGCGCAAGAAGGATTTGATTATAACGGGAGGCTTCAATCTCTACCCTTCCGAAGTTGAAATGGTGATCGAGAAACACCCCGCGGTAAAGGAAGCGGCGGTAATCGGCGGGCCGGATCCCGTAAAGGGCGAAGTAGTACACGCTTTTGTGGTTCTAGAGCGCGGGCGAGAGGTTTCCGAAACGGCCTTGATAGAATTCATAAGGGAATCGCTTGTCTATTATAAATGCCCTCAAAGCGTGACCTTTTTGGATGAATTGCCCCGGACCTTCCTCGGTAAACCTTCTCGCAGGGAGTTGAGGGACCACATCTTGCACCGGCCTTAGTATAGAGACATCCTTTTTTCTTCTTCTATACGCCGCCTCAGTTCATTCAATGCCTGCCGGCCGGGTTCCATCCGGCCCGACTCGATTTCTTTGACCATCGATACCAGGGCACTACTCACCGGAACTCTTTTCCCCGCGGCCGCCGCCCGGGAAACAATCCAGCCGCCAAGGTAATCTATCTCCGTCTTCATCCCGGCCTCGATATCCCTCAACATGGAAGGTTTTATCCGCTTCCAAACCGCGTCGTCCCAGGGAGCAACGGGCACCTCCCCGAACTCCGCGGCGGCTTCAAGGCAGAGGGAATCGATCTCGTCGATTGCGCGTATCTCCTCCGGAACTCCTCCCGTTATCGCGCAGAGCGCACTGACCGGAGCGACGGATTGCAGCCGCTTCAATATGGCTTCCGTGAGATCCTCGCTCGTTGTTGTATTGCCGGGGCAAGCAGCCGTCATGGCCGAGATGAAAGGCTCGAAGCGAAGTGCCGCTTCGGTTCGGTAGCCGAGGAGAAGGAAGGATTTCAGCTCCTCCACCTCCACTTCCCCGCCGTCCGCTTCGATTGCCGAGACCTCCGACAAGCAAGCGGCCGCCCTGTCGCCTCCTACGACCTTTGCCAGTTCTTCAATCGCGCTTCCCTCCTGAAAGGAGACGTATACTGTATCGCGGTGTACGAAAGGAGAGAGCGGCCTGAGGCCTTCAACGGTGAAGGCCGCGCTGAACGCAAGGATTATGAAATCGAACGGCTCAGCAGGCTGTGGCTTGGATTCGATGGCGACGAAGGCCTGGCCGTCAAGAGCCCCTTGCAGCCTGACACCATTGTTGGATACTTCCTCTACCCGGTCCCGCCTGTTCTCGAAAAGAACGACCTCGTGCTCCGCGGAGAGAAGGTAGGATACGATACTTCCCATCGCCCCCGCCCCTATAACCGCAACACGCATCGAACCTCCTCGGATATCTGGAAAAGCTTGCCAGTGGGGCCCATCCACTATTGCGTCGGTTGCTGCGTCTGCCCTTGGCCCAAGCCCGGATCCTCCGGTCCGACCGCCGGCCCCTCGGTAGGCGGCGGCACCGGCTTCGATGTCCAGATGAAGACCGGGGTGCCCGTATTGACGCTATCGAAGAGCTCCAATACGGCCCAGTTGGCCATCCTGATGCAACCGTGGGAGTACAATCCGGGAGTGAGATTGGCGGTGCCATGGATGAGGACGGTTCCCCCTGCCGCGCTGGTTACCAGCGCTCGCACACCCAGCGGATTGTCCGGGCCGGGGTCAATTTTAGGCGGCATGGTCTTCGACCATTCCACGTTGGGATTTATCCAGACCGGGTTGGCTTCTTTACGAATTATGTAATATTTGCCAAGCGGTGTCGGGTACTTGGGCTGGCCGGTTGCGACCGAAAATGTCTTTACCAGGCTGTCCTGGTTATACCACTTCAGGCTGTTTCCCATGATATCGACCACGATCACAGTTTTAACATCGTCACTGGATAGAGAGGGCTTTTTTATGGCGACCACGGGCTGCACCACCCGACTCTCCGAAACCAGGCCTTGTTCTACAGCCGCCAAGGTCGCATCTATATCCATTAGTATGCCGTCTTGAGAAGGGTGCATTTTCAGCATGCCGGTCTGATTGTTGAAATCCAGCGAGGCATCCTTCACCTCCCGCGCGATTTCAGCGGCGATTCCATTGAGTTCCTGAAGGATAGCATCCCGACTGGTTGAAAATTCCAGTCCGATGGTTATATCCTTCGGCCGATTGAAAGCACGGCGGTAAACGCGCTCGATGAACGAATTATTCCAACCCATGCCATAAGCCTGGTCTACCAGTTTTTCTACGTCTATCCGCAGCCCCAACTCGGAGGGTTTGAGCACCCATTGCTTGCCTCTGAATTCTATCGTGCGCGGGGTCATGAGGGGTTTTACGGCCTTCTCGGTGATTAAGGTTACGGCCTCTTCTCTGCTCATCCCCGTTATGTCCACTCCGAGCACCGTCGTGGTTGGAAACATCTCCCCGTTGTGTCGCGAATCCGCATACACGAGCACCGAGGAAGCGAGGATAAAGAATGCCAGAATCGCTGCGCCGATTATCATCAGCCAGCGTATAATCCCGTTTCGGGGCTTGAAGAAGGACTTGAATTTGCCCCAGTTGTTCAGCTCTCGTCTCGTCATACTCATTCTTTCCTTGATTTCTACACTTTCCGCTTTCGGACGCTCTTTAATAGTATTCCGTTCCTATTATTGCACGAAAAGTGAATTTACCAGCGATCTACGAATACCTGGAAGCAGCTGAGGAATGAGTACTCGGAGAGGATCCTCTGCCTCTCTTCGTGAAGCGATCGCAGGATCTGCATGTTGCGCCCGGCGCCTCTTCCCCCCTCCGCCTCTATGAGCGCTTTGAGATCCCGTTCTTTTCGCGTTAGTTCCTCGAGGCGCAAATGATAATTCCGTATATTGATTGCAATTAGCGATTCGCCGTCAAAACGGGAACGCGCTCCGCACCTGCTGCATAAGAAGTCGCCGGCATCTTCAGACGTGTTTAAAACACCATCACAAACCGGACAATACCGCTCTTCCATACGCCCTCTTCAAAAGACCTACACAAAGGTGTCAGGCACCTTTGTGTAGGTCTGCTATACAAAGGTGCCTGACACCTTTGTAGAATCCTTGGTTATTGTTCCTCGGGTTGGGGGGCGCCGCCGCCGCCGATGAGGAGGCCTATTATGAGGATCAAGGCGCCAACGATCAGCAGGGCCCAGGGGATGTAAACCTTGGCTACATTTATCTTTCCCGATTGGTCCTTTGCCTCATCCACAGTCTCCTTGACCGAGGAATCCGTCTGTTCATACGAATATTCGAATATCTTCTGTGCCTCGACAGTGCCGAGCTGCGTTTTGAGCTGTTGAAGGACTGGGTCTTGTGGGTAGTTGCCCAAGATAGAATCCAGGTGGCTGAAATTAACCATTGCCGACAAGCTCTCCGAATCCTTGTATAAGTCGACTGGACCACCGGTCTTAGGTTCCACCGAGATCTCTTGGTCCATATCCCAGAAGTAATCAACGGGCATGGGCTGTTGAATAGCCTGCAGGTCGGCCGGGCTCAGCCCCTGATTCAACAGGGCCATTACGCTGTTGACATCCACTCCCATCGCTGCCAGCGTGGGGGCCAGATCCTGTAGGGTCACCTGCTTCGGCAATCCGAGGCTCTGATTCAACACATCGATATAGGCCGGAGCCACTTTCTTGCCGGTAAACGAACCCTTGAAGTTATAGACCGTAACTCCCTCCTTCTCCTCCTCGTCCACGAACTCGGTGTTTACGGCCTCATCGATCTCGTTCTTCCATACCGAGTAGCTCTCGTCCTTTGTCGTGTCAAGGGGTAAGAAAGGATAATAACTCGGAGATCTTTCCACGACATCCTGAGGTGTCCAGGCCCATGCCCGGCTGTCGTTCTTATTCTCCAGGTTCCTGCGATCCAGGACATAGGAAAACTTATAGGTCTGAGTCTGGTTGAATGGGAGTCCGATGTTGAAAACAACCTCCTCGGAAAGGACCCCCGTTGAGGAATCGTATTCATCTTTAACAGAAGAAACAGTACGCTCAACTTGAATCTCGGGGACAATCTCCTGCCCCTCCGGCAGGCGCTGCTGGTTCAGCGGATTAATATAGAATGTCATATTGCCCTCATATTGCGTTACTGAATCCAGATCGTCGGGCAATTTCACCAGAGCGTTAACGGCTATCGCCCACCATAGAATAGCGGCCAGTATGAGAGCTATACCCAACCCTATGAGAACCTTACTGGCAACTCCCTTCATCGGAACCTCCTTTACAGGCGCTTGCTGCTATCTCCCAGGAATAATTCTATCTTATTGGAAGCTTCTCCTCGTCCCGGCGGACGAGCACCGGCTCAATCTTTGGTCCCGGGCCCATAGCCCGGCGAAACGGTTCCCCCAACCCAGGCTCCCTTGTAGCGAAAATAAATAGGCCTCTCCACGATAATATCTCCACTGCTATGAATAGAAAAGCCCATTCCCTCCTGATAGGGATTCATGTAATTGATCGAGAAGGTTGTGCGGCTGTTGGCTGTCAGCGTATGACGCTCCCACATTACCTCGTTGCTCTCCATATGGAACCTGATCTCCACATCCACCGCTTGGTTCCCGGGATTCTGAAGGCACAGCCAGTCCTCGAAACCCTCGCCCGTGTAACCCTCCGCAAAGTACCAGTGGCGGGACGGTTCGGTGACCCCTATCCCTACGTCTCCCCCCCTGCACCAATTATGGTAGTTGTAGTAGATGGGTCGCTCGGCAACTATTGGTGAATCGGAGTTGACCGCGACCGAGAGCTGTAAATTATTGCCAATCCTAGTATTCACGTCGAAGGTGAAGCGTGAAAGGGCCGGGATTTCAACCTCATGCGCTTGTGGACCGGCCCCTTGTATCTGGAAATTGAGCCGGGCCTTAGTGGAAGTTGTTGCGGGATTAAAAAGACATATGAACTCGCGGAAACCGGTCCCCGTATAACCTTCGGCGAAATACCAATCGGCTGCGGCTTGGTTGGCTCCGGTCGAAACGGACCCTCCCTTTAGACGGCCTTCGAAGTAGAAATACATCGGTCGTTCCGCGACAATCGGCTTATCCGACGTTACTCTGAGCGATACATCCTGGTCCGGGCCGACTTTCTCATTCACGAAGATCGTGCTGCGCCTCCACGGTTCAACCGTTATCTCCTCCGAAGACAGCAACCCTCCCGCTGTGAGATACTCCACCTTCACCCTCGCCGCCTGGTCCCCCGGATTCAGCATGCACAACCACTCCTCGAATCCCTGGCGCGTCGTCCCCTCCGCGAAGTACCAGTCCGCCTTGGGTTGATTGGATCCGCTGGAGACATGGCCCCCGTCCCATTGCCCCCTATAAAGGAAGTACATCGGTCTCTCCACCATGATCGGAAGCGGTGAATCGACGAGGACGCTTACATCCCTTCCCACTCCGACCTCACTTGTCACCTCTATGGAAAGCCTGCTTTCGGATTCGACGTGGTAATTCCGCTTCATCACGTCGCTCCCCTCAAAGGCATAGGTGACCGTGAAATCCACCGGCTGCGTATTGGGATTCAGTATTGTCAGCCATTCCTGAAATTCAGGCCTGGTGGTCCCTTCCGCGAAATACCAACGTTTGGCTTGATTGGCGATGATCATATCCCTGTTGATTGATGCTTGCCTGCCGCCCTGATAGGTGACCAGCGCCCTGAGATTATAGGAGCCATCCGCCAAGCCGCCTGTATCAACGCTGAAGTTATAAGGTTCCGCGGATTTTGATTGCACGAAAGTATCGTTCATGAGGAGCTGAACGTTGCTTACCGTCTCCGAGCCCAGCACTTGCAGACTGACATCTACGGCTTGGTACGAGATCACATTCTCCTGCGGCAGGATGAAACTCACACTGGAAGGCATATGGATGCCCCGCATTATTGCTGATGCCTCACGGCAAAGATATCCATCATCTCGCAGCCGTTGTTCCTCCTGAGGATTACTTAAGAATGAAGCCTCTGTCAGGATGGCCGGCATATTTGTCTTTGTTAAAACACTCACGTCGCTGCGTGGCACTATGCCACGGTTAGGCAATCCTAACTCGCCCACTAATGCAGCCTGTACGCTGTTAGCCAACTCTTTTGCCTCCTGGCTAGCATTGGTCGCAATCAATGTCTCCGTGCCATTAACGCTAGGTTGCCCCGACATGGCATTATGATGAATGGAGATAAAACGGTCTGCACCCCAATCGTTTGCCATCGTATACCTTTGGGCAATAGTAAGCGGACCATTATCAGTCCGCGTCATTAATACTTGTGCTCCCTCTGCTTCCAGCATCGCCTTTAGTTTTAAGGCAACTTGAAGATTTATGTCTTCTTCCTTAAGCCCGGTTGGCCCTTTTGCGCCTGTATCGTTATAACCATCGTGACCGGCATCGACACAGAACTTCCAACCGGAAAGGCCGCCGGCTTGGGCCGATTTGGTATTGAGGGGACCGAACAGAAATAGCGGCGCGGCAACAAGCAGAACGAGCAAAATGGCGATTGGCTTCGGTGCGATATTGTGAAGCATCCCTTTTTGACCGTCAATCATACCGGTAAAACGCCCTCCAATTATTTGCGGATTTCCTTTTCCTTCGACAAGCTATGGCCAAACCCTTGAGGCAGCGCTGACTTCAATATTAGAAACGTCGGCCGGTCGGCAATTTTACCCGCCGAGTTCGGAGAGAAAGCGGAGGGCCTCCGGTTCATCCGGCTGGATGCGCAGGACTTCGGTGAAATCCTTGATGGCGCCCGATATGTCACCCTTCTTGCGACGGCCGAAACCCCTGGCCAGATAGGCCTGGTAAAGATCGCGGTTGAGGATCAGCGCACGGTCCCAGTTGTCCACCGCTTCGCTCCAGGCGTTCAGGAGCGCGTAACAGACGCCGCGTTCGTAATAGGCCTCGGCCCAGCCGGGTCTCGCCCGGATGACCTGATTAAAATCCCGGATAGCTCGGTTATAAATGGGGTTTTCATCGTAACTCATCTTGTGCCTGAGCGCCTTGCCCCGCAACATATACGCATCAGCGAGATCGGGCTTCTGCCTTATGGCGCGACTGAGATCCCTTACGGCCGCTTCATAATAGCCGCTATCCAGAAGCAGCTTTCCCCGCCGAAATAAATTGCCTTCGTTATGTTGATCCTCCTGCAGCGATTGATTGAGTTCCAACAGAAGGCGATCGTCTTCTTCGTCGCCGGGCTCCTCGATCGCCTCGCCTTCCAGCAGCCCTGTTAAAATCCCCAGGACCCGCTTTGAACGTATCATGCCTAAATGAGTGCAGAACCAACCCAACTTCAGATTGAGCGCGCCTTCCAGTCTGGCGCTCGTCCAGGGGATGACGCTCAGGTCATAGGGTGAGTAGACGGAGACGTATGAAGGCTGGGTCTCATCGAGGATTAAGTAGTCGTGTGATTCGTTTAATTCGTCCAGAAATGAGGTCCACGGCAGCATCTGCCTGCCGGCTTTGAAGAGGAAATATGGCAGGCGAGTGTAAGAACCCTTGTTGGCGGTCCCCAGCATTATCAGACGACCCAGATAATCACTAGCGCCCATCTCCTCCACCGTGCACCTCGCGACCAGACCCCCCAACCCCATCCCGATGACCGAGAGACGCCGCACACCGAGCAGTACTCGTACCTCTTCCATTTTCTGAAGGAGGATTTTGCCGCCTTTTTTGATATCACCAGCCGCGAAGTTAGGAAGCCGGACGGTGTATAGCTCGAAATCAAGATTTCTCAATCGCCGCCTTATTGTGGCGGAGAGGATATTGAAACCGAAGAAGCCCGAGACATAGAGAATGGGGACGCGCTCGCGTCTGGAATACGAAATATGTTCCGGAAATATTTCAGTGCGCGCCGGTTTTGCTTCCCTGCGACTTATGACTGCTTCCCGCAATTCCCCCGTCCTTGCAGCATGTGAGACGATGATCTTTCAAGCTGAGTATAGACTTTCGCGTGGCGCCATGTCTTCATCGCTCATCCCTGAAGCCCCTGAGGCGCAGGGAGTTGGAAACCACTGAAACGGAACTGAACGCCATGGCAGCTGCGGCATAGATGGGATTCAGCAGCACCGCCCAGATCGGATACAGGACACCCGCAGCTATCGGGATTCCTATGACGTTATATACGAACGCCCAGAACAGATTCTGTTTGATGGTGCGCAGGGTCTTGCGGGAGAGGCGTATGGCGGTTGCTACTCTTGTTAGATCCTCCGAGATGAGAGTTATATCGGATGCTTCGAGTGCGACATCCGTGCCCGTCCCTATGGCAATACCTATGTCCGCCCGGGCGAGCGCGGGCGCATCATTTATGCCGTCCCCTACCATGGCGACGACTTTGCCTTGAGCCTGCAGCCTGGCTACTTCGACCGCTTTATCCGCCGGCAGAACCTCCGCAAAGACCGTGTCCATCCCTATTTGCCGCGCAATGGCCTCAGCTGTCGACCGGCGGTCTCCGCTTATCATTGCCACTTCTATTCCCATTTGCTTGAGTTCGCTCACCGCTTCCACCGCCATCGGCTTCACGGTATCCGCCACGGCAAGCAGGCCAAGCAATTCGCCCCCATAAAGTACATATATTACTGTCTTCCCTTGCCGGGACAGCTCCTCCGCTCTTGACTCGACGGCGGAAATATCCACACCGTCCTCCTCGATCAGGGCGGCATTTCCTAGTTTGAGCTCCTTGCCGTCAAGACTCGCCACCACCCCCTTGCCTGGAAGAGCCCGGAAGTCCTGCACTTGACGCAGCGCGATCCCTTCCGCCTCCGCCGCCTGGAGGATGCTCTCCGCGAGGGGATGCTCGCTCCCGCTCTCTATCGATGCCGCCGGCATGAGAACATCCTTACGCTCTTTACCATTTAATGGTAGGACGTCGGTCACAACCGGTTTGCCCCAGGTTAGCGTCCCTGTCTTATCGAATATGACGACGTCCAATTTTCCCGCCCGTTCCAGCACCTCCCCGCCTTTTATCAATATGCCGAGCTCCGCGCCTTTGCCCGTGCCAACCATGATCGCGGTCGGTGTTGCGAGGCCCAAGGCGCAGGGGCATGCGATTACCAGAACGGCTACCATGTTGAGCAAGGCGAAGTTGAAAGCGGGGGCGGGTCCCGCCAGCAACCAGCCGAGAAAAGTCACCGCGGCGATCGCCATTACGACGGGGACAAAAACAGAAGCCACCTTATCCGCGAGCCGCTGGATCGGAGCCTTACTCCCCTGCGCCTCCTCCACCAGCCTCACGATCTGAGCAAGCACGGTGTCTTCCCCGATTCTGGTTACCTCGAGAATGAAGCCTCCGGTGCCGTTTATCGTCGCGCCCGTTACCTCATCGCCCGGCCCCTTCTCGACCGGGATGCTCTCCCCGGTGAGCATTGATTCATCCACGGAGCTGCGTCCCTCCTTCAAGATGCCGTCAAGCGGGATTTTCTCCCCGGGCCGCACCCTGACAAGATCGCCGAGCCGCACTTCTTCGATGGGCACCTCGAGCTCCTTACCCTCCCTTAAAACTCGCGCCGTTCGCGCCTGCAGGTCGAGAAGCCTGCGGATCGCCTCCGATGTCCGCCCCTTGGCTCGCGCCTCAAGATATTTTCCGAGTAGGATCAGGGCGATGATTGTGGCCGATGCGTCATAATAAACGGCGAGCTTGAGTCCGGTTGTCGTTACAAATCCCGGAAAGAACGTCGCAACCACGCTGTATGCGTATGCGGCGGTGGTCCCCACCGCGATAAGCGTATTCATATCCGTGGTGCCGTGCCTCGCCGACTTATAGGCACCCCGATAGAAATTGAAGCCGGCGCCGAACTGAACCGGGGTCGCAAGAATGAAGAGTATTGTAAAAAGGGTACGCTCGGACAGGCTCTTTATTCCGGGGATGTGCATACCCAGCATTGAAAGGCCTGCGATAACCACGGCCGAGGAAGCGCTGTAAATTAGCCAGCGCCGCAACCGATTCAATTCACGCTCCCGACGCCGGCGTTCGATATCCCTTGCTTCCTCGCCCTCGGCCGGCTGGAAGAGCTTGTAGCCGGCTGCCTCCACCGCTATGGCCATCTCGATAAAACTTACCTGTTCCGGGCTGTAGGTCACCGTTACCCTCTCGGTGGCCAAGTTCACCTCAACAGCGGTCACTCCATCCAGATCGGCGAGTGCTTTTTCCACTCGCATCACACATGAAGCACAGGTCATACCTTCAACCTCGTAAGTGGCCTTGGACAGCCGCGCTTCGTATCCCAGATCCTCGATGGTGCTTACCATTTCGGCGACAGCCGTTTCCCCCTTCTTGTAATCAACTGAAGCCTTTTCGGAGGCGAAGTTGACTGAAGCCGTCGTCACTCCGGGAATGGCACTCAAGGCCTTTTCGACCTTGGCCGCACAAGTGGCACAGCTCATGCCTCCAAGGTTTATGACCACTCTCTTGGTAGTCTCGCCGTTCTTCACATCCTTGTCGTCCAACAGCTCTCCTCTCTTCCGAATTCGTTTCTTCTATTATTTCATTTAATCATGGTCTCAATCCTGCACCCCTGCCATGAACCGCCTCGCAAAGTGTATTTCACGCCGGCCTACGGGTAAGATTCACTTATGGGTGAAGAGATGGAGATGAAGGGGCGCAGCCCCTTCGATAGATCCCGAGTGCGGAGGGGTATTATCATCGCGGTCGCTCTCTCCGCAAGCACGCTGATGATCATATCGCTCCTCTCCATCAACCGCGATACCTTCACCGCCATCCAAAACGTCTCGCCTTTCTTCTTCGTCCTTGCCGCCGTTTGCTCACTTGGAAGGTGGCTCTGGTCGGTATTGCGAACCCGGATCCTTGTTGCCTCGACCGGTAAAAGGATTTCTTTTGTAGACCTCGCCAAGATTGCATTTTCGGGTTACTTCACCGGCATAATCACCCCTTTGCGAGCCGGGGGGGTAACAGGTGAGGCCTTTTTCCTTTATGAGTACGGGCTGGAGGCCGGCGAATCGGTTGCGGTGATCGGCTTCTCAGCCGTCGTCTCCACCATCTTACTCATATTGACCTTTCCGGTGGCGATAGCCCTGGGTGGAAGATATATGAATCTGTCTTTCACGATTCGCGGCATCCTGCTCACTGCCTTGGCCTTCGGCCTTGCATTCCTCTTCTCGGTCTTACTGGCTTTGCTCCGCCCTCAACTCGAGATAGACGCGAAGCTCCTCAAACATTCCCCGAATTTCTTGAAGCGGCGGGAAGGTTATGTCCACTTCTTGAAGAGACTTGCCGCCGAAACGCAGACATTCGCCGAATCGGTTCGGGAGATAATGAGGCTGGGGCACAGGAAACTCATGCTAGTGGTTCTCTTCAGTGTCCTGTTCTGGTTGTTCGGTTTTCTCGCCGTGCCAATGGCCCTGGTGGGTCTCGGCTATTCTTCCTATTTTTGGAAAGCGATTCTTGCTCAAATGATAGTACAGGTTCTTTTGCCTTTTATCCCCACCCCGGGCGGAAGCGGGGTCGGAGAAGTCGGCTTTCTCTACGTCTACTCAAGCATACTGCCCGGCAATGGAATCGCAGGTTTGTTGACCCTTATCTGGAGGTTCCTGGATTTTTATCTCGGTCTCTTAGTCGGCGGCATATCCTTTATGATAGTCATGCGAGACCTGACCAGGCATCCGCGTCATGAACGACTTGAAGAATCGGATCGAAAGGAAGAACCGACAGACAATACCGAAGACAGAGAGCAGCGGGAACAGACCGCGACCGAAGAGGTCTCGAGCCTGCTGCCATAAGGAGGACATGGTATGTTCGGCACTTCTCAATTAACAACTATCATCGGCGAGAGAATCAACCCGACCGGCAGGCCGCAATTAGCCGATGAACTGCGCCGCGGCATTATCGATAAAGCGCTTGCTGATGCCCGGGCACAGGCGGAGGCGGGAGCCGATTACATAGATGTAAATGTTGGCGCTCCCGGAATCGATGAAACGAAGCTGCTCCCCTTGCTGGTAAAAGCGGTGGCAGCCGA
>MELM01000025.1:3747-5137 GCA_001767605.1 Candidatus Solincola sediminis | reverse complement strand
CCCGCCTGCATCGATTCCGCCGATCCAGAGGCTCTTGCCTCAACAATAAGGCAGTACGGTGATAACAGAGCCGTTATTAATTCAGTGACAGCTGATGACGAGAGTATGGATTCAATCCTGCCCCTTGTGGCGGAAGCGGGCTGTTTCGTGATCGGCATGACAAAGAGCCGGAAAGGCATACCGGCGACGCCGGAAGAGAGAATCTCACTCGCCGAATGCATCCTGGAACGCGCAACCGGCTTCGGAATAGCCAGGGATCAAGTGCTCATCGATTGCCTGACAATACCGGCGGCAACCGCTGCGGGCAGCGGAACCACAACCCTCGATAGTATCGAACGAATAAAAGCCAACCTGGGATGTCCGGTCGTCCTTGGCGCCTCCAACATCAGCTTCGGCATGCCGGAACGAGGCGTCATCAACGCCGCCTTCCTTGCAATGGCGGTTAGGGCCGGCCTTGCTGCGGCAATAATAAACCCGCTGGAGCCGGGATTGGTGTTTTCGATCAGGGCGGCCGATTTCCTTCTTGGCAAAGACAGGATGGGCCGGGGCTATCTCAAGTATTATCGAGCAGGAAAGGAGTAAACGCAGGGCGCTATGGACTATAAAATCACGGTGAAACCCCTAGATATTGAAATAGCCGCTTCCGAGGATGCTTCTTTGCTCGATTCTCTCCTCGCCGCCGATATCGAGGTGGAAAGCATCTGTGGAGGTCTGGGTGTATGCGGGAGCTGCAAGATCCGCGTCCTGGAAGGAAATGCCACTGAACGGACTCAGGAAGAGGAAGACCACCTTACCGACGAGATGTTCGAGCAAGGCGACAGGCTGGCCTGCCAGACCTATCCCCTGAGCGACCTCGTTATCAACATACCCGCCTCCTCGAGTGCCGGGTCTTGATTCTCCACTCATGGCTATCGGTTTTCAATAGCCCTGAGTGGAGAATCAAGACCCGGCACCAAACGCCGATAAAGAATATCGGCGTCTTCACACAAAGTCCCGGGGGCAAATCGCGCCGAAGCAGTCCAAGTGGCCGTAACTGGATCGGGGCGAAAAGAGTGGCAGAGAACGAGACCGGTAAAATGGATTCCCGAACCGAAAAACCCTGGCTTTGGCGCTGGGGCACCTATTCCTGGCTCGGCCTTGGAATAGTCGGCGCGATTGCGGTTTTCGGATGGGTATACGGGAAAGCCCATGCAGTTATTGTCCCCCTGGTGGTTGCGGTAATAATCGGCGTATTACTGGAACCCGTCGTTTCTTTAATGACCCGGCACCATATTCCTCGATGGCTGGCTACTGTTATCACTATGATCCTGGTAATTGCGGTCATCGGGGGTTTTATAGGCATCGTCGTTTATGGAATCACTACCCAGGCAGGCGCAATCGGCCATCAAGT
>MELM01000025.1:1346-3739 GCA_001767605.1 Candidatus Solincola sediminis | reverse complement strand
GCATAGATCGGCTAAAAGATTGGCTGGATAATCTAAATGTAAGCGAATCGACAGCTGATTGGATTCACGAACAGATCAACAAAGCCTGGCCGGCGATAACCAATGGAGTGACGCGGACACTAACGGGTAGCGTTCCCGGGGTCGCCTCCTTTCTGATCGGTTTCTTCATAAGCTTTTTTATCCTTCTCTTCATCTTGAGCGACGACGGAACACTGAAGGAATGGCTGGCCGGGCATATGGGGGTGCCTCGAAAAACAGGCGACTTGGTCCTCGAAGAAACCTTCTCCTCATTTCGGGGTTACTTCAAGGGTACTACTATAATAGCGGCGGTAAACGCCCTCCTTATTATTCCGGTTGCGCTTATCTTGAAAGTCCCCCTGATTCCCGCAATCTCTCTAGTAACTTTTGTCACCTGCTTTATTCCATCATTTGGAGGCTATATCGGAGGTGCTTTTGCCGTCTTCATCACTCTTGCTGCGAGAGGTCTCACACCCGGCTTGATTATGCTGGCGTTCGCCGCAATCTCACATACTATTCTTCAAGCACCGGTCCAAGCTATTGCTTATGGTAAGACGTTGCAGCTGCATCCTTTGCTCGCTCTCCTGATGACCCTTATTGGTGCTGTTTTTGGCGGCATCTTCGGCGCGATCGTTGCCGTTCCCATCGCCGCCGTTGTCTTGAAAGTAAGCAGGGAGTTGAAGAGGGTACGAGCGGAAGAAGTGGCCGACGAGGTTCTGCTTTCCGAATAACCGCCAGGAATCAGTCTACCATTGTGGAATAAGGCCTCGGCTGATGGCTCTTCTTGTAGTTGGAACTGATAACCTCTACCAATATAATAGTGGGGGTTTTCACATGAGCAGAGAAAGGGATTATAAAAAATGGCGAAGATTCTCCAAATAAAAGCACGAGAGGTTTTAGATTCAAGAGGCAACCCTACGGTTGAGGTGACTGTCGCCCTCAACGAAGGCGTTTATGCCACGGCTTCCGTTCCATCAGGGGCATCAACGGGCAGCCGCGAAGCCGTGGAGCTTAGGGATAATGACAAGTCGCGATATTTGGGGAAGGGAGTCCTCAAAGCCGTAGGCAATGTCAACAATATAATCGCACCTCGATTGCTGGGATCAAATCCTGACAATCAAAAAGACATAGATCTTCTAATGATCGAGTTGGATGGAACTGAGAATAAATCGAACCTCGGTGCCAACGCCATTCTTGGGGTTTCTTTGGCCGTAGCGAAAGCAGCCGCAATGGCTGGAAGGAAATGGCTTTTCCAGCATCTAGGGGGGAGCGAGGCGAAACGCTTGCCTGTTCCTTTTCTCAACATTTTAAATGGGGGAAAGCATGCTGATAACAACGTAGATATTCAGGAATTCATGATTGTCCCGATTGGAGCACCATCGTTCAAGGAAGCCCTCAGATATGCCGCCGAAGTTTATCATACTTTGAAGGAAGTCCTGAAGAAAAAGGGCTTGAATACATCGGTTGGTGACGAGGGAGGCTTTGCGCCGGACTTATCATCCAACAAAGAGGCCCTGGAACTCATTTCCCACGCAATCGACAAGGCCGGCTATAAGGTGGGTGAGGAAATAGCTTTGGCGTTAGACCCAGCCGCCAGCGAGTTTTTCAATGGCGCCGAATACGTATTAAAAGCAGAAGGCCGCGAGCTTTCTTCGCAAGGGATGGTCGATTTTTACAAAGCGCTTGCGCAGGAGTACCCGATTATTTCCATTGAGGATGGCTTGGCGGAGAATGATTGGGAAGGTTGGAAGATCCTGACAAAAGAGCTCGGAGGCAGAATTCAATTAGTTGGTGATGATGTGTTTGTGACAAACCCGAAGATATTATCCGAGGGAATAAGGGAAAATGTCGCAAATTCGGTACTTATAAAACTGAACCAAATAGGCACGGTGACCGAGACGTTAGAGACAGTAAGGATAGCGCGTGAAGCCGAGTATACTTGCATGTTTTCGCATCGTTCCGGGGAGACCGAGGATTCATATTTAGCCGACATCGCAGTTGCTGCCAACTGTGGCCAGATCAAGGCAGGTGCGCCCGCTCGCTCCGATCGGCTTGCTAAGTACAATCAAATCATGCGTATTGAAGAAGAACTAGGAGATGAAGCCTGGTTCCGTGGAGAATTGAAGTGGTAAAAGCGTCAATTTGAATATGCTAAAAGCTCCTGCTGCCCAAACCCGACCTTCCTCAAGAAGATATCTTTGTCGTCTTGTACAGCGTAATCTTTACCTTTCCATCCTCTGCCTTTAGCGTCACCCCCGAAACAGAACCCTCGCTATCGATCCTATAAAACCAGCTCATCTCATTTTCGCTCAGGATTCCCGGCTCCCCGAGGCTCGCCCGGTACCACTCGCCTACTTTATCAAAGGGATCAGATG
>MELM01000025.1:0-1258 GCA_001767605.1 Candidatus Solincola sediminis | reverse complement strand
TCGTAGATCCCAAGTCCCAAATCTTCCTCTGTCGGTTCCTTCTCCTCGCCCACGTCGGCCGTCGTATTTCCTTTTCCAACTTCGCTCGATTCCTCTCCCTTTTGTTCAACCGTTATCGGGCCCTGCTCGGTCTCAATGGTCTGTTTGTTATTGCCACAACCGTTAAATAGCAAAATCACGGTAATGAACATCGGAATAAGAATGAAAAGGAGTTTCTTCAATTGCCTCTCCTCCCACCGATCTCGCGTGGTTTCGGGCCCAACGTCTGCACGATAAGAGTATAGGGTATGGGGATGACATTCCGATATGAAGATTTGTTAACGCGGCAGTAACGCGGTACTCTTTAATTAATTGGTTGTACGGCTTCTGTCATCTATCGAACGGCATAAGGACGCATAGGATTAGGGCATGACCACGCAGACACTCTATGTTATGGCATTTATCCTCTCAATTCTAATCGCCGCCTTTTTGTGGGTCCTCGCGGTCATCGTCTTTTTGAAGGGCAAGAGAGAGTTCCAAAATATTACATTAGCATTGACACTAATCTTCGCTTCTTTGTTCATTTCTTCAGGTTTTCTGGAAGGTATTTCTACTAATATCAGTGATTCATTCAATCTTTTTCTTTATCAATGGTCGTACGCTATGGGGGTCTTGGTGCTTTCGTCTTGCCTTCTGTTCATCCTGAGCATTTATCTCGGCCGTACTCCCAAGAAATCTCTCTTGATCGGGACACTGCTTATTGCATTACCGGGTGTTGCGCTATCCTTTTCTCCCTGGTTTATAACGAACGCGCACTATAGTAATGGGATTTCGACTTCCTCTAATGGAACGCTTTATTTTATAGTACCGGCAATAACGCTCTTCCTCTGCGCGAGCTGCATGGTTACCGCAATCGTAGCCTGGCGCAAATCAACTGGTATTGATCGCGCCCGTTTGAATATCATTTTTATGGGTTTTATGATTTTTATCCCATTTCCCCTCATTTTCAGCTATATACTTCCTGCGATAACCGGAGATTCAAATTATACTAACTACACTTTTATCGCCAGTATGGTTCCCATAGGTCTGCTGGCTTACACCATTATCAGACTTCGCCTTCTGGATGTGCGAATCATATTAAGAAAAACGGGCTTGTTCCTGGCTTTCCTCCTCGTGCTGGCGGTTCCTGCAGCCTTGCTGCTTATCCTTTTGCCAGGGATT
This sequence comes from Candidatus Solincola sediminis, assembly GCA_001767605.1. Lineage (GTDB taxonomy): Bacteria > Actinomycetota > Geothermincolia > Geothermincolales > RBG-13-55-18 > Solincola > Solincola sediminis. The sequence goes on along the minus strand of MELM01000025.1, from coordinate 58 downwards.
GACATCTCATCCCCCGTAACCAAAGGTCTTCTCTTTAGTCTTTTCTTATTGCATATAG
>MELM01000024.1:5929-22624 GCA_001767605.1 Candidatus Solincola sediminis | reverse complement strand
GTCATATTAGAACTACTGTTTATCCCATTGGTTATTAGAATCAGATATTAGGTAATGCAATAGTAGGATAGAGTTGAGGAGGGTGATACACAATAATAATGGATATTAGAGGTATAAAAGTAGGTCGTATTTGAAAAGAGAAGGGGCCGCACTTCCATCAGTCCGCGAGATAAACCTCTGGACGTGTCCCCGGCCTGTCCGCCTCAGCATCATTTCTTCTCGAAGAACGTGGCCACGCGGTTCTCGGCGTTCGCCCTGATATCGAAGTAATAGAACGGGTAGTCGTAGGGATGGTAAATACCGGCCGCTACGGCGGGGTTGCCGGGTGCAAGCTGGTTCGGGTTTGCGCTGCTGCAGATCACGACGCCCCTTTGCTGGTTCACCTGCGCGTCGGCGTAGTGGTCGACCTTGGCGGGGTTGCCGGAAGAATCGAGCGCTGCGTAGCCGGTCTGCGGGTCGATCGAAATGCCACCGAGGTTCTGCGAAGCCGGTGCGTAATCCTCGGCCCTGGTCCAGGTAATGGGGTTTATGGCTATTCCACCCGGCATAGTCACCGGATTGGTGCCGTGCGGCACGGGCGCCTCGGTGTTGTAGGAGATGATCACGCCTGTGTCATCCGGGCCGTTCGCGAACTTGAGCTGGGGGTTCTGAGCGAGGTAGTCGGATGTGATCGAGAACCCTATTACATAGGCCGCAACCATGCGCTCATAGAGATCTGGATGATCCTTCATATAACCGGACAGAATGTTCGCAAGCAGGTTCGACCCCTGGGAGTGCCCGGCAAGGATGAAGGGTCGGCTTTTGTTGAGATGCTCGATGTAGTAGTCGAACGCGCTCACCGCATCGGAGGTCGGGATGCCGGCCTCCAGGGAGAGTTGCTCGGGAATGGGTAGCGTCGACTTGTACTGCGAGTCGACCTGCCGGTTGTACGGCGCATAGATATCACCCACCGTTTCGAAGGCGGTCGCCGTCCTCGAGAACTGAGCCTCGGCGCCCGTCTTCATCTGGGGGTCATCGATGGGACCTATGTTGGGGGAGCTCGGACTTGCTTTCTGATACGTGGTGTCGCTCAAGTAGAAAACATCGACCTTCTTGGTAGATGTTTGGGGCAGCGCCAGCCAATTAGACGAACTGGCGTAGTTGGGCTTACCATAGCTGTCGGTCGCAGGGACGTTGGTCGAGGGCATTTCGCTCGAACTGCTACCGCAGCCTGCCGCCGGTCCAAATATAGACAGCATCACCAGCAGCGCGAAGACGATCCCGAGCTTCCTCATCTTCCGATCCCTTCTCTTCAAGGCGTTGGCCCGGTTTCTTCAGGGACTTGGGCTATAGGGAGTGGCTCCCGCGAAATCTGCAGCCATTGTCGAAGTGATGCCACTGACAATCGTGGGGTCCATCGTAATGATCCCCACATTGCGATTCTGATCGGTCATCTCGGTCGTGAAATTGCTGCTGCCTACGTAGACGGTATCGTTGTTTACGGAGATGGCCTTGGAATGTATGTAAATCGCCGCGTTTGGCTGATAAAGGCTGACGTGAACGCCGCCCGCGGCCAGGGTGTTGAACCCGCTCACGTAAGAAGAGGAATAGGTCATGGTGAGATTGACCGTTACCCCCCTCTGCACTGCGGCGATGAGCGCCTGCTCGATTGGCTGACTATCCAACTGCTCGTCCTCTGCGTAGAGGGTGGTCCCCGGACGGGCGGAATTTATCAGGTCAACGAGTCCCGGCTCGGCGCCCGGCGACCAGATCAGCTCCGACCCTTCGGGTATCACGCCCTCGGTGGGCGGGCCGCCAGTGTTGTTCCAATCATTGTCGAAAGTGTCCTCCATGCCGGACGCGGTAGCGGGGTTGTGGGTGATGACCGCATAATCCCTTACGACGGGGTAGAAAGGCGCAAAGAGATTACAGGTCATCACTGCGGCGGCTTCGCCGTCGCGGGTGATGCTCTTCTGGTGCCACAGCGTGCCGGACCATGCCCATCTCGCCTCGACGCCATTGGCGTTTAAGTCATCGTATGCCGCCTGGTTCGCCTTCATACCACCACCGCCTTCGGGATCCGAATCGAGCAGGACTCTCACCGTGACGCCTCTTCCTGCTGCGGCCTTGAGGGCAGCCTGGGCCGTGGGGTCGGCCAGCTGATACATGGTCATGTCAATGTTCTTCTTGGCTCCCGCGATGAAATCGTAGATGGGCTGATACCCGTCCTGCGGCAATATCACGAGGCTGTAGGTGGGGGTGTTCGCCTCGGTGCCGCACCCGCTTAAAGCCAGGGCAAGTAATAGCAACCCGATAACGACCGCAGCCCCGATAGGCCGTATCATTTCACACCTATTCCTTCTCCAGGTAACGGGCGACTCTTTTTTCGGCGTTCGCCCGGAGGTCGAAAAAGTAAAACGGGTAGTCGAAAGTATGGTAGATTCCGCTGGCAACCATTGCGACTCCCGGAGCGAGCGTATTTGGATCGGCCGTGCTGCAGATCAATTCGCCCTTCGCCGTATCGATCTTGGCGTCCGCATAGTTGAGGACCCTCTGGGGATTGCCCTGCGCGTCAAGCACCGCATAACCATTGCTGTCCAGTGCGATGCCGCCCAGGTTCTGAGCGGCGGTTGCCAGGGTCTCGTCTCTTGTCCAGGTGATGGGGTTGATGACCATGGCGCCGGGCAGCACCACGGGGTCGGGGGCCGTGGCATTGGGAGCTACCGTGTTATATGAGACTATCACTCCCGTGTCATCCGCGCCGGTTGCGAACCTGAGCTCCGGGTTCTGCTCGAGGTATTGGGGTGTTATCGAATATCCCGGAACATACGAGGCGATCATCCGCTCATAAACATCCGGATTCTTACCCATGTAGTCAGCCATCAGGTTGATCATTATGTTCGATCCCTGGGAATGACCCGCCAGCATGAAGGGTCGGCCTTTGTTGTAATGAGTGATGTAGTAATCAAAGGCGGAAATCGCATCCGATGTCGGTTGGCCTCCCACTATCGACTGTTGCTCATCGAACGGCAGGGACAAGACCTGAATGGCGGCCTGCTCATAGTAAGGAGCATAGATGTTGGCTACGGTCTCGAAGGCGGTGGCCGTTCTCGAGAGCGCCGCCTGGGCGCCCGCCTGCATCTGAGGGTTGTCGATCGCGCAGACCATCGGGTCGCTCTCGCTGGATTGCTGATAGACCGTGGGATAGAGGAAGAAGACATCGACCTCCTTGGCCTCTTGTGAGGAGGGCAACGCCAGCCAGTTCACCGTGTTCGAATAATCGGGGCCGTTGTTAGTCGAAGATGGAGAGCTGTTTCCGCAACCTGCCAGCAACCCGCTCGCGCACAGGATGGCAACCAATGCGAATGTGATGCCGACCTTCTTCACCATCATCTCACTCCCTCCTCCTGGTCTCGGACTCTTATTCCTGAGATTCCTTCGACGCTGCTTTGAAAAATACTTTAGTGTCGTATCGCGATCGTTTCTTGTCGCTTCCGGGTGTTATGATTAGTGACATGGAGAGGTGGATAAGGGGAAACGTCGGCTTCAGCATGCTGTGGCGCCGTTATCGGCCGATAGCCGCAGTAATGACATTAATTACCTTAGGTCTATTCTCCTTTGGATGCGGTTCTAAGTCCTCATCGCAATCCGCTTCCAACATCCTCGTCAACGGCCGGCAAATAACTCCGGCGGGCGCAACCAGTGACGCTGTCGGGAACATGCCGTTGAACATTGCACTCAGTCCCGATGGCAATTACGCTGTCACCACGTCCAGTTGCCTGGATGCGCGCCTGAGCACCGTGAGGGTAAGCGACGGCGTGGTAATAAGTTCGCTCGCCTTTCCGGCGGATGATCCAAGCATACCGAACGGCGGACTCTTCTATGGATTGGCCTTCGATCCAACGCCCCATAACGACAAATGGGTGCTCTATGCGGCCCAGGGAGCTTATGGGACTGTTGCCGTTATGACTCTCGCGAGCGATGGAACCCTGACTCAGACGGGCACTATCCCTGAAAAGCCTATTCCATACATGCCCGTTGACCAGCCGGCGGGCATTGCTTTCGCCAATGGAACCATCTTCATGAGCAATTACTTTTCCGTCGATCTGCAAGCCAGCTATCAGCCGGCGTCCACGCTCTCTATGTATCGGGCGAGCGACGGCGCCCGGTTGGGAAGCTACACGTTCATGGACGAAGCCAACACGAATACACCATCATTCCCGTATGCCATAACCGCAAAATCAGATGGAACCAGAGCCTATGTAGCGAGCCAGCGGGACGGCAGCGTCTATATCCTCAACACCACTGACCCAAGTCATATTGTCCTGGCCTCGAAAATAACCAACCTCAGCCAACCGTCTGCACTTCTCCTGAACAAAGCTCAAACGCTTTTATACATAGCTAATGCGGGAAGCGATACGATATCGGTTGTAGACGTCGCCAACGATCAGGCCCATGTGAAGGCAACGGTGTTGCTACGCCCCTCCAATGTCATCAATCTACCCGGCGTCTCTCCTTCAGGCCTTTCGCTCTCGCTGGACGAGGAAACTTTGTATGCGTCGCTGGGCGATTTCAATGCGATAGGCGTCATCGATACAGAGAATGGCGAGTTGAGCGGCTACATCCCCGTCGGGTGGTATCCGACGGCTCTTACTACCGCAGTCGATGGTAATACCTTGCTCGTCGTCAACGGATGGGGAACCAGCGCAATGAATCCCAACCCCAACTTTAATTATCTCGATCCTGATGTGCTGGGAATCAATTCCGGCGTCAAACCCCCTGCATGGTCGGCTGCCCCCGGCCCTGGATATGTTCTGAATTCCATTCCGGGGAACGTCTCCAGGATCGATCTAGCCCAGGCATTACCAGATCTTGCCAATTCCACCGACCAAGTGATACGGAACAACCAGAACACTCCGGCAATGGGGAGTTCCGGCGATAGTACCTTGGCTGACCTTGGTATCAAATCGGGCAAGATCAAACATGTGATCTATGTAATAAAGGAGAATCGCGGCTACGATCAGGTTCTTGGGGATCTACCCCAAGGGAACGGCGACCCCTCGCTCACCTTGTACGGGAGAGAGATCACCCCCAATCAGCACGCCCTGGCGGAGCGCTTCATCCTTCTCGACAACTTCTACAACAATGCCCCGGTAAGCGGCGAAGGCTGGGTGTGGTGCACTCAAAGCCTGGCTAATGCATACACCATAAAAATTATCCCCTACGTATATCAGCTCTCCCTTGCCACATACCAAATCAATTACGGTTTCGAAGGTCAGGTCAACGGCTACATAACCGGCGGTTACCCGGCTAAGGATCAGGATGGGAACTCTCTCTCCCCGACGGGCATAGCGGCGCCGAGCATTCCGAATGTGGCCGAGTCTCCCGCGGGATATATCTGGGACGGCGTAAGAAATGCGGGGCTGACCTACCGCAACTACGGGTTCTTCCTGTCGAGCGGAACCCCCTCGACACCCCCCTTCAAGATTCCGGACAACTATCCCACAGTCGCAGGTCTTGCTCCCCCGGGACATATTCCGACCCCCGAGGGGCAAGTGGCCGGATACACCGACTACGACTACCGCAAGTTCGATTTCAATTATGCCGAAAGCGACGCGTGGTTGAAGTACGGTTTCGATGCTACTTCCCTGGGACTGACCGCTGGGAACCCCCCGGGCTACTACGCCTCGCTAAACTCGCCGGTGCAGGCGCAGCCCAGCCGTTTTTCGGAATGGAACCGCGAGTTCAAGGAGATGTTAAAGGAGGACCCGACCGGCGAAAGCGTTCCGGCTTTCATGACAGTGCGGTTAGGGCGCGATCACACCATGGGATTGAACCCGGGCTACGGCTCTCCTGAAGCAATGATGGCGGACAACGACTATGCCGTCGGCGAGTTGGTCGAAGCCGTGAGCAAGAGCCCCATCTGGGAAAGCACGGTTATCTTCGTCGTGGAAGACGATGCCCAGTTCAGCCCCGATCACGTTGATTCCCATCGTTCCTTTGCCCAGGTGATAAGCCCCTGGATCAAGAAATCGACCGTGGATTCTCATTTCTATGACACAAACAGCGTGTTGAAGAGCATGGAGCTTTTGCTTGGCTTATCTCCCATGAGCCAGTACGATCACTTTGCCAACCCCATTATGGGAGGATGGGACTCCGCCCCAAGCAACGATGATGTATACACCGCCATTCTGCCGCCGCAGAACATCATCGGCGAGGTGAACCCGAGCCTAACCTCGTATGGACTAAACGATCCGCGCCGGCATCTGGCCGAGCTCTCGGGCGAGATGAACTGGAGCGTTGCCGATGCCGTAAACTACGCGGTCCTCAATGAAATCCTCTGGAAAGATGCGAAGGGCACGGATTCAAAGGTGCCCGAGCCGCGGGTCAGCGGGATAACCGTTCCGGGAGGGCAGCAGGCGACGCAGCCCGACGCCGACGACGATTGACATTCGCTATCCGTAATTCGAATATCAAAGACTCTTAGCGAAAAGCGAGGCCTCTCGGCCTCGCTTAGTTTGCTGGCTCCCCGGGAGGGACTCGAACCCCCAACCTAGTGGTTAACAGCCACCCGCTCTACCTGTTGAGCCACCGGGGAGCGAAACTCTTTCAGGCTTTCTCGCAACTTATTTATTCAGCAGGTGAAAACAAATTATATGATACCATGCGGTCGCCAACAATTTTTGTAAAAGGGCTTTAAATGAAGATAAATTCACTTCGATTCATGACCAGGGAGTCCGCACAAATGTTTCTTATTCATTCAGGTATTAAGCAAGAGATGGTTGGCTCCGATAACAAGTTAGGCAAGATTGAGGCTTAGGAAGGGGTCTATGAGGAGCGGCCGGCGAACTTCAGATAAAAGCTAGGAGAAAAGAGAAGGTACTCAAAGGCCGTTTCAAGAAAAAACCCGTGGATTATCAAGCGGGCTCGACAGTATTCTGGGAGGGGAAGGTTTTGGCAAATAAACTGGCTCAAGAGATAGAGAAGCTTCTATCTGATATCCTGGGAGAGTTCATAGCCAAAGCTACGGTAAAAAAGAACTGCGAATTGATCGGCACGACCCCCGATACCCTTACCATCGATCAGCTGCCTGAACTAGCGGAGAAGATCGATAAGTCGGTGGCCTTCTTTTCAGGGGAGGGCGAAGCCAGCGGAGTAGGAGACAAGATAAAGAGCATTCGCGTCTAGCCACTCACTGCAATCCGCACAATTTATATTTATGCTTTCCAGATATTTGTTAAAGACCTGTATCCCAATTGCCGATTACTTTTAGAGGGTTTGCAGGTCAAGAGGCCTAAATTGCGGTGTTATTCGCATTAGCCATATAAAAAGCAAGATCGAAACGGTAAACAGATTTGTCTTAAGCGCTCGATGTAAGGGCTGCAACGGGTATCGAAAGTATGGCGCAAAAGGGAGGGAGACAAATGCAGGACTTCGAGGATAGATCCAATACTCCACCGAAACTGGATATAAGGACCAGCTTTTTTACTCGCAAGCTATCCAATAAATTGGATCAACAAGGTTCCCCTATACCTCCACCGATAATGCTCTTCCTGGATACGCCTCTCTGCACTTTTAATGATGAGCAGAGAGAATATTTCGATCAGAAGTTCTGCCCATTGATCCCGAACATAATCTCTATACTCGAAGAGGTTTTCAATGATTTGGGAGCGGATAGGGAAGGCTGGGATGACCTTCTCACTTATGGCGCGAAGTCGGAAACCCCCATAAAGATTTGCGCTAGGGCCGTCTCTACCAAGAAGGCGAAGGAAGCCAAGACTAACGTGCTCAACCCTGATGCGGAGCAGCAGACCAAGAAGATACAGCTGCCTCCACAGTATGATCGACTCAATCCAAGCATGTGCTAGAAACCAATCTATTATTAGGGGCCGTAGTCCAGTGAGACCGCGGCCCCTTCTATATCACGCGCTCCATCGGGATTGCTTCGTCACTCCGTCCTTCGCAACTGCGCTCGTCGCTAAGCGATTGGCTTTGCTTTTTGCCAACCTCTAAAAGCTGTGGGTACAATATCTTCATGAAAGAGGACAGTCTCAAAGCGCGCACAATCGAAAACGCAAAGACTATAGCGGATGTACTTACCGTAACCCGCCTCTTCATGGGTTTCCTCATTGTGCTCTGCGCTTTCTTTGCGGAGAAATCATTACTTCCCCTGGTGGTCGCCCTCACCTTGATAGGATGGACAACGGATGTGCTCGATGGGCGTATGGCGCGCCTTGATCCAAAGAAGCGTCAGACGTTTATTGGAGCAATGGATTTCGCGGTGGATCTAACCCTCATCTATTCAGGTTTTCTCTATTTCATTACCGCGGGCTTCGTGCCAGTGATTCCCTTTCTTTTCTACGCGCTTTATGCCGCGATCATCGGAATAATCTGGACCAAGAAATCGGTGATGATGGCGGTTGCGGCGCCAATAGCCGCCATGCCCATTGTCTTTTCTTTCACGGATGCCCCGCTCTGGGGCTGGGTTTTCCTGGGATGGATAGTGCTGGCACTCATATTCAATTGGGGCCGGTTCATGGAGGAGATACGAGAGTTCATAGAGGGCGTCAAAGAATCCGATTGAACAATGCATATAGGAAGGGCAGGCTCTATACGAACCTGCCCTCTTCTGATTCCTGATTCATCTCTACGACTTGATGATCTCCCAGGCCTGCTCCTTATCCAACTCGGTCACATATGGTATGCCTGAAATATCCGCGGCCTCTTTCGTGAGCGACGCAATATCATCTCTAGTGATGTATTCCAGCGCGAACTTTCTGGCGCCGCACATCAACTGTGACAGACCCTGGGCCAGCCTCTGGTAATAGGTGTACAAGCCGATCGCGCCCGGATGCAGCTTTTCGAAATCGCCGTCGTATGTCTCGCGCAGATTGAAAGCCTCGAAGAATATTTCCTCCAGGCTTTGGCCGTACTTCTCGAACTGCTTGGGCAAGTTCTTTTCGGAAATTCGATTGCCCACTGTCGTCCCTACCATGGCTGCGCAGAGAGGTCCTCTCGCCATTCCGATAGCCTTAACGTATGGAGCACCAAGGGCTATACCCTTGAATATCTGGTCCTCGAGGACAAAACCTCCCGCAAAAGCGATCCCCGGAACATACTTGCCTTGCTTGGCCAGATAGTCGACATACTCGTAAGTAAGGCAGCAGAGCTCAACCGTGGGGACTCCCCACTCGTTCATCATTCGCCACGGGCTCATTCCCGTGCCCCCGCCGGCACCATCGACGGTAAGGAGGTCGATCTTGTTATCCGAAGCATACTTTACTGCGCGTGCCAGATCGGCAGGCCTGTAAGCGCCGGTCTTTAGAAAGACGCGCTTCGCTCCGAGATCGCGCATCTGCTTCACGCCCGCCGCGAAACCTTCCTCAGATACCATTCCCAGCCGGGAATGCCTTTCGAACTCGCGGATACCGTGTGAGCGGAAGGCTTCCTCGACTTCAGGGTCATCGGGATCGGGGAGCACTATATATCCCTTCGCCTTCATCGAGCGTGCTTTCTCAATGGTCGAGAGCTTGACTTCGCCTCCGATGTCCTTGGCTCCTTGGCCCCACTTCAGCTCGACGGTTTCTACACCCAGCTTGGTAAGTACGTATTCAGGAACGCCAAGCTTTGTGTCTTCGACATTGAACTGGACGACGATATCGCCGTAGCCTTCGACCTGCCAATCGCGAAAAGCCTTGATGCGGCTCTCCATGTCCGGAGATTTTACGATCTGGCCATTCTCTATTTGGGCTTCGTCATCCATGCCGCACACGTTCTCACCGATAGTCAGAACGCAGCCGGACATGGCGACGCCGCCTGCCAGGGCTTCCCAGTTTCTCTTGGCTACATTGGTCGATCCAAGACCGGGGACAACGATAGGCAGGCGCAGCTTGATGGGGTTCTCGTTGCCGATAGTTGTCTCAAGATTCACATTGGTAAATACGGCATGTTCGCTGTCGGCCGGCACTCCGTGGGCGCCCACGGCACTCCCCATGATATTGAAATGGGAGAGGTCGATGGGGTAATCCTTCTCGGAAGCAGCTGTCATGGTTCCGAATGGCTGCGGATAAATCAGTTCGGGCCCCCGATAAGCGGACTTGCCGATCTCGCACATACCAATACAGCCTTCGACGCAGGTAGTGCACATGCCGCTGAACGGGCTTACACTGTCCGGTGTGCGATTCTTGGACAGTGTCGCTCCCGATCGGTTGGGCTTGGTCATGCTCATGTCTCATTCCCCCTTAGTCGTGATTTCTTGAATTGAACAATCATCGCCAATGTTGAGGATTGTTTCCGGCTCGCCGAGTAGGCCAAAATATCATCAGGTCCTTTCCCCTAGAGTTCAAGCGAAGTTTATTTCCATTGTGTTTCGGGTGTCAACATAAGCGAGCACAAACCTTCAGGAATAACACTAAATAGATGAATTTCGGATGGTTGATGATTCTCAGGCCAAGCCTGTGGATCCTACCGTCAACCATCCTTTCATGTGTCTTATGCTTTCCATATAATAGACGGAGGCCAAAGCCTGAAAAATTGGCTTGACCTGGGATTTGATTCTACGGAAGGGGAAAATCGGAGACGTGAAAAAAGGCGTAATCCTGCTCGAAGACGGCAAATATTTTCCCGGAACCCCATTTGGAGCCAGTGGTATCCGGACGGGTGAGCTGGTTTTCAATACCAGCATGACCGGTTATCAGGAGATCCTAACCGACCCATCCTACAAAGGCCAGATCATCACCATGACTTATCCCCTGATAGGCAACTATGGCGTCAATTCGGAAGATGCCGAGTCCGGCGGACCGCAAGTGGAAGGCTTCGTTGTGCGGGAGTGTTGCCGCTATCCATCCAACTGGCGGGCAACGCACTCGCTCGAGGAGTACCTGATCGAGCACAACATTGTGGGAATCGAAGGGGTCGATACCCGGGCGGTTACCCGGCACATCCGTTCCCGGGGGGCTATGAAATGCATCATCTCTTCCGAGGACGCGGATTTGAGGTCCTTAAAGGATGAGCTGGATACAGCGCCCGGCATCGTCGGGCTCGACCTGGTAAAGGAAGTTACATGCCAATCGCCCTACCGCTGGGAGGATAAGAATATTCCTCCCATGGGAGCGGGAGTCTTACCCGCTATCTCGGGTAATGGCGAGCGTCCGCTTCGGGTTGTAGCTTATGATTGCGGTATCAAACGTAATATATTGCGCATCCTTAGCGCGCTCGGCTGTGAAGTCACAATAGTCCCGGCCTCTGCAACGGCGCAGGCAGTGCTGGAGAAAAACCCCGACGGAGTGTTTCTATCCAACGGGCCCGGTGACCCGGAGGGAGTTCCATATCTCGTCGGTGAGGTGCGAAAACTCCTTGGTGTAAAGCCCATCTTCGGTATATGTCTCGGGCACCAGATACTGGGGCTCGCCCTCGGGGGAAGGACCTATAAACTCAAGTTCGGCCACCGTGGCGCCAACCAACCGGTAAAGGACCTGCAGCGGGGAAACATTCTCATCACGGCCCAGAATCACGGCTTCTGCGTGGACCTGGAAACCGTATCCGGTGACACCGAAGCGACTTTCATAAACTTAAACGACGACACCCTCGAGGGTTTCCGGCACAAGAACTACCCGGCCTATTGCGTGCAATTCCATCCCGAAGATTCGCCCGGCCCACACGATGCCGTCTACCTCTTCGGCGATTTCCTGAAGGACATGCGCGAAGCAAGGGGTGACGGAAATGCCTAAGCGCGAAGATCTCAAAAAGATTTTGATAATAGGGTCCGGCCCCATTATTATTTCGCAAGCATGCGAGTTCGATTACTCCGGGACGCAAGCCTGCAAGGCGCTGCGGGAGGAGGGATACGAGGTTGTTCTCGTCAATTCCAATCCGGCGACGATCATGACCGACCCGGAGATGGCCGATCGAACTTACATCGAACCCATAACCCCCGAAGTAGTCTCCAAAATCATTGAGAAAGAGCGGCCGGATGCTTTGCTTCCCACGCTCGGAGGCCAGACCGGGCTAAACACCGCGGTGAAGGTGGCAGAGATGGGCACGCTGGAAAAATATGGTGTGGAGATGATCGGCGCCAAGTACGAGGCAATTCAAAAGGCGGAAGACAGGGAACTCTTCCGGGACGCCATGGCTTCCATCGGATTGGACTTGCCTCGCTCGGGCCTCGCCCATTCAATGGACGAGGCGAGGGCGGTCGCTGAAGATCTTGGTTTCCCCCTGATAATAAGGCCGTCCTTCACCTTGGGAGGTACCGGCGGAGGCATCGCTTTCAACTCCGAGGAATTCGAACAGATTTGCGCCGGCGGCCTCGATGCATCAATGATCGACGAGATCCTCATCGAGGAGTCGGTTATCGGCTGGAAGGAATACGAGCTCGAGGTGATGCGCGATCTGGCCGACAACGTCGTCATTATCTGCTCCATCGAGAACTTCGATGCCATGGGAATTCATACAGGTGATTCGATCACTGTCGCCCCGGCTCAAACCTTGACTGACCGCGAGTACCAGCTCATGCGGGATGCGGCGATTGCCATAATAAGGGAGATTGGAGTGGAGACGGGTGGCTCCAATATCCAGTTCGCTATTAATCCCGCAAATGGCCGCATGGTGATCATCGAGATGAATCCCCGGGTCTCGCGATCGAGCGCCCTCGCCTCCAAGGCCACCGGCTTTCCCATCGCGAAGATAGCGGCCAAGCTGGCCGTTGGATACACCCTGGATGAGATACCGAATGACATCACCCGTGAGACCCCAGCTTCTTTCGAGCCGACGATCGACTACTGCGTGGTAAAAATACCGCGCTTCACATTCGAAAAATTTCCTAAGGCCGACGCTTCCCTGGGTATTTCCATGAAGTCGGTGGGAGAGGTGATGTCCATCGGCCGTACCTTCAAAGAGGCGCTGCAAAAGGGAATCCGCTCCCTGGAAATAGGCCGCTTCGGTCTCGGCAGCGATCGTAAGGAATGGCAGGCGCTTGCTGCAATCAAGACGCCGGAGGAAAGGGAGGAAGCTCTCGAAGTTGTGCGGGAAAAACTGACGACGCCAAACGCCGAGCGGCTGTATTTCTTCAGATACGGGCTCAAACTCGGGATGAGCGTGCGTGAGATGCACGAGATATCACACGTGGACAGCTGGTTCCTGGAAAACATCAGGGAAATCGTGGAAATGGAGGAATATCTCTCCAGGAAGAGCCTGGAAGATCTGGACTCGGAGGATTTCTTCCGGGCCAAGTCTTTCGGCTTCTCTGATGTCCAACTGGGAAATTTGTTGGGAAGCGATGAGGGTTCGATCCGGGAGACAAGGGCGGCTATAGGGCTGAATCCCGTATACAAACTGGTCGATACATGCGCGGCGGAATTTGAGGCATATACACCTTACTATTATTCTTCGTATGAACGGGAAGAGGAGCCGCTGGCCCACGTCGAGGGGGATAAGCCGAAGGTGATGATCCTGGGTGGCGGACCCAATCGCATCGGTCAGGGCATCGAGTTCGACTATTGCTGTGTGCACGCCTCCTTCGCCCTGGAGGAAGAAGGCTACGAATCGGTAATGGTAAACAACAATCCGGAAACGGTCTCAACAGATTACGATACCTCGGACCGCCTCTACTTCGAGCCGCTCACCCTGGAGGATGTGATGGCGATCGTGGAGCGGGAGAAGCCGGAGGGAATCATCGTCCAGTTCGGCGGCCAGACTCCGTTGAACCTGGCCGTTCCGCTCATGCGCGAAGGCGCCCCCATTATCGGCACCAGCCCCGATTCGATAGATCGCGCCGAGGACCGCGACCGCTTCAAGGCTCTTCTCGATAAGCTAGGACTGCGCCAACCGAACAACGGCACTGCCAGATCTTACCAGGAAGCCGTCAATGTCGCACACCAGATCGGCTATCCGGTTGTGGTCCGCCCTTCCTATGTCCTGGGTGGCCGCGGGATGGAGATCGTTTATGACGACACTGCGCTGGAGGAGTTTATGCGGGGCGCCGTCGAGGTGTCGCCCGACCATCCGGTGCTCATCGACAAGTTCCTGGAGGAAGCAGTGGAGATCGATGTGGACGCGATCGCCGACGGCACGGACGTGGTGGTAGCGGGAGTGATGGAGCATATCGAGGAAGCGGGAGTTCACTCCGGCGATTCGGCCTGCGCAACGCCTCCCTTCTCTCTGGGAGAGGGCATGGTTGATGAGATCAAGGAAGCGACCTACGCCCTGGCCAGGGAGCTTAGGGTAATCGGGCTGATGAACATTCAGTATGCCGTAAAGGACGAGAAACTCTTCGTCCTCGAAGTAAACCCACGCGCATCACGGACCGTCCCATATGTCTCGAAGGCGACTGGAATATCCTGGGCGAAGGTGGCGACCAAGGTCATGCTCGGCCGCACGCTAAAGGACCTGGGGGTAACGGGAGAGGTTGAGATCAAGCACATCGCGGTGAAGGAAGCGGTGCTCCCCTTCAACCGATTCCTGGGGGTGGATACGGTGCTCGGCCCCGAGATGCGATCAACCGGCGAAGTGATGGGCATAGACAACGACCTGGGTATGGCCTATGCGAAGTCGCAGATGGCGGCCGGGTCCGGCCTACCAAGAACTGGCAATATTTTCGTCAGCGTGAAGGACAGCGACAAGCGAGACATAGTCCATATATCGCGCCGGCTCGCCGAACTCGGCTTCGATATCCTCGCCACTAAAGGTACCGCCGAGGTCTTAACGCGTAACGGAATCGATGTCAGGGTCCTCAACAAGATGCATGAGGGGCGGCCCCACGTTGTCGATTGCATGAAGAACCGGGAGATTCAGTTGATTATAAACACGCCATCGGGCAAACGGCCGCGAACCGACCAGCTCTCCATTCGCAGTTACGCGGTCCTTTATAACATCCCCGTGATCACAACGATGAGCGCAGCTCATGCCGCCCTTCACGGCATTGAATCAATCCTTGAACGAGGCATGGAAGTTAAACCGCTTCAGGATTGGCACAACCAAATCTAGCGGTTCATCTCCTCGAGGCGCTCGAGTATCTGCTCCGCCTTCTCAACGGCCTCCTCGTTGGCCATCTCCATTCTTTCCTCAAAAGTAAGGATAAGCTGCGACTTCAATTGCTCCGCAGGCGATTTGGTCCACTCGCCGTGTTCAAGGCAGACACTGCAGAATACGCTCTCGACGTCGCACTCGTCGCTTTCCTCGACGCAGGTCATCGCCGCGCCGCACAGCTGGCATTGATCCATGCTTGCTCACCTCCGGTAATAGACGTTCATCATCCAGCGATATTAGTATCTGCAGGAGGTGGCGGTATGAAACGTATTATTTGTTTTCCGGGTCGAGTTGCTTGCTCAATAAGAATGACGATTGTGTGCTGTAGCACTCGAGCATCAGGAAATAATCATCCCATTCGCTACCCTCGGGCAGGGTTTCAGCCCAGTAATAAAGGGTGTAAGAGCGGGTGCTGTTGGGAGGTACGATGGATTGGCTTCCCGGGGCCGCGCCACAATATGAAGAAGAGGAAAGAGGCTGGAAGATTCCGGCTTGGGCCTTATTTCCCAGCGGCCGGTCCTTCCTCGAAAGCACGATCTTGAGTTCTTGGGCGTTCAAAGCCAGATCATTTTTGCCGCCATTGGAGATATCCAATCCCAACAGAAGTTTTCTGGTCCCCTTATCTTGGATGATAGCGCAACTCTTAATCGTCGCATCGGCTTGATCTGCACTCACGAGTGCCCCCGCGACTCTCACATCATTATGATCGACGCCGGTGGTAACGAGATAGAGACAGCCGAAAATAAGGACCAACGGAAGAAGAAGCGCCACAAACATACGTCCCGAAAACATGAGTCCCACCTCCCGTCCTCATCGCCCCCCCGGAATGTGGGTTTTTGCTACCAGCAATTTGTGTCAATTGATTATACAACTTGCCATGGTTCATGTCCTTCTTGCCCTATATCATTGCGAGGTCTTCCGAAGCAATCTATAGATCCTGATTTCTGAATTATGCTTAAGAAGAATCGGCCATCTAGAGATTGCTTCGTCGCTTCGCTCCTCGCAATGACACTCGTACAATTGCCTCCATAGCCTCGGTAGTCTTAAGAAGAATCGGCCATCTAGAGATTGCTTCGTCGCTTCGCTCCTCGCAATGATGATCATTCAAGACCGGCATGGATTTGAACGTGTTGACCGCCCCTCGCGCGTCGTTTAATCTGCTTGTACGTCGGGAATAGTTTTTGGCAGCGGAGGGGACATGGAAGAAATACGCGTTCACGGCCGAGGAGGGATGGGAAACGTCACCGCGGCTGAACTACTCGCGGAAGCCGCTTTTGCCGATGGCAAGTACGCACAAGCCTTTCCCAGTTTCGGGGCGGAAAGGCAGGGTGCTCCGGTCGTCGCCTTCGTTAGAATCGACAACCGTCCGATCCGCCTCAGGCAGCAGATCTATGAACCGGGATACCTTATCATTCAGGATGCCGGGCTGATCTACTCCGGCGACGTCATGAAGGGCCTGAAACCGGGAGGCTCGGTTGTAGTCAATACGACATTACCTGGTGAGGAACTGCCGATCGACGCGGGTTACAAGATCTACACGGTTCCGGCACTGAAGGTGGCGATGGAAATTATTGGCAGGCCCATTTTTAACGTGGTGATGGTCGGTGCCTTTGCCTGCGCCACCGGCCTGGTTAAGCTGGATGCCGTGACGCAGGCCATAAGGGAGCGCTTTCCAGGTGAGTTGGGCGAAAA
>MELM01000024.1:3301-5893 GCA_001767605.1 Candidatus Solincola sediminis | reverse complement strand
AGGTTTGTTGCCAGGCGCGTAAAACCGGGATCAAGCCTCAAGAATCTGACCAAGGCCTGGAGGGGCAAGCATCCGGTCTTTAAGCAGGATCAGTGCATCGGTTGCCAGAGGTGCTTCATGGGCTGCCCCGAGGGCACCATCTACCAGCTCGGAAAAAAAAGGTTTGACGTAAACCTCGACTATTGCAAGGGCTGCGGCATCTGTGCCAATGAGTGTCCGGTGGACGACATAGATATGGTTCTCGAGGCAGGCTGCGAAGAACCGGTGCCGAGTGGCGGCGGCAAGGGAAGTGATTCCAAGTGATAAGCATGCTCGAAGGTTCAAAGGCAGTAGCCGAAGCGGTCAGGCTCTGCCGCCCCAACCTGGTATGCGCCTATCCCATCACCCCCCAGACGCACATAGTCGAGGAACTCGCGCGTATGGTCGCCGATGGAAGGATGCATGCCGGCTATGTGTTGGCTGAAAGCGAATTCGGGGCGGCTTCCATAGTCCTGGGCGGCAGTGCGGTCGGGGGTCGTGCTTACACCGCAACCAGCTCTCAAGGGTTATTGCTCATGACGGAGGTAATGTTCAACATCGCGGGCCTGCGTCTCCCCGTCGTTATGACTTGCGCCAACCGCGCGGTCTCCGCGCCCATCAATATATGGAATGATCAGCAGGATGCCGTCTCCATACGGGACTCGGGATGGATCCAGCTCTTTGTCGAGGATAATCAGGAGGCGCTCGATACTCACATCCAGGCCTTCAGAATTGCCGAGCAATTAATGATCCCGGTGATGGTGTGCATGGATGGTTTTGTACTGACGCATACAGTGGAGCCGGTCGAGTTGCCGGCACAGGAAAAAGTTGACAGTTTCCTGCCACCATACAAGCCCTCCTATCGCTTGGATCCCGATGACCCTTTCACTATGGGTGCCATGGTCGGGCCGGATGCCTATATGGAGACTCGCTATAACATGCACAACGACATGATGGAAGCGAGGACGTTGATCGAGCAGGTGGCCAGGGACTACGAGGCCGAGTTCGGCCGCTGGCACGGCGGCATGATCGAAACCTACGATACGGAGGGAGCGGACATCGTGCTGGTGTCCATGGGATCTCTCCTCGGGACGATGCGCGATGCGATAGACGAGTTGCGGCGCGAAGGCCTGAAAGTGGGCCTTCTCAAGATACGCTGCTTCCGCCCTTTCCCGATGAATGCGGTTCACGATGCGCTGCAAGGCATCGAGGTAGTCGGGGTCATTGAGAAGGATATATCGCTGGGGCTCGAGGGAACCTTGTGTTCGGAGATGCGCTCCGCGTTCTGCGGGGAGGAATCGCCGGACATATCGAGTTTCGTGATGGGACTTGGCGGCAGGGATATCAAGATAGACGAGATAAAGCAGGTGGCGAGAGACCTGGCAAACAATCCGTCCTGCAGGGTCGAGTTCCGCGGACTCAACGAGGAAGTGGTGATGGGGGACGAACGCTAATGGAGAGAGAAGGCAGAATCATAAACCTCATGGAGCCGGGCCACACCGGTTGCGCCGGATGCGGCCAGGCCATTGCCGCCCGGTTGGTCATGAAAGCCGCCGGCCCCAAAGTGATCGTCGCGAATGCCACTGGGTGTCTCGAAGTCTATACCACTACTTATCCCCGCTCCTCTTGGGAAGTCCCCTGGATACATTCGCTCTTTGAGAATGCGGCCTCGGTCGCATCGGGAATGGAAGCCTGCCTCAAGGCTATGGGAAAGTACGACGGTATAAAGATCATCGCGCAAGCGGGAGACGGAGGGACCGCCGATATCGGAATAGGCTGCCTGAGCGGAATGTTCGAGAGGCGGCATGATATCTTATATGTCTGCTATGACAACGAGGGGTATATGAACACCGGCTACCAGCGGTCGAGCCTGACCCCCTTCGCGGCTCGCACGACCACAAGTCCGAGCGGCACCCTGTCATGGGGGAACGTGACGCGTAAGAAAAACATGCCTCTCATCGCGGTAGCCCACGGCGTGCCATATGTGGCGACGGCGACGCCAGCCGAGCCGAGGGACCTGATGCGAAAGGTGCAGAAGGCATTAGAGATAGAGGGATCAAAGTATCTGCATATTCTGGTGCCCTGCGTGCCCGGATGGGGATATGAGTCGGAGGAGACCTTGGAACTGGCAAGGCTGGCGGTCGAAACCGGGTTGTTCCCAATTTTTGAAATCGAGAACGGGGTAGTTACCAAAATAAGGCGACCCAAAGAGCGCAAGCCCGTTGAAGCCTATCTACGGCCACAGAAGCGTTTTGCACACCTCTTCCAGCAGGAGAACGAGCAGCTCGTAGCCGAGATGCAGCAGTTAGCCGATGAGAATCTGGCCATAGAAGAGGGGCCTGCGCGTTTATTCGGAATGAGCAGTCTGCCGGAGATGAAGAATGAGGAGTTGGACCTTCCGCCTAAAGCTGAGACCGAAGGCTAGTCTCTTCCCGCGGAGCGAGTCCGTAAATCAGGTAATCAGCAACGGCATCGGCCGCCCTCGGAATATCCACATGCTCGGTATAGAGAAAAAGGTGCAAGCCCAGGTGCTGGGGGGCGCCGGATATCAGGTTGGCCACAATATCGACATCC
>MELM01000024.1:329-3275 GCA_001767605.1 Candidatus Solincola sediminis | reverse complement strand
CTGTAAGATGATCTTCAAGAGCTCTGCCACTTTTTGCTGCCATTCCACGATCCGATAATCGATCTCCGGGTTCATACCCATGACTTCCTGGATGTATATGGCAGCAAATTCCAGGTTATCCCTGAAAAACTCGAATAATTTTACTACTGCCCGCCTCGTATTTTCCTGCAGCTCATCCAGGCTTCTTGGGAGAGTCTGCATTTCTGCCGCCATGATCTCATACATGGTGCGTAGGATTCTATCGATCAGCTCGACGAAAAGGTCTTTTTTGCTATCAAAGTAGCTGTAGAACGTAGCCCGTGCCACATTTGCTTCTTGCAGGATATCCTCCACTGAACAGCGATTGAAACCCTTGCGCGAAAAAACCTGTATTCCCGCGTTTACGATGTCGCCCCTTTTGTCCCTTCTCGGCAAGCCGCTCACCTCCCCCTTGCAGACGAATTTCTCCATTTGTTAGATATTTTCGGCAATATTTGTATAAATTGTCAAACAGGAGTGTATGGATTCAATAGATGAGGCTATATGCTATTCTGGTAAAACCCTGAAAAAGACATATATATTCATATAAAAAAGCGAGGATTGTTTGGAAGGGCAAAGTCTCGGAAATCGCAAAGGTGTCATCAAAGTCGATAGCCTTTTGCTGAGGTGCTACGGTGATCGGATCTGGGAAGCGCACTTCCCGGATCTGCTGGACGCCCTTATTCAGACGCTGCTTTCCCAAAACACCAGTGACGTAAATTCACATCGCGCTTTTTCACAACTGAAGGAGCGATTCCCTACCTGGGAAGCGGCAGGGGGAGCCTCCGTGAATGAAATAGAGAGGGCGATTCGTTCCGGGGGCATCTCGCGGGTGAAGGCGGAGAGGATTAAAGTGCTCCTCGATATTATCAAGCGGGAAAACGGCTCCTATTCGCTCGAGAACTTGAGGGATATGAGTCCCGATGAAGCAAGATACTATCTTGATGATTTGCCTGGAGTGGGTCCTAAGACCGCTGCGGTGCTCTTACTTTTCAACCTCAATTACCCCTTTTTTCCTGTCGATACCCACGTCTACAGGGTCGGTAAACGACTGGGAATAATTCCCACTAAGGCCAGTGTCGAGAAGGCCCATGCGCTCATGGACCGCCTGGTTCCCGATGATATAAAGTACAGGTTGCATGTAAATCTCGTAGATCACGGGAGGCGGATATGCGTGGCTCGGAAACCAAAGTGCCCGATATGTTGTCTCAACAGAATATGCCCGCGCATCGGCGTGAAGGAGGTAAGCGGCGGTAATGCGTAAGTTCTTTGCGGTGCTTATGATCGCGATATTTCTGATTTCCATTTCACTTACAGCGGTATTTGCACAAGGAAACCAGAGCGAAGTGAACGAGGTCCTTGAGCAGGACGAGGAGATCCGAGATCTGCAGGCGAGCCAGAGCATCAAGGTCGATTACCTTTCACAAGATGCGTTGCGACAGAAGATGATAGAGGATATCGATAGCAATACGCCAGAAGAAATTATGGATACGCAAAATATCTATATATTGCTAGGCTTTATTCCCGAAGATTCTGATCTCAGACAACTATATATAAATCTTCTTACTGGAGCCGTGGCAGGTCTCTACGATCCGGAGGACAAGAGTCTTTTTCTCATTTCAGAGGAGAAGAATACCATGAGTGTGATGGACAGGTTCTATCTTTCGCATGAGCTCATCCACTATCTACAGGACCAGAATTTCAATCTGTATCGCCCTCCCTTTGCTGATCCGGAAGGCAGCATAACAGAGACGGATGATGATGCCGCTATGGCCGCCAGCGCTTTGGTAGAAGGGGATGCCCAAATAGCTCAGATTTCATGGATGATTGAAGAACTGAATGCCTCAGAGAATCTTGAATTGCAAGCAGAGCTTGGTAATCAGTCAACAGATGTGTTAAAGAGCACCCCGGCTTATCTAGTTGACAGCCTAATGTTCCAATATGAGGAAGGGCAGACCTTCGTGCAATATCTGAAGCGAAAGGGAGGCTACGATGCGGTTGATAAAGCGTATGCAAATCCTCCTGTGAGCACCGAACAGATATATCATCCCGAGAAATACACGGCGAACGAAGCGCCGGTAAGCATCACCATGGATGATGCATCTGCCAAGTTGGGCGAAGGCTGGGCGCTTGCATACGACAATGTGTTGGGGGAGTTCGACGTCTACGAATTATTCAAACCCTATTTTTCGGACGCTAAGGCTGAAACCGCGGCTGCGGGTTGGGGTGGTAATAATTACCATTATTATCGCAGTGATTCGGGCGAGAAACTCCTTGTCCAGGATTACGCATGGGACAGTGATAAGGACGCCCAGGAATTCGCCTCGGCTTATATCAACTTACTTGATGTCAGGTTCAAGGGGGACATCAGCGGGGAGACTCCGGTTGGGGCCTGGCAGACCTGGTCGGCCGGTGGCTATCAACTGGGGATTAAGAAAGACGGCTTGAATACATATCTCATACAATCGACGGCGGAAGAGCCATTTACTACTATGATCGAGTCACTGGGGGAAACAGGAGACCAGATCGATCGACAGGCGATTGATGGTGATGACGTTTCGGGCGCGCAGGGCGATGAGCAAAATTACAAATGGTTGGTGATTGCGGGAGTCATCGGCTTGCTGGCTCTTGGCATCGTGCTTCTAATCGTCATGCTGATCCTACTCCGCAAACCGCCTGCACCTCCCTCACAACAGGGAGGTCCATACGGTTACGGGGGAGGAAGCCCCGGTCAATGGGGTTCAACACCCTGGCAGGGCGGCTATGTCCCACCCCCGCCACCACCTGGCGGAATGCCACCGACGTCGCCGCCGGCATAATCCCGCAACCTTAGGTCACTCGGGAATCATATTGCTACGTTATCAATCACTTGCGCTATAATAAGCACCTGAAAAGTATTGGGCCCATAGCTCAGTCGGCAGAGCAGCG
>MELM01000024.1:0-147 GCA_001767605.1 Candidatus Solincola sediminis | reverse complement strand
GTAAAGGTCATAGGTGTGCTTGATGGTACTGTGCCCGAGGCGCCTGGAGACCCAAAGCGGATCGGCGCCTTTTGCCAAGAGGACCGAGGCGTTTGAGTGCCTCAGTGAGTGGAAAGTGACATCGCGGACCTCGGCCTTCTTTAGAAG
>MELM01000023.1:21081-23066 GCA_001767605.1 Candidatus Solincola sediminis | reverse complement strand
TAAAACACTTAGTCCGCTTTGGCCCATTTGAAGGGCCAGCAGGGACGCTGTGAACCGCAGGTTGTAACCTGGTCACCTCACCTGCGGGGAGCGAATGGTGAAACCGGCCCGATCTACCGGCAGAGATCGGGCCTTTTATATAGTCTCTAGGGCCTCAAGAAAAAGGAGGGCAAGAAATGAAAAAGAGAAGGGTAATCAGGGGAAAGGGCCTCATAATATCCATACTGGCGGCACTTGTCGCTTTACTGGCTCTGAGTCCCGTATCAGGAGTGGGTGTGAAGCCGGCAATGGCGGCAAGTAATCCCGCATGGACGACTGTGCCCCCGGCGGGGGCGGCACCGCAAGTTGCAAGCCAAAGAACTTGGACCGATTCGAATTCGGCTTATGGGGTCGGCGTAGTGATACAAGAGATGCGCATACAATCCCCGCCAAGGCTTGATGTAACCGTATCCTATCCGGACGTGCTGAATTATATTCCATACATGCGTTATGCGGTAAATGATGGAAGGGCCAGCGCCCAAGCCGATGAGGTTCTAGTCTGCCTCTCAGGTCTGCACGCCGCGAATGGCGGCTTCGATTATTACGCCAAGCAGCTTGTATCCAAATCATTAAAAGACAAGGGAAAGCATGTTGAGGTCTGGGCCCTGGACAGGAGGGTAAACAATATCGAAGACCTGACCGGTTTGAATGAGGCCGAGAGGCTGGGACAGGAGGCCGCAGAAAATCAAGATCCATCGCTTCTGGTGAAAGCGGCGGATACGATCGACGGCTATTATTACAAGGGATGGGAGGTCAACGGAAGGACGTTCCAGGGATTCTATACGGACGATGGCGCTCCCTGGCTTTCCGAATTCGGCCTCAGGGTGTGCATGGACGATATCTACACCTTGATAACGACCGTCTTCCCCGTGCAAAGTGATAGGCAAAAGAAGGTCTTTGTAGCGGGTGACTCCCTCGGTGCGGTAATGTCCGCCGACTTCGCTTGCTGGGACTTCGACGGCAATGCAGCCACCACGGCCGATATCGGCTACAACAACGTCGCCGGCATCGCGGGCTTGGACGCTTTGGTGACGCCAAATGCGGTTCCCATCGGCCAGGACGTATTGAGTGTCGTATCGAACTTCCTTCCAAGCGCATTCAAGAGCATCATAAACACAACCAGCCTGTCCACCTATTCAGCATCTCTCAAAGCGATGCGAAGCGGGACTCTGGATGTACTACTGCCGACATCACTGCTCGGCTATGTTCCCACGACCTATCTGGGGGTCGAGGCCAACGCCATGGCGGCGGATGCGATGCCGGATGCGGAATCTGACTTCTATAAGAGAATAGCGAGCCTCCAGACCGATCCGCGCAGCGACGTTATCCTCAGGTTGGCTTGTTCTAAGGACCTTAGGCAGTTCCTCAGCAAAGAGGTCTGGCAGAAGAAGGTGCGCTGGACGAACGAGGCGCTCTTCGGCATCGTATTCGATAACAACTTCAACCCGATCGTCATGAATGAATCCGCAGATGGTTTCCTGACGGGCGGGCCGCTGGCCGAGAAGAGCTTCCCGGCCTACGGCGATCTGGATCGCATATTGCCGAGCTTCATATGGAATCCGATGAGCGGGTTCCTGGCCTACGACAAGCTGTACATTCCCACCAGCACAACCGCGCTCTACAGTTGGGTCAATTCCGACGAGATCGACAGCGATGCGACCGCCCGCAAATACACGAGCTCTTCCGACGAGGTGTCCGATCTCCACGATGTAGCGAAGTGCTGCTATGAGGGGCCCACCAACATAGCAGAATGGTACTACACGACGAGGCTCTTCGCCGATATCCTGATCGCCAACACTTCGGGAGCCCAGCAGTACGGCCTCAACCTGCTGCACGCCAACGATCTCTCGAAGGTGCCGACCTTCCTAAGGTTGAACACGGAAGGCGAAACCATCGGCTATGCCAAGATGAACGGAATGAACACCAACGGAATCACGATGCCGGGA
>MELM01000023.1:17179-21023 GCA_001767605.1 Candidatus Solincola sediminis | reverse complement strand
CAGCGATGTACCATCCAATATGCGACTGGATGGTTACAACCAGTGGCAATGTATCGCCGACGCCGACGCCGACGCCGACGCCGACGCCTGGGTCTCTGACCTTGACCAAGATATCGCCGACCTCGGTGAGGCCGTCCTTCTTCACCCGATCGGTTACCGCCACTTTGACGGGAACAGGCTTCGCGTCGGGTGCTACGGTAAAGTTGGTACGGGGTTCTACGACGATCAACGGCACCAGCGTGAGTGTGTCCTCTTCGACCACCATTAAGTGCACGTTCAGCGTATATGGTAAAACAAAAGGTGCTTACGACGTAATAGTGACAAGCGGCGGCAATACAGTAACACTTGCAGGTGCTTTCACGATAAATTAATCGGTAGACTCGCATATGGACAGTCGGGGGATCCTCCGGGGTCCCCCGATCTTTTTGCCTGTCAAACCTGGACTCGCAACACGCGATTGCGAAATCTATCATCCCGCGATCTAAATCAGAGGCTGGTTGAGCGGTCGAGCCAGGCTGTTATGACTTCTTTCAGGATGGGAGCCGTCTCTTCGGCGGTCTTCAACACCTCGTTATGGGAAACGGCATGAGGCATGCGCAGATCCCAGGTATTGGTAATCACGCTCAAGCCGGTCACCGAGATGCCGAGAAAACGGGCCGCGATTGCCTCCGGGATGATACTCATGCTCACGGCATCGCCCCCCACCAGCCGCATGAATCGCAACTCAGCAGCCGTTTCGTAACTGGGCCCCGATACGCCGACCAGAACACCTTCAGTCAGTGGCCATCCTGATATCGCTGAACGTTGCATCAGGTCGTCCTCAGCCTCCTGGTCGTACAGATTTGACAATTCCTGGAAAGCCGGATTGCCTTCCGCATCGCAAGCGCCCCGCAAGGGATTTACTCCCATCAGGTTTATGTGATCCCTGATCAACATAAAGTCGCCTCGGCTATAAGCCGGATTCAGCCCACCGGCGGTGTTTATCATGAATATTCTCTTCACACCTAACTTTTCCATTAGTTTAACGGGAAGCGTGACCTGCTCCATGTCGAGCCCCTGATAATAATGCAACCGCCCCAATTGCAGCATCACGGTAATAACGCCATAGCTGCCGAAGCGAAGGACTCCTTCCTGTCCCGGCACCTTACAGGGCGGCAAGCCGGGAATCTCATTAAAGTTGAATTCGAGGATATTCTCTATTTGAGGCGAACTGCCACCCAGGCCGCTCCCCAGGATTACACCCAGGCGAGGATTCCATAATTCGGCCTCCTCGAGCTTGGAGTGCAGATACTCCTCCGCCTCTTCTTCTGCGGGATTTAAAGTAACCATTGCCTCTACCTGCCTGGTTCTACCTTGGCCATGCGCTCTTTCAATTCGCTGATGATCGCAACAGGCACGGGGTCGGTGCCGTTTAGCAGAGCCAGATATGTGCTTACAAAATCGCCCAAGTACATAGTGCTGAAGAGCTTATCCAGAGGAGTGTTCCCGCCGACGTGAATCATGGTTACTCCGCCCACCCTATCCTGCAGCAGCTCGGCCGTTACCTCCACCCTATTGGCCATCCTCGTATCCTGACCCTCCTCGACCAGGAAAATGAGCTCCACCTTCCTGGTAAATTCATCCAGCCCGTGCCAGCCTACAATCTCGTTATGGTCCATCTCCGGGATCATGTTGCAGAAGGCCGGTATTTCGGTATTCTCATTGAACTGGCACTTCCAGCGGTAGGCGGCGACCGCGAGGATGCCATCCGTCCCGTAGACGACCGGAATCTTGTCCTGCAAACGGGTGGCCAGTTGCTTCGCGAAGTTGCGGTTCAGCGGGCTCATCCTCCCCCACTCTTCCTTTTTATCCTTGAGATAGTCGATGCATTCGTGCGCCACCTTTATAAATCCCTGGATGAGGCCCATTTTTTCCATGGCCACCGCCTGCGGAAGAGAGAGGTAGCCAAGGGCGGCCCGGGGCTGCAATCCCTGCGGCACGGTAATCAGCGGCCAGCGAAAATCGCGCGCTTTCTGAAGCAGTTGTCCTCCGCCCGTAACCGCCATGATCTTGCAGCCGAGATAGACGGCGTCGTCGAGAGCCGCCAGGGTTTCCTCGGTATTGCCCGAGTAACTTACGACTACGGCGAGCGTATCCGGGCCCAGTACGGAAGGGAGTTTATAGGAGCGGTGAACACTGATGCTGAGGCCGGCAGGTTCCTCGAGCAGGGCTCGTAGTACTTGTCCGCCTATTCCGGAGCCCCCCATTCCTATGAAGGCCACTTTCTTGATCCCCGATGCTTCGGGCACGTCCAGCATGTCCGTACCGAGTTTCAGGGCCTCGAGGCACTGTTTTGGGAAGGATTCGATCATTGAAAGCATTCCCTGCGGATCGCTATCCTCCAACTGCATGACGTCGTCCAAACTTATCTCCGGCATAAAAACACCCCTTCAATGAGCAATGTGAGCCGATACGGCCGGGGCACTGACTTGGAACTGAATCAGCAAGAATTATTTCGCGGTTGCTCTCAGACTCTTATACCCGGCTATGGTAGAATTCTACCATCAAAAAGCGGAGGTTACGGAATGAAGCAGATGAATACGGATATCTTCAAGGCATACGACGTACGGGGCATCTATCCCGAACAGCTGGATGAGAAGACCTGCAACCGCATTGCCAAGGCTTTTGTTACCTTCATCCAGACAGATAAAATCGTAGTGGGCTATGACATGCGCTTGAGCTCGCCTTCCTTATCTGAGGCCTTTATCGAGGGCGCCACCGAACAGGGAGCCGATGTAACGTTAATCGGCCTGTGTTCCACAGACATGCTGTACTATGCCTCCGGAATTCTCGATGTGCCGGGTGCCATGTTCACGGCCTCACATAATCCCAAGGAATACAACGGGTTGAAGTTCTGCCGCCGGCAAGCGGCGCCCATAAGCATCGATACCGGGCTGGCGGATATCCAGGATCTGGCAATCAGGAACGAATTCCCGGCCAGCATGAGGCGGGGTGGAGTCGAACGCACGGATATGCTCGATCGCTACATCGAGCATGCACTCGGTTTCATTGACACCTCGCAGCTCAAGCCACTCAAAGTGGTGGCCGACGCGGGAAACGGGATGGGCGGCCTTATCCTCCCCGCGCTCTTCAAAAAGCTGCCCTGCGAATTGGTGCCCCATTGTTTTGAAATAGACGGGTCTTTTCCTCATCACCAGCCGGACCCGATCAATCCGCAGAATATTAAACTGCTGCAGCAGTGGGTGCTGGAGGATGGCGGCGATCTGGGGATGGCTTTCGACGGCGACGCCGATCGGGTATTCCTGGTGGACGACAAAGGGCAACCGGTCAGCGGTTCGCTGACCACGGCTCTTATAGCCAGGCGGGTACTCGAAACCCATGGGGGCGAAAGGATCATCTACAATTGCATAAACGGCTGGATTGTACCGGAAACAATCTACGCATTCGGAGGGATACCAATAAAGGAAAGGGTAGGCCATTCCTTCATCAAGCAGACCATGGCGGCTACCGGAGCTATTTTCGCGGGCGAGCATTCCGGCCACTACTACTTCCGCGATAATTTTCGGGCGGACTCGGGTCTGATCGCTTCCCTCTTCATCCTGGAAATCATAAGCCTGCAAAATCAGCCATTATCGCAGATTCTCGAACCCTTCAAGAAATACTTCGACTCGGGCGAAATAAACAGCCGCGTCGACGATATTTCGGCCAAGCTCGAGGAGATTGCTAAAGAATATTCCAATGGCAGGATCGAACACATAGACGGTGTCACGGTGGAATACCCCGACTGGTGGTTTAATGTAAGGCCGTCAAACACCGAGCCCTTGATACGGCTGAACCTGGAGGC
>MELM01000023.1:16801-17157 GCA_001767605.1 Candidatus Solincola sediminis | reverse complement strand
GCCAAGCGCGACGAGGTTCTGGCGGTGATACGTTCCTGATGCGATGGCTGCGGCTTTTTTTTGCCCCCACCCTCGCCGTTATGCTTCTTTCGGTCACTCTTATCGGCTGCGGTTCTCCGCCTCCTTCCCGGGAAGCTCAGCAGCGCCTCGATATCGATGCATCTCTCCATGAACTCAGAGCCGCCCCGTCTTACCGCTACCGTATCAACCTCGAGAACTGGATAGGAGTATCCGCACAAAGCATCTCTGGCGTCCAGAATGGCGAGGGATCTTTTGCGAATGATGGCTTTGCCCTGGAACTGCTGCAGAAATCTCCCGCGGGTGAAACCAACAATAGCGTACTTTCTTTTGAGGGC
>MELM01000023.1:11769-16755 GCA_001767605.1 Candidatus Solincola sediminis | reverse complement strand
AAGGCTTGCCGAGCCCCCTCTGCGATCCCCGTAACTTCCTGGAAATTGCATCCAGCTATAGTTCAATGCAGTTGGAGGCCGAGGAGGAGAAGGGAGGTATCAACACCCGGCGCTATCTCTTGAAACCGAACACCGATAAGGCGCGTTTGGCTATTTCCTCCTTAGGCTGGTCCTATTTTTCCCAACTCAGATTCGAGATAGACTGCCGGATATGGATCCCTCAACCGCCCGCATCTCCGCCGGCCCTACAGATCGAGATCACCGGCTTCGACCCGGTAGAAAGCCTTCAACGCTATCGTCTGTCGGCAACATTGGAACCCTACGATATCGGCTCTTCCGAAATAGAAGTTACCTTACCGCAATCCCTCACCCCATAGCCTACACAAAGGTGTCACCTACACAAAGGTGTCAGGCACCTTTGTGTAGCTTTTGGCTTTAGTAGTGGACTTGCTCGAGGACGAGGCCGTGCGGAGGAAGTGCGGCGGCGCTGTTGCTGTTATCGCACGATTCCAAGGCTTCATGGAAGCGATCTATCGACCACTTACCCCTCCCTACCTCCAGCAGGCTGCCACAAAGCATGCGCATCATCATCCATATAAAGGCATTGGCCCTTACTTGTATGGCGACGATGTCTCCTTTCGCGAAGATTCCGGCTTCCTGTACCTCCCGAACGGTAGTCTTTCCCCGCTCGCTGCGCGCGAAGGCGGCGAAATCCCTCTTCCCTACCGTCATTTCCAGTGCTGAAGCCATATTTTCAAGATCGAGGGTTGAATCGCAATGGTAGGTGAACCTGCGGTTGAAGGGCGAGGGAAATCTTGAAAGATGTATGTAGTAGATATATTCGCGCGCCAGGGCGCTCCGCCTGGCATTGAATGAATCGTCTTCTTCACTGCAATCGCGAGCGACTATATCGCCGGGCAGGAAAGCATTCAGAGCGGAGGGCAGGCGCCGGATTTCGGGTTTCATCGATCCCCTGAAGCTTATGACCTGGCCCCGAGCGTGGACCCCTGTGTCGGTGCGGCCGGCCGCGTAAATAGGTGACTCGCGAGTTCCCAGACGTGCTATGGCATTTTCCAAAGCGAGCTGAACGGTGGGGAGTTGCAGTTGGATCTGGAAGCCGTGGTAGTCGGTTCCATCATATTCCAGGATGATTTTATAGTTCATGGCCCTAACGCACCTATGTTTAGGCCTGGCACCATGTTTATGTTTAGGCACAACCCCATGTTTATGTTGGGTGCGACCCTTAGACGAATTCGATGATGGCCATGGGAGCAGCGTCGCCTTTGCGGGGGCCGATCTTCACCACCCTGGCATAGCCGCCTTCCCGATCCTCGTACCTGGGGCCGATCTCGGCGAAGAGCTTGTGGACCAGGTCCCGATCGGAAATAATGGCCAGAGCCTGCCGGCGGGCGTGGAGGTCCCCCCTCTTACCCAGGCCGACAAGCTTATCGACCAAGGGCTGTACTTCCTTCGCCTTGGCCTGCGTCGTCGTCAACTTCTCGTGCTCGATCATGGCTTTCGCCAGATTGCTTAATATAGCCTTCTGATGGGCGGCGTTTCCGCCGAATCTTTTTCCTTTCTTTGGCTGAGGCATTCAAATCCCTCTCGTCCCTTTTTTTTGTCTTCCTAATCTTCTCTGGACCGTAAACCGAAGCCCCTCTTCTCGAGTTTTTCCTTGACGTCCTCGATCGAGCGAGCTCCGAAACTACGCAAGGCAAGCAGGTCGTCCTCAGTCTTTTCGACCAACTGACCGACGGTATTGATACCGCCCCTGTGCAGGCAGTTTAGTACTCGAACCGGCAATTCCAGGTCTTCTATCGGCAACTGGAGATCCTTGGCTCCGGCAGGAGTCGTCTCCTTCCCGAAGATCACTTCCTTGGTTTCTTCCTCGCCTTCGGAAAGCGAGGTGAAGATATTCACATGGCCGGACAGTATTTGCGAGGCCTTGAGCAGCGCCTCCTTGGCGTCCATGCTGCCATTGGTGACAATATCCAGAATGAGCCGGTCATAGTCGGTTCTCTGGCCAACCCTTGTATCCTCAACTTGATAGGAAACGCGGATCACCGGGGTGAACATGGCGTCCAGGGGAATCGTCCCCGCCACGTCCCGCGGCCCGGTAAGGCGCTCCGAGGATACGTAGCCCCTTCCCTTCTGGGCCGTCATTTCCATTTTCATCTTAGCTTTCTTATTCAAGGTGGCTATCTTCAGCTCCGGATTGATTATTTCCACTTCCGGAGGCGCCTCGATATCCTTGGCCGTCACCGTTTTCGGTCCGGTAACATCGAGGAACAAAGAGAATTGACCCTCACCATTGACCCTCAGGATAACTCCCTTGAGGTTGAGGATGATGTCCATTGTGTCCTCTTTGACTCCATCCATTGTTTCAAACTCATGTACTACCCCCTCGATACGGATTGCGGTGATCGCCGCTCCCGGTATAGAGGAAAGAAGTATGCGACGCATGGAGTTACCCATTGTATGTCCCAGCCCTCTTTCCAGAGGCTCGATGATAAATCGGCCGTATGAGTCCTCGAGTTTGTCTACCACTATATGGGGTTTCTGCATCTCAAGAACCAAATTTTATCCCCTCCTTGTAGGACCCACTCCATTGAGCCCAACGAATTGATTTACTTGGAATAAAGCTCGACGATCAATGATTCCTTTATGGGCAGTTCGATATCTTCCCGTTTGGGAAGAGATGTCACCTCGGCACGCCTCTTTTCCAGGTCCACCTTCAGCCAGGTAGAACCAGGGCGGCCTTCTGCGAATCTTACTGCCTGTAAGATTCTCGTGATATCCTTGCTTTTTTCCTTTATTTCGATAACATCCCCCTCCTTGACTTCGAAGGAGGGAATGTCCACCTTACGCCCATTCACCCGTGTATGCCCATGGCGTACCAGTTGCCTGGCATCCTTTGGTGACAACGCGAATCCCGCACGAAGTAACACGTTATCGAGCCTTCTCTCAAGCAGAGCAAGCAAGTTCTCGCCTGTAATGCCCGGTTGCCTGGACGCTTTGGCATAATAGCGCCTGAATTGCCGCTCCAATACGCCGTAGATACGCTTCGCCTTTTGCTTCTCCCTCAACTGGAGAAGGTATTCAGTCTCCTTGACCCGCCCGCGGCCATGTTCGCCCGGCGGATAATTCCTTCTTTCAATCGCGCACTTATCGGTCTCGCAGCGCGTTCCTTTGAGAAAGAGTTTTCCTCCCTCCCTGCGGCATTGTTTACATGAAGGCTCAAGATTCCTTGCCATATATTACCTTTACACTCTCCTTCTTTTTTTTGGCCGGCAACCATTGTGCGGTTGAGGAGTCTCATCGGTTATACTCGATACCTCCAAGCCGTTCGCCTGCAGAGTCCTTATCGCCGTCTCCCGTCCCGAGCCCGGCCCTTTTACGAACACATCGATCTTCTTCATGCCGTACTCCAGGGCTTTCTTAGCGACGTTCTCCGCGGCCAGCTGGGCGGCAAAAGGCGTGCTCTTGCGGGAACCCTTAAATCCGACCGAACCGGAACTGCTCCACGTAAGCGTGTCGCCGCCTTTATCGGTGATGGTTATTATGGTGTTGTTAAAAGTCGACTTTATGTGGGCTTCCCCATACAATACCGATTTCTTTTCTTTCTTTCTGCCTCTGGTCCTTGTCTTAGGCTTGGCCACTTATCCTCCTATCGCCTGATCTCGGGCGCTTTCAGTCGTTCGTTATTTGGCTTTTCTCCGGACGCCCACCGTCTTGCGCGGCCCCTTGCGGGTGCGGGCGTTGGTATGGGTACGCTGCCCGTGAACGGGAAGTCCGACCCGGTGCCGCAGTCCCTGGTAGCATCCTATCTCCATTTTCCTCTTTATATTCTGCGATACCTCGCGCCTCAGGTCGCCCTCGACCTTGAGGTTCTGGTCTATGTAGCTGCGCAGGCGCACCACCTCTTCATCGGTCAGGCTTCGCACTTTGGTGTTGCGATCAATCTGGCAGTTATCCAGTATCTCTTGTGCCGTGGGCTTGCCCACGCCGAAGATATAGGTGAGAGATATCTCCGCCCGCTTGTCTCTCGGAAGATCAACTCCTGCTATACGCGCCAAAGTCGCATGCCCCCTTTTCCTAGCCCTGCCTCTGCTTGTGGCGCGGATTCTCGCATATGACGAAAACCCGGCCCCGTCGCCGGACTATCTTGCATTTATCGCACATCTTCTTAACAGATGCCCTTACTTTCATTCTTCCAGAATCTTCCTTTCAATTCATGGTCAGTTCTATTTGTATCTATACACAATCCTGCCCCGGTTCAGGTCATAAGGCGATATCTCGATCACCACCCTGTCCCCGGGCAGAATTCGAATATAATGCATCCTCATCTTGCCAGAAATATGCGCTAACACCTTGTGGCCGTTCTCCAGCTCGACCCTAAACATGGCATTCGGCAAGGGTTCCAGAACCGTTCCCTCTACCTCAATTGCGCCTTCTTTCTTGGCCAATCCCTCACTCTCCTCGCGCCGCGCTTACCTCAGCACCGCACGTTATTTTTTCGCACCAGAATTTGTATTCTAACAAAGAATGACATATTCGTCCATATATAAGTCAAGGTAGAGTGAGTATTTGCGGCCCATTATCGGTAACCACGACAGTATGTTCGAAATGGGCCGAAAGCATTCCATCCACCGTTCGCACCGTCCACCCATCGGCATCAACCTCGACCTCAAAAGCGCCCTCGTTTACCATGGGTTCCAGGGCGAAGGCCATTCCCGCTTCCAGCACCGCACCCCTTCCCGAAGGCCCGAAATTCGGTATCTGCGGCTCCTCGTGCATTTCTACTCCTATACCATGGCCTACGAATTGAACCACGACAGAGAATCCGGCTTCTTCGACCGTCCGTTGAATGCTGTTGGAAACATCGCCCATGCGGTTTCCGGGCCTGCAGGCGGCGATCCCCGAGTTCAGGGAATCTTGGGTAACCGCCATCAAGCGTTCGGCGACCGCGTTCACTTCTCCCACCGG
>MELM01000023.1:11331-11626 GCA_001767605.1 Candidatus Solincola sediminis | reverse complement strand
AGCCGCGATATCCGAGGAAGGAAGGAACACCGTTCCTCTCCCTGATATAATCCTCGGCAATGCGGTCCAGTGCTTCGGTCCTCATTCCCGGCTTGATCTGACCTTCAAGCATGTCCAGAAGACCTGCCACTATACGGCCGGCCTCCCGCATCTTACCAATTTCTTCCAGCGATTTCTTGATAAT
The DNA here is from genome assembly GCA_001767605.1 of Candidatus Solincola sediminis. Classification (GTDB taxonomy): domain Bacteria; phylum Actinomycetota; class Geothermincolia; order Geothermincolales; family RBG-13-55-18; genus Solincola; species Solincola sediminis. The sequence continues at coordinate 11,442 of MELM01000023.1, read as the reverse complement.
CATACTAGCCCGGAATAGTCTGTTTATCGATAACAGATCGTATTTCCTCGAGGACCCGATCCATCTCCAGGCTGCCGTCCACTTCGCGCAATAATCCGAGTGTTTGGTAGC
>MELM01000023.1:6328-11266 GCA_001767605.1 Candidatus Solincola sediminis | reverse complement strand
TCGTCCGGTCGCAGGCACAGCTCCCCCGGGCACTCGTCGCAGATGCCTTCTTGGCGCGGTGGATTATAGATAAGGTGTTTGACCGCTCCACATGAATTGCAGACTCGCCTCGCTGAAAGCCTCTCTACAACAACCTCGTCGGGAACTTCGATGTTGATCGCGTGATCGATTGGCTTCCCTATCTCGGCCAATATCGTCTTGAGAGATTCGGCTTGTTCAATCGTCCTGGGAAATCCATCCAGGACAAAGCCCCTGTCGCAATCGGACTCTCTCAATCGCTCCCGAACTATGTCGATCACTACCTTATCGGGGACCAATTCACCCTTTTCCATGTATCGCCCGGCCTCGACCCCGAGCCGCGTGCCCTCCCTTATATTCTCCCGCAAGATATCGCCGGTCGAAATGTGGGCAATTCCGTAGATAGCGCTAAGTCTTTCCGCCTGGGTTCCTTTTCCGGCACCGGGAGCACCCAGCAGTATCAAGTTCATGCCATCACCTTTCACATAGCTCTACTTGAGGAATCCCTCGTAATGACGCATTTGCAGCTGTGCTTCTATCTGCTTCATGGTCTCGAGGGCGACACCTACAATAATCATGATCGCCGCGCCCCCGAAGGGTATTTGTCTGGTACCGAAGAAGTAGAACATCGTTGCAGGCAGCAAGGCTATAGCCGCCAGCCCGAACGACCCGGGCAGGGTAATACGATTGATCACCTTGCTGAAAAACACGGCGGTCGGGGTGCCTGGGCGTATTCCGGGCACGAACGCACCGTATTTCTTCAGGTGTTCAGCCTGCGTATACGGGTCGAATACGATATATGTGTAGAAGTAAGCGAAAAATATGATCATTGCCGTATAGAGAATGAAGTAGAGGTATCCGCCAGAAAGTTTCTCCGCGAAACCCTGCATGGCGGGAATAAACTGTGCCAGCATAGTCGGAAAGAAGATCACTGAGGATGCAAAGATGATGGGGATCACGCCGGATGTGTTCAACTTGAGAGGTATGTACGTAGTGCCACCCATAGTCATTCGCCTGCCGCGTATCTGTTTGGCGTATTGTACGGGTATGCGGCGTTCTCCCTGGTCCAGATATATTACGGCAATTATCACGGCGAGCGACATCAGCACCGAGATAACGATTCCATAGGCGATGTTGCCGTACTTTAGTTGGGTCGAGCTGATAAGCGTTTTGAATTCGGCCGGAGTGCGGGCGATGATCGAGGTGAAGATGAGGATGGACATGCCGTTTCCTATCCCCCGCTCGGTTATAAGCTCCCCGAACCACATCAGCAAGGCCATGCCTGCTGTCAGGGTAGCCACGATAATTATCCCTTTGGTCCAGGTAAAGTTGATGATGGATACTGATTCGCCCGCTAAATCGGTCGGCTGCGAAAAACGCCATACGAGACCGATGGACTCCATGAGCGCCAGGCTCAGGGTCAGGTAACGGGTAACCTGGGTTATCTTTCTCCGGCCCGATTCTCCCTCTTCCTGCCATTCCTTTAGCTTGGGTATCACGGCAACCAGCATCTCCATGATGATGGCGGCTGTTATGTAAGGCATGATGCCCAGACCGAAGATAGCGAGTCGCGACAGGGCGCCGCCGGAGAAGAAATCCATGAAGCCGAATATGCCACCCTGCTCAACCAGGGTTTTCAAGGCCTGCGTGTTGACCCCCGGGCAGGGAATGGCCGAACCGAGCCTGTAGAACATTATGACCAGAAGGGTAAACAGGATTTTCTGGCGAAGATCGGCGACTTTTAGTATGTTTCGAAAGCCCCGAAGCAAGCTATACCACCTCTATACTTCCCCCGGCGCCCTCGATCTTCTCCCTGGCGCTCTGGCTGAAGGCGTGCGCCTTTACAGTCAGCTCCTTTTTCAATTCACCCCTGCCCAGTATTTTGATTTGCTCGTCGGGCTTCTTGATCAGTTTTTTCTCCTGCAGGACTTGGGGTGTAATGATTTCACCATCCGTGAAAGCATTAAGAAGCTCCACGTTTATCAACGTGTAATATTTCTTATCCCTCGGCTTGAAACCGCGTAGCTTGGGTATCCGCCGCTGCAGGGGCATCTGGCCTCCCTCGAAACCTACGCGCGTCTGGCCTCGGGCTTTCTGTCCTTTCATGCCCCTGCCGCTGGTCTTGCCGCTTCCGGAGGATCTTCCCCGGCCGAGGCGTTTGCGGCCATGCGTCGAGCCCGGGGCCGGTTTCAGGTCGTTGATACCAAAGGTCACCTTGATCACCTTGCTCTTCTCAAAGTCGCGAGGATTTGCGGGGGATCCTCGCGACTATTCCGCCTTTTCTTCCCAGGGCTCCACCTCTACCAGGTGCCTGACCCTGTTTATCATTCCTAACACCTCGGCGCTGTCTCTCTGGATCACCGAATGATTCATCCTTTTCAGCCCCAAGGCCCTGACCGTCTTTCGCTGTACGGGAGGACGTCCGATGGTGCTGCGAACCAGCGTTATTCGCACCATGCCTGCGCTGCCGCTCATACCTTGACCGCCTCCTTGGGCCGCTTCATTTCAGTTGCGCGCAGCTTGGCTATCTCCCTCGCCCTATTGATTTCTTTTAGTGCATTCAGGGTAGCTTTGACTACGTTCACCGGATTTCGCGATCCGTACGTCTTGGTGAGCACGTCCTGAACACCTGAAAGCTCCATGACCGCTCGCACCGGACCTCCGGCGATAACGCCGGTACCTTCGCTGGCCGGCTTCAAGAGGACTTTGGAAGACTCGTATTTGCCGACCACCTTATGGGGAATGCTGGTGCCTCGAGTCGGTACCTTGAATAAAGATCTCTTGGCTTTCTCGACTCCCTTCTGAATGGCCAGAGGCACCTCGCGGGCTTTGCCGTATCCGTATCCGACCATGCCGGCCCTGTCCCCGACAACCACCAGCGCCGTGAAGCTGAAGCGCCTTCCGCCCTTGACCACCTTGGCCACGCGGTTGATATGAATGACTCTTTCCTCCAACTCCAGCGGGGTTGGGTCTACCTTAGGCATGCCTGACCTCCAAAATGTTTCATATATTCCTCACTAGAATATGAGTCCGCCTTCGCGGGCACCTTCGGCAAGCGCCTTGACCCTGCCGTGATAGAGGTTGCCGCCGCGTTCGAAGACCACCTTCTCTATGCCCTTCTCGCGTGCCCGACTTGCGATAAGCCGGCCCACTTCCGCGGCTTTCTCACTCTTGTCTTTCCCATCCAGTTGCAGGCCTTTCTCCATACTTGAAGCGAAGGCCAATGTTGTTCCGGCGGTATCGTCTATCACCTGCGCATAGATGTGGCGGTTGCTGCGGAAGACCGAAAGCCTCGGCCGTTCCGCCACCCCGGAGACCTTTTTGCGCACGCGCTTCTGTCGCCGCTGCCTTCCTTCCTGCCTGTTCGCCTTCTTCATGGTTATGCCCCGGTCTTTCCGGCTTTACGGCGAATGTGTTCACCTGCGTAGCGCACGCCCTTCCCTTTGTAGGGATCGGGTTTGCGCAATTCCCTTATCTTGGCCGCGATCTGGCCGACCTTCTGCTTGTCTATGCCCTTGATTCTTATCCGGGTCGGCGTCACCAGTTCGAACTCGACGCCTTCCGGAGGCTTTACCAGAACCGGATGCGAGAAACCGAGAGCAAGCTCGATATCCTTTTCCCGCGCCACGGCCCGGTATCCTACGCCGTGTATTTCGAGATTCTTTTCGAAACCGGCGCTTACCCCCTCCACCATGTTGGCGAGCAAAGAGCGGCTAAGACCGTGCAGGGCTTTATGCTCTTTCGAATCGTCCGGGCGCTTTACGAGCAGTCTGCCGTCTTCCATCTCGAAGATCATATCCGGGTGGAACTCCCGGCTCAACTCGCCTCGCGGCCCCTTGACCCGCACCGTCTGCCCCTCTATATCCACCTGCGTCCCCGCCGGGATCACAATGGGCATTCTTCCAATTCTTGACAATTCATACCTCCAACACTTCACCTACCATACGTAGGCTATTACCTCGCCCCCGACGTTCTTTTCGCGGGCTTCTTTGTCGGTCAAAACACCTTGGGAGCTAGAGATGATTGCCATACCCAACCCTCCCAGGACCCGGGGTATGTCCGTATTTTTGGTATAGACGCGCAACCCGGGCTTGCTTATCCTTCTGATGCCGTTTATCAGCTGCTCTCGATCGGGGCCGTACCTGAGGGACATCTTCAAGCTGTCGAAGCTTGATCCTTTGATGATCTCAAAGCCACCGATATAGCCTTCCCTCGCCAGTATCTCGGCGATGGATTGCTTTATCTTCGAGAAAGGCATCTCAACGCTATCATGATGAGCGGAACTGGCATTACGAAGCCTCGTAAGCATGTCCGCGATCGGATCAGTCATAGTCATAGACTCGTCCGCCTCCTTACCAACTCGATTTGGTCAATCCCGGGACTTCGCCCTCGTGCGCCAATTCGCGAAGGCAGATGCGGCAGAGATTGAATTTGCGAAAATATCCCCGAGAACGGCCACAGCGCTTGCAGCGATTGTATGACCTGCTATCGAACTTGGCCGGTCTCCGTTGCTTCACAACCCAGGACTTCTTCGCCATCAGGCCTCCTTACTATCTTGAGCGGAAGGGCATTCCGAAGGCCTCCAACAGGGCCAGCCCCTCCTCGTCGCTCTTGGCCGTCGTGACCATAGTGATATCCATACCTCTTATCTTGTCGATCGAATCGTAATCTATCTCCGGGAAAACCAATTGCTCATCGAGCCCCATATTAAAGTTGCCGGCCCGGTCGAAGGACCTGGGATTGAGTCCCCTGAAGTCCCTGACCCTGGGAATGGCGACCGACGTCAGGCGGTCGAGGAACTCGAACATGCGATCGCCTCGCAGCGTCACCTTGCATCCGATGCTCATACCCGCCCGCAGCTTGAATCCGGCCACCGACTTCTTGGCGCGGTTGAGCTTCGGTTTCTGGCCGGTGATGATA
>MELM01000023.1:5991-6302 GCA_001767605.1 Candidatus Solincola sediminis | reverse complement strand
CTCCCTCGCCCACTCCCATGTTGACTACTATTTTTTCCAAGCGCGGCACCTCGAGGTCGTTGCCGTAACCGAACCGCTCCCTGAGAGCGGGTATTATCTCCTCGCGGTATCTCTCTTTTAACCTGGCTGCCATTTTCTTCCTTTTGGTTCCCTTCTTCCTAACCGACGTCCGCCCCGCACTGGCGGCAGACGCGTACTTTGTGCCCTTCGGCGTCGAACCTGTATCCGACCCTCACCGTTCGGTTGCAGGACTCGCAAATCAGTCCGACATTCGATATGTCTATCGATGCTTCCTTAGTGACTATTCCTCC
>MELM01000023.1:0-5972 GCA_001767605.1 Candidatus Solincola sediminis | reverse complement strand
CGACGGCTTGGTGTGCCTCTTCATCAGGTTCACACCCTCCACCACAACCCGGCCTTCGCCAGGGAAGCTCTTGAGCACACGGCCCTGCTTGCCCTTGGACTTGCCGCTCAGCACCTCGACGCGGTCACCCTTTTTTATCTTCAAACCAGCCACGGAAATCCTCTCCTGTTTCTCTCTCTACAAAACTTCCGGCGCCAGGGAGATAATCTTCATGAATTTCTTCTCGCGCAGCTCCCTTGCCACGGGTCCGAAAATTCTCGTTCCCCGCGGGTCCTTGGCCTCGTTTATCAGCACTACGGCGTTTTCGTCGAACTTGATGTATGATCCATCCGTCCGCCGGCGCTCCTTCTTGCAGCGCACTACGACCCCTCGGACAACCTCGCCTTTCTTGACCGAGCCGCCCGGTGTCGCCGTTTTTACCGTTCCCACTACGATGTCTCCGACATAGGCGTAGCGCCGCCTGGAGCCACCGAGTACCTTTATGATCAGTATCTCCCTGGCCCCTGTGTTATCAGCTATTTTGACTCGCGATTCCGCCTGTACCATTTGCCTTCCTCCGACACCGCTTATCGCTACTCGGCGCGCTCGATGATCTCCGCCAGCCTCCATCGCTTGGTCTTCGACATCGGCCTGGTCTCTACGATCCTTACCACGTCGCCCACCCGGGATTGGTTCTCCTCGTCGTGAACGCTATACTTCTTGCTTCTCTTTACGATCTTTCCGTAAAGCGGGTGACGCATGCGAGTTTCTACGCTGACTACTACGGTCTTTTCCATGCTGTCCGACACCACCGTGCCCACTCGCGCCTTCCGCGTGCTCGACCTCTCCGCCATCTATTAAGAAACCTCCTCGTTAAGCTCTTCGTTGAGCTCCTGTTCCCTGAGTTCCTGTTCGCGAATCACGGTGAAGATCCGCGCTATATCCCGCTTGGTCTCGACAATCCTCGAGGTATTGTCCAACTGGCCGGTGGCCGCCTGGAAGCGCAGGTTGAACAGCTCCTCCTTGGCCTGCTTGAGTCTCTCGATCAGTTCGTCATACGAAAAATCACGTAATTCTCGAGCTTCCACCTTACTCACCACCCGCGCTCTCTCGCTTGATGAAGCGGCATTTCATGGGCATCTTATGCGCCGCCCGCTTCATGGCGTCATGCGCAACCTGCTCGGGTACACCGGACAGCTCGAACATGACCCTTCCCGGCTTGACTACCGCCACCCAGTGATCGGGATTGCCTTTGCCGCTTCCCATTCGCGTTTCGGCCGGCTTCTTGGAAACCGGCTTATCCGGGAAGATAGTGATCCAAACTTTTCCAGCTCTTTTCATGTGCCTGGTTATTGCCACTCTGGCCGCTTCGATCTGGCGCGCCGTAACCCAGGACGGCTCCAGCGCCTGCAGTCCGTAATCGCCGAACTGCACTTTGGTTGCGCCCTTCGAGCGTCCCTTCATGCGTCCCCTGTGGACTTTCCTGTGTTTGACTTTGCGAGGCATCAGCATTTGCTGCTAGACCTCCTGCCCTTCCTCGACTTCCGAGACCTGCGCCTCGATTACCTCTTCCACTTCCTCCGGCACCGCATCTTCGATCGGCGCCTCGAGTACCTCGGTCGCGGCGCCCTTGATCGGTGTGGACTCCTCTACGACCTTCGGTATCTGCTTCGCCCTGCGGTCGGGTTCGCCGATTACTCCCTTATATATCCATACCTTGACACCGATCACGCCGAAGGTCGTACGAGCTACAAAAAAACCATAGTCTATATCAGCGCGCAGGGTTTGCAGCGGAACTTGGCCTTCGCGGTACCACTCGGTCCTGGCCATCTCGGCGCCGCCCAGCCTGCCGGAACAGGAGACCTTGATTCCCTTAGCCCCCGCCCGCAGGGCGTTCTGCACCGACCTCTTCATGGCTCGGCGGAATGAAACACGCCCCTGCAATTGCTCGGCGATATTCTGTGCCATCAGGAAAGCATCCAGCTCGGGTTGGTTGACCTCTTGTATGTTTATCTGCACTTCTTTTCCGGTCATGGTTGCGAGTTCGCGCTTTATGCGATCTACCTCGGCTCCGCGGCGGCCGATGACGATTCCCGGGCGGGCGGTATAGATATCCACCTTGACCCTCTTGTTCGTCCTCTCGATCTCGACGCGCGAGATCGCCGCCCGCCTGAGATATGCTTTCAAATAACGCCGTATGGCAAGATCTTCCTGGAGTAGATCGGCATAATCACGCGTGGCGAACCAGCGGGATTTCCAGTCGTAGATCACTCCGAGACGAAAGCCGTACGGATGTACTTTTTGACCCACTCGCTATCTATCCTTTCTTCTTGGAGCCGGAGCGCCGCCTCAATCCGCGGCGTCCCGTCGCCTCGATTACCTCACGTTCGGCCAGCACAACCGTTATATGGCTCGTGCGCTTGCGAATGCGAGTCGCCCTTCCATGCGCGCGAGGCCTCCAGCGCTTGAGTGTGGGGCCCTCATCTACATAACAATTGGCAACCATGAGGTTGTCCGCGTTGAGTCCTTCGTTGTTCTCGGCGTTGGCTACCGCCGATTCCAGCACTTTTCCGATCAGTCTCGCCGCTTCCTTAGGTGAAAAGGCGGTGATATAGCGGGCTTGCTCCAGACCTTTTCCCCGAATCAGATCCGCCACCTGACGGGCCTTCGAGGGCGATATACGAACATACCTGGCTACCGCCTGCACCCTTACTCCTTCATCATTGAATGCTTCCGCCATTTAACTCACCTGGTTCTCCCTACCGGCTACTTCAACCGGGTCGGCCGCTCATGGGCATGTCCGTGCCTGGTTCGGCGCCTTGTCGGTGCAAATTCCCCGAGCTTGTGCCCCACCATGTTCTCCGTCACGTATATGGGTACGTGCCGTTTGCCGTCATAGACGGCTATGGTGTGGCCCACCATCTCGGGAAAGATGGTCGAACGGCGGGACCAAGTCCTGATTATGCGCTTTTCGCTGCGCTTATTCAGTTCCTCCACCTTGAAGTAGAGCTTCTCGTCTATGAAAGGTCCCTTCTTTAACGACCTGCCCAATGCAACCTCCTGATCACGAAGTCTTCCTGCGGCGTACGATATACTTGTTCGATTGCTTGTTTTTATCTCGCGTGCGATAACCCAATGTCGGTTTGCCCCATGGCGTCACCGGATGGCGTCCTGCCGAGGACTTGCCTTCTCCTCCACCATGCGGGTGGTCAACCGGATTCATAACGGTTCCCCTTACCGTGGGGCGGCGGCCCTTATAGCGGCCCCTGCCGGCTTTACCCTCCGAGAGCAATTCGTGCTCGGCGTTGCCTATCTGTCCGATCGTAGCCCGGCAGTTGATGTTCACCAGGCGCACCTCGCTCGAAGGCAATTTTACATGCGCGAAATCGCCTTCTTTGGCCATGAGCTGTGCCGACGAGCCGGCGGAACGCACCATCTTGCCCCCCGCGCCCGGTTTCAACTCTATGTTGTGAACCATAGTTCCGACCGGTATCGACAAAAGCGGCAGTGCATTCCCTGGCTTGATGTCGGCTTCCGGACCTGACATTACCTTGTCGCCGAGCTTCAACCTGGAAGGCGCCAGTATGTACCGCTTCTCGCCGTCCTCATAATGCAGAAGCGCGATGCGGGCGCTGCGATTGGGATCGTACTCGATCGCCGCAACCTTAGCGGTAATGTTGTCCTTGTTCCGCTTGAAATCGATGATGCGGTACTTGCGCTTGACCCGGCCGCCTTTATGCCGGGTAGTAATCCTGCCCTTATTGTTGCGGCCCGCTTTGTAATTCATGGGTGCCAGCAGGCTCTTCTCGGGCTCCTTTTTCGTTATTTCCGAGAAATCGGAGACCGATGCGAAGCGCCTTCCCGGCGATGTCGGTTTGTACCTCTTAATTGCCATGATTATCCACCTACTCGACTCAGCCCAACGGGCCCTCGAAGAACTCTATACTATGCCCCGGCGCCAGGCTCACGACCGCCTTCTTACGAGCGGAGGTGTGGCCGGCAGTCCAGCCCTGGCGCTTCGGCTTGGGCGGTATTCTAATGGTGTTGACCGCAGTCACCTTCACTCCGAATATTTCCTCGATCGCCTGGCGGATCTCGGTCTTCTTCGCCTTGGCGTGTACCTCGAAGGTATATTTGTTGTGGTCGAGGAGTGTGTAACTCTTCTCGGAGATCACCGGCCGCAAGATGATATCACGAGGATCCTTCATCTTCCGCCCCTTCCTGTAACTGCTGTAATGATGCACGGGTGAAGACCACCCGGTCATTGGCCAGAACATCATAAGTATTCAGATGTGAAAGGTTGATTACATCGACGTAAGGCAGGTTGCGCACCGACTTGACCACTTTCACGTCCTCCTCCGGCAGGACCAGCAGGATATAATCCTCTACTCCCAAATTCTGGAAAACGGATGCGGCCAGCTTGGTCTTGGGTTCGGAGATACTGAAATCCTCTAATACCATTACGCGGTCCTCCCCGGCCCTGGTGGAAAGCGCCGAGCGTAGAGCCAGCTTGCGTACCTTACGGTTGACCTTGAAGCCGAAACTCCTCGGCTGCGGACCGAATACCGTCCCGCCGCCCTTCCATATCGGAGACCTGGTGCTTCCCGCCCTGGCCCGGCCGGTGCCCTTCTGGCGCCATGGCTTGCGGCCGCCCCCTCTCACCGCACTGCGGTTCTTGGTGGAAGCGGTGCCGCTGCGGGCGGAACCGAGCTGCCGGCGCACGACCATATGCATGACCGGCACATTTACTTCGGAAGCGAAATAGTAATCGCTCAAAGCGACTTTGCCCGTTTCCTGTCCTTCTATGTCGTAAACCTTGATTTCTTTCATCTCAGCTCCAGATTCAAGTAACTATGTGTGCCTTCTTCTTGCGTCTCTTGGCCGCCTTAACTGATTCCCGAATAACCAGCAGCCCCTTGTCAGGTCCGGGTACGCTGCCCCTGACCAAGAGCAGATTCCTTTCCGGTTTTACGTCTACTACTTCCAAATTTAGGGCCGTTACTTTCTGGTTGCCCATCCTTCCCGGCATGCGTGTTCCCTTGAACACCCGTGAAGGGGTGGCGCAGGCACCGATTGAGCCGGGCGCCCTGTGAAAATGGGTTCCGTGAGACCCGGGGCCGCCGGCGAAATTATGGCGTTTGATCACTCCCGCGAAACCCTTCCCTTTAGAGTTGCCGCTTATATCTACCCGGTCTCCCTTGGAGAACAATTCCACACTGATTTCCTGGCCCAGTTGAAAGGCTGAGGGATCCTCCACCCTGACCTCGGCAAGGTAGCGCTTCGGCTCGGTCTCCGCCTTCTCGAAGTGGCCGTTCATCGGCCGGTTCAGCTTCTTGGCCTTCACCTCGCCGAAACCCAGTTGCAGGGCATTGTAACCCTCCTTCTCGGTTGTCTTGATCTGGGTGACAATACACGGCCCTGCTTCCAGCATTGTGACCGGTATCATCTTCCCGTCTTCCGAGAAGATTTGCGTCATCGCTATCTTTTTTCCAATAATTCCCTTCAACTCAAACACCTCTCATGACCGGCTGCGTGCTTGACGCCGCCGTCCCTATCGCAAGGATTAAAGCTTGATTTCGATATCCACTCCGGCCGGCAGATCGAGACGCATCAAGGAGTCGACCGTCTTGGGGGTGGGCTCCATTATGTCGATGAGCCTTTTATGCACCCGCATCTCGAAATGCTCGCGTGAATCCTTATTCACGTGAGGGGAGCGGATCACGCAATAAACATGCTTCTCGGTCGGCAGTGGCACCGGACCTGAAATCGAAGCCCCGGTGCGCTTGGCGGTCTCTACGATCTGCTTTGCCGAGCGGTCGATTATCTCGTGATCGTAGGCCTTCAGCCTTATCCTGATTTTCTGCTTCGGTCTTGCCATTGCTCTCCATCCATATCCGGCTGCGGATATTTGTTTTACTTCGCTATCTGGGTGACCCTTCCGGCTCCAACCGTGCGGCCTCCCTCTCTTATGGCGAAGCGCAGGCCCTCCTCCA
>MELM01000022.1:38527-41758 GCA_001767605.1 Candidatus Solincola sediminis | reverse complement strand
GGGTCTTGGTAGTGCCGTCGGTAAACATGAAAGTTATATGGGCGGCGGTTGAGGCGGTTTCCAGATTCATAATCGAAAGCCACTCCTCAAAACCTGCGCCGGTGTAGCCTTCTGCGAAATAGCAAGTACTACTTGTAGAGGGCACTCCTACTACGGCATGGCCTCCGCTCCATTTACCCTTGTAGTTGAAATACATGGGCCTTTCGGCTACGAGCGGTAACTCCGAACTGACCTTGATCGAGACTTCCTTGCCGCTGCCCACTACATCATTTACATTGATTGTTGCCCTCGAGGTTCCCCCTATTAGCAGCGACCGGTTCCAAGGGGCGGCGTCTTTAAAAATATAGGTTATGTAAGCAGTAGTAGCGGTCGCATTGGGGTTCATGAGACACAGCCACTCCTCGAAGCCTTCGCCGGTGTATCCTTCCGCGAAATACGAGCTTATCGTCGCTTCCTTCGGTATGGTCACATCTCCGGTAATTATCTCCGTCCAGGGTCCGGAGGGGACGGAAGCAGCATCCACGAATTGCCAATTGACCGTATCCGTATCAGCGAGGCCGAGATAATCATTGACGGCTGGAGATACGTCAAAACCTACGCTATCTGCGGATGAGCTCGACCCGAAAACATAATTAACGTCATCCTCTCCATAAGGCCCGCAGTCCTCCCACTGCGCATAAGCGGTCTTGCTCCCCTTAGTAATCTTTATCCATTGATCCTTGCAGCATGATTCATCCCGTCCCCACTGCTTGGACCCCCACCAATAAACCATGCTGACATCGGATTTGCGGTTGCCGTTCCCATCAAAGTCGTTGTAAGGCAGAGCGAAATAGAAAGGGTTTTCCTTAGGTGTGAATGCGGCCGGGTGATAACCATTCCTGTGATTGGGATCATCCACTCCCCCGTAATGCTGTTGCCACTGTTCGTCCCAGGCGCTCTGACTGTTCGAAATATAGCCATTTTCCGGTCCCGCCGCCTCTCCCACCCAGAAAAGGGTTGTGGAGATATTCTTGTGCTCCGGATATGTGACACCCGCCGCCGTCGTAGATAAAGCAAATCCACCGGCGATCGCGGCAATTGCTAATGTGACCGCAACAAAAATCAAGGCGATTCTCGTTCCCACCTCAACTCCCCCTCTCTCCTTTATCATTTAAGACGCGTCTTAATGGATAACGGAGAATCCGCTATGCCCTTTCACAAGATAAATGCTAACCACAACTGACTCAACATAAACCTGCAGATATAGTTTCCTGGTCGATTGTTTCTCGAATCGGGACGTTACCTGGGCGTTCTTAAGGCAAGAGCCTGAATGAAGTCGGAGTTATCCACAGGCGCAATAAACCTGAATGTATGGCACCGCAGGTTCAACCGTGGCTCAGCCTATAGTTCTGAAAGCGCGAGCAGACACATAGCGGCGTGCTCACCTCAGTTTGCCGGCAAGTGGTCTTGCTGTCTCCAGCCGGCATTCCTCAGTGACTCAATTCCCCTCGGTCTCTTCTGTGTTTCTCTTGCTCTCATACATCAAAGCATCCGCCTCTTTCAGCAGATCTTCGAAGGATAAGGAACGGTCCGGGTCGTGGCACTCCATGCCGAAACTTATAGACGTCTGTACGGCCTCGTAGCCCTTCTATTGCTGGCCTCGATCTCCGCCTGCAATCTCCCCAGAATGCTGTGCATATCTTCCCGTTGGGCACTGGTCGTCAGGATGGCGAACTCGTCCCCACCAAAGCGGGCCATGATATCCGATTCCCTTAAGACCTTTCTGAACACATCGGTCGCTCAATCAGAGCCCGCGCTCCCATGTCGTGGCCGAAAGTATCGTTGATATTCTTCAAACCATCTATATCGGCAAAGACTAAGACGAATTCTTTGCTCTGTCTCCTGGCGATCTTCAGATATTGTTCGGACAGGGTCAGGAATCCCCGCCTGTTATTCAGGCCGGTCTTTATTCCTGGTGAGGAGTGGATTTGAACCACCCTAGGCTGCGAGGGCGTGTTCGTTAGTTGTGGTGAGAAAAGGTAAGCCAAAATTTCTCAGTAGGTATGTCCTTCTGAACAAACGGCCTTTACGTTGTCCCCATGGCTGGTATCTTTTGTAAGTGAATAAGTTCCACCGAACGGCTCCACGGGGAGGCTATCCAGATAATTGGGGACCAGCACCTCAACAGTTGAAGGATGCTGCCCACTATTCCTTATCTTGTAATCCAAGGCAGCTGAATCAATGGCTAGAAGATTGGCCTGGCACGTACTGAGGTCGGTTTGGTTGCTGCCCTGCGTGCTACCCTGACTCGTGGTGGTAGAGTTGTTGTTCTTCTCCGTGGTGCCGCCCGTGGACCCACTACCACAGCCAACTAAGAGCGCTCCCACCAATAGCAAACAAATGGCTAAGAGCAAAACTTTTTTCATGTTCATTTCCTTTCTGTCAACCATGACCTCGCCCGCACCGGCATTTTACCATCCACAAGGTCGATTCCCTATGCTCTCGGTATTTAGCCAATTCTGGATTAAGTCTTTAAACCCTGCTAGGTCTGTCCAGGGCTGGGACGGTGGCAAAATGCAAGTACAAGTTTTTACCATTCGGAAAAGGGGTATGTAACGAAATGTGGATTGATGCATGTCATGTTCGCAATAACATAAGAATAACTATTCTTATGTAGTAATTATTACTTTTAGTTGGGAGGACCATGAACCCGGATCGGCAAGAAATGGCGTTGCGCATGAAGCGTTTCGAGGAGACACTCAGGAAAAAGGGCATCAAGGTTACCCACCAGAGGAGGGAGATATTCCGTGTGGTGGCGGGGACCACCGACCATCCCGACGCGGAAGCCATCTACCGGCGAGTACGCAAGGAAATCCCCTCCGTCTCGCTGGACACCATCTATCGCAGCCTGTGGCTCTTTAACGACCTGGGCTTGGTGGCCACCTTGGGGCCGCCGCGGGGGAGGCTCCGCTTCGATGCAAACACGGGCCCCCACCACCATTTCAGCTGCCGGGGATGCGGGATGCTTGGGGACTTCGAGAGCCCCGCCTACGATTCATTGCCGCTGCCGGAGGAGGTCGGCGGCATGGGGGAAGTGGAGGGCGTTCACGTGGAGCTCAAGGGTCTCTGTAATAAGTGTGTGAAGAAACGATGAGAGGAAGGGAGTAAAGGAGGAAACTTCATGAATGAAGAAAGCAGGTGTCCGGTAACGGGCGCAGCAAACCGACAAGCAACCGGCAGGAGCACGTCGAA
>MELM01000022.1:38263-38472 GCA_001767605.1 Candidatus Solincola sediminis | reverse complement strand
ATGAGCAATCCGATGGGCGAGGAGTTCAACTACGCTGAGGAATTCAAGAAACTCGACCTGGAGGCTCTGAAGAAGGACCTCTATGCGCTGATGACCGACTCGCAGGACTGGTGGCCGGCCGATTATGGTCACTATGGGGGGCTCTTCATCAGGATGGCATGGCACAGCGCAGGCACCTACCGCATGGGCGATGGCCGCGGGGGCGCGGG
>MELM01000022.1:37863-38042 GCA_001767605.1 Candidatus Solincola sediminis | reverse complement strand
TCTACTGGGGCAGCGAAGACACCTGGCTTGGCGACAAGCGCTACAGCGGTGATCGGGACCTCGAGAACCCGCTTGCCGCCGTGCAAATGGGCCTCATCTACGTGAACCCGGAAGGGCCGAGTGGTAATCCTGAACCAGTCGCCTCGGGCCGCGACGTCCGCGAGACTTTCGCGCGCATG
>MELM01000022.1:22023-37823 GCA_001767605.1 Candidatus Solincola sediminis | reverse complement strand
GGCACACGTTCGGCAAATGTCACGGCGCTGGCGATGCGGCGCTTGTCGGTCCCGAGCCCGAGGGAGCTGGCATCGAAGAGCAGGGTCTCGGCTGGAAGAGCGGTTTCGGCAGCGGCAAGGGGGATGACACCATCACCAGCGGCATCGAAGGCGCCTGGACGCCGAAACCGACCCAGTGGGACATGGGCTATTTCGATATGCTGTTCGGCTACGAGTGGGAACTGGTTAAAAGCCCCGCGGGCGCCAAGCAGTGGGTTGCGAAGGATGTCGCTGAGAAAGACATGGTGCCGGGCGCGCACGACCCGTCGAAGCGCCGTGCGCCCATCATGACCACCGCGGACCTCTCGCTACGCTTCGACCCGATCTACGAGCCGATCTCGCGGCGTTTCCACAAAAACCCGGAAGAGTTCGCGGACGCCTTCGCCCGGGCGTGGTTCAAGCTGACGCACCGCGACATGGGACCCCGCTCTCGCTATCTCGGTGCGGAGGTTCCGGCGGAGGAACTGATCTGGCAAGACCCGGTGCCCGCAGTCGATCATGAGCTGATTGACGCGCAAGACATCGCGGACCTTAAGGGCAAGATCCTTGCCTCGGGTCTGTCCATCTCGGAGCTGGTTTCGACCGCCTGGGCGTTGGCGTCTACGTTTCGTGGTTCCGACAAGCGCGGCGGTGCGAACGGTGCGCGCATTCGTCTTGCGCCGCAGAAGGATTGGCAAATCAACCAGCCGGCACAACTGTCGACTGTTTTGCAGACCCTGGAGGGGGTCCAAAAGGAGTTCAACGGCGCGCAGCCAGGCGGGAAAAGAGTTTCGCTTGCTGACGTGATCGTTCTGGGCGGTTGCGCCGGCGTCGAGCAAGCTGCAAGGAATGCCGGTCACGATGTGACCGTTCCCTTTATGCCGGGACGCACGGATGCGTCGCAGGAGCAAACCGACGTGGAGTCATTCGCCGTACTCGAACCGGTTGCAGACGGGTTCCGTAACTACCTCAAAACCAAATACGCCGTATCGGCGGAGGAACTGCTGGTTGATCGGGCGCAACTGCTGACACTGACCGCCCCCGAGATGACGGTTCTCGTTGGCGGTATGCGCGTCTTGAATGCCAACTTCGGACAGTCCCGGCACGGCGTCTTCACCAAGCGTCCAGAGGCGCTTTCCAATGACTTCTTTGTGAATCTGCTCGACATGAGCACGACGTGGAAGGCAACCTCGGAAGACGAAGACGTGTTCGAGGGTCGTGATCGCGCAACGGGCGAACTCAAGTGGACCGGCACTCGTGTTGACCTCATTTTCGGTTCGAACTCCCAGCTTCGGGCCTTGGCGGAAGTCTACGGATGTGAGAACTCTCAGAAGAAGTTCGTGCACGACTTTATAGAGGTGTGGAACAAAGTAATGAACCTTGACCGCTTCGACCTCGCCTGATCTCGGCGGATAGGTGTTCCTTCGCGCACCTTGATCTGGAAGAACGTCGACATGGAGATCCTCGAACGCCAGCTAGGGCATTTCGAAAAGGTTAACCCGGGTTACACCATCGGGGTTCGAAAAGCACTGGCCGGTTTGAAATAGAATAAGACGTTAGGATATTTATAGTAGGCGCCTAAGCCAAAACGGCAGGTACTCCTGACCTGCCGTTTCGTATTTGGTGGGGGAGGGTGGATTTGAACCACCGTAAGCTGTGCTAACGGATTTACAGTCCGTCCCCTTTGGCCACTCGGGTACTCCCCCGATAATGCTTGTGCCACAGGGCCCGCCCCGGCTATTCGCCCAGGCACTCCCGCAAATTATCGTAGATCAAAAAGACTTTGTCGAGTCCGGTTAGAGTAAAAGTTTTCAGTATATTCTTGCTGGGACAGATCAGTTTGACGGTGCCTGATTGCATGCTGGTCTTCTTGAGTGCCCCGACAAGGGTACCCAGGCCGGTGCTGTCCATGAATTTCACTCCGGAGAGGTCGAGCACGATGTTTTTGTTCCCCGCTTCTATCAGGTTGTAGACCGCCTGCTTGAGCCTTGGACTCGTAGATAAGTCGATCTCCCCTTCCAGTTCGAGAATCGGCACCACGCCCGCTTTTCGGATCCGGATTTCTAGCGTGACTTTGGTATATTCCTCCAACGATGCTTTCCCTCCATCTATTGCTCTTAGAAGCTCTTCTTAACGGGCCATCACTTATTTAACATTAAGTTCAGGCTGCACGAAAGAGCGTCGTGGGTATGTGGGAGGACCAAAAACCGCCAAAACCCGGAAAATCGTGTTTCCAGAGAACTCTTTTAGGGGAAAATCAACTTATTCCGATAATAAACAAGAAACACCCGACAGCGAGAGGGGTAAGGTATTGGATGACAAAGAGGATTTGATACGACTTCGCCTCCCCGCAGATCCGTTCTCTCAACAAGTAATCAGGTTGGCTGTATATATGATAGGGAGTCGAATGGAATTTAATCTAGCCCAGTTGGAGGACCTGCGGATCGCTGTCGATGAGGCGAGCAGTTTCACGCTCAGCCACACCCCCGGAGACGGCAAAATCCAAGTCGAAATAGGACCGGGCGAAGAATACCTCGAAATCATCCTTATTTCGATACCTTCAACGGACTGTCAGGGCCACCTGGCTATGCCTGCTTCATTAAGCAGGTTGATAATGGAATCGGTAGTCGATGCCGTTGACATTAAAAATGAGGAAGATCTCTGCCGTATATCCCTTCGAAAAAAATCTCCATTTCAGGAGGTTTCTACTATATAATAGGGTGCCTACGAACAAAGGTTTCCTATAAGGGGTTGTTAGTGGCGAGTGATTCGAAACAGCAGGCAAGACGACAACTGACAAA
The DNA here is from genome assembly GCA_001767605.1 of Candidatus Solincola sediminis. Classification (GTDB taxonomy): domain Bacteria; phylum Actinomycetota; class Geothermincolia; order Geothermincolales; family RBG-13-55-18; genus Solincola; species Solincola sediminis. Next base: position 35,004 of record MELM01000022.1, on the reverse strand, counting down.
AGAGCTCTTCCTTAAGCTTAAGGAGAGCAGAGACTATGGGATACGAGACCAGCTCATTTCCCTGAATATCGATCTCGTCGATTACCTGGCGAGAAGATTCATGAATCGAGGGGAACCGCTGGAGGACCTTCTCCAGGTCGGTTACATCGGATTGATCAAGAGCGTCGACCGCTACGACATCGACCGAGGCCTCGAATTCAGCACCTATGCCACGCCTACTATAATAGGAGAGCTCAAGCGCTATTTACGCGATAAAGGCTGGACAATCCGTATTCCCAGACGCCTGCAAATCAAGGGATTCGAGCTCAACCAGGCCGTTGATGATTTAACTCAGGAACTGCAGCGGCCGCCGACTGTCCAGGAAATCGCGCAGCGCTTGAATGCCAATGTGGAAGAGATAATTGAGACCATCGAGAGCGGCCTTGCCATAAATTGCCTCAGCCTGGATACGGTTTATTCCAAGGATGACGAACAGGTATTCTGCTTGATCGACTTCCTTGGCGACGGCAACGACGATTATTCATTAGCCGAAGACCGCGAAGCGATTGCAAATCTGCTCTCCAGACTATCTGAAAGGGAACAGAAGGTTGTCTATATGCGGTTCTTCGTGGGGATGACTCAGGTAGAGATAGCAAGAGCATTGGATATCTCTCAAATGCATGTATCACGACTCATAGGAAGAACAATAAACAAGCTCCGCAGTGACGAGCAGCTGGAGGAGATCTTCAGCTAGAGATTTATTCCTCTTGAAAGAGAGCATCCATTGCAAGTCCGCCGTTTACAGGGCCATCATCTTCTAAAAGCAAAGGAGCTATCCTCTCAGCCGGCAAAAGACCGGCGAGCATTCTGGCGTTGCGAGGCGCCTTTCCGGCGTAATGATTGTTGAATATGGCATAGGTTCTTTCTGCTTCATCATCGAGTCGTAGTAGGCCCGGCACCCACGCCATGAGCTCCTTTTCGGAATAAAGGTAATCATACCTCTCCCAGGATTGGCGCTTGGGGTCCCACCAGGTCTCATAGTTGCGGCCATGGAATCTTACGTATCCGGTCCTGGTCGTCAAATGGATATGTGGTTTTACCAGCCCTTTGAGCTGAGGCTCATCGACGCAGCAGAATCCTAATTCGAGCTCGCGTAGAAGCTCGATACTCTCATCGGTTATCCACTTCTCGTTGCGGAATTCGACGACGATCTGACGTTCGCCTAGCCTATCCCGAAAAAAACACAAGTAATCCCTGTTTGCCTGTGTGTTCTTAAAGCTCCAGGGGAACTGGGCAAGAATATGCGCCAACTTGCCATGATCCTCAACCGGCCTGATGACCTCCTTGAAGCGTTCAAACTCGTCCAGGTTATCGTGATAAGCGTGGGTCAAACCCTTGTAAGCCTTGATGATGAACTGGAATTGCGGCGAGGTCCGCCTGGCCATGGAAAGAAGGCTTGCCGGCGAGGGCAGCGCGTGCCAGGTGCTGTTTATTTCTACAACCGGGAACCTGGAGGAATAGTATTCCAACATATACGTTTTATCCTGCTTTTCAGGATAAAACATACCTTTCCAATCCTGATAACTGAAGCCGGCTGTACCTATGTATATCATTTCTTCCCGAAAAAAATCTCCCCGCCGAGAAAGCCCTGACGGGGAGGCTTATGCCTTGGCTGCTCTTTCACGTCAATTCTTGAGGATCTTAACATCGTCGATTGCGACATCGACGTAGCTGTAGGCGACCCTTTCATCAACATCCCTACGGTTCTTAAAGCGAAAGAGAAAGACTGTCGGATACACTCCCTCGACAATGCCCTCTTTTTCTTCCCAGTGTGTCTTTGGCTTCGATTCCTTTACAGAGATGCGTACCATCTTACCGACGAGCTTCCGCATTGTCTCCATGATATCGGATAGGCTATTGTTTTCGATCCCAGTAGGCTTCATTCTCTAAATCACCTCTGCTCTGACCCCGGCTCCACCTAAAAAACGAAATTCTATCACGTTTTGCCTGCATATCCAAGCAAATTGTAGCATATTCGACGGACAATCTGGCGATATGGTTCCGCCAATTATGCCCTTTTGCCTCGAATAATGATTTCGCCACCTGGCGCGGCTTCTCCTTCAATGATTGATGTTCAAAGCGTTCTTCCTGCTAGAAGGCCATATGTTTCGGGATTGCTCTGGTTCAGAAAGAGGGATTCAAGAAAGGCTGGCAGTTGATAGTCTTCAATGGGGATTCAGGATGTCGAGGGCTTCCTGCAGGGTAGCCACTGGATAGAGTTTCATTTTCGTCGTAACTCCAGCCAGGTCTGACTCATTGCCGGCCGGATATATAAAGATCTCAGCCCCCCTGCTCTCCGCTGCCTTGATCTTCATGGGAAGGCCACCTATCGGTCCAACCAGCCCCGAGAGAAAGATCTCGCCTGTTCCCGCTATATTTTTTCCTGAGGTTAGGTCCTCCGGTGTCAGGGCATTGATAAGGGATAGGGTCATCATAAGGCCGGCAGAGGGACCTTTGACGTTTTCAATATTCCAATCGACCTGGATCTCTGATGAATATGTAAAATAATCCCGAAGGGCAACGCCGATCAAGGACCTTCCGGTTTCCGCATCCGTTGCGACCCGAAGCTCATACTCCTTGGATTCCTTATCGAGGATAGCGGACAGATCGATATTCTCCGGACTCGAATCTTCCTGCTGTCTTAGCATATCTTGGCTTATCGTTTTCACCTGCAGTTTTATGATGTCGTCCCCTGATGCGGTGGCGATTATATCGCGGAGATCCTGGGCATTGCCAACCGGTTTGCCGTTTGCAGCCACAATAACGTCAGCCAGATTCATGACGCCGAAGGCGGGCAAACCTTCCAGCACCGATACCACCATCACTCCAAGGCCTTGTATGCTTACCTGCTTTCCTGTCCCTCGGAGCCCCTCGACCGTGGCCGTATTCTGGCTTAATACAGTAATGACATCATCCACCAGGGTTTGACCCGTCGAATCGAGATTTTTTCCCAAATAATCCGTTTCCTTGATGTTTCTGTAGTCATGATCGAATACCGCCAGCAGGTGATAGACAATATTCGATTCTTGAATGGAAACGGCGGTCAGCATGAATTGGCCCATGGAGGAATAAGTCTGTGCCATACGAACCGTAAAATCATCCTGAAGGTCGAAGGCAGGCCCGGGGCTCTCGACCACAAAGCCGGTGGGCATTACCATCAGCATGAAGATGAGGGGAACCAACAACAGGATTATCCATCGGCCTAACGGGAAGCTTTCCTTGGGGGCCCGCGGTTGCTCCGGAGATTCCTCCGGTTCCGGTCCGGAAGGATTCCCGGCTCTTCCCTCGTTTTCAATCACAATACGATATCCGCCTTCCTGCCGCAGTTGTCACAAGCGCCGTTTTTTATGCCGTCGAGCGAAACCAGGTAGCGGCTGCGGCTAATAAGTAGATTTCTGCAACGAGGGCAGTGAGTATTGGATGCATCTCCTGCAGCCACGTTGCCTAGATAAACATAATAAAGCTTTTCAGACGCTATTTCCTTCGCTCTTTCGAGGGATGACAGCGGAGTAGGTTCTATGGTCATCGTATGGCTGGGGAAGTAAGCGGAAAAATGCAGGGGGACATCGGACCCGAGCTCCGACACGAAATCGACCAGTTTATAAATTAGCTCGTCGGAATCATTGAGGGTAGGAATGACCAGGTTTGTTATTTCCAGCTCGATGCCCGCCTCCTTGGCGATCCTGCAGGTCTCAAGCACCGGCTCCAGCTTCGACTTGCATATTTTACGGTAGAACTCCGGGTCCATGGACTTCACGTCAATGTTCATAGCGTCGATGAAGGGAGCTAGGCGCCTGAAGGGCTCCTCGCAAACTGAGCCGTTGGACACAAGCACATTGGCCAGATTTTCCTCTCTCGCCAATTGCGAACACTCGAGTACGAACTCGTACCAGATGGTCGGCTCGTTGTAAGTGTAGGCGATTCCTATGGATTCTTCTTCTTTCGCGTTGTCAACGACCTGGCGCGCAGTTATCTTGCCGGTCCTCGCATCCGGCTCCAACATATGCCAGTTCTGGCAGAAATCGCATCTCTGATTGCAGCCACGGGTGCCAATGGAATAAATAATGCTTCCTGGATGGAAATGGTAAAGGGGCTTTTTCTCTATGGGGTCCATCTGCGCCGCCATGATCCGCTCGTATATCTCGGAATAGAGCACCCCGCTCTCATTCAATCTGACTCCGCAGAAACCCTGCTTCCCTTCCGCAATGCGGCAGTCTTGAGGGCAGAGCAGGCAATGGACTTTGTTATCGAGCTTTTCCCAGTATAGGGCTTCCTTCATTTCATCCTCCCCGCGGCTTGATCTTATAATAATCATAATGTTTCCCTCCGCTTCGCCCGCTTCAACCCTAAAAGAAGCTTAAACCCTTAGTGGGTAGCGAGTTGAATGAGGTGGGATAGGCCGCCGAGAACGAGGGCAAGCAGAACGGTTGAGGCCCCGATGCTCAGAGCTTCCTTCCATCCGAGTTCCCTCCAGAGCACACCAAAAGCCGCTACACAAGGCAAGTAAATAGCGCATACGAGTGTGAAGGTAAAGATCTGTCCCTTGGTCATAAAGTCCAGCAAGGGCGAATTCTCCATAACGCCGGGCACAAGGTGTGCCGCCAGTACGAGGAGAAATGCCAGAGCCATTTCCTTTCTCAAAAAACCGAATATCAGCGCCAATCCGGCCGCGGCCGGAATACCAAGCCACCATTCAGTGATCGGCTTTAATACCACTGTCAACTTGAATATCCAACCCGTTTCGTAAAGAAAGCCCAGCACGAAGCTCCCAACGACTATTAAGGGCGCGGCGATGTATAAGAAATCTTTTAGCCGCTGCCAGGTTTTCTTCAATATTATGCGTGGCGATGGCTGGCGAAAGGGAAACATTTCCATGACTAGGCCGGTTGATTCACCTGGAAGAAGTTTGTTTAACAATAATCCGGCCGCGGTGAGGACAACGAAGATTATGCCGAATAGGAGCAGGGCCGGCGCCCAACCCGCGAACAGCGCGAGTCCTCCCATGATCACCGCGATGCGAGCGCTGCAGGGAGTGAGCACAATCAAGGTGCTCGCGATAATTCGTTCCCTTTTAGTGGAAAGCACCCGGGTCCCCATAATCGCAGGCACATTACATCCAACGGCCGAGATCAGCGGGATCACCGCCCGGCCGTGCAGGCCCAGTCTATGCATGAAGCGATCGGTCAAGAAAGCCGTCGAGTTTAAGTACCCTGTGTCCTCGAGAAAGGCAAGAATGATGTAAAAAACGAGCAGGAAGGGCAGGGCTATCCCCAGTACTGCGCCCAAACCATCTACAGCCCAATTCAACGATTGAGAAAAGGCATTGGCACCGAACAGAGAAGTCATGCCCCTAGCTAGAGGATCCGCCACCAGGCTGCTCCAGAAATGGTCGAACTGGGTGGCAAGATAACTACCCCCCACGAAAATCGCCACAAAAATCGTAGCCAAAGCCAGGATCAATATCGGTATGCCTGTTTTGAAAGAGGTCGTCAATTCCCAAAGCCTCTCCCCCAAACTCGGCTTGTTATAAGTTTTCCGTTCCTGAACCGCGGCTGCGATGCTTCCAGCTATTCCGTGCCTCTCCCGTGCCAGCACCAAGGATGCCCGGTCGCCGTGCTCGTTTTCGATTTCGGCACCGATCTCGCGACTGAGCTCCAACAGGCCTTCGCCTGCCGGCATTTCGCGGACCAGGCTGGTTAGCTCCTTGTCCTGCTCTAGAAGGAGTATCGCCAGAGCCCTATGAGACAGTCCATACGGGGTTTCGGCCAGCTCTTTTTTCGAGTACTGGGCCAGTTTCCGAATGCGAGATTCGAGATCCATGGCATACGAGAAAGGGAGAACGGTATATTCATCTCTCTTCAAGGCCATCTCGAGCGATTGGTGCATCAACTCGTCGAGGCCGTCCCCCCTGATTCCCACCGTTGCTACAACCGGGATCCCCAGAATCTCGGAAAGCAGCTGCTGGTCGGTATGCGTACCCGCCTTTTCGGCTTGATCGACGAGATTCAGGGCGGCGATAACCGGATATCCAAGGTCCATGAATTGAAGCAGGAGATAAAGATTACGTGCGAGGTTGTTGGCATCGAGTATGACGATTACGAGGTCCGGCCTGCCCTGCAGAACTCCGCGCCGTGCTACCAGTTGGTCTTCCGAGATGGCTCCAAGGGCATAGGTTCCGGGCAGATCGACAATCCCTACCTTACGTCCCTCGAATTCGGTCAGGGCTAAATTGAATTCGACCGTCATGCCCGGATAATTGGCGGTGAGAACGCCCATACCGGTGATACGATTGAAAATGGTCGACTTGCCAACGTTGGGATTGCCGGCAAGGGCGAAGACGTATTCCGCTTTGCGCCTTATCTTTTCCAGTTGTTCCAGTCGATTTTGTTTCTTGCCTACTTCGCAGCATCCGTCCAACGTGGTCCTCCCCTCGCACGCCTGTGCCGCTTTTTGGTCCAGATCTTTGATGCCACCTCGCGTCCGAGGGCGTACTGCGTGTCGCCGATTTTTACCAGGAGGGGTCCTCCAAACGGGGCTACTTCCTTCACCTCGATATCCACATCGGGTAGCAAGCCGAGGGTAGCCAGGTAATGCAGTAACTCCGGCTGCTCTTCCTCGACCCTGGCGATGCACCCTTTTTCGTTGGCGTTAAAATCACATAATTGACGGATTTCCTGCGCCGGCTCTCTGATATTCCCCTTCTCGTCCGGTATGGGATAGCCGTGAGGACAGGTTTCCGGGTTGCCAAGCATCTCGGCCAGCCTCTCTTCCACTTCGGGCGACAGAACGTGCTCGAAGCGGCAGGCCTCCCTATGCGCCGATTCCCAATCAAGCCCGAGCACATCGGTGAGAAAACGTTCGGATAGGCGATGTCTGCGCACCAGGGCCTTCGCCGCTCGCTGCCCCTTCGCGGTCAGACTTATATTACGTTTCCCCCGCTGCCTGCCCTTGTCCGCGGACTTGCCCGGGTCGTGATACCGAATGAAACCATCCGATTCCAAACGCTTTAACATGTCCAGAACGGTGGGCGCCGTCACGTTGAGATGTTCCGACAACCGTGTCGGATTCAGGTTTCCCCCATCGCCACCGAGCTTGAAGAGCGCCTCGAGGTACTCCTCCATCTTTTCAGTGAGCATCCATTCCACCTCTTTATGATCTCTAACTTATATTATTAGGCTAACCTAATATTATTTAATTTATTATGCTTCGTCAATCGAATCAGCCAACCTATTATTCTCAATAAGGGAATAGAATTCGGCCTGAAGGTATTTATAATATGCTCATGGATCTTTTTAGCCTGGATGGCAAGATAGCGCTGGTAAGCGGTGCCGGCCGTGGTATCGGCCGCTCGATCGCTCTTGCCCTGGCCCGGGCGGGTGCCGATATTGTGGTTTTCAGCCGGACCGAGGAGCAATTCCGCTCGACGGCCGCGGAAATCGAAGCTTCAGGCCGGCGGGCGTTGGGGCTGAGGGTCGATGTAAGCGACCCCGACGACGTAAGGGCTATAGTCGCAAAGAGCCTCGAGGAATACGGCCATATCGATATTATTGTTAATAACGCCGGCCTGAACCCCAGCTATGCTTTGGCGGAGGAAGTGAAAGACGGGCATTGGGATCAAATCATGGCGGTCAATCTCTATGGCGCCTTTAACTGCTGTCGGGAAGTTATCCCCATCATGAAGAAGCAAGGCGGTGGTTGCATGATCAACGTTGCTTCCGTAGCAGGAATAAAGGGATTGTATAAATGCAGCGCATACAGTGCAAGTAAAGGCGGACTGGTACAGCTCACCCGTAGCATGGCCATAGAATTGGCCCCGTTCAACATAAGGGCCAATGTCCTGGCGCCCGGTTTTGTGGGAACGGAACTCACCGAACAGTTGTTGTCGGATGCCGAAGAGGGCCAAAGGGCGCTTTCGTTGATTCCAATGGGAAGGACGGGCAAGCCCGAAGAAATCGCCCCCGCCGCCGTTTTCCTCGCCTCTGATGCAGCCTCTTATGTAACCGGTGCCGTCTTTTGCGTGGATGGCGGTTGGTCTGCCTGGTAGTTTTGGTAGTCTGGTCAGTGTGTCGAGGGTTGACCCGATTGGTTAGTCGACGTAGCCGCGTTTTCTGAAGACCCCCATTGCTTTACGAGCTTCGTTTCTTACGATCGGATCCGGATCATCAAGGTGCACTCGCACGGCATCGACTATCTCCGGTCCTCCCAATTGGCTGAGTGCAAAACAGGCCGCCGCTTGAACGCGGGGATGGATGGTTCGCCTGCGCAGCCCGAAGACCTTTTTTTTCAGCAAATCGGATAAGGGTGCCAATGCTTTCTCCGGACCCAGCCGGGCCAGGGCGAAGCAGGCCGCTTCTTCCACCCGAGGGTGTTCCTCGCCGCCGCTCGGAGATTTGCCATTGATGATCCCGAGAAGCGCTTCAATCGATCGCTCGTCGTCTATGGCCCCGAGCCCCCTCACACTCTCCCGCCTCACATCTACATCCTCGTCGCCCAATGCCTTGAGAAAATGAGGAAGCAGGCTGGGATCCCCCGCGGCCATTTTCCCCAACGAACGGAAAACCTGAGCCCTTACGGCAGGTATGGGATTGTTTTGAGCGGATTTAATCTCCGCAAGAGCGGTATTACCACCCATGAGTTCCAGAAGTTGAAGCGAGCGTATGTATACCTCTTCCCTGGCATTTGCTTCCATGAGTTCGCGAATCCCGGCGATTAAGGGCTCGGCTATCAAATGGCAGACCCGCCCCGCTTCCGGGCTGATTTTTATTTCGTCCTCCCCCTTGAGGCGCTCAATAACATCATCGCTAGTGAGGGATCCCGGAATGAACGGAAGAATTTGGGCGGCAAGCTCTCTCATATTCTTATCCTCGCCAAAGAGGCTTTCGGCTAGCGGCTTCCCAACCGATTCCTTATCCAGAGAAGATAAAGCGCCTTGAGCGGCCCATTTTATCCTTTCATCACCTTGAGGCGTCGTAAATTGGATAAGGCTCCTCGCAATCCGTTCGAACTCCTCCATTTTTCCTTTAATGAAAAGGTCGCCGGCCGCCAGCCCCGCCAATTCGATCAGGGCCTGTTTCACCGCCGGCACTTGCTCCCGTTCAAGAAGATCCGCCAGATTGCCACTGTCCTCGAGTATATTCCCCACATGCCCGCTCTGCCTGAAACTCTCATGCATGTCCCTCAAAAATTCCGCCGCGCGGGCTCTGAAATCTACCCGGTCGCTCTCCAGATTATGCAAAGTAGTTTCGATGATCTTCTTTGGTATTTCGTGGTTTCCGAGATCCAGCAATTTTCTGGCTACCAGGATCACTTCATTATCGGAGAGGCCCTCCAACGGGCGAAGGGAGCCCGCGGCCTGTATATCCGTCACAATACCATATATTTCCATATCCCTCCCTGCTTCCGGATGGCTTCTTACTAATTGATCGAGGAGGCCGGATGTCCGGAGACGCCGCGTAATCTCGGGGTGATAGACAGGGTCACCCTGTTCGTAAAGGTCTGAGATAATTTCATTGAGCAGCAGGCATAAGTCTTCATAGTCCCGGGGATTCATTCTATCGCGATCCTCGAGCAATGTCCTGTACTTCTCGATCACCTGATCGGCGAGCTTAAGCACATTCTCGCCCTCGATGGTGGATATTATCTCGCGGCGCATTTCGGGAGACTTCACGGCTTCGGGCGCTGTTTCGGTCAGTACCTCGACCAGTGTTTCCGGTTCAAGCGTGGCGAGAATACCGACCATTTCTTCATTTAAGGTGTCTTTTAGATCGCTCTCCGGCAGGCGTTCGACGATGCTATACATGCGGTCCACGGTGTCCCGTATAACTCTCGCCTTTTCAGGCCCCACGGAGCCCCCGGACCTCTCGAAGCCGGCCATTACGTTATTGAAGGCCATATTAATACGCTGTGGATCCGACATGAGCTGCGATACTTCTTCAGCTGAGGCTTCAACGGTAGATGCGCCGCCGACGAGATATCTTACAAAGACCTCGTCTTTCAAGAGGTCCATGGCTTCGCTCGCAGGTCCGCCGGTGCCTAAAGAACTGATATCTTGATCACGGCTTAGTGATACATAGATCTTTTCATCAACCCCTATGTTCCGGATGCGGTCTGCTTCCAGCAGCTCGGCCAGGGTGCCTTCTATGGTTCGGTCGGCGCGCTTGCGCCCAAAGAGCTCCAGGAAGATCCAGAGTTCCTCATCCTCGAGGCCCGGCTCGAAGCTGATACTCCTTGCTTCCCAGAGAGCGAGGTCCTTGAGGAAAGCTTGTGTATTGGGGCGAGCCTGGTCCTTTTCCTCTAGGCAGAACTCGTTTATGAGGAGCTTACCCTCCAGTTCGCAGAAGCTGATGCTCCCCCATGACAAGAGAGCTTCACGCAGGTCTTCCAGTGCCCTTCTGACCGATTCCTGGACCAGGTCCGACGAGGGAGGGTAGAGGTGAAAATTCACCATTGCCGCATGCAGCGAACCCAGGATATTCATCGACTGAACGGCAAAATCCATCTCGCCGCCCGGCCTGTCCGGCTGCTTCTCCGATGATTCGGGCATGACTCTTCACCTCGTCGTTTTCTGCCCGACTTCGCTTTCTATAATTTTAATCGGTATCCCTTTGGATCCTTTTTATTCAATATGTAGCTAGGAATCTATCGCCAAATGCCGGTAAATCCTGAAACCAGCGAGCCGAAAAAAGAGGGTCATTCAGGCTAGCCGTCTTTGATAGCAGCAATGAAAATCAGAATGGCGAGGAAAGCGAGCCCGGCTCCCACCAGGAACGCATATTTAGGTCCTGCGGAATCCCAGAGGAATCCCATCATGAGGCTGGCAGGCAGGACGGTCACACTGATGGTGAAGTTGAAGATTCCATAGGCAGTGCCTCTCAGCTCAGGAGCAACCAGGTCGGCTACGAAGGCCTTTAGCACCGCCTCCGTGACGTAGTAAAAGCCATAGAAAACGAAGAGGAACCATATCCAGGCCGGACCGGCTATCAGTGCGAAACCGGTGTAAGCAAGTACATAGGTACCCCAACCTGCAAGTATCACCCGCCTCCTGCCTATCCTATCCGAAAGGGCCCCGCCCGGAATTGAAATGGCGGCTTTTACGACATGCAGAACGCCCCATAGCGCCGGCAGCAGGGCTAGCGGAATAGCGCTTCCCTGGCTCGCGCGAAGGAGCAGAAAAGCGTCGCTCGAATTGCCTAAAGTAAAAATGAAAACTGTGAGGAGTAACCATCTGAACCTGGTATCGAAAGGCTTCAAGCTGAGCCGAAGCCGCGGCACTTCCTGCGCTTGACTGCACTCGGTCCGACCCTTATCACGTATTCCGAAGGTAAGGAGCAGGACACCAAGAACGGCGGGTATGAAGGCTATTGCGAAGAGCGCCTTATATTCTATATAGAAGGCTGCCAGCAGAACCGAAGCTAGAGCCGAGCCGAGAAGGGCTCCGCTGTGATCCATCGAGCGATGATAGCCGAAGGCCCTCCCCCTCTCTTTCTCATTGCAGGAATGAGAGATCAATGCATCCCTCGGCGCAGTGCGGATTCCTTTGCCCACCCGATTGATAAACCACGCGATCAATGCCTGCCACGGTGTACCAACGACAACCAGGGCGCCGCGCGCCAGCCCCGAAACCGAATATCCTCCCACGACAAGTCCCTTGCGTCGCCTTACGCGATCTGAAAACCACCCCACGAAGATCTGCAGTAGGCTGGCTATCGAATCTCCCAAACCCTCGAGCAAGCCCAGAAAGAAGACACTTGCGCCGAGGTATTGAGTGATAAAGGTGGGCAGCAGAGGGTACACCATCTCGCTTGAAAGGTCATTGAAGAAACTGGTCAAGCCGAGGAAGAAGACATTCCGGGAAAGGCCGAAAGGCCCACGCTTGTTACGCGGAGTCTGATGCGGCTCCTTCATTCCCACTCCTCGATCTCATCTATCAATTCATGCGCCTGATGCCTGGCCTTCTCCAAGGCCTTCTTGCCCCTTGCCGTGGTTCTGTAGTAAATGCGTCTATGACCTTGTTCCACCCGGCCGCTGCTTGTGAGATAGCTATCCTTTTCCAGCTTCCTCAAGGTGGGATAAAGCGTCCCCGGACTTATAGCGTAACCGTGCCTCTTCAGCTCGGTCGAAAGCCAGACTCCGCTCACTTCCTCCTGAGAAGCGTGATAAAGGATATGGATTTTCACAAACCCAAGGAAAAGATCTCGCTGCAATTTCATAAATATCACATCCTGATATCGCTAAGCGATATTAGCCTATTTCTATGAGGCAGGTCAACTGAAAGCAAGCGCTCATACCCTGGATGGCATCACGAGGAAAAGGAAGGGGACAAATCAGGCTTCCGTAAAAGCAGGAATCCGTATCACAAAGATGAGGGGATTGTTGCCACAATCTTGATTGAGGAATATTACTCTTAAGAAGCGATGTGTACAGTCATATGCCAAAGGAGGTCGAGTCTTGCCGGAAGTCCTGGTCAATGGAGCACGCATAGTGTTTGAAGAACGGGGGAAGGGATTCCCCACCATCCTCCTGCACGGCTGGAACAGTTCACGAAGGGAATGGCTTTTCAATATGAAGGCTTTGGCTCCACGCTTTCGCGCCATTGCACCCGATTTACCTGGCTTTGGTGATTCCGAGGATTTGGATGGCTTTTCGTATGCTCTGCCCGACACAGCTTCCTTTCTAGAAGCTTTCCGCAGGCGGCTGCGCCTGCAGTCTTTCAATCTAGTCGGCCATTCCATGGGGGGCTGCATCGCAGTCCGTTATACAGCCGAATATCCCGACACTGTCCGGAAGCTGGTCCTTATCTCCACTCCAACCCGATCCTCGAGTATGGCGCTTCGCGTCCGGATTCCCGGCGTCTCCTGGTTCCTTTCAAAGACCTATCGATTTCGGAGCGAGGCTGTTCTGAAGTGGTTGTTCTATCATAATCTGTACAAGCCCGAATACCAG
>MELM01000022.1:15954-22016 GCA_001767605.1 Candidatus Solincola sediminis | reverse complement strand
ATTTTGTGCGAGCCAACATTCAGACCATGTCGTGTACCACGAAGAAAGCCCTCGTCCAATCAGCCGTCCTGTTCAGGAGGTTGGACCTCAAGGATGATCTGCATGGAATATCCCAACCCACTCTCATCATTTTCGGTGATAAGGACCGGGCGGTTAGCACAAAAGAAGTGTATTTGCAGAAAGAGAATCTTGCCCGCCCCTACCTAGGGGTAATAACCGGGAGTGGACATTCCCCCAACTACGAACGGCCTGATATTTTTAATCAGCTGCTCGTGGATTTTTTCTTGGAAGAGACACTGGGATAATGCTTTGGCCTATCGCCCTTGGTCCGCCGGCACAGAATCGGCCTCCTGCGGCTCTTTCCCGACCGCTTCCAAGGGATCGAGGAAATCGGTGAAGACCGAATCACAGGGATGACCGTAGGTGACCAGCAACCGCCTGCTCTTTGGCAGCATTATTATCGAGCAAGTCGTCGAAAAATAGGGTCCATGGCGGCAGATGGTATTATCGTCACCACGGCCGCTTTCGCCGTGGTCGGAAAACACTCGAAGCAGATCTTTCATGGTAATTAATTCCATCTCGGAAAGGAGTTGCTCGGCACGGCTGTAGCGCAACTCGCTCGATTCATGTACGCGTATACCGCGCAGGGCTTTTACGTTCTTATTGGTATAGTAGGCATTGCGGGGAATATCGTACGACGTCATTTCCCGGCATTTATAATGATTGGTATTAATTAACAGGCCCTCCCGCGGTTCCCTGACTCCGCAAAAGTTGGAGGAGAGTTCGACGGTGACCGTATCTCCCGATGCATCGGCGACCAGCAGATTCGCCCCCCCTGATCTTTTTCCCGAGCAAAGGAAGTCAATTGCCTCCCTGGTGGTCGAGCAAGTTTCAAGTGTTTGCTGAACGAGCAGACTTATAGGAATATTTGCCTTGGCCATATCGGTTCCATAGGCGTGGTTATAACTGACGCACAGCCCGTGCTGGTTGATTCCGTCGTGACAACCCGCCATGGGGGCCATGGTGACGTCGAGGGTCGAGTTGGTTTCTGTAGATTGACAGCAGCGCGCGACGTAGTACGGCTGGAAGAACTCGGGATAGTCAAAATTCTTGATAACCATGGTCTCGCCTATCGCGCTACGCTCTTCTGTCACCGCAGTCGCCGTGCAAGCACCAAGCCGGTAGTTTGCATGGGGCATGATCAATTCGGCGGCAAGAGACATAAACAGGAGGCTCTCGTCGACGTCCGCTCCCTTGGCGATGCCCTCCATACGGATTTTCTGGAATCCGCAGTGATCCGCGACATCCTCGAGCATATCCCCGACAGCTCGGCGTGTGGCGAGACTCAGATAGAGTTTCGAGGGAAGAAACAATGGCTTCTCGGACCTGAATGCCTCCAACTGCTGAAGGTTTTCGGCAAAGCGCTGAATGGCCTCCCTCATTTGAAGGCCTTGCTGATAGCCCATCTCGTAATGATCGCCGCTTAGATCGAAGAGACGCACCTGGCGCTTTCCCAGCCTGTTTGCGTCTCCTAAAGTGGTGCCGAGATCGAGCGGACTTACCTCAGTTTGGTTCCTCTCCGCTACCATATTCAATACCCCCGAGTATATCGTTATATTATCTTAATATTGCGATAAGAACGAGCCCGAAGGGATGATAACCATTGATGATCGAATCTGACGTTCCCCGATCCAGATTCCAGGGCAGTCTCGTGGGCCTTGCCATTGGAGACGCGCTGGGTATGCCTTTCGAGGGCCTGCGTGCTTCCACAATACGTGAGAAGCTCGGACGGGTCCCTGATTTCCTCGATGCTCCATGGAGGATGCTCAAAGCCGGGCAATGGACTGATGATACCAAAATGATGATTTATCAAGCCCGAAGCATTATTGAGAGTGGCGGGGTCGATGCTCATGACACGGCGCGCAAGTTCGTGGAGTGGCTGCAATCAAACGATTGGAGAGGCATAGGCAGAGCGACCTATGCCTCGCTGAAACGATTGCAGGCCGGTACAGACCCGGACGAAAGCGGAGAGGAAGGCGAGATGGCCGCAGGAAACGGTGTGGCCATGCGGATCGCACCTGTCGCGCTTGTGGGTTGTATGTCGCTCGACAAGTTGCGGGAGGATGTCCGCTCTGTGGGGCTGATCACGCACAACAACAGCGAAGCTATCGCCGGCGGCCGGGCCGTGGCATTTGCGGTTGCCGGGGGAGCGCGGGGAGATCTCGAACCTGCTTCTCTTATCAGTGAAGCAATTGAATTCATAGGGCCGTCCCTGGTGGCGGAAAGACTCGCGCAAGCCTCCCGCTTCCTGGATTCCGGCATGGAAGCCGGCGAAGCAACGGCTCGGTTGGGAACGGGTGGTTATGTTGTCGAGACGGTTGCCAGCGCTTTCTTTTGTTTCCTTAATACTCCCGGCGATTTTGAGGCTTCGGTCTCTCAGGCGGTCGCTGGCGGTCTCGATGCCGATACGACGGCGGCAGTTGTGGGAGCAATAAGCGGTGCATACAACGGTCTTGATGCCATACCGGAACGCTGGCGGCGGCAGGTCGAGAATTATGGCGGGATAATAAAACTCGCGGACGGCATTTTTGAATTGGCATTTTGATTCGGGCTTGCAAGAACCTGCGAAAAAAAATAAATAAGGCCTCAAGACGCTACTATGTATGCCGATAGGGAAAAGTATCTATTGGCATTTGGAGTATTCCGAATCATGGAAGGAGAGAACCTATGGAGACACCGGAGATTGAATTCTTGCTCTATCTGTTGACACGTTACGTCAAGAACAACGAATTGGACGCCTCACAGGCGACGGTGGCTGATCTGTTTGAAAACATCAACATGAACTTGACCCCCATTGGCGGCGGCTAGGTTCTTAAATGGGGTCGATGCCTAAACATCAACATTTTGCCCGCTTAAAGAGTCTTTAGTAACGACGGCAAGAAAATGTTGATGTTTCAGGCTCGACCCCCACGCCTTCCCGGTTAGCCTGCTAGGCATCGACCCCTTGGCTCTAGACGCCTTTAATCGCTGAGAAAGAATCGCCTGGGGTCAAATATCCTCACATCGTAGAGTTCGTCCTTTTCGGGAGCCTCGGCTTCTCTTATCGAAGAACCCACCTTCAACTCCCACCCGCAGGAAGACCTGATTGTCTCGACCGATTCGCGCGCGTCCTTTCCCAATCCAGGGAAATAAGCGGTAAGAGTGAGCTCCTCGTCTCCCGGGAGTTTCTCAAAGACTCCCATGGTTGTCACCACGGTTCGAACCCTTTCTCCCGGCGCTGTAACGTAAGGGACACTTTCGGGTGTGCGCAGCGTGTCCTGACTTATTGTGATCATCACCTCGCCGGCTCCCAGTGCGACATCACACGCCCCGCCCGATCCTACCAGGAATAACTTGTGTTCGGGAATTTTTGTTGAATTTATATTTCCGAAGCGATCGACCTGGCCCGCCCCCAGGATTCCTATGGCCCGGCTGCTTTTGGCCGCTACCATCGAACCTAGAATCGTCAGAATATCCGTGAGCATGATGCAGGTCGGTATATTGCGGAAATTGAAGATGAAAGGGTCGGATGGTCTCGGAGTATAGCCATAGAATCCTGCTTCCGCCATTAGCTCCACCGAATAATCTTGCCGCCTCAAGTCATACCATGCTTTCCACGCCGCAAGGTTGGAGGCCCCTATCCCGGCTAGAATAGTATGGTAACCTTGCGAGCGAATTCGTGTTTGTAACTGCCTGGCCGCCTCTATGACCATCATCTCCGTAGGCGTATAGTCGGATTCTTCATTTATCGATTGTGCTCGCGTGCAAAGCTCGGATCTCCAGGAATCGGAAGCAGACCCTCCCTTCAGAAACCACATCTTTTCAAACCCAAGTTTTTCCAAGTACTGATCGTGGTCCTTGATGTCGTGCAGCCATTCCCTGGTCCAGGCTTCAATAGTTCGGGGATCCTTACAGGCCGCCCGAAGTTCGAGCATGAAATCCTCATCCTCAGCGTAAGCATCGAATTCTTTGATTCCCTGGTTAGAAGCGCCGGAAGGATGAACTCCCATTGGAACCGGGCATACTGCCTTGACCATATATCCGGGAATCTTCACAAAATGCGAATAGCTGCGGAGGAAAGATGTTGGCACTATTCGCTCCACCGTGACTAACGCCCCCTCCTTGGAAGCAAAGACGGCGTGAACATTCTCGGCATAGGGAGGCAACAGGAGTACATTGCCGGCACGGTCCGCGGCCCAGCCATGTATGAGGGTCAGGTCAGGCCTCATCGCCCTTACCATGCCGACCTGCTCTCCATCGGGAGTCTCAGTGATATAGAAGTCGCGCTTGTTCTCCTCAGCCATCGAACTGCCGATAAGCGAGTGCGTCGGCATCCAATCCACGCCGAGTGCACCGGCCAGCAGCCTTTGGCAGAAAGGAAGGATCGACCAGTTCTCGATTTTCAGTAATCCCTCCTTGAAGGCATCCTGATAAATCCGGTTAGGGCCCGGGAACGGATAGGAATCGCCGCAGAAAGTCGAGATCGCCTTCTCGACAAGACGGCCGTAAACGAGGAGCACCATATTGGCGATGAAACCGAGGGACGATACTGTAAAATGGGGGTTTTTCTTCCAGAATTGCCGGCATAACTCGTAAATGGCGGCGTTCGGCCGCATATAGGCCTGGCCTATATGAAGATGCATTCCGGGTCTTATGAGGGAAGATATGGCCTTCGGCAGATCCACGATCTTGTTTTCGGCCGTAATTTCTGCTTCCGCAAGGTTCACCTTGTCCGCCACACTATCCTCGAAGACACCGAACACAGCGCCTCACCTCGTTCTTAAAATGAAGCTCCCAAAACTCTTTACGTGCGCAATATACTTCGAGAGCTCAGGGAGCGAGCAGCTCTGTCAAAGTCCCAAATTCATACCCGCATGCTTTTATCTCCGGAACCAGTCGCTCCAGCGCATTAAAAGTGTTTATTCCTCCGAAGTGGCAGAGGATTATATTGCCATTGCACAAATTGGAAAGGACGGCGTTAACTTCCTGGTCCACCGTGATACCATTACGGGTATCACCCACCTCGCTGGTCCAGAGCACCAGGTAGCAGTCATTCTCCGCTGCGGCTCGGATCACCGCCTCATCATAGAAACCGCCGGGCGGCCTCATGTAGGGGTATCGCTTTCCGGTTACTTCGGCGATAACGTCTTGGCCTTTTCTTATATCGTCGATCACCCACTGCTCCGGCCGATCAGTCAATTTGTAATGGCTGTATGTATGGGTGCAAATTTCGAAACCATCCGCATCCATGCGCTCTATCCAATCCGGATTCTCCTCGGCAACTCCTCGGCCACCAATCGGAAAGACCGTGCATCGTATGGCATGCTCTTCCAGCAGGTTGAGAATTCTATCGTCCTTGCTCCAACCATCATCAATTGTCAAAGCAACCATCTTGCGATCTTTGTTCCCCCGCTTTATGACAGCCGGTTTATCGGGGTCAAAGATAGGAAAATCCTGCAGCCGGGTTCTTTCATCGATCTCGTGATATTCATCACCCGCAAGCGGGATTCCCTGGTCGGGGGCTTTGGCGCTTGCCCCATTTAAGGCACAGCCGGATAAACAGGAAAATGTCCCGGCGACCAGGACCATGACAATGATATTTCCGATGCTCGATTTGCGGGGAATTATCTTGGGGAAAAGCTTCTTCATCTCGTACAATCGCTCTAAAGGCGCCCTCATGGATATAATTTCGCCCCTTGAAATGCAACTCCTTGTATTGTACGTAGCGTTTCCATCTTCTGGTCTTAAGCCATGTAATGAAGAACGGAGGGTTGAGGTTAGTTGGTGCTACCGTTCGTCGCGGCCCGGATTAGGCTTGCTTCCCGGCGTATAACCGGCATCTGCATAAGCCATCTCACGTCCGACCCAAGTGAAATCATTTCGGGTCGCTTCAGCGCGCTTGTCGGCAATAACTATATTAACGAAAGCGGGGTTGAAGTTGCAGGAGGCAAAAGGACACTCCTCACATTTGCTGCGGCAAACCTTCTTCCTTGAATCCATTTCTTTGCCTCCTTTTACATCCC
>MELM01000022.1:7397-15930 GCA_001767605.1 Candidatus Solincola sediminis | reverse complement strand
ATCATTCGCGTAATGGGCATGTAATGCCAGAAAAACCTGGCATGCGCGCCTTATTTGTCTGTGAGCGGCTGTTCTCGCCCTTCAATGGCCACTATGCTTCTCGCTCATGCACGATAATGGAATTCATCCAGCGAGGATCAAGAGGTAAAGTAGCTGAGGGGGCTATTCGGGAGGATAAGAATAACGGGCCAGAGTTTGCTTGGCAATGCGGACAAGCTCTGATATCAGTTCATCCATCTGGAAGCCTTGGTCCACAACCAGCTCCAACATCTCTTTCTGCTGCTCATTCAGGGTTCCGACCTTCTCACGGCCTACGGTGTTGGCATAGGAAATCATGACCGTCAGCGGCGTTCTCAGATCATGGGACATCGCAGCCCTCACCTTTTCCAGTGATTCTAGAACCTCGCGAGTTTCCTCGGATATATTAATCACCGTTTTCTTCTTTTCTTTCTTATCCGATCTTGATCCAGGCTTGAAAGTCCTGCCTTTCGAAATGAAATCGAGGACGCTCTTGGGAAATGTCTCCAAATCAATTGGTTTCTCCAAGAAAGCATCAAAGGGAGCCATTAGATCTTCCCGTTCCTCATCCTTGATCGATGCGCTTATAGCAACGATTGGGACGCGGCCGAGTTGGGGAATATCGCGCAGAAGGTTCGCGATCATGCTGCCATCCATGTCCGGTAAGTGCAGGTCTATGAGAATAAGGTCCGGCAGCTTGCTTCTCGCTAACTCGATTCCACGATCAGGTTGTCCGGTTACAAGAACGTTGAAACCCTCGCCCTCCAGTAACTGGCGTATCAATTCGCGATCGACACCGCTATCTTCGATGTAGAGAATATTCTTCTTTTCCATACATCCACCCATGCTGAATCTTGCACGATTTTTCTTGCCGGCCGCCAACCTATCTATTAATCGGAAGCACCCAGCCTAACCCTTAGTAACTGGGGCGGCACAGGCACTATCAACAGAACGATTACTGCACTATAATTTCACCCATATGTATTTTGGAAAGCGAGGTGTCTGGTTTGGAGATAATTTCTTTTTCCGACTTCTCTTTCGGAAGCAATACCTACCTGGTGGTAAACGAAGCGGTTTCGGAATCGGTGCTCATAGATGCGGGGATTTCGGCTCAAGAGATTCTGGATTATCTGACCAATAATAGCGTTCGGCTCAAGGCGGTACTCCTGACACATGGCCATCCTGACCATCTTTTCGGTTTGAAAGAGATCATAGATGGAACCGGAGCCGATTGCTACATGCACACTTCCGACTCTCAGCTGCTTCGCTATATTCCTCCGATGCTTCTGAATATGCTGGGCCTGGAAAAACTCGATCTGCCGGAAGAATTCCTACCACTCGAGGACGGGCAAGAACTGGAAATCGCCGGCATGAAATTCCAAGTCCTGCATACTCCAGGGCATTCCGAAGGCAGTGTTTGCTTCCTCACCGACTCCGTTCTCTTTGCAGGGGACCTTATCTTTCACGGTTCGATTGGCCGCACGGACTTCCCGGGCGGATCGATGCAAGTGCTAGTGAAATCGGTAAAGGATAAAGTCTTCACACTGCCCGGCGATACCAAGATAATGCCGGGCCATATGGATTCTACAGTCGTAGGCTGGGAGAAAAAAACCAATCCATTCCTGATGGGAATCTAGTTGTTATTTCCAGGCCGGGGATACCTGCGATTGTTCCTCCAGCTGTCCGATATCCTGATATATCTCGGCTGCACCCTCAAGCTCGGCCCGGCTATAGCCGCCGGATAAGACCGCAATAATCGCTGTCCCCACCTGCAAGGCCGGCGAAATATCATAGGGAGTATCCCCGACCATGATGCAGGAATCCCTATCCAGCTCGGAATTCCCCAGGATCGCGCAGATAATATCGGGTGAGGGTTTTGCATGAGCCCATTCCAATCAGTTTGCGGACATCACCATAAGTGGTCTCGAACCCGTTTCTTACGAATGCTTCCACCCATGCCTTGGCGTGAGCATCGTTATTATCCACCAGGGTCCCGTCTACATAAAAAAGAAAGTACATAATGCCCCTGCATCCGCTGTCGTGAAGAGAGTTTAAGGAACAGGGATCGCGGGACTAATAATCCTGTTGTTAATCATTCTTTTAAAGGGCATCGCGGGGAGGTTTAAACATGGGGATCATAGGATGGATTATCATCGGTGGAATAGCCGGATGGCTTGCAACACTGGTCACAGGTACTAATGCCAGATTTGGGTGGATCGCAAATATAATAATCGGGATTGTGGGGGCTTTTATAGGCGGCCTGATATTCGGTTATGCCAGAGGCGAAAAAGTCTTTACCTTCAGTATCTGGAGCCTGTTGGTGGCTTTTGTCGGGGCTGTCATACTTCTCTTCATTCTGAGACTTTTTATGCGGCCCCAACCGGAGTAAAAATTGTCTGTAAGGCGTTTTTGAGGGGAGGTGGTCCAAGTGGATGAAATGAAGAAACAGCAGATGAAGGAAGCCGGGCGAAAGACCGCTTCGAGGATTAAGGAAACGGCTAAGGATGCTGGCAAGGATGTCGAGAAGGCGGGGAAAGACGTTGCGGATGCGGCCAAGAAGGCCGGAAGGGAAGTGGCCCAAGAAGCCCGGCATATGAAGAGAGAGGTAAAAAAGTAGCCCTTTTGACTATTGCAGTCATTGGGTAACCGGCCGCCTCAATAGAGGCGGCCCATGAATTAAGGAGGAAACATGAGTAAGAAGTGGATTTATCTGGCGATCCTTTTATTGGCCCTGGGTATTGTGTTCAACAAACAAATACTGGAGCGCTGGGGCAAAAAAGCATTGGAGAAAGCCTGACACTCATTGCTTCTCTTCATAGGTAGCCGTGAGGCTGGAGACGTAAAGAGAGCCTGATCCTTGCATGTTTGCCGATACCCATACGTCATCTACGCTTCCATCGAGGATGACGGCCGCATTGAAATCCGTCCAAGCCATATTGCCGGAAATTGCATTGGCGCTCCTAAAGTCCATTTCGCCGCCCGCCCTCAAGATCCTCAAGCCGAGGAAAGCCTCTCCGCGGAGGACTTCACAGCGCATCCTTCCTGAAATTGTGAGTGTTCCCGTTCGGCCATAAAAACCCGATAGCGATTGATATAGGACTGTTGAATTATCTTCGGTGCCTGAGTTGCACCGTAATAGAAACGTGGGCTGACCGGCTATGACCACGTTGCCGTAATCGAGCAATGCGGTGGTCGTACCAAAGACGTGCCAGAACCGAGCGGCATCGGCAAGCTCGGGGTTCCTTATAAGATTTTCTCCAACGACTATCCGATCCTGTCTTTCCTTCACTTCTAATGAAAGATCATCGAACCAGGCTTGTCCGCTGCCGAACATGCCGATCTCCAACCATATGCCGGACGCCTCCGGAGGAATGAAGCATTCGAGACTGGTTAGAGTCCAATCATGGTCTCCATGCAGATCGTCCGTCGAGAGGGAAGCAAGCAACTGCTGCTGTTCCTGGCCTTCCAATGCTCCCTGGCACAGCACCCTCAGATAGGCTTCTCCTTTTAGAGCTTCCGTCTTCACATAGCCGCTGAAAACCAGGTCTCTCGCTAGTGGCAACTCATCCAGCTTGGTATACCAGCCGCAATCGTTTACTAAAGCATCGTTAGTATTTATCGCCGCGCTTGCAAATCCCCACCGCGAAACATCATCATCTCTGAAAATTACGGCCCCCTGGTCGGTCCCCACTTGCGACCATCCCCAGATCTGCTCCCTGGTCCCCACTTCGAAGCCGAAGTTGGTCACGATTATCGGACCCGTCCGGACTTCCTCCGTCTCGCTATGGCCTTCTTCCTCATGGCCTTCATGTGCTTCGGAATGCCCGGCATCCGATGGCAAGCCGACCACTACTTCCTTTTGGACCAAATATTGCAGCGGCAATGAAATTAAGAGGAGCAGGATTATGACCAGCAGGAATAGCTCTTTAGGTTTCTTATCTTTCGTCTTCAACATATCTATCCTCATGACTGTAATTAGTTTTCGGCCTCCCCCGGCTATTACTTCAGCAACCCGATAGTCAAATCCTTGCGGCTTGCGATAAACTACGAGTCAGTTGAAAGGAGGCTTCTGCTTTGACCGACATGTCATTTCTAACAACCTTGATCACCGATTCCACGGCAAAAATAGTGCTTTTCGTATTAGACGGCTTGGGGGGACTGCCCGATCCGACCAGCGGCCTTACCGAATTGGAGACTGCGAATACCCCCAATATGGATAATCTTGCCAGGGACGGCATTTGCGGTTTGCTCGACACGGTCGGTATTGGCGTTACTCCTGGGAGCGGACCGGGTCACCTGGCCCTCTTCGGGTATGATCCGATCCGTTTCGAAGTGGGGAGGGGTGTCTTTTCGGCTCTTGGGGTCGGTATGGAGCTTGGGCCGGAAGATGTAGCAGCGAGAGTAAACTTCTGCACTATAGAAAACGGCATTATTACCGACAGGCGTGCCGGCAGGATCTCGACCGATGAGAATGCCCGCCTTTGCGCTAAGATCGGCAAGGTAATCGTGGAGGGAGTGGAGATAGAAATAGTGCCGGAAAAGGAGCATAGAGCGGCCCTTGTCCTGCATGGAACAGGCCTCTCGGATGAAGTTAGCGACACCGATCCCCAACGTATCGGGGAAGCTCCTTTGGAATGTGATGCGACCTCGGTAGGGGGCGAGGAGGCGGAGCGGACGGCAAGAATAGTAAACCAATACATAAGCAGGGTCGTGGACATAATCAGCGACGAACATCCCGCCAACATGATCGTTACCCGCGGTTTTTCCAAATACCCCAACCTGCCCAAGATGACCGAAATTTATTCATTGAAGCCCGCCGGAATCGCTACCTACCCAATGTATAAGGCTGCCGCCAAGCTGGTTGGAATGGACCTGATAGAAACTGGACCCACTCTTGCTGACGAAATCGCGGCATTGAAGACTGTATGGAATACATACGACTTCTTCTTCCTCCACTACAAACCGACAGACAGCCGGGGGGAAGATGGCGATTTCAGCGGAAAGGTAAAGGCGATCGAGGAAGCGGATGCTCAAATACCGGCCCTGATGGGATTAAGGCCTGATGTCCTCGCTATAACGGGAGATCATTCCACCCCGGCGCTTCTCAAGATGCACAGTTGGCACCCGTCTCCCCTGCTGTTCCATTCCAAATGGGAGAGGCGTGACAGCGTGGAGGCCTTCGGTGAAACGGCCTGCGTTGGTGGAGGATTGGGAAGATTTCGAGCTGTCGATCTCATGGCCTTGATGCTCGCCAACGCCATGAAACTGGAAAAGTTTGGAGCCTGATTGCCGATATTATTCTTAAGGCGGCTTATCGGCACGGGGTCAGGTTATGAACGAAAAAATCAATATCAGCATTGGATCTCCCATAAAAAGGATTATCGACGGGGTCCTTATCTGGCGTGAAGAGCATGCCCTCAAGGCCTGGATTCGGCTAATGAAATCGGTGCGGAAGCATAGGAAGCTCCATCGCCGGTTCGTGGCTCGCCAAAAAAGGATCAAGCGTCTTGAATTCGAGGAGTGGCGCCGCCAGCAGGAAGAAGATGAACTGCGAGGAAAGTTGCCGCAGCTAAACCGCTAGAGAACTGATACTGACGGCGCAGACTTTTAATTCCGGGATTTTCGATACAGGATCATACGCCGTATTGGTCAAAACATTCGCCGCCGCTTCTGCGAAATGGAAGGGCATAAAAACGACTCCCTTTCCCACCCGCTCCGTAACTTTTGCTTCCACCTCTAAACTACCGCGACGCGATGCAACCCGGACCATATCCCCCTCGCTTATGGCCAGTGCCTTGGCATCGATAGGATTCACCTCGATAAAGGCCTTATCTATTTCCTTCGTCAGACTCGGAGAGTTCCGGGTCATGGTTCCGGTGTGATAGTGAAAGAGCAGGCGGCCGGTAGTGAGGATAAGTGGATATTCCTCGTCCGTGGTTTCGGCCGGCTCCCGGAACTCGCAAGCTGTGAACTTGCCTTTTCCAATGGGAAACACTTTTTCGTGAAGGATCGGCGTACCCGGATGGTCCTCTTGCGGGCACGGCCACTGCAGGCCGCGTGCTCCAAGCCGTTCGTATGTAATGCCCGCATATGAAGCAGTCACCCTGCGTATCTCTTCGAACACTTCAAGTGGCGAATTGAAATCAAAACCCTTGGCCCCAATCTCTGCCGCAATGGCGCATATTATCTCCCAATCCGGTTTCGATTCCCCTACCGGCTCGATCGCCCGGCGGATTCGCTGCACCCTGCGCTCGGTGTTGGTGATGGTCCCTTCTTTTTCCGCGAATGATGCCGCCGGCAGGATGACATCGGCGTATTGCATGGTCTCATTCTCCATGATGTCAGCGACAACCAGGAAATTGAGCTTCTGCAGCGCCTTGCTGACGTGGTTAATGTCCGGGTCCGAAAGCATAGGGTTCTCTCCCATGATGAAAAGCGCTCGTAACTCCCCTTCCGCCGCCTTCTCTATCATCTCGGTCACGGTAAGGCCCGGTTTCCTGGAAAGATTATCCACACCCCAGACCGACTCGAAATCTGCGGCGACCGCCTCGTCATCCACCTTTCGATAGGCGGTGAATACGTTGGGCAGACCTCCCATGTCGCAGGCTCCCTGCACGTTGTTCTGCCCGCGGAGCGGATTCACGCCGGTGCCTGGCTTCCCGATATTGCCGGTGAGCAGGGCCAAATTTGCGAGGGAGAGGACGTTATCGGTGCCGGTCGAGTGCTGAGTGATTCCCATGCAATAGACAATAGAGGCGCGCTCGGCCTCGGCATAGATCCTCGCCGCCCGGACCAGCTCATCCGCCGGGATCCCGGAAATCTCCTGCACCTTCTCGGGCGTATAATCCGCCAGCAGCTTCTTCAATTCCTCGAAACCCTCGGTTCGTGTCTCAATGAAATCGCGATCCTGCAAACTTTCCGAGATGATGACTTGAGCGAGCCCATTGAGGTATGCCACCTCGGTCCCGGGTCTCGGCCTGAGGTAGACGTCAGCAAAATCGGACAGGTGGATTGAACGAGGGTCGATGACTACTAACTTGGCACCCTTCCGCACCGCGGATAGTATCTTCTCACCGATTATCGGGTGTTGCTCGGTTGTATTGGAGCCTATTACCAGAATGGCATGGGTGTCCTCCAGCTCGTTGATGGAGTTGGTCATCGCCCCGCTCCCGAAGGCCGTCGCCAGACCGGCGACCGTTGGACTGTGTCATAAACGAGCGCAGTGGTCGACGTTATTGGTGCCGATCACGGCGCGCGCAAACTTCTGCAGGAGGTAATTCTCCTCGTTGGTGCACCTGGCCGAAGTAAAGAAGC
This sequence comes from Candidatus Solincola sediminis, assembly GCA_001767605.1. Taxonomy (GTDB): domain Bacteria; phylum Actinomycetota; class Geothermincolia; order Geothermincolales; family RBG-13-55-18; genus Solincola; species Solincola sediminis. The sequence goes on along the minus strand of MELM01000022.1, from coordinate 8,598 downwards.
CGACGGCATCGGGGCCGTGTTCGTTTCTCGCCTTTTGCAGGCCTTCGGCCACGACCTTCAAGGCCTCTTCCCACTCGCACTCAACCGGGACCCCATCCTTGCGGATCATCGGTTTGTCGAGCCGGCGTGGACTGTATACGAACTCGTGGGATGACCAGCCTTTGAGGCAGAGCGCGCCTTTCGAGACCGGATGATCTTTCTGCGGCAATACCCCGCTTAGACGCCCGTCCATCACCTCCAGGAGTACGCCACAACCCGTCCCGCAATAGGCGCAGGTCGAAGGGATTAATTCATAACTCAAATCTTTTTCGGACAATCGTTTCTCCCTATTCTAGATTCTTGATTTCCGCTTCCTCTCCGAGGAAGCTCAAGGGACTTTTTTCATCCCGGCTCTCGCCCGCCCGGTAATCTAATTTATCCGCCATGATCTCCTGCATCTTGCGATAGAGGCTGCGCAGGGGGATCTCCGCCGGACAGCTTTCTTCACAGAGGCCGCAGTCGATACACCTCCCCGCCATATCCAGGGCGCGGATTATATGGAAAGAAGGAAACTCGGGCGGAATGACTCCCGGCTCAACCAGGTGCGGGTTCTCCAGCGAACAGTCCTTGCAGAAACACATGGGACAAATGTTGCGACACCCATAGCATTTGATGCACCTGGAAAACTCTTCCTTCCACCATTGCATGCGCTCGCTATCACTCATGGACTCCAGGCGTTCGATCGTCTCGAGTCCGCGTGGATTCTCCACCTTTTCGCCCAGAGTTACGTCCTCCGGGTACGGCTTCGCGCATCCGCACGCTTCCGCTTCCTCCGGCGTGCAGGCGACTCCGATCATCACCAGCTTATCCAGATCGAGCTGCTCTAGTTTCGAAAGTTCTATAAAAGCCCTCTCATCACACCCTCTTACAACAACCGCCAAACGCGTGTCCGGATGCTCCTTTTGCAGTGCGATGAGGATCTTTCCAAGCGGATAGCGTACCTCTCCCAGTTCCGCAACCTCGATGTCTTCGGAATCAGGCGAGGTTATCAATACCGGAACGCTCACCCCTGCCTGGTTCTTGAGGCACAGGAAAGCGTCGCTGCCATTTGCCAGTTTCTCCCGGATGATTTGCTCGAGCCCGCTCATGCCGTCTTATCCTTTTTGCGCAGGGGCGACGGCCCCAGTGCCTGCACCTCATCGGAAAAGCTCCTGATTACCTC
>MELM01000022.1:7288-7379 GCA_001767605.1 Candidatus Solincola sediminis | reverse complement strand
CGCTGCCGACACCCACTCCAATCGCAGCCGCCCTTCCTCCAGCCCCAGGAACTTCAACGCATCCCGCAACACCTGGAAGCGCTTGGCGGTC
>MELM01000022.1:6922-7255 GCA_001767605.1 Candidatus Solincola sediminis | reverse complement strand
TGAGGGAGTGGCAATCGCCGATGTGGCAGCCGGCGATCAGCACTCCGTCCATGCCCTCTTGAAAAGCCTTGACCACAAAATAGGTGGAGATGGTCCCGGTGCACATAACGCGGACGTCGAGAACGTTGGCCGGGTACTGCAGGCGGGAGACACCGGCAAGGTCCGCGCCGGCATACGAACACCAGTTGCATAGAAAAGCCAGAATGCGAACTTCTTCAGACACGCTCATTCCCTCCATGCGGAAGCCGCCGCCTCTATCTGCTCGAATATCTGGTCCGCCCTGAATCCATGCAGCCGCGAAGCGCCCGCACTGCAAACCGCCGTGCAGGTGCC
>MELM01000022.1:5427-6871 GCA_001767605.1 Candidatus Solincola sediminis | reverse complement strand
ATAGCTGATTGCCTCGAATGGACAGAGTGCCATACAGAGCCTGCAGCCCGAGCAGATTTCGGAGTCAATAGCCGCAACGATGCCCTCCGTGACAATCTTTTCCTTAGATAGCACCGATTCCGCCCTCGCTGCTGCCGCCGCAGCCTGCCCTACCGACTCCTCGATGGATTTGGGGGCATGGGCAAGGCCGCAAACGAAAACGCCGTCCGTCGCGAAATCAACCGGCCGTAGTTTCATATGGGCTTCGAGGAAGAAGCCCTCGGCGTTGCGAGGAACCTTGAGCATCGGAGCCAACTCGCTGTTGTCGGGGTTAGCCGTTATACCGGTGGAAAGGACCAGTAAATCGGATTCGAGTACCACCGTTTCTCCACCGAGATTGGCATCTTCGACTTCTACGCGAAGCCCCGCCGGTGTTGCCGCAACCCGCGGCTGCCTACCGTCTTCATAGCGGACAAAGAGTACGCCCGCTTCCCGAGCCTCCCGGTAGATATCCTCACGGAATCCGTAGGTTCTTATATCCCTATAGAGAACAAAAACTTCGGACTCGGGAGACAGCTTCTTCAAGGCCAGGGCGTTCTTCACAGCCTCGGTACAACAGACCTTGGAGCAATATGGCCTTTCCTCGTCACGTGACCCGACGCACTGTATCATTACGACCCGTTTCGGTAACGGCTCAGGCATTTTCACAAGCATATCCTCCAACTGCCATTGTGTAATTACTCGTTCGTCCAGCCCGTATAGATACTCCGCCGGCTGGTACTGTCCGCCTCCGGTAGCAACAATTACCGCTCCGTGCTCGAGAAAAGTCTCCCTCCCCTCCGGATCCTCAATCAGGGTTTTGAACTGCCCGACGAAACCGCTGACGTCCTTTACCCTGTGAGAGGTGAAGACGGTTATCAATTCTTCTTTCTCGACCCTCTCTATCAATTGTTCGAGGTAAGCTTGCACATCATCACCCCCGGCATTGAACCTGATGTTGCGGGCAAGCCCTCCCAGGTTTCCATCTTTTTCCACCAAATAGACCTGGAACCTCGATCCCGCCAGGTTGAGCGCCGCATTCATGCCGGCGACGCCTCCCCCAATAACCAGGGCTCGCGGTATCACTGCGCTTTCTCCTTCCGCAAGCGGCTCCAGCCGGCGCGCCTTTTCGACCGCCATTTTCACCAGGTATCCGGCCTTGCGCGTGGCCTGCTCGGGCTCTTTCATGTGCACCCAGGAGCAATGCTCGCGGATATTGGCCATCTCGAAGAGGTATTTGTTTACTCCGGCCGATTGCAGAGTCTCCCTGAACAGAGGCTGGTGGGTCCGAGGGGTGCAGGAGGCTACTACCAGGCGGTTCAGCTTGTGTTCTTCGACCACTTGCCGTATCCATTCCTGCGCATCCTGCGAACAGGCATATATACGCTCTTCGGCGAAAACTACGCCGGGGAGCTTGGAAGCGTAT
>MELM01000022.1:5283-5393 GCA_001767605.1 Candidatus Solincola sediminis | reverse complement strand
CCGCAGCGGCAGATTATCGCGCCCACCCGTGGCTCTTCCCCGCTAACGTCCCTCTCAGGCGGATGTTCAAACTTGGTAAGCAGCGTCCCGCGCGAGTCGTGCAGGGCCTG
>MELM01000022.1:0-5245 GCA_001767605.1 Candidatus Solincola sediminis | reverse complement strand
TATCCGGAATGTCCTTGGGTTCTTGTGCGGCTCCACAAACCAGGATACCTTCCCTCGAAGAGATGACCGGCATGAATGAGTCGGTGGCCGCGAAACCGTGTTCATTGGTCTCGATACCCAATTCTTCCTTGAGACCGTATGGCGCCTCCAATCCAATGGAGAGCACCACCAGATCGAACTCCTCCTCACGCATCTCGCCCGCCCGTCGAGGTAGCGAAGGAGAAGGTCCTTGCTGCGCTGTCTCTCCCTGACTCCGGAAACAAGCCCCCGTATATAGCGCACTCCGTTTTTTGTCTCGGCCGCCTTGTAATACTTCTCGAAATCTTTTCCATAGGCCCGCATGTCGATGAAGAATATAGTGGGTTCAATCGAGGGCAGATGTTCTTTGGCGATGAGCGCCTGCTTGGTGGCGTACATGCAGCACACACTCGAACAATAGCTGTTGCCGGTGGTGGTATCGCGCGAGCCGACGCACTGGATAAAGGCCAGCTTCTTGACCTCTTCCCCATCCGACGGCCGCACTACGTGTCCCAGAGTGGGGCCGTTCGCACCCAATATGCGCTCGAATTCGAGGGAGGTAATCACATTGTCGTTCACCTTATATCCGTACTCTGTCTTGCGGGAGGCATCGAAAGGTTTGTACCCGGGCGCCGCGATGACCGCTCCCACGCGCAGGATTCGCTCCTCTTCCTTCTGCTCGAAATCGATGGCCTTGGCCTGGCAGACTTTTACACAATTTCCACATTTTCCCTTGGTGAGAAAGCGGCAGGTATCGGGATCGATGACTGCGGCTCCGGGAACCGCCTGGGGGAAGGGCACTCTTATCGACTTGGTCATGGAAAGGCCTGCGTTATAGGGGTCGGGAATCTTCGCCGGGCATTTCGCCGTGCAGTCGCCGCACCCGGTGCACTTTTCCGCATCCACAAAGCGCGGCCTCACCCGCACCTTCACTTTGAAATCCCCCGCCTTACCTTGCACCGAGAGGACATCGGCAAGGGTGATTACCTCCACGTTTTCATTGGACGCAATCTCTACCATCTTGGGCGAAAGGATGCACATCGAGCATTCATTGGTGGGGAAAGTTTTATCGAGCATACCCATTACACCGCCCACCGAGGGTGAGGAATCGAGCAAGTAGACTTTGTAGCCTAGACCGGCAAGCTCCAGCGAGGATTGGATTCCTCCTACTCCCCCTCCCATAACCAAAACGGCCCCGATCGGTGCTTTCTTCCGTGTCATTCGATACTCCTGCTCAGTCCCGATCGGGCCAGCAAAGGCCTGGGATCGATCAGGTGCCGGGAAAACCATTCCTCGGCTTTCTCCAACCCGAGAGCAAGCCCGAGGAGTTCGGTGAAGAAAAAGACAGGCAAATCATATTCCTGTGGAAAGGCAAACTTGCCCTCTCCCTGCCGCATCTCGAGATTGGCGAGACACATGGGACAAGCGGTAACGATGCAATTTGCACCCGCCTCCTCCGCGGCTCGGAAGAGACGGTTTACGAGCGTCACCACAATGTCGGTTCGCGTGAGGGACAGGCTTCCTCCGCAACAATCCGCCTTGTAGGACCAAGGCTTTACTTCGGCACCGATGGTCGAGAGCAAATCATCCATGAAGGTCGGGTTATCAGGATCATCGTTATCCATCATGCCTCGAGGTCGCGACATCAGGCATCCGTAGTAGGAAACCGGCTTCAACCCCTCGAGAGGCTGTTTGACTCTCCTGCGAAGTTCTTCCAGCCCCACTTCCTCCATTATCAAATCGAGCAGCGTTACAATCTTTCCTTCGAAACGTATGTCCTTGCCGACTATGTGCTTCACCCTTCCAGCCAGAGTCGAATCAGTGAGGATCTGGTTCTGGGCGGATCGCAGATTGTTGTAGCAACTGGCGCAGATCACTACGAGGTCTCGGTCTTTCTCCTTAGCTAGCGCCAGGTCCCTTCCGGGAAGAGAAACGGAAAGAAAATGATTCGTCATATGGGCCGAGGAGGCGCCGCAGCAATTCCAGTCCTTTAGCGGCTCCAAGTGCAATTCCAAGGCTTCCGCAACTTCGACTGCTGAAACCCCATACTCCCTTGCTGAGGAGAGTTGGGAACATCCCGGAAAGAAGCTGTAGTGCTTCATTTCTTGGTCTCCTTGAAGATGCGGCGCAGTTCCCTGTGGCTTTTGACCACACTTGGTATCAGCTTTATCTTCCCCTTCCTCAGCATCTCCACAGCCAGACCGATATCGCTGAAGAGATCGCCGGATAAAGTCTTATAGGAGCCCATGAGGATGGGCTCACTGATGCGTCCGGTGGCTTGGATATTGCCGATAAAACACTTGTGGAAGAGAGGGATATTTTTATCGGCCGTCTTTATTCCTTCCTCGAGAGCGATTTCCCGCAGGCTATCGATAACCCGAGCAACATCTATGTCATTTGGACAGCGTGCCGTGCATGTCTCGCAGGCCGCGCAGAGCCAGATGGTTTCGCTCGCAAGCAGCCTTTCCTTCTGGCCGTATTGAACGAGCTTGATGGCCTTATGGGGCAGAATATCCATAGCGAAATTGAAGAGGCAGCCGGTGCTGCATTTGCCGCATTGATAACACAGCCGGGCCTTCTGACCGCTCCTGTCCTCGATCTCCCTTTCAAGGCCGGGATCCAGCTTGCTGATCATACTTATCCCTTCAACAGAGCTTCCAGACATAAATAATATTGATAAGGAAGATCTTTGACCATAATATAGATCATACCGCCGGGGGTATCTTAACCGCTTCCCTGCGCTATTCTACCATCCAAAGCAGGTTCTCAATCTGCACCTGTGCGCCGCTCCATTTCAAGAGGTAGGCAGACAACTGGGTAGCGAGAATCTTGAGATCGTCGGTGTTCAGGTAATGCGAGCAACAACGATCGAAGAGGATCCGGCAATCGGGCTCAAACTCCTCATCTCCCCAATGCAGAACCGATAAAAGAGGCGTTCTGGGAAAGGGGTAAAAAACATAGGCCTCATCGCCGTAATCAACCTTGAGCCCCCCGAATCCAGCAGCCGCCTTAGCAAGCAGGCCGGGACTTGTGCCGAAAGCCTGGGCGAGGGGTTGTTCGACTGTCGGCACGAGAGTGGCTGCGTAAAATCTCCCACCCGGCAGATCCCGATAAGCGATCCACTCTCCGGTTATGGGCTTATCACAGGATAGCTTTATATAACGGAGTGCCAGGACCTGAAGAGAAAAGCTGTCAATGAATGCCGGGAATTCGATGTCCCCTTGCGGGAAGAAAATACTCAGAGTATCGCCGAAGGAAGGTATGGAGATTTGTTGCCTTCCATCGGCTAACGCCTTGCAGGTGAAACCACCTTTGCGACCTTGGCCCTCAAGGTCAAGATCGGCAATCTCGTCCAGGGCTCTTTGCAATGTCTTTGCCTTACGCTCCTCTTGAGGCGAGGAGATCACTTCGCTTCCTTGCTCTCCTCGCTACTATCCGGGAGATAGTGGTCCTCGTCCTTGACCTTCCGGGATAAGGCCTGTTTGGAATACCTGCCCCTTCCCTTCCAGTAATCCGGTTCTACCATCTGCATTGGTCACTCACTCCTGTCTTTGTTTGGTCCTGCAGAACTCTAACATGCCCAACTTCTGCCACGATAATATAATATTATTAACTTTTCAAACAGGCAAGCCATTAATATTATGATACCGGGTGTCGATGACAAACCATGATAAATGTAGGGTAAAATGCTCACTTTAATGGAGAGATAGTGTTTCATACGATCTATTTTTCGGCTGTTGTCTTTCTATTCGGGTTAGTCGTCGGCAGCTTCAATAATGTGGCGATCTTTCGCATTCCCGAAAGCAAATCATTATGGACGCCGCGCTCCTTTTGCCCGCAATGCGGAAAGACCATCGTCTGGCACGACAACCTGCCCCTGTTGAGTTATGCGATCCTTCACGGGCAATGCCGTAATTGCCATGAATCGATTTCTGCGCGATATCCCCTGGTGGAACTGATCACCGGTCTTCTGTATCTAGCCGTTTTCGCAAAATGCGGCTTTACCTGGAAAGCCGAGCTTCTCCCTTACCTCTTCATGGTTACGGTGCTCGTAATCGTGTCAGTGATAGATATTCAGATGCAGATTATTCCCAACAAAATAATCTATCCCGCGATTCCCATCGGGCTTGCCGCTATGGGAATTGTCGCTCTAGTCCGGGGAGATGGAAATATCATCCTGCGCAGCCTGATCGGCTTCGCAATCGGAGCGGTTCCGCTTGGCCTGCTCGCCCTTCTTATTCCAAAAGGGATGGGCATGGGTGATGCCAAGCTGGCCGCCTTTACCGGCATCTTCCTTGGTTATTACCAGGCAATAGCCCTGTTCTTCGGCTTCCTGCTCGGCTCGATCCTGGGCATCCTGCTCATGGTTCTCGGGGGCAAGGGCCGCAAATCCCGCATCCCCTTCGGCCCCTACCTGGCAGCCGGCGCCCTCATCGCCCTCTTCTGGGGCCCCGCCATATGGGATTTCTACCGCAACCTTTTCTAGGTCAATGAGCGCTGCTCCCCAATATTTCAAACTTAGTAAACAACCAATCTAAGTTAAAGAATTGGGAGGGAAACCTTTCCCTCCCAATTCTTTAACGCGGAGAAGCAGATATCTCCTCCATCTGTTATCTTCCCTTAATCAACTGCTCTTAGCCTTAATCAAGATTACGATTAACCGTTGTGTTCAGCAATAGAGCATTGGAGATCAAGAGGGACAGTGCCATCAGCCGCTGCATCGGCCCATGTGCCTCCGGTCGGACATGCAATAGTGGCAATATCCTCGACATAACCGTCCAGTAATACTCGATAGTCTGCTTCGACCGGGTAGGCGCCCGCATTACCTGACGCATAGACGTTTGATGCGCTCTTGATGGTCCTGCGATCGGACGCACATCTCTTTGCCTCAGCATCTCCACTGGCCGCCAAGAAGACCGGTACCGCAATACCAACAAGGATACCAATGATTAAAACGACGATCATCAACTCGATCAGTGTAAAACCTTCTTGCCTATGCAATCTTTTCACCTCCCTTCATAAAAAATCAACGCCCTTAAAGACGTTAGCAAAAACTCTTTCTCCCCACCTCCTTCCTTGCAACCATGACTTTTGTTTCAAAATTATCATCGGCAATTTGACTTCAATCCTTAACGATTTTGTAGTACTGATCGCTTATAAAAGACCTGCAAGAAGCCCCTTTCGTCCATACAGATACATGTTTTCTATCTATATTCCTTGGAATCTA
>MELM01000021.1:55965-57184 GCA_001767605.1 Candidatus Solincola sediminis | reverse complement strand
CTGGAATGCGACAAGGAAGGCCATATCCCGGACGATCTAATTAAGAAGGCGGCCGCTGCCGGTCTTACCTCCGTGGCGATTCCCGATGAGTACGGCGGAGGCGGGCTCGATCAGGTAACCGCATCAATGGTGAGCGAGGAGCTCTTCTGGGGCTGCGCCGGCATAGCCACCACCCTTGGCGCCAACAGCTTGGCATCAACGCCCATGTTGATCTCGGCCAACGAGGAGCAGAAGAAAGAATACTTCCCGCGCCTCTGCGATCCTGAAAACCCCAAGTTCGCGGCCTTCTGCCTGACGGAGCCGGGTGCCGGTTCCGACGCGGCAGCCCTGGCTACCGTTGTGCAGGAGCAGGACGACCACTTCCTCCTCAACGGCCAGAAGTGCTTCATCACCAACGGGGGGCTTGCCGATTTCTACACCGTCTTCGCCACCTACGACAAGGAGAAGAAGTACGGCGGAATCGGTGCCTTTATAGTCGATCGCTCCTGGGACGGCGTCTCAATCGGGAAGCACGAAGACAAGATGGGCATCAGGGCGTCCGACACGTCCGAGGTCATCTTCGATAACGTGAAGGTCCCCAAGGAGAACCTGCTGGTCCCTATGGGCCAGGGATTCTACAACGTCATGCAGACCCTCGACCTCACCCGCGCCAGTGTCGCGGCAGCCGGTGTCGGTGTCGCACGCGCAGCCTTCGAGGAGGCCCTCAAGTACTCCAAGGAGAGGGTGCAGTTCGGCCGTCCGATTATCGCCCAGCAGTCGATCAACTTCATGCTGGCTGAGATGGCCATGAAGATCGAGGCCGGCCGGCGTCTGTACCAGCTCGCCGGATGGAAGGCTTGGAAAGAACTCCCGTGCTCGCTCGAGTCCTCCTACGCCAAGGCCTTTTGCGGCGATATCGCTATGGAAATCACCATCAACGCAGTGCAGATCCACGGCGGTTATGGCTACATGAAGGAGTACCTGGTGGAGAAGCTCATGCGTGACGCTAAGATCATGCAGATCTACGAGGGAACCGCACAGATCCAGCGCCTGGTAATCGGGGCCAACTTGATGGGCGTTACCGACGCTTATCCCTGGAACTAGAACGAGAACGAGCTACGCTTGAAATAAGGGGCGCCATCCGGGCGCCCCTTTCACATAACCACTTATAGTCCTATCCGAATGTTTGTTGCCCGACTTGCGCCCACCGAAGGTCGATTTGGTATCGAAGAAGGCCCTG
>MELM01000021.1:41349-55924 GCA_001767605.1 Candidatus Solincola sediminis | reverse complement strand
GGGATTACTTAGATTATATTCAAGATATCTTAGATTATATTGATGACATTACAAGTTTCATCGCGGCGGTTAGTAGTTATTTGCTTGTGGATAATAGTGGCCATTAAAAATGGCGCCGTATTGCATCTTAAAAAATTGACAGTAGTACCCATAAAGGGTACCATAGTACCTATAATGGGTACCATAGAAACGACTAATTTGCCTCTCGGATCTGCTCTTTTCGGCAGAACCCGTTTATTGATTCTTTCTCTCCTTTTCTTGAACGATGAGGAATCCTTCTACCTCCGGGAAATCATAAGAATCGTAAAGGTAGGGAGAGGATCGGTGCAAAGGGAACTGTCAAATCTTGTAAAAGCAGGATTGATCACGCGATCCGTGATAGGAAACCAAGTCTTCTACCAGGCAAACAAGGAGGCGCCCATTTTTTCAGAGATAAAATCGATGATGGTAAAAACCGGTGGCATTGCTGAGGTCATAAGTCCGGCTTTGTCAGTGCTGAAAGATAAAATACGGATAGGCTTTATATATGGTTCGATTGTTGACGGAACGGATAGGGCCACCAGTGATGTGGACCTTCTGATAATCGGAAAGGTTTCATTACGAGAGCTTGTTGCCGCACTTGATAAAGCGCAGGAAGCGATAGGGCGAGAAATCAACCCGATTGTATATGGAGTTGATGAGTTTCGCGAGAAGCTATCGGCTGGGCATCATTTTGTTGATTCAGTCTATGGGGCATCCAAGATCTTCGTGATAGGGGACGAAAGTGAGCTTGCGGAATTGGCTGAGAAAGGGATGGTTGGTTGAGCATGCCACAAGTCGTTCCGAAATATTGGACTTGCTGAAGGTAGTTGAGCGAGACATCCAAGACAGTCAGGTAAGAGGCCTTAGCGCAGACTGGAGATTAAACATCGCCTATAATGCTGCTCTCCAGTCTGCCACCATTGCCCTTTATGCCTCCGGCTATCGCGCCGCCCATGAAGCTCATCATTATCGAGTTATTCAAAGCCTCAGATTTACAATTCAGGCAGATAGGGAAATAATTGGACAGTTCGATCAGTTCAGGAAAAAGAGGAACAAAAGCGATTATGAGCGCTCGGGCGAGACCTCAGATGTCGAGGTCAAAGAGATACTGGGTCTTGCGATCTGGCCGAGAGATGCCGTGATGGAATGGTTAAACAAAAATTATCCCGAATTGAATTGACACTAGGTGGCTTGCCGTTTTCCTATCTTTCCTAGGAGGCCGGATATAGCCGCCGGGATATCCTTATCACTGTCTTGAAATGTGAAGGATTCCTTTGTCCCATCGGGCATCACTAGAAAAAGAGTATTCATCCGCAAGCCCTTTGAGACAGCTTCCCCAGGTGCCGCAGAAAGGGTCGAGCCTCGCTTCATGCCATAGGAAAATTCCGCATCAAGCGGGATTTCCCTGAAATCCTTGATGTTTTTATGGGAGGTCCAACCAGTCTCCAAGAGAATGAAGCGTTTATTGGTGAGGGTGAAAATGAATGCCAGGCTCTTCCAGAAGCCCTTACGTGAGGCAAAGCTGATAATCGAAATTTCTTCTCCGGGCTTCAGATAGGGGGCTGCAATCTCCCGCATTTTTTCCTCCGTCAAAAGGACCGGCATGCAAGCTCACCTCCATATTACTGGCTTGATCGATTCGTCCGATTCCACCTTAATGATTCGTTACCTCTTAAGAAGCGATGTCAGTCAAGGACGTTCTGCCTCGGATAGGCGTTCCAGAATCGCACCATAAACCAGCTTTGCAAGGTCCAAGGCTTCCCTGGCTTCCTCTTCACTTGGATCCTCAATATCACCGGGGTAGCGGAACTTCCAAGCATATTCAGTCAAGGTTGAGGCACTTTTTAGCAGTGCCTCAAGTGTTTTATCCAGTTGTACACATTTTTCACCTAATTCAACAAGGTTGTGAGTCTTGCGAAAAGGGATATCATTCCAGGACAAGAATGCCTTCAATGATTTCTCAACTAGTTGCTGCGCATGGAAGACAATATCGGCGGTGATTGGGGGAGTCGCAGTAAGTTCAAACTCACCAGCCCGCTGATCTATCTCAGCCTTTGTCAGCCAGGCTTTTACTTCTGCAATCCTTATCGGATCAGGCGGCATAAAGAATACGTCCTTCTTCGACGACGGTAGCTGAAAGGGATGCCTTGAGGTGCTTGCGGCTTTCGAAATAGTTTCGCGTCCAGACAAGTACATCTGCTGCTGTTCCGGTTCCCCACAATACTTCATACGCCAGTCGGCTTTTTTGGCGTTCCGGCTGAGCGTCATCAGCAACGATCACCAGAAGATCGTAATCGCTATCGAATCCGGCGTCTCCCCTCGCTTTAGACCCGAACAAATAGATAAGTTCCGGTTGATATGCTTTAACCAGGCGATTTACAATTTCGTCGAGGACATCTTTTTCTGAATATTCTTGTTCGTGTTCCATGTGACCGACTTCCTTATCATTGTTTGCATAATATTATCCCAGAAAATCCATAAAATATATAAAGTGCTAATAGACAGTAGATTCAGTAAGCCAGGAAGCTCTGCGATGCTCTCCTGGCTCAGCGTCCGTTGGATGGAAAGCCATAGGAGTAACGGGCAACGTGACACCAAGTGCTATCATCATTACCATGGCGAAAATTGGTATTACGACGACTGTGCCCATTGAGGTCATATATGCAGCCGGCCAGGAACCGGTCGATTTGAACAATGTCTTCGTGGCCAGCGATGATAACAGGGAATTGCTGGAAGCAGCGGAGCTCGCCGGCTTCCCCCGCAATTTCTGCTCCTGGATAAAGGGCATCTACAGCACGGCCAGGCGAATGGAGGACCTCGAAGCGGTAGTCGCGGTAACCCAGGGCGACTGCTCCAACACGCATGCCCTGATGGAGACCCTGCAGATGGAAGGCATGGAAGTAATTCCCTTCGCCTATCCATACGAGCGGGACTACGGCCTGCTGCATCACCAGATGGTAAGTTTTGCCACGCGGATGGGCATCGAATTAAGCGATGCTGCGCAAGCCATGGCGAGGCTCGACCGCATCAGGCGAAAGGCGGCGGAGGTAGACCGCCTCACCTGGGAGGCAGGGGTCATAACCGGGCTTGAAAATCACATCTGGCAGATAAGCTGCAGCGATATGGAGGGAAACCCCGATCTGTTCGAGGAGCACCTGGACCTATTCCTGGTCGAGGCGCGCAACCGGGAGACTCTCCCCGATGCGCTTCCCCTCGGCTACGTTGGAGTGCCGCCCATCGCGCCCGGGCTCTATGGCTACCTGGAAGAGCTCGGCGCCCGGGTTGTCTATAACGAGACGCAGCGGCAGTTCAGCCTGCCCTTCGATACTACCGACCTGGTCGAAAAGTACCGGCTCTACAGCTATCCCTATTCCATTTTCTACCGCATAGAGGATATAAAAAGAGAAATAGAGAGAAGGAGGCCGGCCGGCCTTATCCACTACGTTCAAAGCTTCTGTTTCCGCCAGGTGGAAGACATAATCCTTCGCCGTTCATTAAATATTCCGATACTCACAATCGAGCTGGACAACAGCACCAGCCTCGATGCACGGACCAAGATGAGGATGGAAAATTTCGTTTCGATGCTGAAAGGCAGCGCAAGATGAAGATCTTCTACGGCATCGACCTGGGCAGCCGATTCGTCAAGGTGGCCATAGATGAGGAGACCGGGTACCAATTTCTGGGACCCTACGATACGGCTGAATTCTATCGCCGTTGCGTGCAACCCGGCCCGGAGGGACCTTCGCTCCGCCGCGATATCCTCGGGTTGGAGGAAGACCCGGCCTTGGCATGCACCGGTTACGGGCGGGCGAGGCTCGCGAATGGAGCGGTAATGGTGCCGGAACTAGAAGCCATCGCCGCCGGGGTTATGGACCTAACCGGAATATCGGACGCGGTCATCCTCGATATAGGCGGGCAGGACTCCAAGGCATTGCTGCTGCGGGAGGGGCGCATGACCGGGTTCGAGGCCAACGACCGCTGTGCCGCATCGTCTGGAAGGTTCCTTGAAAGTATGGCCCGGGTTATGGGCCTTGAACTATCAGAAATAGGTAATTACTGGGAGGATCCGGTCGAACTCTCGTCCACCTGTGCCGTCTTCGGAGAAACGGAGTTGGTGGGCCTGATAGGGGAGGGTCACGACATGGAGCGGCTTGCAGCGGGTGTGAATCAGGCCGTGCTGCGCCGCCTGCTCCCGTTGCTTTCGCGCTTCGATTTCGAGACCCTGGTCCTTACCGGAGGGGTCGCCTACAATAAAGCCCTGCGCGAGCTGCTGGGGCAACGAACCGGGGCGAAGGTCATCGTGCCGGACAAACCGGATTTCGTTGCATCAGCCGGCTGCTGTTGCTTTGCCCGCAGCAAAGCCGAGGAAAGGAAGCCGAGTGTATGAGATAAGGGCTACGGCCGGATTCGACGCCGCTCATTACCTCCTCAATTACGAGGGGGCATGTGCCAGGATGCACGGCCACACCTGGACGGTCGAAGCGGCGGTAACCGGCTCCGAGCTGGACGAGTCGGAATTGCTTATGGATTTTCACGACTTGCGGAAGCTGCTGCGCGAAGTGATCGAGTCCTTCGACCATAATTGCCTGAACGACCTGGATGCCTTTAGCGAGCTGTCTCCCACTTCGGAAAATATCGCGGCCTATATATATAGAGAGCTGCTCATCAAACTACGGGAATTCCCCCACAGGGCGACCCTGGCCTGGGTTTCGGTGGCCGAATCCCGGGATACCAAAGCCGTCTACCGGGAAGAAGGATAGGATGGCGAGTAACCTGGTCCTTCTCTCCGCAGGCCTCGATTCCGCCGTCAACTTCCTGATCGCTATGGAAAAGGGGGGAGTCGGGGCGGCGGTCACCGTAGACTACGGACAGAGGGCGGCTGCGCGCGAAGTCGCCAAGGCAAAGGCGCTTTGCGACCGCCATGGCGCCCCGCACATCGTTCTCGATGCAGGCTGGCTCGCCGGCTTCTCAAAAGATGCGCTGACCACCGAGGAGAGGGCCTTGCCCCGAGTGGCCTGCTCGGACCTCGAGGACGCAAACCTGATGCAGAAAACCATGCGGGCGGTTTGGGTGCCTAACCGCAACGGCCTGCTGGTAAACATGGGGGCTGCCGTCGCCGAAGCAATGGAAGTTCCCTGGCTGGTAATGGGGCTGAACGCCGAGGAGGCGGCTTCCTTTCCGGACAACTCGGCGGGCTTCATCGAGGAAGCCAACCGCTCACTCGCCTATTCCACCCTTTCCGGAGTGCAGCTTAGGAGCTTCACAATCGATTGGGACAAAGCCAGAATCTTCGAGGAAGCGCTGGCCAGAGGGCTGGACTTCAGCCTGGTCTGGTCATGCTATGAGGGAGGCGAACTCATGTGTGGCGCCTGCGAGTCATGCGCGCGCTTGCAAAGGGTGGCTGCGCGATCCGGGGATTCGGTTAGGTTGCAGGACTTTTTCGCCGAAAATTAAGGCAGTCATATAGGCTCCGAGGAAAGCGGGGATTATGAAAGGGAAGTATATCAAGGGCAAGAGGATAACCTACGACGGCTCTCAACTGCAGTCCCTTTGGGCTTTCTCGCAACACAATGTCCAGGGCAACTCGGTCATCGCCTTTCGCGGGCCCTGCCGTGTGCTCGAGGAAGACCTGGTGGACATGGAGGACCGCAAGAACCACGCGGAGATCTTCAGCGAGGATATGGCCCATTTCGTAGTCGAGCTCTTTGATTCCGATCTGGTCCGCACGATTGTTCTGCAGCGGTTGTTCCTCTGCATCATGAAGGACGTCATCGAGGAGTTGAAGCCGGAGCTTTTCATAAGCAGGCGCGGCAACGGACTATACATAGAGGTGGAGGCGGAGGAAGAAGAGGAAGAAGAGCACCGCAAGCTCACCGTCTCCGTGGCTACCGCCACCCCGATCTCGACCCTCATACATACCGGAATCAACGTGGCCAGCCGGGGCACACCGGTTCCCACCCTGGGCCTCGAGGATCTCGACATTCCGGTGGACGATTTCATTCTCAAGGTGTTGCAGGGGTTGATCAACGAGGTGAAGGGGATCGATCTGGACCGCTGCAAGGTAAGACCGGTCTGCTGAGTTTCACGAGCGAGGCGATGGCACCTGTACCTGCATGAGATATTCCCATCCTTTCAGGGCGAAGGCCTGTTGCTTGGTGTGCGCCAGGTGTTCTTGAGGCTCTCCGGCTGCAACCTCGCATGCGATTATTGCGACACCACGGAGGCCAGGATCAAGAGCGACACATTTACGATCCCAGATGCCGAGGGCAATAAGCAGACACTGCCAAATCCTATTGATGTTGAGGAAACGGCGAGGCTGGTGGGGGAGCTTTGGAAGCCGAGCATGCATTCGGTGAGCTTGACTGGAGGAGAACCGCTGTTGCAGGCGGAGGAATTAACCGCGTTGCTGCCCCTGCTCAAGCAGCAGGGGATGCCGATCTACCTCGAAACGAATGGGACACGATACGAGGAACTCAAGATCCTCTTACCTCACATTGATTGGATTGCAATGGATATAAAGCTGCCGTCTTCTCAAGGGGGCAAGGACCTCTTCGCCGAACATGTGCGCTTCCTCGAAATAGCAGCCATAGCTAATATATTCCTTAAAATGGTAATAACCCCTGAGAGCGGCGAGGATGAATTGTCGAAAATGTGCGCTTTCCTCTCACGGGAATCCCGGTCGGTGACCCTCGTTTTGCAGCCGGCCACTTCAGCGGACGGCAGCATTGCCCTCGATAGGGCGATAAGATTGCATGGAATCGCTTCTGCTTATTTCAATGATGTGCGGGTGATTCCTCAAATGCATCGCTTGTGGGGAATAAAATGAGTAATAAATAAATCGGGTCGGAGAATAATATATGACAGAGAGCCATTCCGAAAACCTCAGGCAAGCACTTGAAAAAGCGCGCCGCGAAATAAGCCTTCTCGATCCCACCTGGATGGCTTCACGTTCGGGTACCGTCTACGATTTTTCCGAAACGGCATTCGAAGTCCCATTTTTCGATGAATTCCTGAAAGTATCGTATCCTGCCGGTTTGGTTGAGCGCGTCGATAGGCGCGGGGTGACGGATACGGAAGCTTTGATATGCCTTCATTATCTGATTCAAGCGGACGGAACCCCTGTAAGGCATGAGTGGGTGGCCTACCGGGACCTTCCCGGTGCGCGCTACCACGAGCCTGCTTTCGTTGCAGAGGTAGAAAGACCACTTTCATTAGGGCTGGCCGGCCGGCTGCAGGCCCTCCGGGAGTGGTCAGACCGTCATGCGCGCACCCTTGAAATCGCCGGGGACATCGCACTCGCCTGGGAAGCGTTCCCCCACATTCCCCTCCTCATCATCTTCAACGAACAGGACGAGGAATTTCCCGCCTCGGCCCGCGTCCTCTTTGATATCTCCGCCCCCAACTACCTGCCGACGGAAGACCTCTCGATATTGGCCGAGATAGCCGCCGCCCGTCTTCTCGCCGGGCTTCAATTGCTTTCTGATGGCACCGTTGATTGAGATGCACTGATGATAAGGCTGGAGAGTCAAAGCGTAGGGCAAGTTATTAGCGAAAGTGCATGACCGTTCACCTGTTCAATTGTCAGCGCCATAGTTTATCATTATCACTAAGTGTGGTTGTCAAGCTTGAAAAGGAAACGATGGCAGGAGTTTTAGTTCTTAATGCTTCCTATGAGCCCTTGAATCTGGTCAACGTCAAGCGGGCTGTTGTGCTCGTCCTTAAGAAAAAGGCAGAGGTCATCGAGGAAAGGGAGGGGGAAATCCGTTCGGAAAGAATGAAGATGAACTTTCCGTCGGTGATTCGTCTCGCTTACCTGGTTCATGTTCCGTACCGTTCGGTTTCACTCAGCCGCAAGGCCGTATTTATCCGTGACAAACATACCTGCCAATATTGTGGGGGCAAAGCGGAGAGCATCGACCACGTTATTCCTCGCAGCCGAGGCGGTCAACACTCCTGGGAAAATGTAGTGGCGGCTTGCCGGCGCTGCAATACCAAGAAGATGAATAAGCTTCCCGCAGAATCCGGCCTCAGGCTGTTCCGTAAGCCTTTCGAGCCCAATGACCACATATGGATTTTCAGCCAGGCCGGCGATATTCATCCCACCTGGGAGCCCTACCTAGAGACAGTTGCGGTGGGATGAGATCGGGCCGTTTCGACTACAGCTCGATCGTCAAACCGATCGGGGACAATATCTATAATATCGATATCCCGATCCCCCACGATCTCAAGAACTTCAACCTCTATGTCTTGCTGGGGAAGGAACCGACCCTCATCGACACCGGACCCTATCATCCCACGCTCGAAGAGGTGGTAACCGGCTGCCTCAATTACCTTGGTGTCGATAGCCTCTCGCGCATTCTGATAACCCATTCCCATATGGACCACTGTGGGCTGGCGGGTCGCATCGCCCATATTACCGGAGCCGAGGTGCTGGCGCACGAGTTGGAAAGGGAGCGTATGGAGGGCGGAAGGGAGCATATGGCTGGTGAATATGAAAGGTATGCTTCGATTGCTCCTTCCTTCGGATTTCCGGAAGAGATGCTCAGGCAGGTTTTCGAAAGCATGCAGCCCTGGTTGGACCTCATCAAGCCTTGTCCTCTCAGCTCATCCCTGCAGGGTGGAGAGCTCATTCCGGCCGGCGATTACGAACTCGAGGCTATCCACACTCCGGGACACACGGCCGGGCACCTGTGCTATTTCGAGCGGAAGCGCGGGCTTCTCTTTTCGGGGGATCATCTCATGCGGTCCATCACCCCGAACCCGGAGCTATATTGGCCGCCGCGGGACGGCCGCATCACCGGTCTCGGCCAGTTCATCGAATCGCTTCAGCTCCTCAAAGACTACGAGATTAGCCGCGCCTTTCCGGGCCACGGTAGAGCCATAAAGCAGGTGGCGAGGCGGATCGGGTTCAATCTACTGCATCATGAGCGCAGGCTCGAAAGCACCAGGGAAGCTGTGATGGAAGGAAATTCCACGGTGTGGGAGGTTGCCGTCAAGCTCTTTCCCCAGGTACCGGGACAGCCGCCGGGAGTCGATTATTTCCTGGCCTTGAAGGAGGCCCTCGGCCATCTGGTAATCCTGGAGGAAGCAGGCGCCATTGCGCGCAAGGATGAAAGGGATCTATTCAGGTTCCTCCCACTTACAGGCTGACCGAGAAGGCGTGGGGGTTCGGGCCTGCAACATCAATATTTTCCTGATGTCTTTACTTCAAACCCTTCCGAAATTGGAAAATGTTGATGCTTGAGGCGCCGACCCCACTCAAATCCAATGCAGCTTATACTTTTTTAAGCTATTCTCGGTCAGCAGTCTTAATTGAAAAGCCAAATCCACATTGATAGTATGAGAATGCAATTTTTAGGGGTATCAGTGCCCTTGTAGCTCAGTGGATAGAGCAGTGGCCTCCGGAGCCACGTGCGGGAGTTCGAATCTCCCCAAGGGCGCCATTCTTTTAAGGGGGACGCAAAGTTGCCCGAAACGACCCGTTGCTTCAACTGCGCGAAGGAGATACCCCTCGGAGTCGATAACTGTCCCGTTTGCGGTTTCGCCCTTTCCAGGGGCCGCATCGAAGCCATCAAAGAAGCCGCGGACATCAATTCACGAGCCCAACTCCTCGACTCCAAAGGCCAGTTCGAGGACTCCGTTGCCATGTATGAGCGCGCCGTCGAACTCTACCCCGGCTTTGTCAGTGCCCATTATAATCTGGGCATCGCGCTGGGGAGAATAAAGAGATACGAGCAGGCCAAAGACAGTCTGACTCAGGCGATACACCTGAAACCCGATTTTGCCGCCGCCTATACGGCCCGGGGCGAAATACAGGCCGATGCAGGGGATTTCAACTTGGCGGTGGAAGACTATTCAAAGGCCATCGAGCTATATCCGGATTACGCCAACGCCTATTACAAGCGGGCTTTGGCCTGGACCGAACTCGGGGGCGTAGATGAAGCGAGACATGACCTTGAAGATTACCTATACTACAAACCACACGATGGGCGGGCGCGCAAGCGCCTGGAAAAGCTCAAGGAAGGAGTGTGAGAGGCCTTGGCGGAAATCGAGGGGTATAAGCGTCTATTGGGGGACAAGCCCGGCAATGAAGTTATGGTATGGACATCCGGCGGGCACTATTTCCGGGGCACAATGGTCGGGATAGATGCCGCCGGCTTCCTGGTTCTCGAGGAGGTCAGCTGCACGCTGGCCGGGGAGAGGCATGAACGGGACAAAGTCCTGGTTAGCCTGGATGCACTGGACGGCA
Organism: Candidatus Solincola sediminis; assembly: GCA_001767605.1. Taxonomy (GTDB): domain Bacteria; phylum Actinomycetota; class Geothermincolia; order Geothermincolales; family RBG-13-55-18; genus Solincola; species Solincola sediminis. The sequence goes on along the minus strand of MELM01000021.1, from coordinate 45,654 downwards.
TATCCCCGGATTGAAATCAAGGCTTACGAATGCGCCTTCAACTGCACGAAGTTCAGCTGCATATTGGCAAGCGTTCCCCTGAAAGCGTTACTTGCTTGTTCGGGAATTCTTCCTTCCGAGGCCTTTAGCATGGAGTCGAGTATATCGATGGCAAGCTTGGCCTGGTCGAAATCCTGGTATTTCTGGTTGACGTTCTCGGGCAGACCCATCTTGAGGTAGCCGATGCTCGCCAGCTGGTTCATCATATTAAGCACGATATCCGCCATAGTCACCCTTTCCAGACTTTCCTCGACCATCTGGCGCAGTTCCTCGTCACTCAACTCCTCTTCATCCGGCGCACCTGCCTCGGGTTCTGCCTCCAAGGTTTCGCTTCCGGATTCTTCCGCCAGGGTCTGGGCCCCCTGCTCCTCCTCGAGATCACCGGCTTCCTCCGGCTGCGTTGTCTCCTCCGCCTTTGGCTCCGCCGGTTTTTCGGATTTTTTCGCGGCCTTCTTGGACGCCGTCTTTTTCTCCTGCTCTTCTTCTGGCATGTTTCAGCCCTCCTTTTTAATAGATTATATCTGAATGGTGAGCAATCGCTAGCTGGCTTTGTGGAGAATCGGTTATGATCAGAATGCAGGCAAAAACTGTATAAACGCCATGTAGGGGTGCCCCCGAGCGGGAGCTGAGAGGATACCCTCCGGACCCGACCTGGATAATGCCAGCGTGGGAAACGTGGAGCCGATCGATGTTCATGCCGTTTCCCGTATCGGGGAGCGGTATTTTTAATGCGGGAATAATACAGGAGAGAGGATGAAGCAACTCAAACTGGGGCTTTACTTGATAACCGGGGACTACCCCGAATTAGGTAGAGGCCATCTGGACATAGCGCGAGCCGCCCTGGAAGGCGGTGCGGACGCCATCCAGATAAGAGAAAAGGAGGCGGGCACGCAGCAGCTGCTGCAAACGGCCCTGGAGATGCGAAACCTCCTGGATAATAATGGAAGCGAGTGCCTGTTTATAGTAAACGATACGGTCGATGTGGCGGTGGCCGCCAAAGCCGACGGCGTGCATGTCGGGCAGAATGACTTGGATCCTCGTGAAACTCGCTCTCTATGCGGACCGGCGATGCTGGTCGGTGTATCCGCAAGCAATATAAGGGAGGCGGAAAAGGCGGAGCAGGAGGGGGCTGATTACATCGGACTCGGCCCTATCTTCGAAACACCCAGCAAAGCAGACGCGGCGCCGCCCATAGGGCTCGAGGGGTTGCGCCTGATAAGGCGGGCGGTGAGGATTCCCATCGTCGCGATCGGTGGTATCAACCACGATAACGCGGAGAGCGTTCTTGAAGCGGGCGCCGACGGCGTGGCCGTCATCTCCGCTGTGACCATGGCGGCGGATATGGAGGAATCGGTGCGCGGGCTGCGGCGGTTGGTAGATTCGTACGGCAAAGGGAGGAAGCGATAATGGCCGACAGGACCATACTCGAGGCGTTGAGACGCGGCGATGTGCCGGCGACTCTGGAAAAGATTGCCAGCGACGAGGGTCTCCAGGTCGGCGACCTGGTGGAGGCCATGTTGAATGGGACCGCGGCCGTCCCTTATAACAGGGGACGTTACATGCAGAAGCCCTGCGTGATCGGTGCCGGTTCGAGGGTCAAGGTCAATGCGAATATCGGCACCTCGATCGACTACGCGGGAATCGAGGACGAGATGGCCAAGCTTCGCTCGGCGATAGATGCGCGGGCGGATGCGGTAATGGACCTCTCAACCGGGGGACCAATCGATCGGGTCAGGGAAGCGGTCCTTGAGAATTCTCCCGTGCCCGTGGGGTCGGTGCCCATATACCAGGCCGCCGTGAGGGCGCAGGAAGAAAAGGGCGGCATAATAAACATGACCCCGGACGACATGTTTCGGGCCATCGAGGACCACTGCCGGTCAGGCATAGATTTTATAACCGTGCATTGCGGTGTGACCATGAAGGTGCTCGAGACTTTGCGCGCAAATCCTCGCGTCGCGGATATCGTAAGCCGCGGCGGAGCATTCCTTGCCGGCTGGATGCTGCAGCATCAAAAGGAAAACCCGTTGTATTCGGAATTCGATCGTTTGCTCGATATTGCACGAGCCCATGAAGTCACCCTCTCGCTCGGGGACGGATTGAGGCCGGGATGCATAGAGGATGCGACGGACCCCGCGCAGGTGGCTGAACTGATGGTGCTGGGCGAACTGGTCAAGCGCTGCCGCGAGGTGGGAGTGCAATGTATGGTGGAGGGCCCCGGGCATGTTCCGCTGAATGAGGTTGAGGTTAATATTCGAATGGCCAAGGCGATAACCGGGGGAGCGCCTTTTTACGTCCTGGGTCCCCTGGTCACGGATGTGGCCGCCGGCTACGATCACATCACGGCAGCGATAGGCGGGGCCCTGGCGGGACTCTCCGGTGCCGATTTCCTGTGTTACGTAACCCCGCGGGAACACCTGGGCTTACCGACCGAGGACGATGTGCGGGAAGGAGTTATCGTCACCCGCATCGCCGCCCATGCAGCCGATGTAGCGCGGGGATTTCCGGGAGCCAGGGATTGGGATCTTCGCATGAGCCGGGCCAGGAAGGCACTCGACTGGGAGGCCCAGATGAAGCTGGCACTCGATCCGGTAAAGGCGAGACGCCTTTTTGGGGAGCGCCAGGTTGAGGGCGAGAACGCCTGTACGATGTGCGGCGATTTTTGTGCTATGCGCTTCATTGGCGAGTACTTGGGCCGGGAGGAAATAGTGGCTTGCGATTGAGAAGCTGGAGGCTGTGCCGTGCGAGTATCGGAATCCGGCGAATTCGGGCTGATAGCCGAGCTCAGGAAGATACTTTCGGGAGATCGGGAAGATATCATTCTTCCCCCCGGCGATGATGCCGCCGTCTTCCGAGCCCCGGGCGGAGAGCTCATGGCTTTCACTACCGACGCTTTGGTCGAGGGGGTGCATTTCGATCGAGCCTATGTCTCCTGGCGCGCCCTCGGTTACAAATCACTCGCCGTCAACATCTCCGACCTGGCGGCCATGGGCGGCTGCCCCTCTTCTTTCGCACTGGTGGTGCTCGGCCTGCCGGAGGATATCGAAGTCGAGAATATAAATCACCTCTATGAAGGCATGATGAAATGCGGCGAGAAATTCTCCTGCCGTATAGTCGGCGGCGATATTGTGCGTTCGCCCCGGCAGCTCTTCATATCCGTCTCAGTGATTGGAGGCCTGCCCCGCGAAACGTTCCTTACCCGTGCCGGCGCCGGCACGGGGCAATCGATAATGATTACGGGCACCTTGGGAGATTCCGCCATCGGGCTTGATTGGTTGAAGCGGGGCGGAGGCGGGGAGAACGCCTGCGCCAGGAAACACCTGTACCCCGAACCTCGCTTGCGTGAGGGCAAGCGAGCCCTGGAGCTTGGCGCGGCGGCGGCCATAGATGTAAGTGACGGTCTCCTTCGCGACCTCGGCCATATATGCGAAGAAAGCGGGGTGGGGGCGCGCATAATGGCGCAGGAGATTCCCATCTCAGCGGCGGCTTTTGAAACCGCACGGGAGTTGGATGAAGATGCACTTGGGGCCGCGTTATCGGGCGGCGAGGATTACGAGTTGATCGTTATTGCGGATGAAGAGAATGCCCTCGCGATGCGGGCGGAGATAGGCCTGGTTCGCATTGGGGAGATAACGCAGGGCTCGGGGGTGACCGTATTGGATGCTTCCGGGCGCATGATGCAGTTGGAAAAAACTGGTTACGACCATTTCGGGGGAGCTTAAATGGTGAAGCTGCCGGTAGTGCTTACCATAGCCGGATCCGATTCCGGGGGAGGCGCCGGGGTGCAGGCCGATCTCAAGACTTTTTTTACACTTGGAGTGCATGGAACCTGTGCGATAACCAGCATCACTTCTCAGAATACGAGGGAAGTTGTGAGCCGTTACGACCTTCCCCCCGATGTGGTCTTATCGCAACTGACCGCCGTCCTTTCGGATTTCAAGGTGGCCGCTGCAAAGACAGGCATGCTCGCCAATCAGGGAATAATGGAAGCAGTGGCGGAGATTCTGGCCCGGCATGATTCGAAGAACCTGGTCGTCGATCCGGTGATTCTATCAACGACAGGCCAGCGCTTGATCAATACTGGCGGGATTGCCGTCTTGCGTGATCGCCTATTGCCTCTGGCTACCGTTGTTACACCCAATATAGGAGAGGCCCAGGCGCTCACCGGTCTCGAAATCGCGGGCCTGGAGGATATGAGGAAGGCCGCCCGGATGTTAAGGGAAATGGGGCCGCAAGCGGCGGTGGTAACCGGCGGGCATCTCGGTGGCG
>MELM01000021.1:37275-41327 GCA_001767605.1 Candidatus Solincola sediminis | reverse complement strand
TTTTACGACGGCGAGCGGATGCTTGAGCTCGGTGGCGCCAGAGTCATAACCGGCGATGATCATGGAACCGGCTGCGTTTTTTCAGCCTCGATATGCTCACGACTGGCCCTGGGCGAAAGCATTCTCTCGGCGGTGGAAAACGCCAAGCAAGACGTGGCACGGGCGCTCGAGAATGCGATACAGGTGGGCAAGGGCAGGGGAGCCGTTCAACCGGTTTGCTGTCATTAAGGGCGGAAGAAAGAGTCGCTATGGCTACATCCCGTCCGGGACCCTCTGGACTCTGCCGGATGGGGGAAAGATCCTGGGAAGGCCGAGAGGAAGGGAAATGTTATGAAGGTCGGACTTATTAGTGATACGCACGGTGATGTGGCGGCTTGGCGGCAGGCCCTGGCGCTTTTCGAATCATGTGACCTCATCCTTCACGCCGGCGATCACCTCTACCACGGCGTCTTCAATCCCATATTAAAAGACTACGATCCCAAAAGGCTGGCGGACGAGATGAACCAGTGCCCGATCCCTATCCTCCACGCTCGGGGCAATTGCGATTCCGATGTTGACCAGTTGGCGATCGCGGATCCCATAATGTCCCCCTATGTCCTCTGTGAAGTCGATGGTTTGAAAATCATGGTTACCCACGGAGATGGCATGGGCGATGCCGGGTTGGTCGAGATGGCGACGGGCTATTCGGTTCAACTCCTGGTACGCGGCCATACCCACATTCATGGTGTCTGGAATCATGGTTCATTGCTCGTCTGCAACCCGGGAAGTCCGTCCCTTCCCACGGGAAACGAGATTCCTTCGGTCGGCGTCCTGGAGAATGGGATCGTAAGCATCCTCGACCTGCGAAACGGCGGCAAATTACTAAACCTTCAGGTGCCGGCGCTCGATTAACCGAATGGCCCAAAAAGGGAAAAGGTTCAAGACAATTGAAATATTAGGAAGAAAATCAAGATGAAAAATAGGAGGAGGTAGAGCATGAGGAAGATTTTGGTCATCGCATTGGCCGCCGCCCTCGCGTTGTCCCTGGTTGCTTTCATTGCGGGTTGCGGCGGCGACAAGGACAAAGACACCGCGAAGCAACACAAGACCGACGGAGACGCGAGCTGGCAGCTATCGAAGGATGAATGGAAGACGATCCAGGACTTACAGACCCAGGTCACAACGGCGATAATGTCCGGAGACCTTTCCTCGCTGCAAGGTACGGCGGCAACAACTCTGATTAAGAAATTCGAGGATAGCTTCGATACGATCACCACGAGCGATGCGGCAGCAAAGCAGCAATATACGGCCATCTCGTCTCTCAGTGGCGTGCAGGATTATAAGGATTATGCGTCCCAGATGCTGCAGGCGATCGATCTCGATGGTCAAAGGGTTATGGCTTATGAGAATCTCATCACGAGCATAACTTCTTACATTCAATCGCTCCCGGCCGGTACAACGCCGGATTTGCAGCAACTGGCGAGCAATCCTGATTACGCGCGTTTAACCGAACTCGATCTTGAGATAGAGGGTATCGAAAAGGCGGCGGACTCGATAGGGAGCAAACTATAGGCGTGGTCGGGCTTGAGTATCATCACTTTGCAGTCGGGAAAGCAAAGAAAAATTGAAAAAGGAGCGGGCCAGGCTCGCTCCTTTCGTCTAAGCTTCAACCCGTTATTCAGTGGCGGGGGACCTTGCCGGCCTTTATACACTTGGTGCAAACCGTCATATGGCCGGGCTTGCCGTCCACGAGGACCCTTACCTTTTGTACGTTAGGGTTCCACCTGCGCTTGGTCTTACGGTGGGAGTGACTGACATTAAAGCCGAAGCTTGGCTTCTTTCCGCATACGTCACATATCTTCGACACTTAGAATACCTCCTCAAATACAGGCGTTATGTTACCAGAAGCTCCCCGGCATGACAATATAAAAGGAGCGTATCCAGCGGGGCTTTCGGGTGTTTTAGTCTCTAGCGATTGTTATAATCATTCTATTCCGGCCGCCGGTTAACGAGATTCGGGTAGGGAAGATGGCTGAAAAAGACGACCAGGATAGAGGATTGGGAAGCATCATCATCAGCGACGATGTCGTTGCCGACATTGCCGGTATTACCTGCACGCGCTGCTATGGGATTGTCGGCATGGCCAGCCAGAGTTTTCACGAAGGAGTCGCCGACCTCCTGGGAAGGGATAGTCTTCGCAAGGGGGTTCGGCTGAAACGCAATGAAGAAGAGGTGAGCTTCGACCTCTTCGTAATCGTAGAAGCCGGTATAAATATCACTGAGGTGGCCCACAACCTTATCGAGCAGGTCAAATACATGGTCGAAAGCTCTACAGGGCTCAAGGTGCACGAGGTCCAGGTCCACGTCCAGGGTGTGAGAGTGCCTTGAACCCGCATACGGGGGTGTAATGCTTGGTTGAGCGGCTTGAGGCTGCCGATTTCGTTGGTCTCATAAACAGTGCCATCGAGGCATTAAAACTACATAAGGAAGAGATAAACGCCATGAATGTCTTCCCGGTGCCGGATGGCGATACGGGCACCAATATGCTACTCACAATGCAGGCCGTCCGGGAGGCATTAGGAAATTCCAATCACGTAGATATGGCTTACGTATGCCAGGCGATGTCACGCGGTTCCCTGATGGGGGCGCGGGGCAATTCCGGCGTGGTGCTATCCCAGATCCTAAAGGGCATGACCGACATCATCTCCAACAAGGAAAGCGTGGATGTGGACGTTATGTCCGAAGCTTTGAGCCATGGTTCCGACGTCGCCTATCGGGCCGTGATGAAACCGGTCGAGGGAACAATACTTACCGTGGTCAGGGAAGCATCCGAGGAGGGAATACGCGTAAGGGAGGGCTACAGGCAGCTCGAGGACTGGTTCAATATCATCGTCGAGCAGGCCAGGCAGACGCTCGAACATACGCCCGACATGCTTCCGGTATTGAAGGAAGCAGGCGTTGTGGATGCCGGGGGCCGGGGCTTGCTTGCCATTTTCGAGGGGATTCTAGCCCATCTCACCGGGCAGGATCTGGGCAACATCGAAGGGGAAATCGTGTACGCCGGGGCCGGCCTTGCCGAAATCGAGGCCGAGGACTATCGATACGAAGCCCAGTTCATTCTGCAGGGCAAGGATTCGAAGATCGAAGGCTTGAGAGAAACCCTTAACAAGATTGGGGGTTCGGTGCTGGTGGTGGGAGGCGACAAAACCTACCGGGTGCACGTGCACACCGACGAGCTTGGAAGGGTCATCGAGGAATCATCCAACATCGGGCGTTTGAGCGACGTGGATATAACCGATCTCAAGCTGCAGGCCGAGGACGCGCGTTCGGGCCGCGAGGCCGCAGGCCGGAAGCTGGTTGGAGTGGTTGCTGTGGCGGTCGGTGACGGCATAAAGGAAGTGCTGCTTTCGATGGGCGTCAACCATATCGTGGAAGGCGGCCAGAGTATGAATCCGAGCACGGCTGAGATACTGAAGGCCATAAGGACGCTGCCGCAGCAGAACATCATTGTTATTCCCAACAATAAGAATATCATTCTCGCCGCCGAGCAAACCAAGGAACTTTCCGATAAGAAAATCGCACTGGTGCCATCGGGTTCGATAACCGAAGGCTTCGCCGCGCTGGTCGCTTTCGACCCCCGCGCGGACCTCGAGACCAACCGCGACAGGATGACCAAGGCCATGAAGAGCGTTAAGACCGGGGCGGTGACGGCAGCTGTAAGGGACAGCAAGTATAAGGGCGGCAAGATCAAGAAGGGAAATTACATCGGTCTCTTTAAGGGCGACATAGTCTCCGCCGCGGGTACGGCCAAAGAGGCCGCGCGAAAACTGCTTGAAAAGATGATGTCGCCGAAGGACGAGCTGGTCACGGTAATCATCGGCGAAGAGGCGGACGAAGCCGACCATGGCGAGATCCTGGACTTCATAGGGGAAAAGGGTCTCGAACCGGAGGTGATAGAGGGGGGGCAACCGGTCTATCAGTATATCTTCGGTATCGAGTAAGCATCACGGCAGTGCCAAGGCGAAGGCGGCCGAGCCGGCCGAGCGGCGCGTCCGAGAGTTGGAAAAGAACTG
>MELM01000021.1:36941-37189 GCA_001767605.1 Candidatus Solincola sediminis | reverse complement strand
ATTGAAGATTTGCTCTACCATTTTCCGCGCCGTTATCTCGACAGGCGCAAGCTTTCCCGCATAGGCGATATAAAAATCGGTGAAGATGCGACGGTGGTCGGTACCGTTCGGAGCACCGACCTCAATCGCATTTCACGTAACCGCACCATTACAAGCGTCGCGATTTACGATGGTAGTGCCTACCTTTACGGTACCTGGTTCAATCAGCCTTATCATTTGGATCGCTTGCAGCCGGGAACGGAAGTCGT
>MELM01000021.1:27326-36895 GCA_001767605.1 Candidatus Solincola sediminis | reverse complement strand
CGATATCCTCGAGGACCAGACCGAGGTCGGCCGCAAGACCTTGCACACCGGGCGGATCATCCCGCTGCATCCCGCTTCGCAGAAGCTGAGCGCGGCAATGCTTCGGCGGGTGATTATGCGATGCCTGGAGCATTGCGGGGAGATACCGGACCATCTCCCCATGGATATCAGGCTTATTCGCGGTTACCCGTCGCGCACACAGGCGCTGAGGGAAATGCACTTCCCGGGATCCCTCGGCCGACTCAATCGCGCCCGCCAGCGCATGGCATATGACGAGTTGCTGGTGATGCAGGTCGCTCTGGCCCTCCGCCGCCGGCACTTCCGCATGACGACGACGGGTATAGCGCACGAACAGCCGGGAAGCTTGATTCGATCCTTCAAGAAGGCCTTGCCCTTTGCTCTTACCAAGGCTCAGGAAAGAGCTTTTTCCGAGATAGCAAGCGACATGTCTTTGTCCTATCCGATGAACCGGCTGATGCAGGGGGAAGTCGGTTCGGGGAAAACGGTGGTGGCCCTTCTTGCCCTTCTTCTCAGCAAGGAGAGCGGCCATCAGGGTGCCCTGATGGCGCCGACTGAAGTCCTTGCCGAGCAGCATTTCCGCAATCTCACCAATCTCCTTCCCGGGGCTCTCGATCTGCGGGTCGAAATACTCACCGGTAATACCCCTGCGGCCCGGCGAAAAGAGATCCTGGAGGCGGCAAGAAGCGGCGAATTGGATATCATGCTCGGAACCCATGCTCTCATTCAAGAGGACGTGGAATTCAAAAGCCTCAGTCTTATCGTGGTTGATGAACAGCAGCGCTTCGGCTTGCGCCAGCGGATGCTCCTCAAGGAGAAGGGCGATTACCCTGATACCCTGATAATGACGGCCACCCCCATACCGCGTACCCTTTCCCTCACCTTATACGGTGATCTCGAGGTCTCCGCAATCGACGAGATCCCATCCGGCAGGGCGGGAACGGCGACGATAGCGGCGGGACCGGAGGGCAGGCACAGCGCCTATGACCGCATCCGCAGCGAGTTGGAGGCGGGGAGGCAGGCCTTTGTCGTCTGCCCCCTGGTTGACGCTTCCCCCGCTGTCGAGGCCAAGGCGGCCGAGAAGGAGGCGAAGGATCTCAAGAAGGTATTCCCAGAATTTACCATAGGACTTCTCCACGGCCAGATGGCGAAGTCCGAGAAGGATGAAGTGATGGAGGGGTTCCGGGAATGTACCGTGCAACTCCTGGTTTCGACGACGGTGATCGAAGTGGGTATCGACATACCTAATGCGACGGTGATGATGGTCGAGAATGCGGACAGGTTCGGCCTTTCACAATTGCATCAATTGAGGGGACGGGTGGGAAGGGGCGAGTACAAATCACACGCTATTTTTATCTTCGATGGGGAGAGCGAGGAATCGAAAAGCCGCATGCGGGCTATATCCAGGATCGAAGACGGCTTCGAACTGGCCGAGGCCGACTTGCAGATACGCGGCGAGGGCTCTTTATTCGGCACTCGGCAGTCAGGCATGCCCGACTTGCGAGTGGCGCGACTCATCAAGGACTTCAATCTGCTTCTAAAGGCCCGCGCCGACGCTTTCGAGATCGTGGAAAAGGACCCGGGTCTCGAAGACCCAAGGCATTGCTTGCTTCGCTTTGAAGTCGGGAGGCGTTTTGGAGATAGCCTCGACTGGCTCTTCCATGCCTGACCTCAAGCGAGCATTGATATAATCGGCTGAGGAGGCTGATTATATTGCTGAGGACGAGTTGCGTGAAGCAATCGCTGGCGGCGACGATCCTGGTCTGCCTGTTGTTCGTCTCTCTCGGTCCGGCTGCAACTTACGCTGGAGATTCGCCGGCAGCCGGCGCACCCCGCCTGATGAGGATTACACCATCGCAGTCGCAAGGGGTTGGAAGGGATATCACACTGGCCCTCTCTTTCGACCGCCCGATGGACCTCTCCAGCATATCCGAAGCGGTATCCTTCGAACCGCCGCTTGCCTTCACTGTCTCGGGGGAGGCGGAATGCCTGATCGTGCCCTCCGGCTTGCTGGAAGGCGACCGGCAATACACTTTCCGCCTGCAGGCGGGCAAGGCGCACGACCTTGACTCTGAAATCTGTGCGGACGGGCTCGAGATGAATTTCACGACGAGGAATGATGCGAGCTATCTGGCCGTTCCCGATATGGCATTCGAGGAGGGCATTTTGGAGGGAAAGGACGCACAGGGAGTGGTGAGCGCCCTGGGATTCGGAGTCGGTCATTATCCCGGAGCCGGGCGTCCGGGGGCGGGCAACCTGGTGCTCATGGCCCATGCCAGCGCGCAGATAAGCTTCCCTTTCAACCACCTGCAGGAGCTGAAAGCGGGAGCCGAGATGCGGGTACGCTACGCCGGGCGAACATATGTATACCAAATCAATGAAACGATGGTGGTTTCAGAAAGCGATATGTGGATACTGGACGAGCAGGATTATCCCATGCTTACCATCTTCGTTTGCTCGGGCCCTGACGGCCGGCCTTCCCCCACCTTTCACCCGCCCTATCGTTACGTAATTCGCGCCGCCCTTACCTCCGCCAACCCCTAACCCTGGGGTCGTGTTAACCTTGGGGTTGTTAACCTTGGGGTCGTGCCTCAACATCAACATGTTAACCTTGGGGTCGTGCCTCAACATCAACATGGGTTGGGCCTCGACATCGAAAAGGCGCAGACCAATCATTTGCCCCCGACTTGTTCTCCTCCGTAGAATATAAAACCATGAGGATCATAGCAGGAGAGGCGCGCGGTCGCACGATCAAGGCGCCCAAGGGCCGGACGACACGGCCCATGAGAGATTTCGTGCGCGAGGCGGTCTTCAGCATGCTGGGAAGATCGGTCGAGGGCGCACGCGTACTCGATCTATTCGCGGGCAGTGGTTCACTCGGTCTCGAAGCCCTCAGCCGGGGTGCCCGAGAGGCGGTCTTCGTCGACCGCGGCCGGGAGCCGATAAGGATCATTCAGGATAATTTAGATAGGCTGGAAATGTCGGCGAGGGGCAAGCTGATAAGGGCGGAAGTTCTCGATTACCTGCGTAAAGCCTGCGGTAAGGAGCCTCCTTTTGATTTGATTTTTATAGACCCACCCTTTAGAATTGATTTGAAATATCGCCAGGAAATGCTGAAGCTTATCGCCGAAGGCGGTTTGTCGGCCCCATCGGCGGTTGTCATTATAGAGGCTCCACTGCGCAGCGAGCCCCCGCGATCGCCGGAGGGGTTGAGATTCGCGGAAAGGCGAAAGTACGGGGAGGCCGCGGTGGATGTTTATGTAAATAAGGAAAATAATGTAAGCGATGGAGAGGAAGGCCGGGCGACATGATTGTGGCGATTTGTCCTGGCACCTTCGATCCGATAACAAATGGGCACCTGGACGTAATCAAGAGGGCAAGCAGGCACTTTGACCGATTCATTGTTGGGGTGGCCGCGAGGGCGGATAAATTACCGCTCTTTGATTTACAGGAGAGAGTGCACATGGTCAAAACGGCCACTGACTGCCTACCGAACGTGGATGTAGAATCATTCGACACATTGCTCGTGGAATTCGCGAAGAGCGTGGGTGCCACGGCGATAGTCAAGGGACTGCGCGCGATCAGCGATTTCGAATATGAGTTCCAGATGGCCCAGATCAACCAGGCTATGGGCGAGGAGATAGAAACGTTTTTCATGATGGCGAGTGCCGAATACACGTTCGTCAGCTCGAGCGCCGTGAGGGAGGTGGCTTCCTATGGAGGTTCCATCAGGGGTTTGGTGCCGGTTGAAATAGAACGGGAATTGGCGGATATGTTCAATAGAAAATTCAGCAGCCTGGAGAAAGGGGCGGTCTAGATGGACGTCTTTCAACAGCTAGACAGGATAGAGGACCTGATAGTTTCGAGTAAACATGTGCCTTTTTCATCCTCGGTCATGGTCAGCGAGACCGAGATATTCGAGCTGCTGGATGAATTCCGCAGCTCGCTGCCGGAGGAGTTGAAGCAGGCGCGCTGGATGGTCAAGGAAAAGCAGGAGTTGATGGACGAAGCGCGCAAGGAGGCCGACCGCATCCGGGAAGAAGCCGTCCAGGAAAGATCGCGCCTGATAGAGGAGACCGAAATTATAAAGGCCGCCAGGGCCGAAGCGGAGAGGATGCTCGAGGAATCGCAGGGACAGTCGAGGGAGATCAGGCTGGAGGCCGAGGACTACGCGGATGAGAGGCTGGCCAATCTCGAGGTGACCTGCTACAAGCTCCTCGAGGTAATAAAACGCGCGAGGGAAAGGCTCCAAGGCACACCGGAGCAGACCGAGGAAGCGCAGGAGTTCGAGCTGGAGTAAAGCGATTGCCCATCCGGCCCATTTCGCTATCAGGCCAGGCCGGCAGGAAATAATAGTCACGAATCTGGTAAGGAAAAGCGCCCCTCTAATCATTTCTCAAGCTTTATTCGAGCGATTGATGCCTATATATATTGGGAGGTGTCTCGAATAAAAGACACATTGAATTCACGCAAACTGAAAGTCTCCGTAACCAATCTCATGAGGAAGGTGTTTTCAAGGGAAAGGTTTTCGGCGGTTTTGGATGTCGGTGTCGGCGAGCACGGCCTTTACGAGCGCGGCAAGGATGGGGATCTCAAGCTGGACGTGTGGCTGGAAAGCAGCCCGGACGGCATCCGGGTGAAAGGTAAGGTAGGCGGAGTAGTGAGCATGGAATGTACTCGATGCCTCCAGGACTACGGACAGGAACTGGATATCGACGTCGACGAATTCTACCGGCGGCCCGGCTTGAGCATCGTGAATCCCGAAGGCAGAACGGCGTCACACGAGATCGAAGTTCCGGAGGAGGACGAATACATTGTCGATGAAGGAATAATCGATCTTAATCTGCTGCTCAACGATTATGTGATGCTCGGCTTACCCATCAAGCGGTTGTGCGATGAATTATGCAAGGGTTTATGCGAGGTATGCGGGGCAAATCTCAATGAAGCGGAGTGCGGTTGTGTCATCGAGGATATCGATCCGCGGCTTGCACCGCTGCGCGAATTGCTTGACCGCAAAGAGGGCTGAGAATATACTTTCTTGAAGTTTGGTAGAAAGAGGAAATTAGATAATTTATCCTTCGGAGGCAGGAAATGGCGGTACCCAAGCGAAAGAAATCACGTTCAAGAACCGCGACGAAGCGGGCAAATTGGAGGGCTCAGGAACCTTCAAAGTCCAGCTGCCCGCAATGCCATTCCCCGAAACTTCCTCACAGGGCATGTCCGACCTGCGGAACATATAATGGCCGGGAAGTGATCGAGACGGAATAGACGCCCGGGAGTAACTGGCGTGGCGAATCTGGAAAAAATAACCATAGCACTTGATGCTATGGGTGGTGATAACGATCCCGAAGCCAGCGTTACCGGAGCGCTTGACGCCCGGGACGAATTTGGGATCGAGACTCTCCTGGTAGGAGATGAGAACCTCCTCGGCAGGCTTATGGCTGAAAAAGGGCGCGGTGACTTGAGGATTATCCATGCCCCCGAGGCGGTAGGAATGGAGGAGGAGGGTGCCTGGGCCGTAAGGAGCCGGGAGGGTGCCTCTATAGTCGTAGCGGCCGAGACGGTGCGAGAGGGCGGCGCGAGCGCTATGGTATCCGCAGGCAATACCGGGGCGGCCATGGCAGCCGCCTTTTTTTCATGGGGGAGGATCAAGGGGATCAAGAGGCCCGCGCTTGCGGTGGTGCTTCCCCCTCTCGCATCGCCAAGCCTCCTTATCGACGTCGGTGCCAATAGCGACTGCCGTCCCGAACACTTGCGACAGTTCGCTCTCCTGGGAAGTGCCTATGCCTCGCTGCGCTGGCAGCTCGAAAGCCCGCGGGTCGGCCTTCTCAATATTGGGGTGGAGGAATCGAAAGGAAACGAGCTCACACGCGAAGCGTTTCAGATATTGAATTCCGACGAGCGCATCAATTTCATCGGGAATCTGGAAGGACGCGACCTGGCGAGACAGAAGGCCGAGGTGATTGTGACGGACGGCTTTACGGGAAACGTGACGCTCAAGGTCGTAGAGGGCGTCGCTTCGATGATAACCGGCCGGCTGCTTGAATCGTTGAGAACGTTGAGTGAAGGGGAGCTGAAGCCGGTGCTGCCCGCCTTGCTGGAACTCAAGCAGGAACTCGATTATCGTAGTACCGGTGGAGCGCCGCTGCTGGGGGTCAAGGGGATCTGTATCATAGCTCACGGCAGTTCAGACGCGCTTGCCATGAAGAACTCGTTGCGAGTGGCAGCGGAAGCCGCGGAATCGGGGATGGTCGAAATGACGGAGCGATACCTGGCGCCGAAAGGGAGTGCTTCGTGATCTTTCGGCGGCAAAAGAGAGAAGGCATCGAAATAATCCTTGGAGTCAGATTTCACGACCACGAATTACTTCACAACTCCCTTACCCACAGGTCGTATGCGCACGCGTCTTCGATGAATTCGGAGAACACCAACGAGAGGTTGGAGTTCCTGGGCGATGCCGTGCTTGATCTGGTCATTTCCGATTACATGTTCTGCAATTATCCGGAACTGGACGAGGGCGAGCTGACGCGCATCCGATCTTTTCTGGTAAACATGAATTCGTTGAGCGAAATGGCGAGGGAGATCGGCATAGGACCTTATATTCTGCTTAGCCGGGAGGAGCGGGCGGACGGTGGCGCCGAGAAATCTTCGATACTGGCCGACACCTTGGAGGCGGTCATCGGAGCGCTGTACCTGGACCGGGGATGGAACATCGCGCGTGAAGTGGTTCTTGAGTTGGTGCTCAACAAGTTGAATGAGGCTGTGGCGGGGCCGTTGGATTACGACTACAAATCCCGGCTGCAGGAACAGGTGGTAAAGGAGACGGGAACGCTTCCCAAATACCGCTTGACCGAGGATGGACCGGCCCATAGAAAGATCTTCCATGCGGCGGTTTATATCAACGGCCTGATCATGGGCAAGGGGAAGGGGAGCTCAAAGAAAGAGGCCGAGCAGGCCGCGGCGCGGCAGGCACTCGAAACGGCCTCTCGAGATAGGATTCCGGAAGGCTCGAACGTCGATAAGAAGGGGGAATGAAAATGGCTGGAATAGGAATCGTCACCGACTCAACAGCCTACATGGACGACGCGTATGTCAACGAGCACGACATAAAAGTTGTCCCGCTCAAGGTGATTATGGAAGACGTGTCCTATCGGGAGGGCGTGGACATCAGCAATGAGGAATTCTACCGGAGGCTGAAGGAATCACCTTCCTTTCCCACCACTTCCCAACCTTCGGCGGGCGAGTTCCTGGAGGCTTACGAGGAGATGGCCGGTCGCTACGACCAATTGATAAGCATACATATCTCCTCCGGGATAAGCGGCACTTGCGAATCGGCAAGATGTGCCGCGGCAGACATGAAAGATTATCCCATCGAGATAATAGACTCCAGGACCACCGGCGTCATGCTGATGCTCATTATTCAGGACCTGGTGGAGGCGAGGGATAAGGGCATGGAATTACCGGAGATGCAAGCCCTTCTCAAGAAGAGGATCGAGCAAAGCACCATCATGTTCGCCGTGGATACGCTGGAATACCTTCATAAAGGCGGCCGCATAGGCGGGGCGCAGGCCATGATGGGCTCCTTACTTAAAATCAAGCCCATCCTTTACCTCGACGGCACCATCGATGCCTTGGAAAAGGTGAGAGGGAGCGGTAAGGCACTCGACCGCCTTGTGGAACTGACGCGGGAGAAATTGGGAAAGAAAAAAGCGCGAGTCGGATACACCCACGTAAGAGACGAAGCCCGCTTATTCGAACTGGCGGAGAAAGTAAGGAAAGCGGTGAAGTGTGACCGGGACGGCGTTTGCTACAACGAGACGGGGCCTGTCGTCGGATCTCACGTCGGGCCGGGTACCGTGTCGGTGGCTTTCTTCCCAGTGGATTAGTTGTTTATTGAAAGGGCCTAAGAATGGCCGCTATTCGTGAGGCTGCTCCGGAGGACGTCGACGCGGTAACGCGGTTGATGTACCTTGCGGGTAAAAGCAATGTGGAGAAATCCATTTACGACATCATGTGGCCGCAGAGCATGGATTTGAGGATGGGGCGGCTGGCGGCACTCTATAAAGCCTCCGCCCGATCCTGGTATCGCTACGATTGCTACCTGGTAAGCGAGTCTGACGGTAAGGTTGCGGGTTCATTGTGCGGCTATAACGAACTGGAGTCGGGAGACCTGAAGGTAAGAGATGCCTTCATAGAGGTCGGTGTCGACCGGGAGGAATGGCAAGTCATGCTTCAAGCCTTGCAGCCTTATTACCGCGTTCGCCCCGACCATCCTGAGGATGCCTGGATTATCGAGCATGTGGCCGTCTTCCCCGAGTTCAGAGGCCGGGGCTTGATCCTCGACCTGCTGGAAAAGATTCTGGAGCGGGGACGGGAGCGTGGCTATAAGTTGGCCCAGCTCGATATGCTCATTGGCAACGCTCCCGCGCAGCGGGCGTATGAGAAGGCCGGATTCAAGGCTTCCGATCAACGCGAAGACCCCGAATTCGCGACCCTCTTCGGCGCCCCCGGCATGTTAAAAATGTCAACCCCCCTCTAAAGCCCCCCTCTCTTTCAGGCCCTGGAAGGGTTTTAAGTGCTGGTAGGAGAAAAATAGCTAGAATATCCGTAGGCCAACAGAAGCGGAAAGAGCCAAGATGTATTTAAAATCTCTTACCGTGCGAGGATTCAAGAGCTTCGCCGAAAAGATGACGATTGAGTTCGAGCCGGGCATATCGGTAATTGTCGGCCCTAACGGCAGCGGAAAAAGCAACGTTGCCGATAGCGTCCTCTGGGTACTCGGGGAGCAAAGCCCCCGCAATCTCAGGGGAACCAAAATGGAGGACGTTATATTCGCGGGCAGCGCCACCCGTCAGCCGCAGAGCATGGCGGAGGTATCCCTGTCCTTCGACAACCGTAACGGCGATATTCCCCTCGATTTTCCCGAAGTGGTAGTCACACGCAGGATACTGAGAACGGGCGAGAGCGAATACCTGCTCAACAAGGCCAATTGCCGCCTCATAGATATTCAGGAGATCCTTTCTGATTTTGGCATAGGCCGCGAGCTCACAGCGGTAATCAGCCAGAACAAGTTGGAGACGATTCTTCGAAGCCAGGCCGAGGACCGCAGGGCTTTCATCGAAGAAGCGGCCGGGCTGCGAAAGCACCGGCGACGCAAAGAGAAAGCGCTTCGCAAGATGGAGGGTATGGAGCGCAACCTGGTGAGGGTGAAGGACATCATCTCGGAAGTAAACAAACAACTCCGTCCCCTGGAGCGACAGGCGAGACAGGCCAAGGAATATCAGGAATTGGCGACCAGCATCAGGGAACTCGCGATCCGCCTGCTGGTGGCCGAACTGGAGGAGTTGAAAGAACAGTGGGAGAACCGGCGCGAGGAAGAAGAGCGGCTCGCGCACCAACTCGAGGAGACCTCCGTTGCGGTGAGGCAAGGCAAGGAAAGAATCTCGAAATTGGAGGGAGGCATTCGCAATGGGCGGGAGGAGCTCGAAAAATGCCGGCTCCGGCAGATGCGATTGCTTTCTCTCGGGGAGAGACTGCGGGCCTGCCAGCGG
>MELM01000021.1:21219-27283 GCA_001767605.1 Candidatus Solincola sediminis | reverse complement strand
AGACGGATGGGTCTCTCGCAAACAGGAGTTGGCAAGAAAACGCGCCGAGCTGGAATCGGAATACACAAAAACCGAGGAACTGATGTCGGAGTTGGAAGAAGAGGGACAGCGCCTTCGCCACGAGCGGAAAGTGCTGGCTGCGGAACTAAGCTCCGCCCGGCGCGAGCGGGATGCCTTGCGGCATTCCTGGGACGATATGAAGGCGCGGGATAAGGCGATCCAGGAAGACAAGAGGAATAATCTGGAAAAAGCTGAGGAGTTGAACCGAGCGGCGGGTGCCTTTCAATCACGCAGGGATGAGCTATCAAAAAGATTCGAGGAAGTGTCCGCGAGCCTTCGGGAGACGGAGCTGGCCCTTTCGAATATGATGCGCGAAAAAGCCGACAGGCAATCACGATTGGCGGCGAAAAAACAGGAGCTATCCCGTTTACGGGCGGAACTCGAAGCGATAACCGAAAGACAAAAGTCCTTCTATCAGGATTCGGCCCTGGTGACTGCGAGGCTCAAGGCGCTCGAGGAACTTTTTTCATCCAGAATCGATTTTGCAGCGGGAGCCTCCAAGGTACTCGAAGACATGCAGGGCACGACCGGGATCATCGGGATCCTGCTGGAGAAGATCAATATGACCGCGGGCTGGGAAAAGGCTTTGGAATCCTACCTCGGGCCCTGGCTGTTTTGCGTGATAACCGAAGGCCTGAAGGAGGCGCTGGAAGCGATAAAAACGCTGAAGAAGGGCGAAGAGGGGTACGCGCTTTTTCTGCCGCTCTCCGAGATATCCAAAGAGCCTGGTGAGGATTTGAAGGGGATGGCGAGGCGGGCCGGCGGCACGGCAGCTCTGGATATCATTGATTGCGATAATGAAATCCTCCCGGCGGTCGAGTATCTCTTGGGCGAAGTAGTGTTCTGCGGCAACATAGAGGAGGCAGGGAGGCAAGCCGAACTGTACCCCAAGCTTACCTTTGTAACACCACAAGGCGACATCATAGCGCCGCGCCGCATGATCAAAGGAGGAGCCAAGCCCGACAGCGCCTTTCACGTCATATCCGGCAAGCGGGAGATAAAACAACTGCAAGAAAAGCTTGCACTATGTGACGAGCAGGCGATTGCAATCGAGACGGAGCGCTCGCAAACCCTCGAATTCATTGCCGGGCTGGAAAGCGAAATCCGGATCATGGAAAAAGATGCGGAGGAGATCGAAGCTGCTTCGAGAGAATTGGAGGCTGCATCCAGGGAGAAGGCACGCGATCGGGAGCGAATGGAATCGGACATTGCGGGCCTCACCGAGAAACATGCGGAGCTGGACGAAGAGCAACGCAACCTTATCGCTAATTCAGCCGCTCTGGAGGAGGAAGAGTCGAATCTCGCCATGACCCTGGAAAGGCTGGAACCGCAATGGGCGAGGGAGGAGGGCGTCGTTGAAGGGTTGCGCCAGCGTGAAAAGGAACTGGACGAAGCATTACAGCAAATGAGGGCGAAGGAGGCTTCTCTCTCCGAGAGGCGGTTTCATTTACATGAAAGACTCAAGGAATTGGAGGAGGAATCGGCTCCCGTCTTACCGGGACGGGAAGACCTGGCCGAGATGTCCGCGGCACAGGAGCGGATGCTCGAGCTGACCAGACGTTTGGTGAGGTCCCATGAGGGCCTGGCGGCAAAGGCGGGCAGCCGTGAAATAGAGGCTCGGGAGGGCATTGAAAAGGGCGAGTGCGAACTGGACGAATTGCGCATTCGCCTTGAAGGGATGGAAAGCGCCGAGGTGGAGCTCCGGGAGACGGTACACAATAAAGACTTGATAACGGCACAACTGAAGATGCGGGTCGATATGCTGGTTCAACGCCTGCTCGATGAATACAGGTTGCCACTCGAAACGGCGGTGCGCGAATACGCTCCAACCTGCAGCCGGGAGGAAATGAGGCAGGATCTGGAGCGCATGGAGCGGCGCCGAGAAATGCTCGGTCAGGTGAACCTGAGAGCCGTCGAGGAGTTTCAGGCCCTGAAAGAGCGTCATGATTTCTTGCGGGAGCAAGTGGAGGAGCTCAAGGAAAGCAAGGCTTCGCTACTCAAGGTGGTTAGAGCGATCGACCAGGAAATCGTGCGCATCTTCAAAGAAACCTTCGAGGAAGTGAACCAGCACTTCCAGGAGCTCTTCGCAAAGTTGTTCCCGCAAGGGAGGGCCGAACTTGGACTGTCCGACCCTACCGATCTGCTCAATACGGGGGTGGATATAGAGGCCCAGCCACGCGGCAAGCGGCTAAAGAAGCTCTCACTTCTCTCCGGTGGTGAAACGGCCTTGACCTCGCTGGCATTCCTTTTTGCCATCTTCAAGACCAGACCCAGCCCCTTCTATTTTCTGGATGAGGTGGAGGCGGCGCTGGATGATGTGAACCTGCATCGCTTCCTCAATATGCTCAAGGAATTCAAAGGTGATTCCCAGCTGGTGATCATCACCCATCAGAAGCGCACCATGGAGATAGCCGACGTACTCTACGGGGTATCCATGCAAGCTTCAGGAATCTCCAAAGTGGTCAGCCAGAGGCTGGATGAAGCGGAACGGCTGGCCAGGACCGGCACCGACTGATCCGGTCGGCGACACACGCATCGAGGGTATTATAAATCAAGAAAGTCCGGAGCGTGAGGCAGGCATGAGCGAGGAAAAAGAACAAAAGAAACTCGAAAAGGAAGAGCAGAAGAGAAAGCAGCGGGAGGAACGAGAGCGGCTCAAGGCGGAGCGCAAGGAGCGCAAGGAGCGCGAGAGGCGGGAGAAAGAGCAAGCCCTCGATGAGATGCAGGAACTCCCGGACATCGAGGCGGATCAAAACTCCGAAGAACTCAAGTGCGAACCTATTTTCCAGCCCTCCAAAGTGGAGGAGGGCGTGGTCATACCCTACGAGTGCGAGGAAGAGCCGCAAGAGCAGCCGCCGATACTGGAAGAACCTCTGACCATCCTCGAAGAGGAGGCGCAGGAAGAAGACAGGGAAGGGTGGTTCTCCCGGCTGCGCAACGGCCTTTCGAAAAGCCGCATGAATTTCGTGGCACCCTTATCACGGGCAATGGCGTCACGGCGTTTCGATGACGCTTTCTGGGAAGAAGTGGAAGAAATCCTGGTGGGAGCGGACGTAGGTGTGGATATGACAATGATCCTCGTGGAGAGGGTAAAAGCGCGCATGGCGCGGGAAAAAGTGAAAGAGCCCGAGCAGCTGCTTGCGCTTTTTCGCGGCGTCCTTGCCGAAGCCCTTGATACGGGGGCCCAATACCTCCGATTCGCAACCCAGGGACCGAGCGTGTTTATGGTCGTCGGTGTGAACGGAACGGGAAAGACTACTACTATTGCGAAGCTCGGTCATCTCCTGCAGCGTGATGAAAAGACCGTCATATTCGCGGCGGGTGATACCTTCCGGGCGGCGGGCGTGGAGCAGCTGGAGACCTGGGGTGAAAGGGTGGGATTGCACACGGTGAAACATCGCCAGGGGGCGGATGCGGCTGCCGTCATCCATGACGCTGTTGAATCGGCGAACGCTCGGGGCATCGATGTGGTTATCGCCGATACCGCGGGGCGGCTGCATACCAAGACCAACCTGATGGAGGAATTGAAGAAGATACGGCGGATAGCGGAAAGAGGCGCCCAGGTGACCGAAACCTTGCTGGTGATCGACGCAACCACGGGGCAGAACGGCGTGATCCAAGCCAGCCGGTTTAAAGAGGCAGTCGACGTGACCGGCGTTGTCCTTACCAAGCTCGATGGCACGGCCAAAGGGGGCATAGTGGTGGCCATTGTTCACGATTTAGGGATTCCCATCAAATTCATCGGGGTCGGTGAAGGCCTGGACGACCTCTATCCCTTCGATCCGGAGGAATTCGCCGCCGCCCTCTTCTCCTAACCCCCTACACAAAGGTGTCACCTACACAAAGGTGTCAGGCACCTTTGTGTAGCTCCATACAATAATCTAAAAATAGTTCGATTGTTGGCGGCTAATAGAATATCATTATCATCAAACAGCAAGAGAGCAGAGGCATTCTTTGCCCGAAAATCGCTCAATAGATCCTCGTGAGGGCGCAAATGAAGGGTGAAAAGCAAACCGCTTCGGAAAACGAGAAGGAAATCACAGGCGTAATTGAAGCGGGGCAAGAGTTCGATATCAATAATCCTTTCTTGAATCTTCTTATCGAAAATATTCGAGATGTCATCGTACTTCTCGAAGCTGACGGCACGATCCGTTATATAAGCCCCTCCAACGAAAAGCACTCCGGATATAAATCAGAAGAACTGATTGGAGGCAGCCCACTCGATTCGATCCATCCCGATGATGTCTCCACCGTGATGCAAACACTAGCCGACCTTTTGAAGGAACCGGGATCCAGGCGAGAGTGCGATTATCGAATAAAGCACAAGGACGGAAGGTGGCAATACGCTCATGCCGCAGCGACCAATCTCCTCGATTATCCGCCGCTTTCGGCGATCGTCTTGTGCGCATCCAATATGACCGATTACCGGGAAGCAGAGACGGAGCTTGAGGGATATCGCAAGCGTCTCGAGGAGCTGGTTGAAGAACGCACGCAGGCACTCATTGAAGCCAACGATAAATTGCAGGCCGAGATAACGGAACACAAGCTGGCCGAGGATCGGCTTCTCTCGAGCAATTCCGAACTCGATAGTTTTGCCTACATGGTCTCCCACGATCTGCGCGGCTCCCTCTCGGTTATCAAGGGCTTCGCCCATTCCGCTTTGCGCGCCAGGCAGGACGAACGGCTTGACGATGAAATTAATTGCCTTTCGGAAATCATCGAGGGCACAACCCGCATGAATAAATTCATCCAATCGCTTCTCACCTATTGCGAGGCGGCGCGGACACAGGAAACAAAGACCCGGGTAGAATCCGGGCGGGTATTGGAAGAGGTTCTTAATGCTTATAGGGAACAAATCAGGAAGAGCGCGACGGATATGAAAATCCAGGAAGGCTTGCCGGCGATCGAGGTCGAATCCGTAAGGCTGTATCAGGTACTGGCCAACCTGCTGGAAAACGCGATCAAATACAATGCCGGAAATCCTGATCCAAGAATTGAGATTGGCGGCAAAGAAGAGTCGGGCGAGGGAATATTCTTCATAAAGGACAACGGCAGCGGCATGCAAGGCGAGGACCTTCAGAAAATATTTGAACCATTCACCCGTTGCGTGGGCGCCGGACAGCCCGGCCTGGGAATAGGTCTCGCCACCGTCAAACGGGCGGTGGATGGATGGGGAGGAAAGGTCTGGGTGGAATCTCAACCAGGTTCCGGCTCGACCTTCTTCTTCACAGCTCCCATTGCGAATACTTGATGCTCATAGTTGCCCCCAGTCTTTGACAGGTCAATCAGTTTCGGATAACTTAAGAATCTAAAACAGCACTTAAACGCTCGGGTAAAACATATTAACGACAGTGGTGATGGATCATGTTCGACAATCTTAGCGACCGCCTGCAGGATATTTTCAAGCGTTTGCGCGGGCACGCCAAACTAACGGAAAAACAGGTAAATGAGGTCACACGCGAAATCCGCCTTGCCCTGCTCGAGGCCGATGTCAATTTCAAGGTGGTCAAGGAATTCGTCGGTCGCATACAGGAGAGGGCCGTCGGTCAGGATGTGCTGAAGAGCCTGACTCCGGCCCAGCAGGTGATAAAGATAATAGATGAGGAATTGACCGACCTTCTGGGGAGCACCAAGCAGGGTATCAACTTTGGCCGGCCTCCATCGGTAATCATGCTTATGGGGTTGCAGGGTTCCGGTAAGACTACTGCGACCGCGAAGCTCGCAAATCACTTGAAGAGCCAGGGGCGCCACCCGATCATGATCGCCGCCGATATTTACCGTCCGGCCGCAATCGACCAGTTGGAAAAACTTGGGGAACAGGCGGGTATCGAAGTCTATTCCGATCGCAAGGCGAAACCCGAGGCTATAGTGGAGGCGGGGATCAAGAAGGCTGAGAAGGAAGGCCTTGATACGGCCATTGTGGACACCGCCGGACGGCTGCACATTGACGAAGACATGATGCAGGAGCTGGTCCGGATCAAGAAAAAAACTCCCCCCAACGAGA
>MELM01000021.1:13594-21185 GCA_001767605.1 Candidatus Solincola sediminis | reverse complement strand
TGCGGTAAACGTGGCCGAGGAGTTCAGCCGGACGGTGGGAATCGACGGTATTATCCTAACCAAACTCGACGGCGACGCCAGGGGCGGGGCGGCTTTATCCGTAAAGGCGGTTACCGGCAAAGCAATCAAGTTCGCGAGCATCGGAGAAAAGATGGGTGATCTCGAACCCTTCTATCCGGATCGCATGTCCTCGAGAATACTCGGGCTGGGCGACATGCTTACCTTTATCGAGAAAGCCCAGTCGACGTACGATGAGAAGCAAGCCGAGGAGTTGGAAAAAAAGCTGCGCAAGCAGCAATTCACCCTCGAGGATTTCCTCGACCAAATGGCTCAGCTGAAGAAGATGGGGCCGCTCGATCAGATACTAGGCATGATTCCGGGGCTCAGCGCCGGCAAGCTGAAAGGCCTTCAAGTCGAAGAGTCGCAACTGAAGCGCGTGGAGGCTATAATCCAGTCGATGACGCCGGAGGAAATGCGCAAGCCGCAGATAATCGGAGCGAGCCGCAAGCAGCGCATCGCACGCGGCAGCGGCACCAGCACCCAGGATGTGAACCGTCTATTACAGCAGTTCCAGCAGATGCAGAAGTTGTTTAAACAGTTTGGGAAGATGTCCCCTCGCAAGCTAGGCCAGATGGGACAGGCATTTCCCTTCCAGTTCTAGCGGATCCGCGAAAAGCGGGGTTGTTGAAAAGTGAAAGGAGTGCATGTTAATTGGTAAAAATCAGGTTGATGAGAATGGGTGGCAAGAAAAAGCCATTTTACAGGGTGGCCGTTGCCGACAGCCGCAGCCCCAGAGATGGCAGATTCATAGAAATCGTGGGGCAATATGACCCTCGCTCTGAGCCTTCCATGATTGAAATGGACGAGGAAAAGGCCCTGGAATGGTTGCGTAAGGGAGCACAGCCATCGAACCAGGTCAAAAATCTCATGAAGATCAAGGGAATCTGGCAGAAATTCGAGGAGGAAAAGAGTGGAAGATAACAACAACCAGCCGGCTCAAGAGGTCGACATGGTTGAACTCCTGGAGTATCTGGCAAAAGCGCTGGTAGATAGCCCCGAGATGGTGGAAGTGACTTCGGTCGAGGGCGAGCGCTCGACCATCCTGCAATTACGGGTCGATCCGGAAGACGTCGGCAAGGTAATCGGCAAGAGGGGACGCATAGCGCAGGCAATGCGAACCCTGATCAAGGCTTCGGCGACCAAAGAAGGGCGCAATGCCATCGTCGAGATAATCGATTAGTGCCATGTCCCGGCCAATCGGCAAGAGCCCCTATGTTGCGACTGGCAGAATAATCAAGCCCTACAGTGTCCTCGGCTGGGTGAAGATCCAATCCCTTTCCACTAACCCCCTGCGTTTCGATGCGGGTAACAGCTTCATTCTGGAAGGAAATGAGAGGGGTGATCGGCTCCTGCTGGAGGAAACTAAGGGGCATGGGGGTGGACTGATCGGCAAGTTCCGGGGGATTGACGACCGCGATTCGGCCGCAAAGCTCTCCGGCAAATTGCTGCTTGTGAGACCCGAAGAGTTAGGCGAATCGCCCGAGGATGCTTTCTGGGAGCACCAATTGCTGGGGCTAACCGTGGAAACCACGGAAGGCCGGCGGTTGGGTGAAGTGACGGAAGTGATAGAGACCGGGGCGAATGATGTCCTTTTGGTTTCCGGAGAAGCGGAATATTTGATTCCTATGATCGAAGACGCAATACAGCGGGTGGACCTGGAGGCGGAAGTATTGGTGATCCGTCCGCTTCCCGGGTTATTGGAGGAGTAATCGGTGCGCATTGATGTATATAGCATCTTCCCCGGCATTTTCGAATCGCCTTTGCGGGAGAGTCTTCTGGGAAAGGCCATAGAGTCCGGGGTGATCGACCTCAGGCTGCATGATATTCGCGACTATGCGGAGGGAAGACACCGGCAGGTCGACGATGCACCTTTTGGGGGCGGGCCGGGGATGGTGATGAAGCCGGAACCCATCTTCCGCGCGGTAACCGAGACGCTTGGCTATCGAATGGACCGGTTGGATGAACTGAAGAGCGAGGTGGAAGTAATTCTATTGACTCCGAGCGGTGAGACATTCGATCAAGAGAAGGCAAACCAGCTTGCCGGAAGGGAACATTTGGCCTTGATATGCGGTCGTTATGAAGGCGTGGACGAAAGGGTGCGCGAACATCTATGTACCCGGGCATTATCGGTTGGAGATTATGTTCTCTCCGGGGGAGAATTCGCGGCCCTGATAGTGATAGACGCCGTCGCCAGACTGGTGCCGGGCGTGGTAGGCAATGAAGCTTCACTGGCCGATGAGTCTTTTTCGCGGGGTTTGTTGGAGTACCCGCAGTATACACGACCGGCCGATTTCAACAGCTGGAAAGTTCCGGAAATCGTCCTTTCAGGAAACCACGGAGAAATCGAGAAATGGCGCTGCCAGGTGGCGAAGGAATCGACACGAAAAACCCGGCCTGAGCTTTCCGGTATTGCCCAGCGCAAGCCGGATGAGGTCTAATAGTATAGCGAGAAGGGAGAATACAATGCAGAAAACGGATATTGTGGAGAGCGAATACCTGCGGGATGACATACCAGACTTCCGGTCGGGAGACACGGTAAAGATCCACGTTAGGGTCGTGGAGGGAAACCGCGAACGCATACAAATGTTCCAAGGTGTCGTAATAAGCCGCAAAGGTGGCGGGCTGAGAGAGAACTTCACCGTCCGAAAAATATCTTTCGGAGTCGGCGTCGAGCGGACATTCCCCGTACATTCACCGATGATTTCTAAAATCGAAGTAATATTGCAGGGCAAGGTGCGCCGCGCCAAACTCTACTATTTGAGGGATCGCGTCGGCAAAGCCGCCAAGGTCAAGGAGAAGCGTAGGCCATAGCCAGATGTCCAATTCCGATCCCTACAAACCAGAAAGGAAGCAGGGGCCGGGCGAAAGGCCGAGCTTTTCATCCCTTCCACCGTGGCATCGCGAAGGCGACCAGCCTTCGTCCGGTGCGCGCGCGGAAAGCGAAAGAAACCACGCGGGTTTTTCCGAAACACCCCCTTCTCCTCCCGAAAAGCCCACAAAGCGCCGCGATGATACCATCCGGACGCGTGAGCAATGGGTCGGTTTGTTATTGGAGTTGGCCGTACTGTTCATCATCGCTCTGGTACTCGCCATCTTCCTGCAGGCTTTTTTTATAAGGCCTTTCATGATCCCGTCTCCGTCGATGGAGCCTACCCTGATGGAGGGCGACCGGGTCTTGGTCGACCGTATCACATATCATTTCCGCACCCCGCACAGGGCAGAAATCATAGTGTTTCGCTTCAATCCCAACGACAGCGCCAACTGGACACAAGGGAGCAATCCCATCTCCCGTTCCCTCGACCTTCTAGCTGAAGTGTTGAACATCACCCACCAGGGCGAGTTGCCCTTTATCAAGAGGGTAGTGGGGGAAGCGGGGGATACTGTCGAGATGCGAGACGGCCAATTATACATAAACGGCGAGATAGATACGCATGAATATGAGTACATTAAGGATACCAGTAACGGAAAGTGGACCGTTCCGGAGGGCTCGGTTATGGTCATGGGCGATAATCGCTCCAATTCGAATGACAGCAGGCGCTGGGGATTCGTACCTTATAAAGCGATCATGGGAAGAGCCATTTGCATCTGGTGGCCGCCCAGCCGGTGGAGCAGTCTCTAATGGCTGTGGGCGACTTGCTTTTGGAACCGGAAAAATGGGGCTGGCGCATGGGATATGCCCGTGTGGCGGGAACCGATGAGGCGGGGCGGGGAGCCTTGGCCGGACCGCTGGTAGCGGCCGCCGTCATCCTGCCCGAAGAGCGAGAACTGGCCGGCCTGGAAGGATTGACCGATTCCAAGCTGCTCGCACCCGAGAAGCGCCGGCAATTCTTCCGGACGATTATAGAGGTGGCGGAAAGTTGGAATTATGCGTGCGTAGCACCGGGCACAATAGATTCCGGCGGTCTTCAGCCGGCGAATCTTTCGGCTATGCGCGAGGCGGTCGCCGGCCTTAAACCCGAACCTGACCTTGTGATCGTCGATTTCTATAAGGTGGATGACCTGGAGATACCGCAGTGGGGCCTGGTTCACGGTGATCGGGTCTGCCGCAGCGTCGCGGCGGCATCGGTTCTCGCCAAGGTGATAAGGGATCATCTGATGATGGTCTGGGCCGTCCTTTACCCCGAGTACGGTTTTGAGAAAAACAAAGGTTACGGTACCGAGCAGCACTGGAAAGCGCTCGATGAATTAGGCCCTTTGCCGTGTCACCGTGCTTCCTTCAAGGGAGTCAATCAAATGGAGCTCCAACTGGATGAGGAATATGGGGCTTAGGCAAATCGGTATCGCCGGGGAAGACAAGGCTTGCCGTTTTCTCAGGTGGCACGGTTACCATATATTAGAAAGGAATTACCGTTCGCCCTTTGGCGAACTTGATATCATAGCTTCAAGGGGAAAGTGGCTCGTGTTCTGTGAGGTGAAGGCGCGATCGAGCGGTGAGCGGGACATGGCACTGGCGGCGGTGGACGGCACGCGGCAGCAGAGGATGGCCCGGGCGGCTTCCCATTACCTGAGCGCAAAGGGCAATAACGAGAAGGATTGCCGTTTTGATGTTATTGCATTGCTGAAAGATGGGGCGAAGTGGAGAATAGAACACGTGAAGGATGCTTTTGAGGTAAGCCAATCATGAAGACATGCCCGTGGTGCGGCAGGAACAACCTGGACAGTGACGACTACTGTTTCAATTGCGAGAAGGATCTCAATGCTGTTCCCGATAAGGAGGATAGCTTCGAGATCGAAATGGAGCTGCGCCGGACCAGGGTTGCGAAAGCGCCGTCAATGTTACGCCTGGTGTTGATATCTATTCTGCGCAAGATATTACTCGCTCTGCTCGCGGTGGGGGCGGCTTTCATTTTTGCCCTCATCGCGATGAAGGTGAGCTATGAAAGTGATGCAGTCGCCATTGCGGCCCTCGCCTTCCTGGGAGCCGCACTGCTCTGCGCTCTCTACTATCCGGATGTCAGGATCTCGAGAAAGATAGGGAACAAGGGCATTATTGTTTCAGGTATATCCAACCTGATCCTGCTGGCAGTGACTATACCTCCTATGCTCTATTTCCTTTCCAGCAGGGGCTATATAGGGGGCGTCGCCAATCTTCTTGTTAAAACATGGTGGACCGTGCCCGCCTACCTTGCCCTTGGCTGCTTGATGGCCTGGCTCTCGGGAAGGAGAGCCGTCAGCGATATCGCGAGCCCCTAAAACGACCCCAAGGTCAACGGAAGCTTGTTGATGTTTAAGCCTGACCCCAATTAGGGAAAAAATCTAAGCATGGCTAATCGAATCTCAACATATCTACAAGTGAAGGACGGCCTGCTGGAGGGAAAGGCAGCCGATAACGTTTGGGAATTCATGGGAATACCCTATGCGCAACCACCCCTCGGCAAGTTGCGTTGGTCGCCGCCGCAACCCATTAAACCATGGAAGGGGATAAGGCCCTGCGTTCAGTTCGGGGCGTCATGCTCGCAACCGGACGGGGCGGCATATCAGCTGGGCAGGTTGGGGGAAGACTGCCTCTACATGAATATCTGGGTTCCCAAGAAGAGGCAGGCGGAAGCCATGCCGGTCATGGTATGGATTCACGGCGGAGCCTTTCTCTCGGGATCCGCCTCGGTAGAAATGCAACCGGGCGTGAGACTGTACGACGGGAGCCGCCTGGCCGGCCGCGGAGTAATTGTAGTTACCATAAATTACCGGTTGGGTCCCTTCGGCTTCATGGCCCATCCCTTGCTTTCAAGGGAATCCCCGCTTCATGTTTCGGGAAATTACGGCCTGCTCGATCAGATAACGGCCCTGCGGTGGATCGCCGACAATATCCGTTTTTTTGGGGGAGACCCTTCCCGGATCACGCTTTTCGGCCAATCGGCGGGCGCGGTGAGCATCTACATGCTGTCAGTGAGTCCAATCGCCGCCGGATTGTTTCAACGTGCCATCTGCCTGAGCGGGCCGCTATGGATAAAATCGGGTCTGCCCCCTTCGTATCAGGATATGCGTTCGGCTGAGGAAACCGGCCGGGAGCTGGCTCGTATCCTCGGTTGCGGGGATTCCCAGGATGCCATCAGCATGATGCGGAACTTGCCGGAAGGAGATCTTATAAGAGGCTCGCGTCTGGAAGGCGGCCTTACTCGACAGTCTCTGCGTTTCGGGCCCGTGGTTGACAGCTGGGTTATCGAGGGCAACCCCGAAGCTCTTTTTTCCCAATCAAGCCATCATCATATAGATCTCTTAGCCGGTTGGACCGAACGAGACGCCGACTATTACATGAACCTCTTCGATGTGAGCCTGGCCGGTTATCGATCATATATGCGGCAGATGGCAGGCTCATATACGGAAGAAGCCCTCGCGCTTTTCCCAACCGACGATAAGTCCCTGGCCGAGGTTTTCGCCAGAGCGGTTACGGCATTCGAGTTTGAAGCTCCGGCAAGATTCGTCGCCCGTTGCCTGGCCCGGTCGGGGTTGAGATCCTTTCTCTACTTCTTCAGCCGCGTGCCTCCCAGCCCTGATGGTCAGGCATTATGCGCATGCCACGGCAGTGAGATCCCTTATGTATTCGATGATATCAGTGACGAGACGGGGTACGGAGCGCTTGACCGCCGTCTTTCCGGCCATATGGTCGATTATTTTACGAATTTCGCTCGAAGTGGTGATCCGAATGGGGCAGGCCTTCCTCCCTGGGCGAATTTTACCGCTGCTCGTGAGCCGGTCCTGGAACTAGGCGATGAGATAGCGGAGAGACTTCTACCCCACAAACGGGCATGTGACCTCGCGCAAAAAATCCACCTGTCAGAATAAGACCCCTGTTTGTCATTACCCAGTTATACAATATGTACAACATATATAGGAGGTTTAATAATGTTTGCACGATTGGACAGTTGCTCGATACTGGGGATGGAAGTAATCAAGGTAGAGGTCGAGGTAAATACGACTGGCAGTCTGCCCGGAATACATCTGGTCGGCTTACCGGATGCCGCGGTGCGGGAGTCTTATCGGCGGATAAAGGCGGCGATAGGGAATTGCCAGCTTCCTTTTGCAAGGCAGCGCATCACCATCAACCTCGCACCGGCAAGCCTCCGCAAGGAAGGCTCCAACTTCGATCTCCCGATCGCGCTGGCCATCCTCGCGGTTTCCGGGTGCTTCAAGCCGGAGGCATTAAAAAAGCTGCTGGTCGTGGGTGAACTGGCCTTAGACGGCAGGGTGCGGGGAGTGAGGGGGGCGCTCACGATGGCTCTCTGGGCCAGGCGCAACAAACGAGAGATCGTGTTGCTGCCCCGGGAGAACCTGGGTGAGGCCGCGCAGGTCGGCGGAATCGAGGTGGTCGGTGTCGGCAGCCTGAAGGAAGCGGTTGATTATCTGCATGGCAAACCGATTGCATCCAAACCTCTTCCCCCCATTTTGCCGGAAACCGAGTCGTTCCCTTGCCTCTCCGACGTGAAAGGCCAGTTGCAGGCAAAGCGGGCATTGGAGATAGCAGCGGCGGGATTTCATAACATACTCATGATAGGCCCTCCCGGCTCGGGAAAATCAATGCTGGCCCAGAGGC
>MELM01000021.1:9726-13560 GCA_001767605.1 Candidatus Solincola sediminis | reverse complement strand
AGTGCTCGAGGTATCGAGCATCAAGAGCATCGCCGGCTTGCTGGAACCGGATAAGTCCCTCAGCAAGCATCCACCTTTCAGGGCTCCGCATCATACCATCTCCAACGTGGGCCTCGCAGGAGGGGGGCATCCGCTTCCACGGCCGGGTGAGATCAGTCTCAGCCATTACGGCATTCTCTTCCTCGATGAACTGCCGGAGTTTCGCAGAGACGCCCTCGAGGTGTTGAGACAGCCTCTCGAATCCGGCCGCGTCTCTATTTCGCGTTCACTGATATGCGCCAGCTTCCCGGCACGCTTTCTTCTCGTCGCCGGGATGAATCCCTGTCCCTGCGGATACATGGGTGATCCGCAGCACGCCTGTTCCTGTGCGCAAAGCAGGATCAGGCATTACTACAGTCGCATTTCCGGCCCATTGCTCGATCGCATAGATCTGCAGGTAGAGGTTCCGCGACTAACGCCGGCCGAGTTGGTGGAAATGCCGGCGGGCGAGACCTCGCAAGTTATGGCGAGAAGGGTGAATGCAGCGCGGGAGCGGCAGAAGGAGCGTTGGCGGCCGGGGAGGACGAATGCTCATATCGAGCTTGTGCACATGCGCGACTCCTGCCGGCTGGGAGAGGAGCAAAAAAGGTTCATGTACATGGCGGCAGATCGGCTTGCCTTGACAGGCAGGGGGTTCGATCGCTGTCTGCGAGTGGCGCGGACCATAGCGGATCTCGCAGGACGGGAAGAGGTCGCAGTGGCCGACCTGGCGGAAGCGGTTCAGTATCGTTCCCTTGATAGATTAAGGGGTTCGGCGAATATGACGGAGGTGAATTATGGAGGAAGCATATAGAGCGGCGCTTGCCTGCATACCGGGCATGAATATTCTTGCCTTGCCCAGGTTGATAGAAATGGCCGGGGGGCCTACTACGTTATGGAATATCTTTGAAAATGGGGGAGGTAGGGCGGCTGCCCTGGTCGGGAGCGAAAAAGCGGCTCAATTCAAGGAAGCCTCGCGATCGTCGCATCCGGGCATGGTCTTAAAGGAGCTCAAGCGTCATGGAATCCGAGTCATGTTCCCCGGCGGCCCCGATTTCCCGGAGCGGCTAACCTCGATCTACGACCCGCCGGCTGTGCTTTTTATGAAAGGAAATCAACTGCCGCATCAGGGCATGTATGTGGCGGTGGTGGGGGCGAGGAGGGCAAGTGGATACGGTAAGTGGGTGGCGGAGACGCTGGCAGCCCAACTTGCCGGGCTGGGAATAGTGGTGGTATCGGGGGCTGCTTACGGGGTCGATGCCTGTGCTCACCTCGGTTGTTTGAAAGCTTCGGGATTTACCGCAGCAGTGCTCGGATGCGGTATCGACCGCATCTATCCTGCGGAGCATGAAAAACTCTTTCAAAATATTGAGAACTCCGGCTGCATCGTCAGCGAATATCCTCCGGGTGCCGAGCCGCTGGCCTGGCATTTTCCCCATCGCAATCGTATTATCGCCGGCCTATCCCATGCGGTCGTCGTGGTTGAAGCGGCGGAAAAGAGCGGTGCCTTGATAACGGCGGACATGGCGTTGGAGGAGGGACGGGAAGTCCTGGCCGTACCCGGCCCTATCAACAGCTTTCTCTCGCTGGGCACGAATGCCCTTATTCAGAAAGGAGCCAAGCTGGTCAGGAGCATCGAGGATATTTGTGACGAGCTACCCTGGGACTTCTCTCATGCCGCCTCTACGCCCCCCGGTCTCCCCGGCGCTCAATTAGCCGGAATCGAGCTATCCATTCTCGATCTCCTGCGTGGAGGTCCCCGTAGCCTGGATTGGCTGAGTGCCAGGCTCGAGCGCAATCCCGGCGAGCTGCTACCCTGCCTTACGGAAGTGTCCTTGAAAGGTTGGGTGGGCGAGGAGGTCGGGGGGAAATACAGGCTTCTCCGCGATCCCGAAATGCCAAGCCGAATAAAAAGTAACAGAAGTATAAAAATTCAACAATAAGTTCAACTATTGACAATAATATCTTTTAATATAAAATTATATATAATTTTAACAGCTTGCACTGGAAGAGGGGATAACTGATGCGGGAAGAACTCGCTCTATATCTTAGATTCCTTAAAGCTGAACGTAATATGTCTCCTGAAACCCTGCGTGCTTATGAAAACGACCTCGAGGGTTTCGCGGAGTTCTGTTCACGGGCTGGAATAACTCGATCGAAGCAGGTAGATCACAAGCTGCTTCGCCGTTATCTCTCCAATCAACAGACCAGAGGTTATTCAAAATCAACGATTGCGAGAAGGTCTTCCGCTATAAGGGGCTTTTTCCGGTTCCTGGTTCAACGCGGCCTCCTGGACGTCGATCCTGCGGCTGCCATGTCTCCTCCTCACAGAGAGAGAAGGCTGCCCCGGGTGCTGCGGCTCGAAGAAATCGATGGGGCGGAGGGGATGCAGAGCCTGCATGTTTACCGCACATCCATACGTGATATGGCCATCGTCGAGCTGCTTTATGCGACGGGGATGAGGGTGGCTGAACTGGCGGGACTGGACTCTGAAGACATCGATTTCGATAGAGGGGAGGTGAGAGTACTAGGCAAAGGTCGAAAAGAACGTTTGATTCCAATGCATGAGGCCGCCCAACAATTGCTGGCCAATTATATCCGCAAGGAGAGGCCGATACTCCAAGGCAATGCGGCCGAGGGCGAAACGGAAGGCAATCCGCTTTTCTTGAGCGTGAAGGGCGGGAGGCTGAGCGACCGCGGTGTCCGAAGGGTCATCGAGCGGTTTTTCCGAGGATTAGAGGGTGGAAAGAGGATAAGTCCTCATACCCTGCGCCATACATTTGCGACGCATCTTCTGCAGGGTGGAGCCGATCTCAGAACGGTCCAGGAGCTGCTGGGTCACATTGATTTATCAACTACCCAGATATATACTCATCTTAGTAAAGGTCAGCTCAAAGAGGTATTTTTCCAAACACACCCCCGTGCTTGATGCTTTCAGGAACGGCATCGTTTTGAAAAGAGATGGGGAGTATGCTGAATACGGCTGATTTTTATAAAAGAGGAGCAAGGTTGGAAAGCATAGAAGACGTAGGCAAGATATGGAGGCAATTTAAGAGAGACGGCTCCCAGGAATCAAGGGAAAAGATTATCCTCAACTATGCTCCGCTCGTAAAATACGTCGCCGGTAGGGTTTCCTCCGGACTTCCCCCCAACATCGAATACGCGGACCTTGTAAGCTATGGCATCTTTGGCCTTATCGACGCCATAGAGAAATACGACCCGGAGCGCGGCATAAAGTTCGAAACCTATGCGATCGCCCGCATCAAGGGCGCGATCATAGACGAACTGAGGTCTATCGACTGGGTGCCCCGTTCTATAAGGTTCAAGGCACGCGAGCTCGAAAAAGCCTATGTATCGCTGGAAAATGAGCTGAAGAGGCTGCCCACGGACGAAGAGGTAGCCAAGTGCATGGGTATCTCACTCGACGAATTCCACCAGCTGTTGCAGCAGATGAGTTTCATATCACTCGTCGCCCTTGACGAGTTGTGGAACGTCGGCGGCGACAAGGGGGACAAGGTCAGCCTGGTGGATACGCTCGAGGACGCCCGGGTGAAGGACCCTTCCAAGACCTATGAGATAGAGGAGATGAAGAGGATCCTGGCGGACGCCATCAATCGCCTGCCGGAACGAGAGAAGATAGTCATCAGCCTCTATTATTATGAGGGTCTGACGCTGCGGGAAATCGGAGAGGTTCTGGGTGTAACCGAATCCAGGGTCTGCCAGATGCACACTAAAGCGATTTTGCGGCTCAAGGGGAGATTGACCAGCGCCAAGGGGGCTCTAGAGGTCTAAGAGTCGAGCGGAATCAACGGCAAC
>MELM01000021.1:0-9676 GCA_001767605.1 Candidatus Solincola sediminis | reverse complement strand
CCTATGCTATATTTAGCTGGCGCTTGGCTGATATATAAGGAGGTGGGCCTGCACACGAATCCGAGCTTGAGCCGAGGCGCTATGGGCCCGCCATGAGGCGGGATTTTTTTGTGATCTGCTTGAGATAGAAAATACACACGTCCGCTGACCCTTTCCCGGTGCCTTTCAGGTTGGAAAGTGGATTGAGGCGGGCGGAGGTAGAAACCAAGGAGGAAGAAATGACTGTTGTTTCAATGAAACACCTGCTCGAGGCGGGGGTTCACTTCGGTCACCAAACCCGAAGATGGAACCCCAAAATGAAGAAGTATATCTTCACCGAGCGCAACGGAATCTACATCATCGATCTCCAGCAAACCCTGGCTCTGATCGAAGAGGCTTATAATTTCATACGCGATTCGGTCAGGGATGGCGGGAGTCTCCTTTTCATCGGGACCAAAAAACAGTCCCAGGAAGCGATAAAGGAGAGCGCGCTCGCGGCCGGAATGCCTTATGTCACCAACCGCTGGCTGGGAGGTACTCTCACCAACTGGTCAACGATCAAGAGGCGCATCGAGAAGTTCAAGGACCTTCAGGATATGGAGGTTTCCGGTGACATCGCCGCCATGCCCAAGAAGGAAGGCACGCGAGTCAGGCATCAGCTGACCAAGCTTCGGCGCAATCTCGAGGGGCTGCGGGAGATGCAGGGACTCCCGACCGCCGTCTTCATTATCGATCCACGCAAAGAAAATATTGCGCTTTTGGAGGCCCGAAAGCTCGATATACCTATTATTGCAGTGGTCGATACCAACTGCGATCCCGACATGGTGGATTTTGTAATCCCGGGAAACGATGACGCTATCCGGGCGGCCAACCTCATCTCGAAGATCATCGCCAATGCAGTTCTCGAGGGCAAACAATTGCGCGAGGCGATACAGGGCCGTGAACGAGAGGCGGAGGTCGCGGCCGAAGCTGTTGCGGAGGCCGAGGTGGCACAGGCGGAAGCACAGGGGGAGGAAGAAAAAGTCTGATATCAACAAGGTAATTACCTTGTTCACGATAACCTTAGGAGGAGAAATGGAAATAACTGCCAAACAAGTCAAAGAACTGCGTGAGGCAACGGGAGCCGGAATCATGGATTCCAAGAAGGCGCTTGAAGAGTCACAGGGAGATGTGGAGAAGGCCGTCCGTATACTTCGGGAAAAGGGTCTTGCCGGAGCCCAGAAGAAGATGGGCCGTGTGGCATCGGAAGGCATAGTCGACGCCTACATCCATTTGAACAACCGCATCGGCGTGCTGCTGGAAGTGAACTGCGAAACGGATTTTGTAGCGAGAAACGAAACTTTCAGGTGTATGGTTCATGACATCGCTCTGCATATCGCCGCCTCCAGCCCTCTGTATGTCAGTCCGGAGGACATCCCCGAAAACATCCTGGAGGTGGAGAAGGAGATAAACCGGGCGCGCGCCATCAAAGAGGGCAAGCCGGAGCAGGTGGTGGATAAGATCGTCGAAGGCCGCTTGAAGAAGTTCTATGAAGAGGTATGCCTGCTCGATCAACCATTCATCCGTGATCCGGAGACCACAATAGGCGAACTGGTCCGCGAAACGATAGCGGCGGTGGGTGAGAATATCGTGGTAAGGCGCTTCAGCAGGTTCCAGATCGGAGAAGCACTTCCCGAGTAGTTCTTGCCGCCGGAAGGTATCAATGATTTCGGAGTAGAAATCTTACTGGGTCGGAATGAACATCTGACGAGTTTGGAGGCTGCGTTGTCCCAGGCGAATAGTGGCGCACCCTCATATAAGAGGGTCCTGATCAAGCTCTCCGGCGAAGCTTTTATGGGCAAGGGAGAGTACGGTATCGATCCCGAGACGGTGAACAGCATTGCCGATGAGCTGGCCGAAGTGAACGCGCTGGGGGTTGAAATAGCCATAGTGGTTGGAGGCGGAAATATATTTCGGGGAGTGGCGGCAAGCGCGACGGGTATGGACCGTTCGGCAGCCGATTATGCCGGAATGCTTGCCACGGTCATGAACTCCCTGGTCCTTCAGGACGCGCTTGAGAAACGGAGTGTTTTCACCCGTGTACAGTCGGCTATAGCAATGCAGGCGGTAGCGGAACCGTATATTCGGCGCCGGGCGGTAAGGCATCTGGAAAAAGGGAGGATTGTGATCTTTGCCGCCGGCACGGGAAATCCCTATTTCACGACCGATACGACAGCCGCTCTACGGGCATTGGAGATAGGGGCTGATGCCATCCTCAAGGCGACGATGGTGAACGGCGTTTATGATTGCGATCCTATGAAATATCCCAATGCCGTAATGTATGACTCGCTGCAATACATCGATGTCCTGCAGCAAGGCCTGAAAGTCATGGACGCGACGGCGGTTTCGCTTTGTATGGACAACAACCTGCCTATACTCGTTTTCAACATGACGGCTCCCGGCAATATAAAGAGGGTGTTGCTGGGTGAGAGGATAGGAACAATAGTCGCATCGGATACGGAAGAAGGGAGGTAACCGATGGTCGAGGACGTCGTGGAGAGTGCGAAACGGCGCATGAACAATACACAGGAGCACGTTCGGCAGGATTTCACCGGTATAAGAACGGGAAGAGCGAGCGCCTCGCTGCTCAACCGGGTAAGCGTCAATTATTACGGTCAGCCGACGCCATTGAACCAGATCGCCGCCATTACGGTTCCCGAACCCACCCTCCTCGTCATATCACCTTACGATAAAAGCATCATGAATGACGTGGAGAAGGCGATCATGCAGTCAGATCTGGGCTTGAATCCAATGAACGATGGCCATATCATCAGGCTTCCCATTCCGAAACTCACCGAAGAGCGCAGGAAAGAAATGACCCGCCTGGTAAGGACGAAAGCCGAGGACGGGAGGGTAGCGCTTCGCAACGTGCGGCGCGATGCTATTGAAGAATTGCGTTCGCTGGAGAAGGACGGTGAGATAACCAAGGACGACCTTCACCGCGGGCAGGAAGAAATCCAGAAGCTCACGGACCAGCACATAGCAGAAACTGACGAGATGTTGAAAAACAAGGAAAAAGAGCTGATGGAGGTCTGATTTGCCGGATGATGTCAAGAAGGCCGCGGGTATCGATAAAATCAAATCCTGGCTGTTGTCACGGTTCGGAGACCTGCTGATAAGAGTCGCGAGTGCGGTTGTTCTGGTAGCCATAATCGTTGCACTTCTCTGGTGGGGCAATATTCCCTTCACTGTAGGTATAACGCTCATCGTCTTCGGAGGTCTCTGGGAACTTTACTCCACATTCTCACGACATGACTACAAGCCGGCCATCCTTATCTCGCTGGCGGCCGCCTGCGCGTTTCCCATACTCGCCTACTTCATCATGGGGCGGGACGAGCAGGATCTCAGCTGGTTCACGACGGCGCTTGCCCTCTACATGCCGCTGCTCTTTATCAGCTGCATCTTCCGGCGCGGATCCAAGTCACCGACTTCCGATATCGCAATCTCGCTTCTGGGGGTGGTCCTGGTGGGGTTCGGTCTCGCCCATTTCGTCCTCATGCTTCACTTCGACGCCTGGACCGCGCCTTTTGCGATTATAGTAATGGTCTGGATATCCGATGCCTTCGGCTATCTCGGCGGCTCCGCTTTCGGAAGGCACAAAATGGCTCCCAATATCAGCCCGGGCAAGACCTGGGAGGGGACCATAATATCAACCGCGGGGGTCTTCATCGCCGCGTACGTATTGCAGCTAACCCTCAACCGCGCATGGTTGAGCATGGGGGTGGCCATGGAGCTTGCGGTAATCGTAGTTATATTCGGACCATTGGGAGACCTGTCGGAGTCGATGGTGAAGAGGGAATTGGGCATCAAGGACATGAGTTCTTTGATTCCCGGCCATGGAGGCATCATGGATCGCTTCGACAGCATGTTCTTCACGGCGGCGATTGCATATTATTTTCTGCGCTTCTTCATCTTTAAAATATGATGAGAGCTCTTTTTAAAGACCCC
This sequence comes from Candidatus Solincola sediminis, assembly GCA_001767605.1. Lineage (GTDB taxonomy): Bacteria > Actinomycetota > Geothermincolia > Geothermincolales > RBG-13-55-18 > Solincola > Solincola sediminis. Next base: position 5,710 of record MELM01000021.1, on the reverse strand, counting down.
TATCGGCTTTCCTCTATAATTAGGCTATGAGCGGAACAGGCAAGACGAGAAATGTATCGATACTCGGATCTACGGGGTCTATAGGGACGCAGACCCTGGAGGTTGTCTCCCTGCATGAGGACCGGTTGAAGGTGGTGGCCCTTACCGCCAATGAGAATGTCGATCTTCTCGAGGAGCAGGTGCGGCGATACCGCCCCGTCATGGCCGGCATGGTTTCCGAGGCGGCCGCCGGGGAGTTGAAGCGGCGGCTTGCGGGCATCAATATGGAAGTGTTGGGGGGGAAGGATTGCCTGCTTGAAGCAAGCGTCCATCCTGAAGCGGATACTGTCTTGAATGCCGTCGTGGGCTCGGCCGGATTGCCACCGAGTATAGCTGCGCTTGAATCGGGTAAGAGACTGGCACTGGCCAATAAGGAAAGTATGGTGGCCGGCGGAGACCTGGTCCTGGCGGCTCTCGCGAGGGGCGGCGAGTTGATCCCGGTCGATTCCGAACATGGAGCGATTTTCCATTGCTTGAGGGGCGAAGAACCGCGATACGTCGAGCGGATAATACTTACCGCTTCAGGCGGCCCTTTTTATGGCCGGTCCCGTGCCGAACTGGTTATAGTTACCAGGGCGGAAGCGCTCTCGCATCCAACCTGGAAGATGGGAAGGAAGATAACAATCGATTCGGCCACCCTTATGAATAAAGGGCTCGAGGTGATCGAGGCGCATTTCCTTTTCGGCCTTCCTTATGAGCAAATTTCAGTTGTCGCGCATCCGCAGAGCGTGGTGCATTCGCTCGTCGAGTTTGTCGACGGATCTCTATCGGCGCAACTGAGCGTGCCCGATATGCGTCTCCCCATCGCTCTCGCCCTCTCTTACCCCGAGAGATGGGGACCTGCGCTTAAGAAGACAAGCCTTCCCGAGTTGGGCCGGCTTGATTTTGGTGACGTGGACCGAGAAACTTTCCGTTGCCTGGACCTGGCTTATAATGCCGGAGAAAAGGGAGGTACGGCAACCGCCGTCCTCAATGCGGCCAACGAAATCGCCGTGTCGGCATTCCTGGAGGGAAAAATAGGATTCATGGATATCGAGGGCATAATCGAGGAGACCCTCGAGGGGCACGAGCCGAGGGCGGTGACCTCATTGGAAGACGTCATACGAGCCGAGGAATGGGCCCGAGAAAGGGCGGCGGCTTGCGTGGAAAAGGCAGGTTGATTTGGGTTACATAATCAATATTGTGCTTGTGCTACTAGTCCTCATAGTCATAGTAGTAGTGCATGAATTCGGCCATTTTATTGCTGCCAAGCGCGCCGGCGTGAAGGTAAGCGAATTCTTTGTAGGTTTCGGGCCTCGCATCTGGAGCTTCCGTAAGGGAGACACGGAGTATGGAATAAAATGGTTGTTGATCGGAGGCTATGTAAAGATCGTCGGCATGAACCCCGAGGAGAAGATTTCACCTGAAGATTTTCCTCATTCCTATAAAGGGGTATCTTACGGCAAGCGCTTCTGGATTATCGTGTCGGGTTCCTTGATGCATTTCATCCTGGCCATCCTCATAGCTTTTTTCACCATCTGGTTGGTAGGGATTCCGATGCTCACGAGCACCGTCAGCCAGGTTGAGCAGAACTTGAGCGAGGATACGAAAACGCCCGCTTATATGGCCGGCTTGCAGCCGGGTGATACCATTACGCAAGCGGACGGGCAAAAGATCACAGGCTGGGAGGACCTGACCAATTTCATCGCCGGCCATCCGGGCGAGGAGGTTGATTTCCTGATCGAAAGAGATGGGCGACAGATCAACCAGACCATTACTCTTGCCAGGCTGGATAGCGGAAACGGATTCTTGGGAATAACGCCCGAAGCCGCCAAACACAACTATTCCCTCGGCGCATCGTTTGGGGAGACCGGCAAATGGTTGGGCGATTATTCTTACGGTGTCTTCTACGGCTTCTACAGGATCTTCAACCTCTCCACCCTGAAACAGCTCGTCGGCATCTCGCCTCCAACTTCCGAGCGGCCGGTCGGCGTGGTCGGCATTTCACGATTGGCCGGTCAACTGGCTAATGAGGGCGCCTATTTCTTCCTTAATTTTCTGGCCTTCATCCTGCTCTTTCTGGCTTATGTAAATCTTTTTCCCCTGCCCCCACTGGATGGCGGACACCTGCTCGTTCTTGCCATCGAAAAGATCAGGGGGAAGGAAGTAGATATGCAGAAGCTTTATCCTATTGCAGTAGCCGTCCTGGCTTTTTTTGCTATTCTATTCATCCTGACGCTTAGGCTGGATATCTTCAGCCCTATAAATCTGCCATGACAGTAAAAAAATTGACCCGAAGGCTTATGGTTGGAGACGTCCGCGTGGGTGGGGGCGCTCCTATCAGCATTCAATCCATGACCAATACCGATACCCGCGATGCAGCGGCTACGCTGGATCAAATACGGCAACTGGCGGACGCCGGTTGCCAGATAGTAAGGGTCGCCGTACCGGCAACCGGACCCGGTTGGACATTGCATGAGACGAAGCAGGCGATTACGGAAATAGTCGCCGGTTCCCCCATTCCCGTTGTCGGCGACGTCCATTTCGACTACACGCTGGCCCTTGCGGCACTGGAAGCGGGCGTGCAAGCCTTGAGGATAAACCCGGGCAACATCGGGGTCGAGGAGAGGGTGAAGGCCGTCGCCGAGGCTGCGGGGGAGCGCGGGGTTCCCATACGGGTAGGGGTGAACGCCGGCTCGCTCGAAAAGGAAATACTTTCCAGATATGGGCATCCGACAGCCGAGGCATTGGTGGAGAGTGCCTTGAAGGAGATAGGCCTTCTGGAAAGATATGGTTTTCAGGATATTAAGGTCTCGGTGAAATCCTCATCGGTACCGCTCACGCTCGAGTCCTACCGCTTGCTCTCTGAAAGGATCGACTACCCGCTTCACGTTGGCGTAAGCGAAGCCGGGCCCCTCTGGACGGGAACCATACGTTCTTCGGTGGGAATCGGCACACTCCTCGCCGAAGGCATTGGTGATACCATTCGTGTTTCCCTTGCCGGCGATCCCTTGCAAGAGGTTCGAGTGGGCCGGGCGATATTGAAAGCCCTCGAGCTGTCGCAAGCAGGCGCTGATATCATTGCATGTCCCACCTGTGCGCGCACGCAAATCGACGTGGAGAGAATCGCGTCGGAGTTGGAGGAAAGGTTGCGGGACTTGCGCGCACCGATAAAGATTGCCATCATGGGCTGCGCGGTGAACGGCCCGGGCGAGGCCGTGGAAGCGGATCTCGGGGTGGCGGGGGGCAAGACAAAGGCGCTCCTTTTCAAGGGGGGGAAGCGAGTTGGCTGGTATGCCAAAGGGGATCTCTTGCAGGTGCTTCTGGACGAGGTGGAGAAGATAACCGGAGAGCTATCGAAAAAGGAAGAATCGTGAGGCAGTCCAACACCCTTATCCCGACACTGAAAGAGAGCCCGGCCGATGCCGAGATCGCCAGCCACCGCCTGCTGATACGGGCGGGCTATATCAGGAGGGTTGCCTCCGGCCTATATGAATTCCTTCCCCTGGGCCTCAGGGTCATAAAGAAGATCGAGGGGATAATTAGAGACGAAATGGACAGGGCGGGCGCGCAAGAACTACTGCTCCCTATCCTGCAACCTCGGGAACTATGGGAGGAAAGCGGGCGCTGGGCCAAGTACGGACCGGAGATGATGCGTCTGAGGGATCGGGCAGAGAGGGATTTCGGTCTCGGTCCTACACACGAGGAACTCATTACGGACCTGGTCCGCTCAAATATTTCTTCCTACCGCCAGCTGCCGTTGAACCTGTATCAGATCGGGCCTAAATTCCGTGACGAGATAAGACCCCGCTTCGGTTTGCTGCGCGGACGTGAATTCCTCATGAAGGACGGCTATAGTTTCGATCGCGATGAAGAGGGCATGGCTGATTCTTACGGGCGTATGTATGAAGCGTACGGTAGGATTTTTTCCCGTTCCGGTTGTACATGGAGAGCGGTTGAGGCGGATACCGGTTTGATAGGCGGGGACGTGTCACACGAATTTATGGTGCCGGCCGAAGTCGGAGAGGACTTCATCGCCTACTGCTCCGAGTGCCCTTATGCGGCCAACCTCGAACTCGCTTCCTTCCGTCGCCCGTCGCCGCCCTCGATCGGAGACATGATAGTCGAAAAGGTTCATACTCCCGGGCAACGGACTATTGAGGAAGTAAGCTCGTTTCTCGCCATCGAAGCACACCGGCTCATCAAGTGCCTGATGTATCTTGTCGGAGGACGGCCGGTAGCGGTGCTTGTTCCCGGTGATCGCGAGGCCAACGAGATCAAGCTGGGGCGAGGGCTGGGGACCGATGAATTCCGCCTGTTCAACGAGGACGACTGGAAGAGATTGCCAGGGTACCTCCAGGGCTATGTAGGGCCGGTCGGCCTTGACGGCACAGAGATCATCGCCGATTGGGGCCTCGAGGGAGTGGGGGGAATGGCTGCCGGAGCCAATGACGCCGATCACCACCTGATCAATGTTAAGGAAGGGCGCGACTTTACGGTTAACCGCTTCGCGGATGTGGTAAATGCCCGAGCCGGTGATGATTGCCCGCGATGTAACGGCCAACTCAAGGTAGAAGCGGGAATAGAAGTAGGCCAGGTCTTCCAACTTGGAACGCGCTACTCATCCCCGATGCGCTGTTGCTATGATGACGAGAACGGAGTCACCCGTCCCATGGTCATGGGTACCTACGGGATAGGCGTGAGCCGGTTGATGGCGGCGGTTGTCGAACAATCGCATGATGAGAAGGGAATAATCTGGCCCGTCTCGGTGGCTCCCGCCGTGTTGCACATCCTACCCCTCAATTATGAAAGGGAGGAGCGGCGGCAGGCGCGGAGGAACTCTACCAGGCATGCCTGGAGAGGGGCTTGGAAGTATTGCTCGACGATCGCGAGGAGAGCGCCGGCGTCAAATTCGCGGACGCCGATTTAATAGGCATACCCTACCGGGCTGTTATAGGAAAGGGTTACGATAGTGACGGCAACCTGGAGCTACAGGTGAGAGACGGCGGTGAACGCTTGAATCTTGGCATGGAAGCCTGTCTCGACTACCTGAGCAACGCTTTTAAATCGGTCTAATCAATGGAGGTCGATGCGATGGACATCTTCAAGGTGCACGAGGAAAACCTGGAATGGGTTCCGGCGGATTTCCCCAGAGCCCAGATGAAGGTGCTGTACATGGACACGCGAGGAGGAGGACAGATTCTCCTCCTTCACTTCGATCCCTATTGCGACATGCCCGCCCACGTTCATGCTTCTTCGGGTGAGGCGGCCTACGTTCTGGAGGGAGAACTCAGACAGGAGGGTCCGGAGGGAGAGGAAGTATATCCGAAGGGCTCTTTCGCTTTTTATCCGGCCGGTGTGGATCATGGTCCTTACTTCACCGCCGAGGAAGGCTGCACAATCATAAGCATCTTTGACGGACCGCTCATGTAGGGAGTGATTGCCTTGGAAAGAACCTGGGGCGTGGACGAAGGCTTGAGGCGTTTTTCCAGTGCCGTTTTTCACCCCATAGGATGGGTGATGGCCCGTGTACTATCGCCTAACCTGCTCACTACTCTCGCCATCCTTACCTCGGTCGCGGTCGGGTATTGTTTCGCCCGCGGAAGGTTTTTCCTGGGCCCCTGGCTGTTGCTGCTGGCGGGACTCTTCGATATCTGGGACGGGCAAGTCGCCAAACTCACAAACCGCATAA
>MELM01000020.1:2865-6064 GCA_001767605.1 Candidatus Solincola sediminis | reverse complement strand
GCGGACGTGGTGGGAGAGGGGAAGGATGTCTCCACCTTAATTGAGAGCAACCTGCCGGTGATCGCCGAGAGACCCATGTATTTCAACTACCGCACCCCTTCGACTCCGGCTCCATTCGATCTCGCCACTGTGAACGGGCTTAACCTGAAAAGTCCCACAAGTTACCAGGAGACGACCGGCATCATGTACCATCAGGCATCAAGATCGGATTCGAATAACCAGGCGGCAAACGCTCAGGTACTCATCCCTGCAGGAGGCTGTATGAAAGACGATAACCCGGGCGCCGGCGCCCCCGGCTGGACGCCATCGAGATACGGGGATCCCTATTATTGGGTCGAGAAATCCCGGAGCCGCGGGACCTTTTCTACAACGGCTGTAGATGTGGGGGGCAAGGTAGGTTGTGCCGTTGTCTCACCTGTGGACGGGGTAGTGCAAGCGGTAGGGAATTATAGCTTGTACGGGCAATATCCGGATCAATACCTGCAGATAATACCGGACGGCCACCCCGAACTCCGCATAATCGTTCTGCATTGCGAGTTCCAGCTGGCAGCGGGGACCAGGGTGGAGGCCGGTACCACCGTACTCGGCCACATCCGGGATTTGACCCGCTACTTTCAGAACTCCCTGGGATTGGACTATACGAAAGAGGCCGGCAACCACGCCCACCTGCAAGTCAATCGCCCCTAAGGCTTAAGGCTACACAAAGGTGCCTGACACCTTTGTGTAGCCTAATGAAAACGGGGCGGGCTTGTGCCCGCCCCGCTGGTCATCAACAATTACTGAGGTGCAGGATTCAGAATCTCCGTAAGAGCTATCCGCCTGATCGGTGTAAAGGTGAAATAGCTACTGCCGGGACGCACCCAGCCTTGATATTCGATATCCCCGTCGAACTGCGGTAGATTCTTATCGACATACAGTTGGCTGTCCTCGCCCCAATCCCAAACCTCGAGCATGCCCGTAACTTCGATGTAAGCGGTCGCCGGATCTATCTTGGCTCCGCGCGTCGAAAAGGTGAAGAAAACCTTGGCATCGCCATGCAGGTGGTCAGGATAGCGAGCGCCGATGTCGTTGGCATCGTGGCTGCCGCGCCTCCAGAGGTACGACTTCTTGGAGCTTCCTTTCCCAAACAGTATGTAGGAGCGATTGCCATCATGCAGAACGAGCTGCACCGGCATGAAGTCGATCGGGCGGTCGTTATTCCACCATTCTATGGTTATGGCCAGGTGAACGTAATTCGTACCCTCTTGCCAGTTGGCATCGTAGATACTCGGATGAAACCAGTTCATGATCGCGCTTTGGGGATCAATATCGGCGGAGGGGCCCACATTGGTGAATATATACCTGTAATCTCCCCAGTCTACATAAGGCTTCTGTGCCTCGGCCGCCGGTTCCGGCTCTTCAGCAGTCGCCGTGGCCTGGGTCTCCTGGCTTCCCTGGGCAAAAGCCAAGCCGATGAGTAAGCCGGATAAGACCAAACAGAGGAGGGCAATCATTACGATTCTCTTCATTACCTGGCCCCCTTCTCTCATACCCTCTCACTTACCTCAGTTAGAAAACTCACTTATCAATTCTAACATATCGGCATTTTATCCTTGTCGCTTGACCTGCCATTTCAGCACGCTTTGCCGGTACTATTGCGTCCTGAAACCGCCATTTTTGGCCTTGCTAAAGCGGAAATCTACACCGATTCGAGTTCTTCTTCCAAAACATCCACTACGCTGGTGTATGCAACAATGCTGCGGTGGATCCTGTCCATGGCCTCCGATACCCGGCCTTCGAGGTATTGATCCTCGGTTACTTCTTTGATCTGCCGCATGATATCGATTACCTGCTTCATGTAGCGAACAAAATCGCCGGCCGAGTATTGGGGATAGTGGGAAGACATGTATTCCAGGTTCTCGCCGCTTGACCAGTCGTAAACCACTCTTATGAATCCGCTGTCCGGCTGCCGCATGAAATCCAGTTTTTCCCTGGCCTCGAGCGATTTGATCTGGCTTTCCTTGGCCCGCGCCGACATCACAGCCTCCTGCAAGGCGGGCGTCAGAGGCGTGGGCGCCGCTTGCGGCTCCCTGCCGCGCCCCCTCCCTCCCGGCCTCCTGCTTCCGGAGCCTTCCCGTGATTGGAAGACGAAAATCGAGCTGAAGCAGGCGATTTCGATGGGATCAAGGCGATCGAAGACGCCGTCTCTTAGGCATTCAACCAGCAGCAGATCACATTCGTTGTATATGCGGCTGAGGACCAGGCCCTTGGGGGTCGGCTTATTGTCCTCCACGTACCCCAGCCGGCTCAAGATCCTGAGGACATCGGCCAGCTTGCGCGACGAAACGTCGCTTCTTAGCTCCATCTGACGCTCTATCCTTTCGATCTCCCCCGCTATGTTCTGCATTTGCCGGCAGGTCTGCATGCATTGCTCGCGGCTCTCGCAGTCCTCGCACACGCTGCCCTGCAGTTCTTCCTGAGCGGCAGCAAGTTCCGACCTCTGCCGGAAGGCCGGGCCCTCTTCCCATTCATCCGGCGCGGGCACTTCGAAATTCTGTAATGCCTCGCGCAGCTTCTTCTCCCTGCCCTTGGTGTTGGCGGGGACAAAAGAGCTGCCGAGGTGGCCGATGGTCTGCGGCGGAACTGGAAATTGATGGTAAGAGACCTTCAGGAAGTGGCCGCGATCATCCATGGTATTCAAGCGGGGGTTGCCATACTTGTCTTCGCTGATGCTCAAGACGGCGGCGGGCCTGCGCGACCCCTTGCGCGATATCACCATTACATCCCCGACCAATAATTCCTCGAGCTCTCTATTTACCAGTTCACGCCTTCTTTTTTTGCGTTCCTCCGCCATCTCCCGCTCCATGTACGAGACATTCGATCGCAGAGTAAAATATTTTTGAGCATCGGCCCGCTCACAGGTGATTTTCTTGGAGTGGGTCCTTAGCTTTTTGGCCAGCCGTCCTCTCGACTTCTCCAGGTGCACCACGTCCCTATCCGCATGGAACTGGGCGAAGCTGGAATTCAACACGTGGACCGCGGTATCCATGTCATAGAACCTGAGGAGGTTCATCGCCATGTTGTAGGAGAGAGAGAAGCTCGACCGGATGGGCACGCTCTCCGCCTCCGCGAGCGTCTGGATCTGGCTGAAAGGAACGATCGGGTTGTATAGGGTAACGGCGTTTCCCACCTTATCGATGCCTCGCCTGCCCGCCCGCCC
>MELM01000020.1:1382-2841 GCA_001767605.1 Candidatus Solincola sediminis | reverse complement strand
CGTGAGGAATTCGTGGCTCTCTCCGCTGAATTTATAGAGCGATTCGATGACCACGGTTTTGGCCGGCATGTTGATACCGAGGGAGAGCGTTTCCGTGGCAAAGACCGCCCTCACCAGGCCTTGCTGGAACAGGTCTTCCACTACTTCCTTGAATATGGGCAAGTGGCCCGCATGGTGGGACGAGATCCCGCGCTTCAGCGCTTCCAGCCACTCCTTGAAACCGAATACCCGTAAGTCTTCTTCGGGCAACCAACTCATGCGCAGGAGCACCTGGTTCTCGATGATCTCCTTCTCCTCGGCGCTCGTGAGGTCGATTCCCGCCTCTATGCAATGAGTAACCCCCGCGTCGCATCCTACGCGGCTGAATATGAAATAGATCGCGGGAAGCATGCCCGATTTCTGTAGCCTGGTTATGACATTCGCCCGGCGGGGGATGAGGTGTCTGGCTTTTATCTTGCCCCCCTGCTTTCCCTTACTGGTCATCGATTTCTCGTATTCGGTCACTACCTGGGGGGATCGGGATGAAAGCAGGTTCACCATGATACCCCCGATCATGTAGTAGTCGCGGAGCGGCACGGTGCGATGGTCGTTATATATTACTTCAACCTCGCCGCGCAGGTCGTTCAACCACTCGCCGAATTCCTGATAATTGGAAACGGTGGCTGAAAGGCCGATTATCTTTACGTTGTGGGGGAGTTGGATTATTATCTCCTCCCACACCGGCCCCCTGAAGGGATCCATGAGATAGTGCACTTCGTCGAGCACTACGAAACGCAGGCCTTCGAGTGTGGGAGAGCGCTCATAGATCATGTTACGCAAGACTTCCGTCGTCATCACGACCACCGGTGCCTCGCCGTTGATGCTGTTGTCACCGGTTAGAAGGCCCACATTCTCCGGCCCGTAGGCATTGCTGAAGTCCCGGAATTTCTGGTTGCTCAAGGCTTTCAGGGGCGTGGTATAAAAAGTCTTCCCCTTTTCCCTCTCAGCCAGCCACACTCCGAATTCGGCTACGACGGTCTTCCCGGAACCGGTGGGGGCGACCACCAGCACCGAGCGATCTTTCGCCAGATGTTCTATCGCTTGCTGTTGAAACTGGTCTAGAGGAAAACTATACAGAGATTCGAATTCTGCTATTTCCTTTGGCACTTCTTCTATCTTCACGTTAACATTCTACCAAATGATAGGTGATGCAAAACCTGAGCGGGGTAGCGGGATGGTTCAAATTCATGAATTGAGGCCGGGGGAAGAGGGGGTCGCGCTCGCCTTTCTCGAGGGTGACCCGGTTCATAATCTGCGCATTATCTGGGCCTTGCGCCGCTGGGGTCTCTTCAACCTGGGCTTGCCGGAGCAAGGCAAATATATGGTTGCATCCCTGGAGAATGACATAAGCGGAATGCTCTTCATGAACAACCGGGGAATCCTCAGATTGGCCGCTCCGGCGGATGCGGCCCTCCCCTTG
>MELM01000020.1:1084-1362 GCA_001767605.1 Candidatus Solincola sediminis | reverse complement strand
CTGGGGATCGCCTCGCCTGCTGGTCGGACCGGAAGACGAAGTGGACATAATAATCAGCGCTTTCAGGGTGCTCGAATCGGCAATCGAGTATGTGGAGGAAGAGACAAGCATGATTCTCGAGGCCAAGGATTTCAAGCCCTATCGCAAAAAGGCGAACCTGGCCTTGTTGGAAGACGTGGAAGACCTCACCGATCTTGAGAAGCGGATGCAGTTGGAAATGCTCGGGAACTGTGGCCCGGCATGGGTCATGCGCTCGCAGATGCTTCGTGCCGTGGAGG
>MELM01000020.1:0-1062 GCA_001767605.1 Candidatus Solincola sediminis | reverse complement strand
GCAGCGGGGCCGGATGGTCTCCAAGGCGGAAATGGATGCGACCACGGCCGCAGCCGATGAATTGGGAGGCGTATTCACGCTGCCATCCAAGAGGGGGAAGGGTTACGCCGGCGCATGTTGCTCCCTACTTTGCCGGCTTTCGCTTACCTCGGGAAAGAAGATTCGGCTGGAGACACAACGCAGCAACTCGATAGCAATAGAGCTTTACTCACGTCTGGGCTTTAGGACTCTGTGGCCCCACCTTGCTGTGAGATTTAAAGCGTAATGGGTTAAAAGGAAGAAGAAAAGTCAAGCCTTATACTAGTTTTATCGGGTCCTTCATCTTTCTCACAGTGGTCGAAAGGAGAGGAGGTAAGGTGACCATGAAACGGCGGATTTGGAGGGCCTCTTAATAGAAGCATCCATGCTTTTGGGCGGCGGTGGTATTACCGGTGATCTCGGTAGATCGGTTCGATTGTTAAAATCTTTGTCCATTCTTTTACCGCCTCCTCACAATAAAGCCACAAAGCTCAGCTCGAAGAAATCGCCCTACCAGGGCGGGTCGCATACACTTCATGGATCGTATCCTTGCGCCTTCGCATCTGACAGGGAAATAGGAATTCTACTCTGTGAAAGATAGCGACAGCCGTTTCTGTGATACTTCTCACCTGTTCTTGTTATATAAACCGTGATAGAAGGAGTAGGAGGAGGCACAGGAGCGGGCGATATCACATCAAAGGCATTGCTAGTTCCGCTCTTCCCTGCCCCCGAAGCTGCTATAGTGTCCCCCGCCCTTGCTGCCCCAATTGCTAGGTTCCCGGTCCAGATGCCATTTGAGAAGTTTCCAGTACTCTTCGGGCTTAAGGTTCCCGTTAGATCATTAATGCTGATCGGACCAGGAAACGAGGTTAGAAGATTTCCAAAGCTGTCTTTAGCATAAAAATCGGCCGCAAAAGGCTGGCCGGTTGTGACATTAGGAATCTTAGATGTTTCAAAGTGATCCAGAGCAGCTGGCGCGACATCAAATGCATTGGAAGTATAATCTTTTCCTTGGTAGGAAACCCTTATCTTGTCTTGACCTGC
>MELM01000019.1:109834-109985 GCA_001767605.1 Candidatus Solincola sediminis | reverse complement strand
TGCCCTTAAAGCGATTACGGAAATAGCCAGCATAGCGGATGAGACAGCCGCCTCCTCCGAGGAGGCTTCGGCGACGGTCGAGGAACAGACCGCGTCAATGCAGGAAATGGCGGCGGCAGCATCGGAGCTGGCTTCGATGGCCGATAAGCTG
>MELM01000019.1:100592-109816 GCA_001767605.1 Candidatus Solincola sediminis | reverse complement strand
TTCCGCGTATGAGTGGGGGTTGATATGGAAGATCTGAAAAAGATACCGGATACGGCCCAGATTAAAGAATTGCGCCGGTTCCTTGTGGAGGCCGCCATGATCACCCTGCCCCTCGGGCTTGCCGGCAGTGTGGGAGTAGCCGTGGCTGGAGCGAAATTATCGTGGAACCCCGTGCTCAGCGGTCTGTTGTTTGGAGCGGTCGTAGTGACAGTGGTGATGGCGGCGGCAGTCGCCTTTGTCGGGAGGCAGTACCTGGGCTCATTAAAAGAGCTGGTGGATATTCTGCACAGGCTGAGAGACCGCGACTTTACGGCCAGGGTTGACACCAAGTCCCGTTCCTTTACCGGAGTAATGGGAGATTTTGCGCATTCAATAAACGACCTGGCCGACTCTATGCGCCTGATCATGAAAGAACAGGCGGAGACGGCCAATCAGCTAACCACGGCGAGCGAAATGATGTCGAGTGTATCGAAGGAGACTACCGAGACCGCCCAGGAAACGGCAAATACGGTTTCTCAGCTGGCCCGTGGCTCCGAGGAGCAGGTGCACTCGATCATGCAGGCACAGGTGACGGTGGGAGATATCGGCGAGGAGATATCGCGGGTAGCCGAAAGATCGCAGGAGGCTAATATGTTCAGCGCCCAGGCGCAGGACACGGTCGGCAAGGGTGTCGTAGCCGTACAGAGGGCTACGCAAAAAATGCAGCAGATAAAGAAGACGGTGGATGCATCGGCGGGCGCCGTGCGTGAGTTGGGCGAGCATTCCAACCAGATTGGCTTGATAGTCGATGTGATAACTTCGATTGCGGATCAGACTAACATGCTTGCCTTGAACGCGGCCATCGAAGCGGCGCGGGCCGGAGAGCAGGGCCGAGGTTTCGCGGTTGTGGCCGGTGAAGTTCGGACCCTGGCCGAAGGGTCCGCCAAGGCTGCATCCCAGATAGCGAATCTTGTGCGCGAGATTCAGAGGGGAATCGAACGAACCATCGAAGGCATGGAGGGCGGCACTCAGGAGGCCGATGAAGGCAATATAGTCGTAGCCGAGGCCCAAGCAATGCTGGAAGATATAGACCATTCCTCGACGAGCATCGGCGAGAGGGTCTCATCAATATATACAGCCACACAGGACATAGCCGAAAAAAGCGGTAAAGTGGTCGACGTCATGAGTTCGATCGCTAATATCTCCGAGGAATCCGCGGCTTCCACACAGGAGGTTTCGGCATCTATTCAAGAACAGACCGCGGCAATGGAGGAAGTCACGGCGGCGGCTCAGGAACTGGATGATATTGCCAATCGCTTGCGCGAGATACAGAAGGAGTTCAGACTCTGAGACATTATTTTCAACGCGATTGGGGCCGCGCGGTTCGCGCTTGAGGGCCGGCGGCAGGCCAGAACGGGAGGAGATCTGAATGGCGGAAGAGACTGGGACAATCGAGGAAATCCAACTGGTTGTCTTCAGCCTGGGGCGCGAGGAATTCGCGGTCGAGGTCACCCAGGTCAGGGAGATCATGCGCATGGAGGAAATAACCCGCATGCCGAAAAGCCCTTCTTTCGTTGAAGGTATCATCAATTTGCGGGGCCAAATAATCGCCGTGATCGATCTGGCAAAACGCTTGAACCTCGATTCCGGCGAGCGGACCGCGGAAACCAGGATCATGGTCGTCGAAGCGGAGGAGATCAGAGTGGGAATGATTGTGGATGCGGTCTCCGAGGTGCTGCGGGTCGCCGGAGATGCCATCGAGGGGACCCCCACGGTGGCGGCAGAGGCATCAGTCGCCTACTTGCGGGGGGTCGTAAAGCAGGACAGCCGGCTCATCATCTTGCTCGACTTGACCAAGGTGTTGTCCCTTGAAGAGATCTCCCGGCTGAACTTTTAAAGAATGAGTTCAATTAGGCAGATAAGACTAGGAAAGGAGGAAAGGATGGCTCCGACCGTGCTGATCGTCGACGACGCCCTCTTCATGCGCATGATGATCAGGGATATCTTGTCGAAGGACGGCTTCGAGGTGGTGGGCGAGGCCGAGAACGGCGTGGAGGCGGTCGAGCGTTTCAAGGAGGTCAAGCCCGACCTCGTTACAATGGACATCGTGATGCCTGAGATGGACGGCATCGAGGCGGTCAAGCAGATAATGAAGTTTGATCCCAATGCCAGAATCCTGATGTGCAGTGCGATGGGGCAGCAGCCCCTGGTTGTAGAAGCGCTCGAAGCGGGGGCTAAGGATTTCATCATTAAGCCATTCCAACCCTCGAAGGTCATAGAGGCAGTAGAGAAAGCTCTCAAAGACTAGCGTAGGTCTTCCCTTAACGAGGGGAGGAGGTGAATCCTTTGTCCCAGAAAATTCGGGTACTTATAGTGGATGATTCCGCCCTGGTGCGAAAGTTGCTCCGGGATGTAGTATCCGCGGATCCGGACATGGTCGTGGTGGGAACGGCGTCGAACGGCGTCGAAGCTATCCGATGCATCGGGGAACTCGAACCCGATGTTGTGACCATGGACATCCACATGCCCGAGATGGACGGCCTCACTGCCCTCGAATATATAATGCACAAGCACCCATTGCCCGTAGTCATGCTCTCGGCCCTCGCCCAGAAAGGCGCCGAAGCCACGTTCAGGGCGCTGGAACTTGGAGCCGTGGACTTTGTCACCAAACCCTCCCATTATCCCTCGGCGATAAGGGAGGTCCGCGACGAAGTGATTCTCAAGCTAAAGACTGCAGCACAAGCCTCCAAGTCCATAATTCACGGAGGCGGTGCGAAGCGCGGGCCGAAAAAGAAGCCGACCCTTGCCGGCCGGGCGACGGCCGGGCATAAATTAGTAATTATTGGCGCCTCGGCCGGGGGACCCCGCGCGCTTGCCGAGATCATGCCCCAGTTCCCCGCCAAGACCCCGGCTCCGATCATCATCGTGCAACACATGCCCAGCGTTTTTACGAGATCCTTTGCTGAGCGGCTGAACATCATATGCGAGATGGACGTTAAGGAGGCGGAGGAAAGCGAAGAACTCCAACCGGGCTGCGTCTTCGTTGCACCGGGAGGGAAGGACATCATCATCAGCATGGAATACGGAGATCAGGGCCGGGTCGAGTTGATGAAGTCCCAGAGCAAAGGCGGGGCGACACCGCGCATCGATATCACCATGATCACCGCAGCCGAGACCTACGGTCCGGAAGCTATCGGCGTAATCATGACCGGTATGGGGTCGGATGGGGCGCACGGCATCGAGATGATAAAGAAGAGCAAGGGGGGGACCGTCGCACAGGATGAGGAAAGTTGCCTGGTCTTCGGGATGCCCAAGGTTGCAATAGAGAGGGGCTTCGTGGATCACGTGGTACCCCTTGAGAGGATCCCCGAGACCGTGTTGCGGCTTCTCTAACAGTAATATAGGTTGTTTGCCGGAGAAGGATTCCGACCATGGATATGGATGTTTCTCAATACAAAGATCTCTTCATCAACGAGGCGCAGGAGCACCTCGAAGCCCTGAATCAAGCTATGGTCGATCTCGAAAAGGATCCCGGAAACCCCGATGTGCTGACTGAAATATTCCGGTCCGCCCATACCTTGAAGGGCATGTCCGCGACCATGGGCTTCGATCAGTTGACGGAGCTCTCCCACGAAATGGAGAACGTCCTGGACGGGTTGCGGAGTGGGGATATAGAGGTAGGGACGGATATAGTCGATTTGCTTTTCAGCTGCTTCGACATGTTGGGTTCGATCGTGTCAGGGATAGCGCATGAAAGCGGAAAGACGGTGGATACCAAGCCACTTATAGAAGCCCTGAGGGCGGTTTATGGCGGGTCGAGCGTTAGCGAGCCCATTAAGACAAAAGCGCGTAAAGCCAAGCCGCCGGAGCCGGCATCCCGGGAGGAGCAGGCGGAGCCTCCGGAGGAGGCGGGGGAGGGCGAGGACGAAAGCGGCGCAGAGAAGACCTTGCGCCTGAAGATCACCCTGGATCAGGACTGCGTACTCAAGTCGGTGAGGGTGTTCATGATTTTCAAGAAACTCTCACAGATCGGAAAGGTGATCAACTCCCGACCTTCGATCGACGATCTCGAGGATGAGAACTTCGAGCGCTCATTCGAAGTCTTTTTCAGTACGAGCGAAAGCCTCAACGCCGTCCGCAAGGCGCTTATGACCATCGCCGAGGTGCAAGGGGTCGAAGTCCTGGCGTACGAAGAAGGGGAGGAAGAGGTTGAGAGCCAGACGGTCGAGACAGGAGCGCAAGCCTTCGAGAAGGCAGAGACGGAACAGCCTGTGGGAGACGCGGCCGCGGGCGCGGCTCCGGTCAGGACTCAGAGTGTCAGAGTAAATATTTCCAGGTTGGACAACCTGATGAATCTCATCGGCGAACTGGTTATCAATCGCACCAGGCTGCAAGAGATATCAACGTCTCACAACATTCCCGAGCTGAAAGAGGCGCTGGCCCAGACGGTACGGCTCACGGCCGACCTTCAGGATGAGGTGATGAAGACCCGCATGGTGCCCGTGGAACACATTTTCAACCGCTTCCCCAGAATGGTTCGCGACCTGGCCAAGAACCGGGCGAAGGAAGTCGACTTCTCTATCGAGGGCAAGGATATAGAGCTCGACCGCACCATCCTCGACGAAATAAGCGACCCTCTCATGCACCTCCTCCGCAATGCGGTGGACCACGGCATTGACAGCCCGGAGGACCGGGAGACGAGGGGCAAACCCCGGCGCGGGAGCATAAGGCTGGTGGCGAGGCGCGACCGCAATTATGTTTCGATCGAGGTTTGTGACGATGGGCAGGGGGTCGACGCGGAGAAGATATTCGACCTGGCGGCGAGCAAGGGAATCATAGGAAGGGAAGAGAGAAGGGCTCTGGGCGGTGAGGATGTCCTTCGCCTACTCTCCACGCCGGGCTTTTCATCCGCCAAAGAAGTGAGCGGTGTATCCGGAAGAGGCGTAGGACTCGATGTGGTCAAGAACAAGGTGGAGTCACTCGGAGGCATGTTGTTCATGCAGAGCATCAAGGGAGAGGGAACCACCTTCGCCATGAAGCTTCCGCTCACCCTGGCCATAATTCAAGCGCTGCTTGTCAATGTGGAGGAGGAAATTTATGCGATCCCGCTGGGGGTAGTCGTCGAGACGGCCGTCATCTCGCCGCATGAAATAAAGTCGGTTTCCGATCAAGAGGTAATATTTTTGCGTGATGAAACCTTGCCGCTGGTCCGCCTCCCGAGGCTGCTCGGTGAGACCAGGGAAAATGGCCATGAGGCTTTCCCCGTGGTTGTGGTGGAGGTTGCCATGAGAAACGTGGCCATAGCGGTCGATGATCTCATGGGGCAGCAGGAGATTGTAATAACCAGCCTGGATCGTTTTCTTAAAGTGATTCGGGGTTTTGGGGGAGCGACCATACTGGGAACAGGAGAAGTAGCGTTGATCCTCGATATTCCAAGCCTGCTGGCTTAGGGCAGGCTCGGCTTTAAGGGGCCCGAAAGGAGGAACTATGCAAGAGAGCAGAGGACTTAGCCCCCTGCAGCTTGACGCTTTGAGGGAGGTGGGAAATATTGGTTCGGGAAACGCCGCCGTCGCCCTTTCGACCATGGTCGATAAGAAGGTGCTCTTGAGTGTACCCCGAGCCTCCCTCGTGCCTCTGGTCAAGGTGAGTGATCTCGTGGGAGGGGCGGAGACTCCCGTGGTGGGTGTCTATCTTCATATCAGCGGTGATGCTTCGGGAAGCATGCTCCTTCTGCTGGCCGACAGCAGCGCCGCCGAACTAGCCCACCTGATGGTTGCCGATCCCGAAGAAGAGCTGACCACCGTGGAGCAGTCGGCTTTGCAGGAAACCGGGAGCATACTTGCGGGCTCTTACCTGAATGCCCTTTCGCAGATGACAGGCATCCTGCTCCGGCCCTCGGTCCCTGGATTCGCCATGGACATGGCGGGCGCCATAATTGATTTCATCCTGGTCGAGATAAGTCAGTCGGAGGATTACGTTCTGGTTATTGAGACCGAATTCGACATCAGCCAGCACAAGATACGGGGGCACTTGATCCTCTTCCCCGATCTGGGCTCTCTGGATATCATTCTTGGAAGACTTGGAGTGAGTGGTTAGTGACAGATGATCTGATAAACGTAGGCGTGGCCGAATATTATGTCACCCATAACCCGCATGTTCTGGCATGTTTCGGGCTGGGGAGTTGCGTCGGCGTGGCCTTGTACGATAAACGTAAGAAGGTCGGCGGCCTCGCCCATATAATGCTCCCCGATTCGAAAGCCATTACCAAGCAGGGGAATCGGGGCAAGTACGCAGATACGGCGATTCAGGATATGTTAGAAGAGATGGAGCGGCTGGGCGCCAGGCGGCGGGACATGAATGCCAAGGTGGTCGGGGGAGCTTGCATGTTCTCCATTCCAGGGGCGATCAGCCCGCGAAACGTACCCGGTCCTGCCCTCGGCATGCAGATAGGTGATCGCAACATAGAATCGGTTAAAAACATCCTCAAGGAACTTGGTATACCATTAAAGGCGGAGGACACCGGCGGCAGTCATGGTAGGACGATGAAATTCGATATATCGAACGGGGTTGTAACAATTAGTTCGATCAAGCATGGATTGGTGGAGCTGTGAAAGACGACCTGAAAGGTGAGGGAGTGGAGATATCGCGGGAGGCTGTGGCGACACTTGCTGCACAAGCCGCGTCCGCGGTTCCCGGTGTAGCCGCTTGCCAGCAGAAAACGGTGGAGAGCATTACTTCCCGAGTAAAGAGGGAATTCGTCCATAAGGGAGTGAAGGTCGAAAGAGAAGACGGCTCTTACCGGCTCAGCGTCTACCTTCGGGTCTGCTACGGTGTCAACCTCCCTTCACTGGCGTATGAGGTGGCCAGGAAGGTCAAGGATTATGTGGAGGGACTAACCGAGGTCGCGGTCGATGAGGTAGAGGTCGTGATCGAGGACGTGGAGATGCCGGACTGACCTTGTTAAGCTTGGGGTCGGGCCTCAACATCAACAAGCTTTAAAGCATTCGCAACTTATATGCTGAACCCTTTCTTTAAAGCTTGTTGATGTTGAGGCCCGACCCCAAGCTTAACCCCAAGCTTAACAAGGTCAACGCCATTAGGGCAGGATGTCGGCGGGCTGGAAGTAATCGACTATCGAGGCGGCGAGGATGCGAGCAAAGCCTTCGACCGCGGCGATAAATTGAGGCGGTTCCACTATCACACAGGGCATCCTGGTTTCGCGTAATAAAGGATAGCTCTTACACTCGGGACTCCTGACGTGCCTGCCCGACCAGGTTATTATCTCTCTGAACAGGATTTCCGCCAGCCGTTTGCCTCGGGGCGAACTATAAGTGCCGCTGCCGAAATAGTATAGGCGGCAGTCCATGCCTTCGCCGGAGCGTAAGCCTAAAACGATGTCCACATCGTAGTCGTTGGCCAGTCGGGCGCGGCGGCTCTCCGAAATCGCGCCCGATATTCCGCCGGTAAATATGGCGTCTACACCCTTCGATTTCAGTTCATCGCCTGCCTCGCGTAACAGGTTCTCGGCGAAAAGGTCCCCCTCGGCGGCATCCAGGATTATGCTACGCCCTTCCAGCCCCCTGGCCGCCTGGTCCTGCAAAGTTTCATGCACTTCCGCCACGCTGGTGTCTTTTATGGCGTGCTCCAGACGGAGCAGACAGGATATGGTTGAAGAACCGGCGATGCCGTCGATGGGGATTCCCATATTGTGCTGAAAAGCGCGCAGGGCCCTTTCCGTGTCTTGCCCGAATATTCCATCTTCGCGCCCGGCATTGAAGCCGAGGCTGTTCAGGTAGCGCTGAATCTTTCGAACGTCATCGCCCCGAAAGGGAGGTATGCGCAGGTAGAGGAAACGATCCCCGAGTCGGAAGGAAGCCTCCACAAGCTCGTGCCAGGTTGTCTCATCGACACTCCCATCCGCCCGCAGTCCCCGCTGCTCCTGGAAAGCACGGACTACTCTGGCTGTTTGCTCCCCGTAGTAGGCTTGCCGGGACTCCGTCTCAAAGCCTTGGCGCGTATACCCAAGATCGCACAGCCTTTTCTGGACATCGCTGACGGCGAGACCCCTGTCACCCGGCTCTACAGATTTCAACCGCTTGCTCTCCTTGCCTGATGCTTTGCTTGCCCCTATAAACGAGGGCACTTTTCTTATCTTTCTACGCCGCCGGTGCCTGGCACTAGGCCCCCCTGCTGGCTGGCAACGTGAACTTGAATGAGGAACCTTGACCCGGTTCGCTCTCGACCCAGATACGGCCCCCATGGCCTTCCACGATACCCTTAGATATTACCAGACCAAGACCCAACCCTCCGGCCGAACGGCTGGAATCGGTCTCCGTCTGGTAAAAGATGGTAAAGATCTTTTCTTGTTCCTCCTCGGGTATCCCCGGCCCGGTGTCGCGCACCTCGAACTCGATCATCTCGGGATCGTTCGTCGATCTGGCGCCCACGTCGATCGCTCCTCCATGGGGAGTAAACTTCAGAGCATTACCTATAAGGTTCTCCATCACCTGGTGGACGCGCCAGACGTCGACGCTGACCGGTGGCAGGCCCTCCTCGACCTGGTAATTGAGTTCCTGGCCTCCCCGATCCGCCCTTGTCTTATATTCCGACACGGCGTTGAGTATCAAGCCCTCCACCGGTGCGGGCCACTTCTCGCCCACCAGGCGGCCTTCCTCCAGGCGGGTTATGTCCAGGAGGTCGTTGATTATTTTCGTCATCTGATCCGCGCGTGAGTTGATTATCTTGATCTTGTCCAGCTGAAAGCCCGCGAGTTCCCCCAACTCACCGAACTGGAAGGCGTCGGCATAGCCTTTGATTATCGAAAGCGGCGTTCGCAGTTCATGGGAGGCGATGGCAATGAAATCGGATTTCATCTTGTCCAGGACGGACAGCTCCTCGTAGGCTTTTTCCAGATCCTGGTGGGTCCGCTCGACCATCGCTTCGAGCCTCCTGCGCTCGCTGAGGTCGTGGGATATTCCGACGATGCCCGTGAAATCGCCCGATCTGAAGAGCGGTGCGGAGCTGATCTGGACGGGGAGGTGGCCGCCTTCCTGGCGCTTGAGCACGGTTTCGAAAAAGACCTTTTCACCGCGCCTGCGCCGCTCCATCATCCTGATTATCTTGCGCTCCTCGCTCGGAATAACAATCTCGGTTGGCTCTTTGCGATAAAGCTCCTCTGCCCGGTTCATGCCCAGCATCTCGAGGAAAGCCTGGTTGCAAAAAGAGAACTTGCCCTGGGCGTCCAT
>MELM01000019.1:92116-100580 GCA_001767605.1 Candidatus Solincola sediminis | reverse complement strand
GTCGTTTAAGCTTTCAATCAGCAGGTTCAGGTAATCGGTGGTCTCCGCCAGCCGGCGCTCCAGCCGGACATACTCGGTCACGTCTTCGTAGACCAGGAGGGCTTCGCGCACATTGCCGGATTCATCTCCCAGGGGATGCAGGCGCACCCTGTGGAAATAATCGACGTCTCCGACCTTCTCGTGCACCCGTGGCTGCTCGAACGCGCTGCCTTCGACCAGCACCCGGCGTAATATGTGCTTCCAATCGGCCCGAAATTCCTGTGGCATGATATCGAGCGCGGCAAGCCCCGGGAAATTTGCGAGCTCGAGGCCGCGAGTGTCATATATCCACTGCTGCATAAGATTGTTGCAGCGCACAATACGGAAATTACGGTCGAGGACGGCGATCTTGACCGGGACCCCCTCGAAGATGCCGGCCTCGCGTTCTTGCGCTTCCAGCAAAGCCGAGCGTTCCGAGGCCTCGATTGTAATATCTTGTACCATTATCAGCAGGTGGCTCTGGCCCGGCCCTAACCTCTGCGGCGATATCCAGACCTTGCAGATACCGGATGAACTCTCGAGAAAGTATTGCTCCGAGAAGCGCTCGAAGGGGCGCTGGTCCGCTATTGCCGCCTTCAAAAGAGGCGTCCAGTTCCCGAAATAGGGAGGGAGAAATGCCTCGTCGATGGAGGTTTGCAGCAGGTTGTCCGGCACCTTCCGATCGAGCTTGTGAAGGAAATCGACACAATGTTGGTTGAGACCGAGGATCATACCCTCTTCGTCAACCAGGACGGCGGGAGAGGAGAGGGATTCGAGCCAAAGCTTGCGCTCTTCGTCGGAACTGATAAGAAGTGACTTCATTTTCTCGAATCTCCGGGCGAGCAGCAGGAAGAGGACAACAGTCAAGCCCATGGCGGTTGCAGCCAGAATAATAGCGGCCGTTCGCCAGAGAAGCGTGGCGGCTGCTATCGTGAAGGCTGTCAGGGCGAAGATGAAACCGGCCAGGACGAATAAGATACCGGAATCAGTCTTTGGCTTCATCGCAGTCCTCGCCCCCTCCAGCCGGCTTGCGTAGTTCCTTCCATATCCAATCCCAGTACTTGGCGGTGGGAAACACGGCAAAGGTGATAGCCAGGGATGTCGGGATCAACGCGGCCAGCACTTTGATGGCGAAGACCGATTGGGTTCCCGGCTCCGGAAAACCCCACGCCTTTGTTGCCAGAAAAATCCAGGCGAACGGAAGGGGAAGCAGGAGCACAAGCATCGCCATCCAATAGAAGCGGTGATAGGAGGGCAACTCCAGCGCCTGGCCCAGCCGCTTACCCATCACTATGAGCAGGGCGAAAAGGGATACCTCTGCCAGGAGCCCTATTATGAAGACGGCGGAAGAAAGATATTCCATTATCCCATCATTAAGCGATAAGTCCGGTACACGACAAAAAAGAGCAAAATCCCGGCCAGGCCGGGCCAGATGGCATAGGCGATATCGGTTGCGATCATCCGAGTGGATGTAGCGAAAATAAGGGTGGTGACGGACATGAGGAGGAAGTACGGCAGGAGCAGAAAGGCATAGGCGCGGCCTTCGAAACGGCGCTCGGCCAGGCGGCATATGCCGAAGAAATATAAAAGCACGAGGCCGGTGGCGGCGGTTTCATAGAGCCACAAGAAGAGAGATGCGGTCTTCCACCAATCGTTGGCTTTCAAGTGCCCCCCTCATCGCAACCGTTTGACTGAGCGCAAAAGAACGATACTAACACTCGTCCGCGTGCTTTCCGGCCTCATCGATGATGCGCCGAACCTCAGTCAGCAACTCGTGCTTGCTGAACGGTTTGGTTATGTAGCCGGCCGCCTTCATTACCGAAAGGCCGATCATTTTATCTATATTCTGCGTCCGAGCCGTGATGAAGGCAACGGGAGTTTTCCGGATCTCGGGGTCATTCTTTATGCGCCGCAGGACTTCCCAGCCGTCTATTTTGGGCATCATAATATCCAGGAGGATGAGGTCCGGCTTTTCCTTGAAGGCCTTGTCCAGGGCTTCTTCGCCGGAGAAAGCCGAAAGGGTGACAAAGCCCGCATTGCTCAAGAAGAGCTCGATGAGCTCGACCATTTCCCGGTCATCGTCCACCACCAGTATCTTCTCCGTCACCTAATCCACCTCTCCTTTCACGGCAGACTTTGATTTCTTGCCGAAGACTTCCATGAAAGCTTCGATCTCCTTTTTACGTGGTGCGCCGGAAAGGACGCCTTCCCGATCGGTGAAGGGATCACCGATGCTCAGGCCTTTGCCGGTTATATTGAATTCACGAATCGCCTTGTCGTGGGCACTCGCCCTCTGTTTGAGGATCAACAGAGCCCGGCTTACTTTGGAATCCAGCTCCACGTACCTGAGTACGATGACCGTATCTACGAGGTAGGATATACCATATTGCGCCGCTACCATATCGCCCGTTATGTCCCGGTCTTCCTGGGTGACGATAGCAGTCAGGCCATGTCTGAGAAGCGCGTTTATAAAGGTGAAAGCGATTTCGCGGAGCCTTACCGGATCGCTGGCCAGGCGTTCCAGGTGGCTGATCGAATCGATGAGGATGCGCTTGGCGCCGAGTTCCTGAACCATGGTATCCAGTAATCCTCCGGGTGCCTGCGCTTGCTCGAAAAATATCTCGGGCGAGGTGAACAGTATGCGGAGCATACCTTTTCTTTCCATTTCCTCCAGATCGAGGCCCAGGGAATTGGCATCCCGCAGAAGTTTTTTCGGGAAGTGCTCGAAGGTGACTATCAGGCCCGGTTCATCAAGCTCCGTTATGCCCCGGGCTATAAACTCAAGGCCGACACAGGTCTTCCCCGTCCCGGGCGCACCGATGACCAGGGTCACGGAGCCCCTCAACGGGCCGCCGTCCATCATGGAATCGAGCTTTTTATTGCCCGAGGAGGTTCGCTCCCTAAGTTCCTTCTCGCTCATGAAGTCCTCCAGACTTGCGAGTGCGGAGGGGAATTATCCGCTTTTTTATTATTATACATGCTGCGCTCCACCACCTCCTCCGGCGCTTACGCTGGACTTTTGAGACACTGCGACTTGGCACTTCAGGATGGTCTTTGATCAACTCCGGCGGGCGGCAGCAGCCGAATTGCGCCGTGCTATACTAACTCTTGTGATCGTGCTAAGCGGGGAGCTAGCGGTGCCCTGTACCCGCAATCCGCTACAGCGGGGCCGAATTCCCGACTGAGGCTCTCCGGTTTTGAGTATTGCGCACGGGCAAGTGGTGTTGAAGGTCGGGTCCTGCGCAACGGGAACTTGTGAACCCCGTCAGGTCCGGAAGGAAGCAGCGGTAAGCAAACCTTCTCGTGTGCCGCAGATCAACCTGTCCGGAGCTAACTACACGTGTAGCGCTTGGGGTCGGGAGTCGAGGAAGGGTGCACGATCACCTATAATATCGAGCAAGACACAAGTTCTACAAAGGGGTCCGGTACGTTGTAGAACCCGCGGCATGGAGTCGCCTTGGCTTACATCTCCCTTTATAGAAAATGGCGCCCGAGCACATTCGAAGAGGTGATCGGGCAGAAATACGTGACGCAGACCCTTGCCAATTCGTTGCGGACTGGCAATTATTCCCATGCCTATCTCTTCGCGGGGCCGCGGGGAACGGGGAAGACAAGCACCGCCCGCATCCTCGCTAAAGCCTTGAATTGCGTCGAGGGGCCGACCCCGACACCTTGCAATCGCTGCACCGCCTGCCGCTCCATTTCAGAGGGAACATCGGTTGATGTAATCGAGATAGACGCGGCGTCGAACCGCGGGATCGATGACATAAGGGACCTGCGGGAACGAATAATATTCTCCCCGGCCGCGGCGCGAATGAAGGTCTATATTCTCGATGAGGCACACATGCTGACCCTGCAGGCTTTCAATGCTCTCCTGAAGATGCTGGAAGAGCCCCCGTCTCATGTGGTCTTCGTGCTGGCGACCACCGAACCGCACAAGATGCCGCCGACCATCCTTTCCCGCTGCCAGAGGTTCGATTTTCGCAGCGTGCCGGTAACCCTGCTGGTCGAGCATCTGGCGAGGATCGCTGCCGACGAGGGGGTCACGGCGGGTGAGAGCGCGCTGCGCCTGATCGCACGCAGGGCACGGGGATCGGCCCGCGACGCCCTGGTGATATTCGAGCAAGTAATCAGCTATGGTGACGGCTCGGTCGATGAGGGAGCAGTGGCCGGATTCCTGGGCCTTATCGAGGACGAAACGCTGATCGAGCTGGGCGAGAGCCTGGCGGCGGGGAATGCCGCCGGGGCGATCAGGACAGTCGAGCGCGCTTATGAAGAGGGCCGGGATCTGGCACAATTCGCGAGAGAGATGCAGGAGCATTTTCGCAAGGTCTTCCTGCTGCAATTCTCCGAGCTCAATCCGGAAGACCTGGAGGTGGATGAGGGCACCTTTGAGGGCTTGCGGAAGCAGGCAAAATCCTTCACATCGACGCGCGTGGTTCATTTCATACAATCGCTGAGGGAAACCGCCAAAGAGATGCAGAATACATCCTCTCCCAGGCTGCTCCTCGAGGAAGTCCTCGCGGTAATGGCGTGCAGCGAACTGGATACCTCACCGCAAGCCCTGGCGGTTAGGATAGAGAGCCTGGAGGCGGAACTCGAAAGGTTGATACGGCGGGGAAGCGATGCCGGGGCCGGAGCGATAAAGGAAAAAGAGGCGTTCGATGAGGAGGAGACGCAAGATTTTGAGATCGAGGAAGCGGCCGGCCCACCACCGGCTGTGAGCGCAGGCGCGCCAATTGATTTGGCTACCGTACGCAAGTCATGGCCGAAGGTGAAGGATAGAGTCAAGGAAAAGAAAATCACCACTCATGCTTTTCTCCTGGAGGGAAAGCCCCGCGAGGTTGGAGAAGGAGAGATCGTGATTTCGTTCCCGCCAGGGCGCTCGTTTCATAGAGGCGAGCTCGAAAAGGAGGATCACAAGAGGATATTGGAACAGGCCTTGGAGGAAGTCCTGGGGATAGAATTGAAAGTACATTCGGTATTGGAGGAAGAACCTTCGCAACCTGTTGACGAGGCCGGCGGTGGAGAACCCAAAGAACGCGAGAGGTCCAGGCCGAATCCGGTATCCGCGGCCGAGCCCGCAGTCGAACCCGAGGTGAAAAAAACGCCGGCGCACCATGATTCGGGCAAAGTCAAAATGGTGAAGGATATTTTCGGAGCGGAGATGATCGAGGAGATCAAGCTTAAAGAATAGGGAGCCGGGAGGTTTGGCATGAACGGCAATATGCAGAAGATGATGAAGCAGGCGCAGAAAATGCAGCGCCAGATGATGGAGGCGCAGGACGCCCTGGCGGAGGAGCGTGTGGAGGGAACGGCCGGGGGAGGTATGGTCCGCGTCACGGCCGACGGGCAACAGAACATACTGGAGATAAAGATCGATCCCCAAGCGGTCGATCCGGAGGACGTCGAGATGCTCGAGGATACCGTGCTGGCTGCCGTGGCCGAGGCGATGCGCAAGTCGAGGGAGTTGGCCGAGGAGCGTTTGGGAGTATTTACCAAAGGGATGAAAATACCCGGTCTCTAACAGGAGAAACCTTTGCTCTACACACCCCCGATAGCCCGCCTGGTGGAAGAACTATCCAAATTGCCCGGGGTCGGCCAAAAAACAGCCCAGAGGCTCGCTTTTCACCTGCTCAAGGTCCCCGCGGCTGAAGCACACTCACTCGCGGAAGCAATCGTCGAAGCCCGGGACAGGGTGACCTTCTGCGTCCGTTGTTTCAATTTCGCGCAAGGAGAGCTCTGCGAGTACTGCATGGATTCTCGGCGGGATCCCACCTTGGTCTGTGTGGTGGAGAGGCCGCAGGACATCGTGGCTTTGGAGCGGACCGGGGAATTCCGCGGTCTCTACCACGTTCTCGGCGGCGCGATATCGCCCATCGACGGCATCGGCCCGGAGGAGCTGAGGATCAGGGAGCTCCTGGAGAGGGTGCGCACGGAGGGTATTCGAGAAGTCATCGTGGCGACTAATCCGAGGGTGGAGGGTGAGGCTACCGGGCTCTATCTGGCCAACCTCCTCAAACCGCTGGACATAAAAGTGACCAGGATCGCCAGCGGTCTCCCGGTCGGAGGCGACCTGGAGTACGCCGACGAGGTCACCTTGGGCCGAGCCCTAAAGGGGCGCCTGGACCTCTAGTGGGTAAAGCTCTTTATGGAACCTACGTGGTAATATTTTTTAAACAACAGCCAGTCATCCGGAGGCAATTGTGAATATCACGGTTCAGAAGTTCGGCGGGAGTTCGGTGGCCGACACGGAAAAGATCAAGAATGTCGCCCGCCGGGTCTCTCAGACCAGAAAAAAGGGCGAGTACGTTGTGGTGGTCATCAGCGCTCTGGGCGACACTACGGACCGTCTGGTTCGGCTGGCCTACGAGATAAGTCCCCACCCTCGTGAGAGGGAGTTGGATATGCTGCTTGCCACCGGGGAGCAGATTTCGGTTGCCTTGCTCTCGATGGCCGTTAACGAGCTGGGATACGATGCCATCTCGTTTACGGGCGCCCAGGTGGGAATAGTCACCGACGGAGCGCACACCAAAGCAAAGATACTGGACGTTAAAGTAGGCCGCATCCTTGAGGAGTTGGAAAAAGGGAAGATCGTCATCGTCGCGGGTTTTCAAGGGGTCAGTCTGGACGACCAGATAACGACACTGGGCAGAGGCGGTTCGGATACGACCGCCGTAGCCCTTGCGGCCGCCCTGAAGGCGGACGCTTGTGAAATATACACCGACGTCGATGGTATATTCACTGCAGACCCCCGCATAGTGCCGGAGGCCCAAAAACTCGACCGCATTTCTTATGAGGAGATGCTTGAGATGGCGGCCACCGGAGCCAGGGTACTGCAATTACGAAGTGTTGAATTTGCGAGGAATTATGGGGTGGTGATGCACGTGAGGTCCAGCTTTTCGGAGTCCGAAGGGACTTGGATCGAGAGTGATGAGAGGATGGAGAAGGCGATCATAAGCGGCGTGACCGATGACAGCGGGGAAGCAAAGGTAACGGTTTTCGACGTCCCCGACCGGCCCGGTTCGGCGGCAAGCCTGTTTGAAGCATTAAGTAAAGCGAACATAAACGTCGACATGATCATCCAAAACGTAAGCGAGGGCGACCGGACGGCGATTTCTTTCACCGTAGGCGAGGAAGACCTCGAAAAAGCGCAGGAGATAAGCGAAACTATCGCGGGAGAACTCGGGGCGGGAGGCGTTACGGTGGATAAAGATATCGCCAAGGTCAGCCTGGTGGGTGCGGGAATGCGAACCCACCCGGGAGTCGCCGCCGATATGTTCAATGCTCTGGCGGAAAACGGCATCAACATAGAGATGATCAGCACCTCCACGATAAAGATAAGCTGCGTCATTCCGGCCAAGGATGTGAACAAGGCGGTAAGCGCTATACACAAGAAGTTCGGGCTGGATAAAGGCGTTGTGATGCACGCCTAGCGCCAGCGTCGGGAACGGAGAAATGATGTCACGGGAACAGAGGGTAGCCATAGTAGGAGCGACCGGCATGGTCGGCATGGCCATGCGCCGGATACTGGAGGAGAGGGATTTCCCCGTCCCCGTCTCCGGCTTGCGCCTGCTCGCCTCCGAACGCTCCCGCGGCAGGAGGTTGAGCTTCAAGGGCGATGAGCTCGACGTCCAAGTGCTGGATGAGAACTCCTTCGAGGGCATCGATGTCGCTCTTTTTTCAGCAGGAACCGACATATCTTTGAAGTTCGCGCCGATTGCAGTTGAAGCGGGCGCGGTGGTGATCGATAACAGCAGGGCGTTCCGCATGGAAGAAGGGGTGCCGCTCGTCGTACCGGAAGTGAATCCGGATGCGGTCTTCGCCCACAAGGGAATAATCGCCAATCCCAACTGCTCCACCATACAGATGGTTGTGGTGCTCAAGCCCCTGCATGACCATTCTCCGATGCGCAGGGTGGTTGTCTCCACCTACCAATCCGTCTCGGGCACCGGCAAGGAAGCCGTGGACGAGTTGCTTGCACAGTGCCGGGAGGCTATGGACGGGAGGGAGTGTCAGCCCCGGGTCTACCCGCATCCCATCGCCTTCAACTGCCTGCCGCACATAGATGCCTTCCTTCCCAACGGCTACAGCCGGGAAGAGATGAAGATGGTGGATGAGACCAGGAAAATTATGGGAATTCCCGACCTGCCTCTGTCGGCGACCGCCGTACGGGTGCCGGTGCTCGTCAGCCATTCCGAAGCGGTGAACGTGGAATTCGAAGAGATGATCGAACCGGAGGAAGCCCGGCGGATACTTGCGGACGCCCCGGGCGTCGAGGTGCTGGACCACCCCGAAAACAATATATACCCTTTCGCGATAGACGCGACCGACCGGGATGCATGCTTTGTCGGGAGGATCAGGGCGGATCTCTCTTGCCCCCGCGCCCTCAATCTATGGATTGTGAGCGATAATCTGCGAAAAGGAGCTGCCCTCAACGCGGTTC
>MELM01000019.1:76595-92002 GCA_001767605.1 Candidatus Solincola sediminis | reverse complement strand
CGGCGACGGCCATGTGTCTCTCCTGCCGGCGGCCGATATGCAAGGAATGTTCGCGCCTCGAGGGCTTCAGGTATTACTGCAAGGATTGTCCTCCCATCTCCGCCCCTTATCCGTACCCGCTGCCGCCTTCCCCCGTTTCACCTCAGGCGGGGGAGCCTTTCGACGAGAAGGCAAGGCGATGGTGGCGGGCGGATTGGAGTATCGCCGAGGTCGTGATCGCCCTGGCCGTAGTTTTCGGCATCTACAATGCGATTGGAGTGGTAATTGTCCTCTCGGCCGAGGATGCGGCCTCGCGCCTCTTCTACGGCTACCTGCTCTATGGCGCTGTCCTCTGCCCGCTGATTGCTTTAAGCACATTTATCATTTTGAGGAGGCACCATCGTGGCTGGAAAGAATTGGGAATCAGGTGGGGCAGGATCGGACGAACGCTACTCTATGGGATACTCGGCGGTGTCGTCGCCTTGCTGTCGAGCTTCGCCATTTATCTCATTGTGTATAATGTTTTCCGCATTTTGACCGGTCGCGATCCGGGTACCTCCGAATCGCAAAACATGCAGACCTTAACCGGGTTCGCCCTCTTCCTGGCATTACTGGGCGTCGTCGTGCTCGCGCCTGTCTTCGAGGAAGTCTTTTTCCGCGGCTTGTTCTATTCAGCCCTTCGCCGCCGCCTGGGGGTCGCCCTGGGTGTGTTGGTGAGTGCCATCGTCTTCGGTGTGCTGCATTTCGAGCCGCTTTCGATGCTCTCCCTTATCATGGTCGGTGCCATTCTCGCCTTCCTCTATGAACGAACCGATTCACTGTTCGCGCCCATGCTGGCTCATGCCCTTTACAACGGGGTAGTTATCTTAATTGCTATTTTGAGCCGATAATAGGCTTGACCGGAGAACGGGTCTCGAAAAAATTCGTGGGGAGTAAATGCAAAGACCTTATTGCGATGTACATCCGGAAAATGTCGCAATCGCGAGGTGTGTGAATTGCGGGAAGTATCTCTGCCCGAACTGTATTGTCGAGGTAATGGCGAGGGCATACTGCGGCTCTTGCGCCGATCATGAAATGCAGAGGCGGCAAGCCGAATATCAGGAGCGTAACGCTCCCCGGGAACCTTCATGGGATGCAGCCCCGGCGTCTCCCCCTGCGGCACCCGCGGGAGGCCCCGTGGGAGCCACGGTCTTTGCGGCCTGCGCTTTTCATCCCGGAGTCAGGGCGATCACCAGGTGCAGCAAGTGCGGCTTGCTTATATGTTCGGGATGCCAGAGGCTGATAGGCGGTCGGCGCTTCTGCGGGGCATGTTATCAGAGCGCTTTCGCCCCCGCGGCGCGAATGCCCGTCAGTCCGGCCCTGGCAATCGGCAAAGCCCCGCCGTCCCTGGCTGCGGCGCCCTGGAAGCTCTGGCCGGGGCTCGCCTTTCTGCCCGTCCCTTTTATCCTGAGTGGAATCATGAGTTATATGATGCGCCGGGGCGACGAGGTATCGGCGGGAGCCGCCCAGCTTCTCCTCTCGCTGCTCCTCTACTCATCCGCACTCTTTTTCGCATTCCTTACCGTCTCCCGCTACGGAGCCGCGCGCGAGGAAATGGGCCTGACTGGTAAAAACCTGCCATCCAGCATCGGGCTGGGTATTCTGGGAGGGACCCTGGCTTTTTGGATGGCGTCCGCAGCCGCCTTTCTATCCTTCGCGATTTTCCAGAACCTCGAGTCGGTGGAAAAGTGGTTGCAGGGCTTCTATGACGTAAACGTCAAGGATGTGACGGGAACGGACCTGCTCATCGTGGGCTTCATTATCGTCATCGCCGCCCCCATCTGCGAGGAAATCTTCTTCAGGGGGTACCTCTATCCCCCGATGAGGAATCGCTTCGGTGTGTGGGGGGCGGCCCTCCTGAACGGGTTCCTTTTTTCTGCGGTTCACTTCAGCGTCTTCGGTCTTATCGGCCGCACCCTGGCCGGCATCGTTTTCTGCATGCTCTACGAATACAATGACAACCTGTGGTCGCCGATAACCGCCCACGCACTCAACAATTTCGTTGCCTTTTTTCTCCCCCTGGTTTACCTTGCGACAAAATAAATGACAACGAGAGACCAATTGCCAAAACTCGTTTATGGTTTATGATTACGCTATGAAATGCGATTACTGCGGCGAGGATAACAAGCAAGACTCCCTCTACTGCATGGCTTGCGGCACCCGCATCTCCGGCGGGGAGGCGCCCGGAAGTTTTGCCGACAATCAAGGCACAACGTTGGCGTTCCCGGAAAGCGGATCTGAGCGGCAGGCCGCTCACCAGACCTCCTCGGGATTCGTGTTTGGGACCCCTCCCGACCCGTCCGATGCGCAGCCCGGCCCATCTGCCGTGATCGAGGTCGGGCCGTCTTCACCGATCATGGGAGAGCCGGATTATCTGCTTCCTCCGGAGGCCGATTATCCGTTCGATAGCCCGAAAAATGAGGCTATGCCTTCGGGTACGCTGCCGCATGTTGAACCTCCATCACCTGCACCGGTTGATGCCACTCAGGCTATCTCTCCCGTGACACCCGTGAAGCCCGATGAAGCGGCCAAGAGACGCGTGATCTGTCCCGAATGTTATGCAGCCAATACCGAGCAGAACCGCTACTGCCAGGAGTGCGGGAACCCCCTGGCATTGAGGTCGTCACGCCCGGTCGTTGCTGCGCAGGTTCCCGCGGCGGCCGGTGCGACGCAGCATACCGCGGTACTCCCGGCCGAAATGGTCCAACAGGCGGTTGCGGAGCAAGCGGAGACAGGGCGGCGGGCAAGGGCAGAAAAAGTGCACAGCGACAGGAGCTTTGGCGTAGCCGACGTTGTCGCTCTGCTCGCAGTAGTGGCCGGAGGCCTCGCCATATCTCCCGTCTTCGCCTGGAAAAAAGGCTTGACCATAAGCGTTTTTTCGCATCAGGGCGCTTTTTTCCAGGGGAGAACGGACTTGCTCGGCGGACCGGGTCTTCTTCCCTACTCGGGCGCGGAATTCTTAACGGTGGGGCTCATCGCCGCTATAGGAATCGGCTTGGCCGTCCTTTTCCTGGCCCTGAGGTTCGGGCGAGGCCCTATGCTTATCCTGGCCGGATCGCTGTTACTGTTCCCCCTGATCTACTTGCTCTTTCAGGGGATCCTCCCCCTGCGCGAGACCGGCTTCAACCTCCAGTCCCTGGGGCTGGGCGAAATCCTTTTCGGAGGCGGCGCTAATGTGGGCGCGGGCCCGGCTTTATGGCTTTTATCGGGCGGAGGACTCCTCTTTCTGCTGGCCGGTTTCCTGGCACCCCCACGTGGCTGGGGGCGGCTTTTCACCTTCATGCTTATCTTCAGCCTGATTGTCGGCGCGGCTTTCTTCTGTGCCGCCACCTATAACTGGAATCTTTTTATAAGCAATCCGGCCATGATTGCCTTCACTCTATAGTCTTCTCGTCTGATTGACGCCCATCCGAGCCGGCGGTATATTAGTTGGCACGAGCTTGCGAGAGGTCCGGCAAAAACCTCCATTTATGCGGGTGGTTTGAGCGAAGAACGAAGTAGTCCGGCTTGAGAGGTGGCTAAAGTGACCCCCATTAGAAGAATCTTTTTTCTTGCCCTGATCCCGGCCGTCCTTGCTATGGGCCTGCTTTGCTCGGGTTGCTTTGGGGGATCGATCCAAGGGGTGCGGGTGGCGGATGTGACCAGGGGCGATCTCAAGAAAAGTATCTCGGCGGCCGGGGTATTGCAGGCGGCGCAGCCGGCCGATGTCGTGCCGCAGGTGAGCGCAACAATAGTGGGGCTGCCGGTAAAGGACGGAGATTATGTCAACGCCGGGGATACATTGTGCGTGCTCGATGCGGAGGAGCTGGCGGCCCAGGAGGCGCAGGCAAGGGCTAACTATTACAGCAGCCAGGCAATTGGCGACATCCTCGAGGGATCTTACGCCACCATGGAGAACCTCTACGGTACGCTTCAATATACCGGCCAGGTATTCACTCAGATGCAAGGCCAGATCGATACCCTGGTCCTCAACTTCTACGACATGGTACCGGCTTTTATGAGTTTCCTGACCCCCGATGAGCAGGAATATCTGAAGGCTTTGCTGGCCGATCAGAGGGTGACCTATCTGCAGTCGATGAATAACCGCGCCAGTGCTCCCTCCGTTTCCAGCCCGGGCTACCCGTCCAGCGCGCAAGCCGCATCATCGGCGAGTTCCGAGGCCGCCGCTTACGACTACGGCAAGGTAAGCGAGGCGACCAAGACACCTAATATAATCTCACCGATCACCGGATATGTAGTCTTTGTGCCGCAGCAGACGGCGGTCCCCACCGACATCCTCTCACAGATGCTGGGGGGTCTCGGCTCTCTTACCTCCAGCGCGTCGGCCATAACCAGCCTCTTGAGCGGCTCGAGCAGCCTGAGCGGCGGCGAGACGAGCGGCGAACTCAAGGTGGGCGGCCAGGTTACTGCCGGGCAAGCCGCCTTCCAGATAGTCGACTTGCAGGATATGACGGTCAAGGCCCAGGTGGATGAGACGGATATACCAAATATCAGCCAGGGCCAATCGGTACAAGTGACTCTGGATGCTTATCCGAGCCTTACTTTCATGGGGACCGTGATCCAAGTGGGCGTGAAATCGGAGAGCGGATCGGGGGGCACGACCGTCTTCCCGGTGACGGTCAAGCTGGAGAGAACCGATATACCACTCCGTCTCGGCTATAATTCGACGGCCGAAATAGAGGTACTCAACAAGAGAGATGTCCTGACAATCCCCTTGGCCGCGCTTATGGAAGATAATGGTAACGACTACGTTTATGTCGTCCCGGGCGGCAAAGTGCAGCGCCGCCAGATCACGACGGGCGCCAGAAGCCAGGATTCCGTGGAAGTAAGCTCAGGCCTTGACGACGGGGAGCGGATCGTGGCCGAAGGTATCGGCAAGGTGAAAGAAGGCCAGAAGGTAGAGTAAGCGACACCCCGACCATAACTACCGTTCGCCCCGATCGGAAAATCCCCATTGCCCTCAATCACCGCCCCTGTCTCTCTCCTGGTTTAAGATTAACCTGTCGCCCTTCACGGGGCGTGCATTTAAATGAGCAAGCATGAGGAGTTCGGAGAGATGTCTTTCGAAAAAATGCTCGATGAAATGGTGCGGGACAAGGGCGACCGAAACCGCATGACCCACGTCGAGGTAATACCGGCGCGCAAGGCTACATACGTCGATCTCCCAAAAGACCTTGATCCCGGGCTGGCGGAGGCTTTGGATCGCCTGAAGGTAAAAAAGCTCTACCCGCATCAGGCTCAGGCGCTGGATTTGGTAAGCAAGGGCGCAAACGTCATGATCTCTACCGGCACCGCCAGCGGCAAGAGCCTCTGCTATCACCTCCCGGTTTATAAGGAGTTGTTGGAAAATCCTTCCTCAAGAGCCATATATATATTTCCGACCAAAGCCCTGGCCCAAGACCAGCTGAGGAGTTTGAATGTCCTGCAGGCCGGGCGGGTGAAATCGGCCACCTATGACGGAGACACCCCCGCCGATCTCAGGAGTTGGATCAGGCGCGAGGCGCAAATCGTTCTCACCAATCCGGATATGCTCCATTACGGCATCCTTCCCAACCACCGGCTCTGGGGCAAGTTTTTCAGCCACTTGCGTTATGTCGTCCTCGACGAAGCGCATGTAGCGCGAGGGATCTTCGGTTCGCACGTAGCCCAGGTGTTGAGGCGGCTTCGCCGAATCTGCGCCCTTTACGGCTCCCGGCCGCAATTCCTTTTCACAAGCGCGACCATAGCCAATCCCGGTGAGCACGCCGGCAAGCTGGCCGGCCTGGAGGTGGATGCGGTCGAGGACGATTATTCACCACGTGGCCGTAAGGTCTTCGCCCTCTGGAATCCCCCCGATATTCTGAGCATGGCGGGGGGCGAGATTCACCGTTCCTCCAACCTGGAGACCGCACAATTACTATCGAGACTCATGCGCCAGGGCGTACGCACTATCGCCTTTTCCCGTTCCCGAAAGGCGGCTGAGCTGATCTACGGTTATGTGACCCGTATGCTGGATTCCACCGAAAAGGATCTCGCCGAGCGACTCACCTCTTATCGCGGCGGCTACTTGCCGCAACAGAGGAGGGAGATAGAATCACGTCTTTTCAATGGAGAGCTGCTGGCCGTCGCGACTACCAATGCTTTGGAGTTGGGAGTGGACATAGGCGAACTGGAGGCTTGCCTTATGAATGGCTATCCGGGAACCATCGCCAGCACCTGGCAGCAAGCTGGGCGAGCCGGCCGCCGGCAGGACGAATCGCTTGCGGTACTCATCGCGGCTGATGACCCTCTCGATCAATATCTCATGCGCCACCCGCAGTTCATCTTCGGTGCGCCTTGTGAGGAGGCGGTGATCGATCTCGAGAACCCCCGCATTCTCGGCGCCCACCTCGCCTGCGCCGCCCACGAAATTCCCCTGGAAGATAAAGACGAAGCCTATTTCGGCGGCGCAATGTGGGAGGTGCTCGAAGCCTTGAAGGAGGAAGAGGTCTTGGGGCGCAAAGGTAAAATATGGTATTATGCCCGCCTGCCGGCTCCAGCGCAGGAGATCAACTTGCGCTCGGCATCGGGCTCCCTGATAAGCATCGTCGAATCCGATACCGGCAGCATGATCGGGACGGTCGAGGAAGCGACGTCTTTCTTTCATGTTCACCCCGGCGCCGTTTATCTCCACCAGGGCGACTCGTATCTCGTCGAGAAGCTCGACCTGGAACGCATGGTGGCACTGGTGCGCAATGCGGACCTCGACTACTACACGAATCCCATGGATAACGTGGATATAGCGGTTCTCGGCGAGGAAAGGAGTACTTCCCCGACCGCGGCCGGGTGCTCGTTGCACTTCGGGGAGGTCGAGGTCTCCACCAAGGTCTATGCGTATCAGAAGCGCCGGCTCCTCACGCACGAGATCCTGGAGACCCTGGGGCTGGACCTCCCGACACAAGTGCTGGCTACCCGCGGCTTGTGGTACCGGCTGCCCCCCGGGCGGCTGGCCGCGCTTGGCCTCGATGAGTATGCGCTTGCCGGTGGGTTGCATGCGCTCGAACATGCGGCGATCGCAATACTTCCCTTGTTCGCCATGTGTGACCGCTGGGATATAGGCGGAATGTCGACAGCCTTCCACCCTGATACCGGATCGGCCGCTATCTTTATCTACGACGCCTACCCGGGCGGCGTGGGAATCGCGGCGCAAGGTTTCGAACTGGCGGCGGTCCATCTGCGCGCCACCCGGGAAATGATGAGCGCCTGCCCCTGTACGGAAGGATGCCCCTCATGCATTCACTCGCCCAAGTGCGGCAACGGAAACGAGCCTTTGAATAAGGCTGCCGCAATCACGCTGCTGCGATTGATCGAAGATGACTTGCTGCCGTCCGGAGGCGCTGGGAATTAATGGCAACATAAGGGACGGCTTGATCGGTTGGCTTGCTACGGTCCTTTTGCCGATGCCAATAATGCCAGCTGTCATGCGGTAAACAGGCGGTTGTGAAATGCCGATATAAGAAGCAAAGAGAGGGAGACCAAGGCGATGGTTAACCTTCCAAAATAGGTAGAACGAAAGCGTTAGACCATGACTCTCCCTCTCTCTTTCCTATATTCAATACCCTACACAAAGGTGTCAGGCACCTTTGTGTAGGCTTCTGCTAGAGTAGGCTTATGAAGTTAAGTTGGGGATTTGGAAAGACTGAGATGCCCTTCGAGGTGCCCGATGACCTCTTGCTGGGAACCCTTGAAGGCGTTGGCGTCGAACCCCTGCCCGATCTCAAGGGCGCACTCGAAAAGGCGCTTCAGCAGCCGATAGGTACAAGGCCCCTGGCGGAGCTGATTCACCCCGGCCATAAGGTGGCTATCGTCTGCCCCGATTTCCATCGCCTGTGGATCAGGGCAAGACTCTGGATGCCGGCCGTCATCGATCATCTCAATAGGGCCGGTATAAACAACCGCGACATAAAGATAATAATCGCAAACGGCACGCATTCTCCCCCGGGTTATCGCGACATCCTGGAAATGCTCGGCGGGGATATAGCAGGCAAAGTCTCGATCATCAATCATGATGGCCGCGACCCTTCCCAGCTCCGCTACCTGGGAAAGACCGAATTCGGCACTCCGCTATGGGTAAACCGGTATGCCCTCGAAGCCGATCACCTGATCCTCACCGGCGGAATCGTTCCCCACGCTTTTGCGGGTTACGGCGGCGGGCGAAAGGCTATTGTACCCGGCATTTCCGGCTTGAAGACGGTTCTCGCAAATCATAAGAGGGCCTTGAGCGACGAAGTGGGACAAGGTATTCACCCCCATGCCCGCCCCGGCTCCTTGCAGGACAATCCGGTCCATAAAGATATGCTGGCCGCGGCACACATGGTCGGCCCGCGCTTTATCGTGAATTTCGTCTTGAGCGAGGACGGCGATTTTCTGGGTGTGTTCGCCGGGGACGTCGAAAAGGCACACCTGCGCGGCTGCGAGTTTGTCTCCGGCGCTTTCAAGGTGGGGCTCCCGGAGAAAGCGGACATCGTCCTCGCCTCGCGGGGCGGCTACCCTATGGATCTCACTTTTTACCAGGCCTTTCAAGCGAGCGCCAATGCAATGTCCGCCATGAAAGACAACACCGGCGGTATCCTGATCATGGTGGGCGAGTGCTCGGAGGGATTGGGGCCTTACGGGTTCAACCGCTGGTTCGATTTGGGGGGGGAGGAGGCCATCGAAAAAGAGCTGCGGCGCAACTTCACCGTTGCCGGCTTCGTCGTTTTCCGCGCCGCCCTCCTGCATCGTATGGCCCGCAAGGTGATCCTGGTGTCGAATTTGGAACCCGAGGTCGTAAGCCGCATAGGAATAACGCCTTGTAAAACGATATCCGAAGCATTGGATCTTGCGCTCGAAGCTATCCCGGATGGAAAAATTCTTCTCATGCCTCACGCATCACAGACCATACCCCAGCTTGCTTGCTAAGGGCTATCGTACCCCCGCTTCCACAATGTCCACGGCTGTTTCGGGAGTCTCCGCCCGGATTATCTTATCGTCGCTGACACCTCTATTCGCAATATCCCAGGTAGAAATGGCCACAACTCGCTTGCCCATCTTGAGCGCCATGGCGATCTCGGAGAGCGTCCCGTATTCACCGCCGATGGCTATCACCGCATCCGAGGTCCGCACTATAATGGCGTTTCGCGCCTGTCCCATGTCGGTCGCTATAGCATGATCGACGTACTGATTGGCGTCGCTGCGGAAGGGACCGGGAAGTACGCCGATGGTCGTGCCACCTGCTTCCTTGGCACCCCGGCAAACCGCCTCCATCACTCCGGTGAGGCCCCCACAAATGACCACGGCGTCCCTCTCCGCGAGTAGCCGCCCTACCTCGTACGCAGCCCTCGCCTCCTCTTCAGTGCAAAGCTGGCCGCCTACAACCGCTATATACATCTACCCGACCTCCTCCTCACGGCGATCATGCTTCCTTTTCGGGGCTATCCGTGCTTGTCTCTTGGCCGGCAAGCAGCGCGCGCGCCGCTTCTTCCGCCGCCGCGTAGACCTCCTTCAAGGGAACGCCGCTTTTCGCCGCCGCCCGGCGGCAATCCTCGTATTCGGGAGCTATGTTCGCCACATGGTCCTTGTTCCGCGCAACCTTCACCCGTAAGCGGCCGAAATCGGTGTCCACCTCGATTACCTCGCGGTCCAGATACTCTTTGTATACTTCACTAACCCGCACCCCGAGGGTCTTGGTCTCCGCAAACATCACCTCTTTGACCTCCTCTTCGCTGGCAGGAGGCACGAGCACCTTGAGGGTCACGGCGGGTCGGGACTTTTTCATATGAATGGGGTAGAGCCACACGTCCTCGGCGCCCGATTCGAAGAGTCTTTCAATCACATAGGGATAGAGCTCGGGATTCATATCATCGATATTGGTAGATAATACCAGGCGTCTTTCCCTGGCCCTCCCCCGGACGGCGCCCTCGCGCTGCCCCAGGAAACCCCTGAGCAGATTGGGTATTTCGAGATGGCGATCACCCGCCCCGTACCCGACCCCCTCGATCCTCATAGGGGGCAGCAGACAGAAATTGCTGGCAAGAGAGGCCACAATGGCTGCGCCGGTCGGCGTCACCAATTCCGTCGGTATGCCGCTGGAGTAAACAGGGATGTCTCTCAGGATTTCGACCACCGCGGGTGCGGGAATGGGATAGATCCCATGAGCGGTCTTTATCATTCCGGTTCCCATGGGAAGGGGAGAACACAACAGCTCCTCGACTTCCAGGTAATCGAGCCCCGCGGCGCTCCCCGCCACATCGACAAGCGTGTCCACGCTCCCCAATTCGTGAAAATGCACCTGTTCGATGCTCCTCGAATGTATGCGGCTCTCCGCCTCCGCCAGCAGAGCGAAGATCTTCAAGCTGTTTTGTTTGACCCTGGGCGGCAACCCGCTTTTGGATATCAAACTTTTGATGTGGGCATAAGTCCTGACAACGCCCCGCTCCGGAGCCCGTACGTTTATCTTTACAGCGGCTATACCCTTGCGCTCGGTCTTACCCGCTATGATTTCCACTTCATTCAAGGAAAGCGCTTCCGCAACCGAACGCAGGACGTCAATAGGAACACCGAGGTCGACCAGGGTGCCTAAAAACATATCGCCGCTGATACCGGCGAAAGCGTCAAGATAGAGTGTTTTCATTTTTAAGCCTCGTCCATAATGCCGCTGCGATAACCTTCCAAATCGAGCAGAATGCGCCTAAAGCCGAGGTCCTTGAATTTCTTCACCAGTCGCTCGCGGTTCTCCTTCTCGACTAAGAGCGCCGGATCATGCCCCCCGACCTCGATTCTGGCCCAGTCTCGCCCCTCCAGGCGCACCCTGAACTCACGCAGTCCCAGACCTTCGAGCGCTTCCTCGGCGGCATCCACCATCCGCAAGAGTTCGGGCTTCAACTCAACGCCATGATGAAATCGTGTGGCGAGGCATGGGCGGGAGGGCTGGTCCCAATTAGGAAGGGCCAGATCGCGCGCCGCCTGCCTCACGTCCCGCTTGCTGAACCCGGCTGCTTCGAGAGGACTCACTCCACCGAGTTCCTCCACCGCCTTTCTGCCCGGCCGGTGTCCGAGGGCGTCATCGGCATTGGAGCCGTCCAGGACGACAGCGAATCCTTCCGACTTCATTTGTCTGATTACCAGGGTGAGCCGGTGCCTTTTGCACAGATAGCAACGATCATCCGGGTTATTCCGGAAATCGGGCAGTGAAAGCTCATCAGCCGCTATGATCCGCAAGGGAAAGCCGAGCATGGATGCCAGACTTGTCGCCCGCTCGAATTCTCTGGGCGGGAGCAGCGGCGAATTGACGGTAACGGCTGACATTCCTTCCCCGAGTACCTGCCTGGCCACAGTTGCCAATAGGGTCGAATCCACTCCGCCCGAGTAGCAGACCAGCGCAGATGGATATCTCGCAACAGCTTGCCGCAAGCGGTCCAGTTTGCCATCCGCGATCTCTGCCGTCATACTTCGAACCTCCACCACTACCAGCGATTGATTCCAGAGGATACCATATTATTATGAACCGCCGCTCCCGCCATTGATAAACCTGAATATGATATTCTCTTTTAATGAAAGGAGGCGGCTCAAACAATGTTAAATGCCCTTAAAGATAATGCCGGCCTGTTGATTGTTTTTCTTTTTGTGGTTGCTGCTCTACTTTTAGTCGCTGTCTTTATGCTCTTCCGGCAGCTTTCGCTGCTGCGCAAGAACATAGCCATCCTGAAACGTGGGGCGAGCGGTGAAAGCCTTATAGAAAAGGTGGCCGGCCAGGCCCTTGAGATAGAGGATCTATACAAGAGGCTCGAGGAGCAGGCGGCCCAGAAGGATTACCTGGCGGACGTCCTGGCAGGGAGCGTACAGAGAGTGGCGGTCATCCGCTATGACGCTTTCCAGGATATGGGGGGAAAGTTGAGCTTTTCCATCGCGCTGCTGGATGAAAACGGCGATGGTGTCGTGCTCACTTCCATCTACGGCCGCAACGAAAACCGTACCTATGCGAAGGCGGTTCAAGCCGGAGCATCATCGCATGTACTCTCCGCCGAGGAGACCGAGGCCCTGCGCCGTGCCGTGGGTACCAAACCGCCCATGATCCGCCGCAAGGGACGCCAGCCGCGGCCGTTCGACATGCAGGCCGCGGAAACGAAAAACGACAGCTCGACCAGAGAGGAAGACGGCTCTTGGGTGATGTAAAACCCGTCCCCCCCTGCGGCAGCATCGCCTATCTCGGACCGCCCGGTACCTTTACCGAGGAAGCACTGAGAAGCTGGCCGGGGCTGAGTTGCCGCGACATGCTCCCCTTCCCCACCGTCGAGGAGACGGTGACGGCTGTGCAGGACGGTCTGGTAGATAAGGGAATCGTGCCCATCGAAAACTCTATCGAGGGTTCGGTAAATGCCACTCTTGACAGCCTGGCCTTCGAGTCCGATGTCCTGATACAGGGTGAAATGGTATGTCAGGTCGAGCACTATCTTCTGGCAAGGGCTGGTATCGATCTCAAAGATGTCACCAAAGTAGTCTCCCATCCGCAGGCAGCCGCCCAGTGCCGCAGGCACCTGGTCCGGCTCCTGCCCGGCGTTGAGCTGGAAGCGGCAAACAGTACGACCGAAGCCGCACTTCGCGTTGCCGGTTCGAAGCAACCTTTCGCGGCGATAGGCAGTCGCCTCGCGGGCGAATTGTATCAACTTGAAGTACTGTACAAAGGCATGGAAGACCACCCGGATAACCGCACCAGATTCGTACTTCTGGGCAAAGAAGCGATGCCCGTCACCGGCGAGGACAAGACTTCAATGGTCTTATTCATCTATCAGGATCAGCCGGGCATGCTCCTTCAGATACTGCAGGAATTCGCGCATCGCTATATAAACCTGACCAAGATCGAGTCGCGGCCTACGAAAAAGGTGCTCGGTGAGTATTGTTTCTTCATAGACTGTGAAGGGCACCAGGAGGACGAGGTTGTCGCCTCCGCCTTGAAGTGCCTGCGCTGCAAACTCCCGCAAGTGAAGCTGCTGGGATCGTATCCCTGTTTTAAAGAGGAGCAGCCCGATGCTTGACCTCAAGTTCATCAGGGACAATCCGGAGACGGTCAAGAAGGCGGTTCTCGACCGCAATCTTAAAGTAAGCCTGGACGATTTGCTCGAACTCGATCGCAAACGGCGATTGATTCTCACCGAACTCGAGAAAAAAAGGTCGAAGCACAAGCGGGGCAATAAGGAAATCGGCGAGCTCATGCGGTCGGGTGGAGATGCGGCCGTCATGCGGGCCGAGATGGGAGCACTCAGCGAGAACATCAAGGAACTCGAGGAAGAGGTCGGCAGGCTGGAAAAGGATATGAGGGAGATCCTGGTAAGAATTCCCAATGTGCCGGATGGTTCGGTCCCGGTGGGAGAAGACGAAAGCGCCAATCGGGAAGTACGGCGCTGGGGCGAGCCGAGGCAATTCGATTTCCCGCCCCTTCCGCATTGGGAATTGGGCGAACAACTGGACATACTCGATTTTCAACGCGGTGTTAAGATCGCCGAATCGCGCTTTACACTGATAAAAGGGGTGGGCGCGCTCCTCGAAAGGGCGCTCATTAACTTCATGCTCGATTTGCACACCAGGGAGCACGGATACAAGGAAGTATTCCCGCCCATCCTTGCCAATGAGGAGAGCATGTTCTCGACCGGGCAGTTACCCAAACTCGAGGATGACATGTATCGCTGCCGGGACGACGTGCTTTACCTCATCCCGACGGCTGAAGTGCCGGTAACGAACATCCATCGCGACGAAACGCTCTCCGAGGAAGAATTGCCGCTCTACTACTGCGCGTATACACCTTGTTTCCGGCGAGAGGCGGGTTCATACGGGCGGGATGTGCGTGGCTTGATCAGGCAGCACCAGTTCAACAAAGTGGAGATGGTGAAGTTCAGCCACCCCGATAGCTCCTTTGAGGAGCTGGAAAAGCTTACCAGCGATGCGGAAGACGTGCTCAAGCTGCTCGACTTACCCTATCGAGTCGTCATACTTTCCACCGGGGATCTCAGCTTCTCGGCCGCGAAGTGCTATGACCTCGAGGTCTGGCTGCCTTCTTCGGATGCATACAGGGAGATCTCCTCATGCTCCAACTTCACCGACTTCCAAGCCCGCAGGGGGGACATACGCTTCAAGCCCTCGAGCGGCGGCAAGTCGAGATTCGTCCACACACTGAACGGCTCCGGAGTGGCGGTGGGAAGGACCGTTGCCGCTATTCTCGAGAACTATCAGGAGCCGGACGGCAGCGTCATAATTCCGGAAAAACTCCAGCCCTACATGAACGGCCTGGAAAAAATAACGCCCTAACGTCATTGCGAGGCACCGCCTTCGGTGCCGAAGCAATCTGAGCGATCACCTTGGAACAAGCATCCAAGCTCACAAATCAAATAGCCGCCTCCATTTCCCCACCCCGAATTTACTATCCCACCCCACCCCCTTAAAATAAATCCCGGAGGGGTGGCAGAGCGGCCTAATGCGGTGGTCTTGAAAACCATTAGCCTTCGCGGGCTCGCGGGTTCAAATCCCGCCCCCTCCGCCACACTGAATTTCGGAGAACCCGGGGATTTATCTAAGAGGTATTGAGAATTAGGCAAGAACTCAGAAACGAGGATTGGCGACTGGGGCCAAACTGGGGCTTTTCTTCCAGCGTAATCAATGGGATAAACGACGAATACAGATTTCTCTCTGGGCTTTTGTTGTGGCTGATTGTCAGGTCGCATTAGGCCTTCCAGGGAGACACTCGCGGCATTTTGAGAGATGAATTATACGACGAGCCTAAACCAATCGGATAACACCAATTATCAGTGGGATTGACCTGCCGATATCCTATCCGGATACTTCCAAATTTTCGCCAAGGTCTATTCGTCGTCTTTTCCCGCTATGGGAAATCGATCTCGCCCGCAAGGATTCTTCCCGCCAATTCCGCTACCATTTCCATGAGAGAGCCTCTATCCTATTGCGTTGCGCTTTCACATCAGGATTTCCAAGAAGTTTCTCTTTCTTTGCGGGATAACCCTAAAGATCCACCTTTTCTTTACACGAACGGCTTGCCGAAGATCGGCGCACGTTTCTCGATGAAGGCATTTATGCCCTCCAAGCCGTCGGGCTGGGAAGCTGACCATGCAATCCCCTCCCGTTCTTTCTCCATATGTGACTCTAGTCCATTATCGAAAGACTCGTTTAGAAGTAGTTTCGCAATCCCAAAAGCTGTTAGGGACCGGCCGGCTAGCTCAATAGCCAACTCCGTTGCGTTTTGCACGCTATCTCCATTTTCGCAAACGCGTGTAACAAGAGCTAAGCGCAGCGCTCTGTCGGCATTGATAGGCTCGTCGAATGCGATAATCTCCAAGGCCCGAGCCAGCCCAACCAGCCGCGGCAACATGAAGGTGGCGCCTCCA
>MELM01000019.1:47754-76569 GCA_001767605.1 Candidatus Solincola sediminis | reverse complement strand
GAAGTGTA
This sequence comes from Candidatus Solincola sediminis, assembly GCA_001767605.1. GTDB lineage: Bacteria > Actinomycetota > Geothermincolia > Geothermincolales > RBG-13-55-18 > Solincola > Solincola sediminis. The sequence continues at coordinate 76,561 of MELM01000019.1, read as the reverse complement.
CGCTTGCTTCAAGATTGCCGACCTTTCCATCACCCGAAAATCGCAGGCGAGCGCGAGAGAGAATCCTGCACCGGCGGCAGCTCCGTTTATCGCAGCGATCACCGGCTTGCGCATACTTCGTATTTCGGTTATAGCAAGGTGGAAACGAGATGCAAGGGCATCGAAGGCGCCTGATATTCCCGCCGGGTAATCATGGAACCAGTGTATGTCCCCGCCGGAGGAAAACGCCCTGCCTTTTCCCGCAATTACGACAGCCCTTACTTCCTCATCCAAAGAGGCGGAGCGCAAGTTCTCCAGGAGCAGGTCCCCGAGCTCCGGGTCCAATGCATTAAAAACCTCGGGCCGATTCAAGAACAACTTGACGATAGCCCCTTCCTTTTCCGCGAATACCTTACTTCCCATCCGCATCTCCTTTCCGCTATCCCCTCGCGAGCCCTTTGGTCTCGCATTATTGCGGGGATAACTCAGCGCATTGCAAACCGCCCATCCCGAAGGGTCGTTGCGGTCTTCCGCCTAGCCCGCAAGAGTCTCTCGGATAAAATCAACAATGCTGGAGAGTTCGGTGCCCGGCGTAAAAATTTCAGCCACACCTTGCTCTTTGAGCGTTTCAACATCCTCTTCTGGTACAATTCCGCCGCCGAATACAATGATATCCTCCACCCTTTTTTCTTTCAGCAGCCGCATCACCTCCGGGAAGAGCGTCATATGGGCGCCCGAGAGGATGGACAGTCCCACGGCATCGACGTCCTCCTGGATAGCCGTCTCGGCGATCTGCTCCGGCGTCTGGTGCAGGCCCGAATAGATCACCTCGAAGCCCGCTTGGGCAAGGGCCCGGGCAACGACCTTGGCTCCCCGGTCGTGGCCGTCCAACCCCGGTTTGGCGATCAGAATACGTATGACTTTTCCTTGCATGCTCTCTCCTAGAAGATAGCGGCTTCCCGATATTCGCCGAAGACCTCTTTCAAAGTTGCGATTATCTCTCCTTCGGTCACATAGGCCCGGGCGCAGGCGATAATAAGGGGCATCAGGTTGGCATCACCGCGAGCCCCTTCCGCGAGGGCCGTCAGCGCTTGCTCTGCCGGCGCCGCGCTCCGGGAGCCGCGCAGCTCCCTCAGTCGCTCTCGCTGGCGCCTTTCCACTTCCGGGTCTATCCTCAGCAACTCTATGGCCAATTCTTCGCCGTCCACCTGGAAACGGTTCACTCCCACGATGACGCGCTCTCCACGCTCGACGGAATTCTGATAACGATAAGCCGCATCGGCAATCTCCCGCTGAAAAAACCCCGCATCGATGGCCGGCAACACCCCGCCGAATTCCTCGATGCGACGGAAGTATTTCTCAGCCTCTGCCTCCAGCATGTCCGTCAGCGCCTCCACGTAGTAAGAGCCCGCCAGGGGATCGACTGTGCTCGCAGCCCCGCTCTCATAGGCTAGGATTTGCTGGGTGCGCAGGGCTATCACCACCGCCTTCTCGGTGGGGAGGGCCAGGACCTCGTCCATGGAGTTGGTATGCAGCGACTGCGTTCCTCCCAGCACCGCGGAGAGCGCCTCGAGAGCGGTGCGGACGATATTGTTCTCGGGCTGCCGGGCCGTGAGCGAGCACCCGGCGGTCTGGGTGTGGAAGCGTAGCAGCCAGGAGCGCTCATCTTTGGCCCCGGCCTTCTCCTTCATGAACCTGGCCCAGATGCGCCGAGCGGCACGATATTTCGCGATCTCCTCGAAAAGGTCGATATGGGCGTTGAAGAAGAAGGAGAGGCGCGGCGCGAATTTGTCCACATCCAGGCCGGCGGCGATGCCCGCCTCCACGTAGGCCATGCCGTCCGCCAGGGTGAAGGCAAGTTCCTGGGCGGCCGTGGAACCTGCCTCCCGGATATGGTAGCCGCTGATGGAGATGGTGTTCCAACGCGACACCTCGCGCGAGCAGAAATCCATGATGTCCGTAATGATGCGCAGTGACGGCTTGGGCGGGAATATCCATGACTTCTGGGCGATATATTCTTTGAGGATATCGTTCTGGATGGTTCCTCCCAGATTCTTCCAGGAGTAACCCTGCTTCTCCCCGACGCATAGGTAGAAGGCCAGCAGCACCGAGGCCGGGCCGTTGATGGTCATGGAGGTGGTGATGTCTTCCAGAGGGATATTCGCGAAGAGACGCTCCATGTCGGCAAGGGAATCGATGGCCACTCCGCAGACGCCAACCTCGCCCCGGGAACGCGGGTGATCGGAATCATAGCCCATGATGGTGGGCAAGTCGAAGGCGACCGACAAGCCGGTGGTCCCCCGGTCCAGCAGGAACTTGTACCTCCGGTTGGTATCGTCCGCATCCCCAAACCCCGAGAACTGGCGCATGGTCCACACCCGACCGCGGTACATGTCCGGATGGATGCCCCGCGTAAAGGGATAGCATCCGGGGTCGCCCAGATCCCGGTCGTAATCGATATCCAAATCTTCCGGCGTGTAGACCGGCTTTACCGGCACACCGGAGAGCGAGGTCAGCTCCTTCGTCTTCTCGGCTACATTGTCCGCCATCAGCACTCGATCCCCTTTCGTATCTCCCTAGTGATGGGAAAGCGAATAGAAATATGATAGTAAGCACTAACTAAGTTATTACATTCGCATCTTTTGTCAAGGCGCGTGCCTTAGAGACTGGTTCTTCCCGGGAAGAGCTGAGATGAAGATTTTCTCCTTTCCCAACAGAAGAACCAGCCGCCTTGGATTCGAATGCGGCCGGTCCTTGGTAATTTTTTCCTATTAAGCCTCTCTCGAAACCAGGCCCGGGACCGAACGGCGGAGTAGTCGCCGCCCGGCCGCCAGGATGTCATCTCTTATTCGGAGGACCTTCCCGTGCCCGATAAGATCGGATCGGCTCAAGGCAATATGGAGAGCACTCCGCATATCGAGAAGAAGAGGAGCACATAGAATCATTGTTGCTCTTCTGATCTTCTAAAGCCTTGTTATAAGATCCGCCCGCCCGGAGGTTCTCGGCGCCCCGCGGCGTCGCGCTTATGAAAGCCAAGCGCCAATCCTTTTGAATATCGGGATTTTGGTGAATCCGGGAACGATCTTTTCAGACTGCCGGTGAATATTGTTTCAGGATCGAAACGGCGGCAATAACCGCTCCGATAATATGTATGCCATGGAAACGACCATACCAATTAATCGCGATCCCCTTATTGGTCTTTCTTATCCAGTGCGCTGAGGATCACCTCATATGCGTCGAGGAGCCTTTCCTGTTCGATCTCCTCCTCGAATCCGAAAAGGCTCATGGAACCGGTACCGATCCCGAAGGAGAGAACGATCCAGCCGGCCATGACATCATCGATACCGGGATCCATAATACCGGCATCCTGGCCGCGACGTACGAACTCGCTTAAGAAATCGGCGAACGCCGCAAAGTGGCGCCGGAGGCTCGCCTGTATATCCGGGTCGTCCACCTCAGAGATGGCCTGGAAGAGTATCTTCTCCGCCGCCTTGTTTTCCTTGATGAACCGGTAATGGTAGGCGCCGAGAATGCGCAGCGCCGTTTTCGGGTTCTCAACCCCATCCGTGGCGCACGTCCAGCCTTCCAGGATGTCCGTTCGGATGCGCTCTAGCACCGCCAGGAACAGGTCCTTCTTGCTGTCGAAGTGCTGGTAGATGACGGGCTCGCTGACGCCGGCCTCCGAGGCGATTTTGGAGGTCGTGGCCGACCTGTAGTTGGAGCTGGCAAGCACCTCGATGGCCTTCTCTATCAGGACGTTCTCCCGCTCCCCTGCCGGCATTCGCTTTCGGACGGTCTCCATAATTTACCTCCGCTATTCTCGAGATTAGATAAAATCTTACAACATGTTCGGCTAAGAGTTGTTGTCCAAATATTTACTTGACAAAGTTTCAGAATCGAAATAAAAATAGTAAGCACTAACTAACTAAGTTATTCCATTCGCAGCATTTGTCAAGACACACGCCATAAAAACCGGCGTATACACAGCACAGCTTGCAGCACCACTTTTTCGTGCAGGGCGGTTGCGGAAATATGCCGCGGCAGCCGATTTTCGGTCACCGGCGGCCGGAAATTCAGGGGTTTCGCAGGAGGGAGGGGGTGTGTTGGAATGTCCGAGGTCATTGTGGTGGGGGCCGGCCTCTCGGGATTGACGGCGGCTATCAACTGCGCACGTGCCGGCCACCAGGTGATGGTGCTCGAGCGGTTCAAAGAAGTAGGTGGATTACCCCGGGTTCATCCGGCGGTCGATGCCACGCCGATGGAACCCGAGGCACTGGGACGATTCATCGGCGTGGAACTCAAGGAGCCGCAGGTCCGGCCCACCGAGAGCGTGGGCATGCACATTTATGGCAAGTGTTGGGATTACCCCGGCTCGGCCATGTTCCTGCACAACATAGAGAGGGGCTCTCGCCCCACCGCCCTCGATTATCAGCTCTGGGAAATAGCGAAGGCCGAGGGCGTCAAGTTCGAATTCAATTCCGAATTCAAGACCAAGGATGCCGCCTGGCTGCCGCCCGATTCCATCATCGCCACCGGGCTGTTCTTCGAGGCCTTTTCGGACATGGACATCCCCTACGTGCAGCTCTACGGATGGGTGGCGCGGGGAAAGAAGGATGGGCCAACGCGCGTTGCCGGTTACATGGACACTTACACCCGCGACTATTGCTACTACGCCAACAACAACGGTGTAACCTTCGGGCTGGCCTTCGGCACCAAGCCCGTGGACAAGAGCCTCAAGGAACGCTGGATGGAACAATTGGCGACCGAAGAGGACGTGATCTTCAGTGCCTGGGAGGAACACGAGGGAGTCGCCCCCATCAAGCGCTTCAATAATCCGCGCCTCTTCTGGGGGGACAAAATACTAGCCGGCACCTTCGCCGGCATGCAGGATCCCTTCTTTCTCTTCGGGGTGCATGGCGCGCTGGTATCCGGGAAGATCGCGGCCATGGCAGTGGACGACAAGGCGCAAGCCTACGAGATGTTCACGCGTCTCACCAGGAGCTTCAAATACTCGCTCGCCGTCAAGAGACTGGTGCTCTACACGTTGCCTCACCCCTTGCGGAAATTAGCGCTCCGGACCTTAATCGGGCAATGGAGCCAGCACCTGGATTCGCTGGGATTCATCATGGACATCGCTCTGCTCTCAGTTCCGGGGATGAAGAAGATCTGATCGCCGAGTCGCGGCTTTTAAGACAATAGGAGAACAGCAGGGAGGACTAATATGCAGGACAAGATCATCGGAGCCCGGGAGGTCGAACACGATGACTTTTCCAACTACCGGCAGAAATACCCGGGACGCCGGAAGCGCAATCGCACCTGGAAGCATAAGGTAGAAAGTCTGGCGAAGCTTACTCCTCGCCGCCTGGCCGTGGCGCAGGGGGAGCGGCGCCTCAACTGGGACGAGTTCAACCGAGCCTGCAACCGCCTGGCACACGGCCTCGAGGGCATCGGGGTAAAAAAGGAAGACCGGGTGGCCATTTGCGGCTTCAATTCCATCGAGTGGATTACATGTTATTTCGCCATTTCCAAGCTGGGCGCTGTCCCCGTCAATGTCAATCCCCGCTTCATTCCCGAGGAGATCGCTTATGTGCTGGAGGACTCCGACGCGGTAGTTTGCCTGGTAGAGGGGGTTTACGCCTCGGCAGTGCTGGCGGCCCAGGCCGCCTTGCCCGGACTTAAGAAAGTCGTCGTCTATGAAGTGGGTAAGCAGCCGGCTGAGGTGCCGGCCGACGCCCTGGTCCTTGATGACATCCTCTCCACGGACGAGAGTAACCCGCCGGTTAAAGTGTACAACGACGACTTCAGTTTCCTCATGTATACAGGCGGCACCACCGGATACCCCAAGGGCACCGTCTGGGACGGGGAGCAGCGCGTCCACGGCCTGGACGTGGTCATCTTAAACGGCCTCATACCGGTCATCGACCGCCTGTTCGAGCTTCCTAAAGGCGCACTGCGCGGCTATCTCAGCGTAGTGACCGACTCTCAGAAAACGCTGGACGTCCTCACCTGGATATTCTCGCGCAAGCTGGTACGGGCGGCGCTGCAGTCGCGCCTCTCCAAGGAGATGTTTTACGGGAGCTTTCGCATCATGCTGGGCCGGCCGCGCATGATCAAGCTGCTCAGCCTGATGCAGCGAGAAGGCGTGAAGACCATCCCGGTCAGCCCGCTCTTCCACGGGGCTGCTTACGAGCTCGCCTTCTGCTTTATCGGGGCCATGGGCGGCGCCACGGTGTTTCTGCCGACGCCGCATCCCTTCAGCCCCCGCGAGTTCTGGGAGACGGTGGAGCAGCAACGCGCCCAGCAGGCCCTCATCGTGGGCGACGCCTTCGCCATCCCCATGCTGGAAGAGTTGAAGCGGGCGGAGCGCGAGGAGCGCCCCTACCGCACCAGAAGCCTGTGGGCCATGATCTCCTCCGGTGTACGCTGGTCGCCGCATGTCAAGAAGGAGATGATGGAACATGTTCCTCATATGGTCGTGCAGGACGTGATGGGCGCGAGCGAGACGAGCGCCGGTTTCGCAGAGATGAACATCTCGACCGATGAAAAAATAAAGTTGGCCGGGACCAAGCTGGCGAAGGCCGCCGGCGGCATCTACAAACACGAGCTGTTTCCGAGCCGAGTGGTGAATCCCGAGACGGGCGAGGACGTGCGGCCGGGCTCGGGCGATATAGGCGAGTTCCTCTATGGCGGCTGGATGGCCCTGGGCTACTGGAAATGCCCGGCCAAGACCGCGAACGACTTCCGCGTGCTGGACGGCAAACGTTGGTTTTTCGTGGGGGACGCCGGCACGCTCGATGGCGACGGCAAGTTCAACCTCATCGGCCGCACCGGTAGCTACATGATCAACACCGGCGGCGAGAAGGTCTACTCGGAGGAGGTCGAGGGCATCCTCAAGGAACACCCCGCGGTACTTGACTGCGCCGTCATCGGCATGCCCGATCCACGATGGGGCCAGGTGGTGACAGCACTGGTAGAGCTGAAAGAGGAAGTCACGGCGGCCTCCGATGAGATCATCGATTACTGCCGGAGCCGCATGGCCGACTACAAGCGGCCGCGCAAACTCTTTTTTGTGGAGAAAATTCCGCGCGCGGCTGCGGGCAAGATAGACCGGGCCATAGCCATTGAACTGGTGAGCGAACAGGCCTCGGCGGAATGAGGGCCTGGCTGGAAACAAAAGGAAGGAGCGGCACAGGTGTCTGATTGCGCGGGTATTCTCGTAATCGCGGAGATGGCGGAATCTGGAGCGGCCCGGATAGGTCTGGAACTACTGGGGTTGGCCAAGGGGCTGGCGCAAGAGGCCGGGCAGACCATCGCTGCGGTGCTTTTAGGAAGCGGCCTGGAGGCGGCGGCGGCCGAGTTGGCGAAGTGCGGAGCGGCAACGGTTTATGCGGTCGACTCGCCGGAGCTCGCCGAGTACAATCCCGATTCCTACCTTGTCGCCATTCTCAACCTGTGCGAGGAACTGCATCCTGCCGCTATTCTGGCCGGACATACCCCGATGGGACAGGACCTCATGCCCCGTCTTGCTTTCGCCCTCGGAGCCGGCCTGGTTACGGATTGCACCTCGCTTTCCTGGGATGCGGCGCAAGGGCTCGTGGCGAGTAAACCCATTTACGGCGGCAATGCCATGGCCAGCCTCGCCTCGGAAACGCGGCCGCAGATGGTGACGGTACGTCCGAAAGCGGGAAACCCTCTCGAGCCGGTCGAGCCGGGCGGCTCTGTTGAAGCGGTGGAGGCAGTGCTTCCGGCGCCGGCCATCACCCTGCTAGGCCGGGTGCTGGAAGAGAACATCGGCGTGAAACTGGAGGAATCGTGCGTGGTGGTTTCGGGCGGCCGCGGCATAGGCGGCCCCGATGGTTTCGACCAACTGCGAGAACTGGCCGGCTTGCTGGGCGGCGCGGTAGGCGCCTCGCGCCCGCCCTGTGACTCGGAGTGGATAGCCTGCACCTCTCAGGTGGGCATCACCGGCAAGCTGGTCGCGCCGGACATCTATATCGCCGTGGCCATCTCCGGCTCGAGCCAGCATCTCTCCGGGATGTCGGACTCGCGCAACATCGTTGCCATTAACAAGGACCCGGATGCCTACATCTTCAAGGTGGCACATTATGGGGTGGTGGGGGACTGGCGGCGGATCCTCCCCTCCTTCACAGGCAAACTGGCAAGCTTGCTGGCGGAATAGGAGGGAGACATGGAAACTTTAAAGATCATCGTATGCGCCAAGCAAGTCCCCGACCCGGAGGGCCCGCCTTCAGCTTTTGAGGTGGATGCGGTCAACGCCAGGGTCACGCCCCGCGGTATCCCGCCCGTTCTCAGCCCTTTTGACGAGAACGCGCTGGAGGCCGCGCTCAAGCTCAAGGAAACGGCGGCCGCGCATATCACCCTGATGTCGGCGGGGAGCAATCTGTCCATGGCGGTGATGCTCAAGGCCCTGGCCACCGGGGCGGACGAATTGGTGCTTATCGACGATGCTCTCTTTGACCGAGAAAAGTTGGACAGCTTCGCCACCGCCTCGCTGCTGTCGGCCGCCATCCGCATGCACGGCGATTTCGACTTGGTGCTTACAGGCCGTCAGGCCTCGGATACCAACGCCGGGCAGGTGGGGCTGGGTATAGCGGCCTTGAGGGGCCTGCCGGCAGTGACCCTGGCCTGTTCCCTCAAGCTGGAAGGCGACGCGCTTCTGGTGGAGCGCGTTCTTCCCGAGGGCTACGAAACGGTGCGGGTGCCGCTGCCCGCCATAGTAACGGTCAGTCACGAGATCGGGGAGTTGCGTTATCCACGCATGGCGGACATCAAAGCGGCCAAGGGACTGCCGCAGATGAAGTGGGGCGCCTCGGATTTTAACGGAGAAGCCGCGACCGCTCGTCGCGTAAAGATGATAGGGGTGGAAAGCCCGGTAAGGGAGAGGAACTGTCAAATCGTTCAGGCGGATACCCCTGAGGAAGCGGGAGAGCGCCTGGCCCTCGCTTTGCGGGAAGCAAAGTTGTTATAGATTCTCACCGGCTTCACCCGGAAGGGTGCCGGAACATTTGGTGCAACTGAGGAGTTTTGCTTGGAGGTGAATCGAGTGGAATTGCAACCGGAACAGCTCTTCGACTTCATGGAGGTGGCCTGGCGGCACGGCGTAATAGACGAGCTGATGCCGCTGGTGGGAAAGTCCCTCAAGAGGCTGAAGGCGAACAGCGGACTGACCATGGACGATCTGTTAAACAAGCTGGATGGAGCTAAGGCTCCGACTATTGAGAAGTTTAACAAGGTCCTTGGCTGGTCACCGCCGCTGCTTCGCATTGCCAGCAACGACATCCTGATGTCCTTCCTCGCCAAGATGCTGCGCGTCCAAGCGGTACGGAGTCTCGCCGTGTGGGGCATAGAGAAGTACCTGGCGCGCGCACTGGCCAAGACGGAGGGAACACCGCCGAAGCTAGCCGGGAAGCTCAAGGGCTTAAGGGCGAAAGGCGGCGACAAAGAGGCGCTTACTTCTAGCCGGGCGGTTGTCTGAAACCGTCTGTGAAATAAGAGGAGGGAGGAAAATGGCTAAGTCAACTACTGGCGTCAAGACCGATACCATAGCCAGGCTTCAGGCCATAGTGGGCGACGATTGCGCGACGGATAAAAAGATCCTAGCCGACTACGCAGCCCCGGGCAGGGTGCCGGTTTGTGTGGTCCGTCCCGCCGATACGGCGGAGGTGCGCGAGATAATCAAGCTGGCCAACGAAACCGGCATCAACGTGGTGGCTGCTTCGTCCACGGGTCCACGCTTTCGGGGCGACACCGTTCCGGCGGAGGAGGGCGTCATCGTCGATCTCTCCGCAATGCGAAAGATCGTGCGAGTGGACCGTCGCAACAAGGTGGCCATCATCGAGCCCGGCGTCACCTTCGGCGAACTGCAGGCGGCCGCGGCCCGGCAGGGCCTCAAGGTGCTCATGCCGCTGCTGCCGCGAGCCGGAAAGTCGGTGCTCGCCAGCTACCTCGAGCGGGAGCCGATCCTGGCCGGCAAGTTCCATTGGGACATGACCGACCCATTGCTCTGCACCGAGCTTGTCTTCGGGACGGGCGACATGTTCCGCACCGGCTCCGCGTCGGGGCCCGGGTCGCTCGAGGAGCAATGGAGCCGCGGTATGGCCCAGAAGAACCCGACGGGGCCGGCGAGTGCCGACTTTGTCCGCATAGTCCAGGGCGCTCAGGGGACCATGGGGATCGTCACATGGGCTTCCGTCAAGCTCGAGCTGGAGCCCAAGTTGCGCCGGCTCTATTTCACCCAATCCGACAACCTGAAGAAACTGGTTGATTTCTCTTACCGCGTGAACCGGGCCAAGCTGGCGGACGAGTTACTGATCCTGAACGGGCCGGCGCTCGGCGCCATCCTTGGTGATGAGCGGGAGAGCGTCCGGACCCTTGCCGGCAAGCAGGCGCCCTACACATGCGTCTATTGCCTCGCCGGTTACGATCACCTGCCGGAGATGCGGGTGGATTACGAGGAGAAGGATGTGGCCGACATCGCACAGGCTTGCGGCCTTACCATCGGCCGGCAGATACCGGGGGCGAGCGCCAGACACATGATGGGGCTGCTGGATGCCCCGTCGGCAGAGCCCTACTGGAAGCAACGTCCGGCCGGCGCTTTCCGCGAGATATTTTTCCTTACCACCATGGACCGGACGCCGTCCTTCATCGGCCTCATGGATGATCTCGTGAAACGTCACGGCTTTGCCCCGGAGAATCTGGGTATCTACATCCAACCTATTCAACAGGGTCGTTCCTGCCATCTGGAATTCAACCTCTTCTACGACCCGTCCGACGCGGCGGAAGCGGAGAAGGTCGAACAGCTCTTCCTGGAGGCCAGCGCGGAGCTGGCGGAGGCCGGGGCTTTCTTCTCGCGCCCCTACGGTGCCTGGTCGAAAATAGCATACGCTCGCTGTCCGGAGACAGTGGAGGCACTGCGTAAGTTGAAGGAGATTTTGGACCCCAAAGGCGTCCTTAATCGTGGAAAACTGTGCTTCGGGGAGGGATGATCATGGGACTCGAAAAATATCAAAATGACATGGCGGGCTGCTCCCGTTGCTCTTCCTGCAAGTGGGTTCCCTTCAACCAGATGAAAAGCTGGAGGTTCGCAAAAGCCTGCCCCTCTATCAGCCGCTATAACTTCCATGCCTATTCGGGATCGGGAAAGATGAACATGGGGCTCTCGATGTTGGAGGGGCGCAGCCAGCTCACCGACACGGTCTCCGATATCATCTTCCATTGCAACCTGTGCGGCGCCTGCGAGGTCTCCTGCAAGATCTACCGAGACGACATCGACTTGGGCGAGGTGCTGGAAGAGCTGCGCACCTACTGCGTGGAACAGGGGCAACTGGTCCCCGAGCACATGGCCCTCATCGACGCCCTCAAGCGCGAGGATAATGTCTTCGGTGAGCCCAAGTCGGAACGCGGCGCCTGGGCCGACGGTCTGGGACTGAAGGACATGAATAGGGAGAAGGCGGACATCCTCTTTCACGCCGGCTGCCGTTATTCCTACGATTCGGAATTATCGCCCATCGTCAAGGGAGCCGTCGAGTTGATGCGCCGCGCCGGTGCCGATATTGCGGTGGGCGGGCGCGAGGAAGCGTGCTGCGGCGGGCGCGCCTTCGAGTTGGGCTATCGCGGCGAGATGCAGAACTTCGCCGACGATATGAACTCGCGGGTGAAGGCCTCGGGGGTTTCAACGCTGGTCACCGCCTGCTCGGACTGCTACTCGGCCTTCAAGTATCTCTACCCACGGATGGGCAAGGAACTGCCGGTGAAGGTTATGCACATCACCGAGTTCCTGAGCGAGGCGGTGGATGCCGGCAAGCTATGTTTCAACAGGCAAGTGCCTATGACTGTCACCTACCACGATCCCTGCCACTTGGGGCGGCGGTCGGAGCCTTACCTGGGCGAGTGGGAGGGCGACAAGCTGTTGCGGCCCATGGATCGAAAGCGCACCGGGCGTAAGGGTATCTACGGCCCGCCCCGGCACATCTTGGAATCCATTCCCTCACTCGAGCTGAAAGAGATGGAACGCATCAAGGAGTACGCCTGGTGCTGCGGGGCCGGGGGCGGGGTGCTCGAAGCATTTCCGGAGTTCTCGGCCTGGACCGCTATGGAGCGAATCCAGGAAGCGTTATCCACCGGGGCGGATGCCCTGGTGACGGCGTGCCCCTGGTGTACGCGGAGCTTCCGCGACGCCATGTCGACGAATGGGGTGCGACTTCCTATCTACGACATCACGGAAATCGCCATACAAGCATTGGGAAGTTAAGGAAGGAGGAGAGCAATGTTAGCACCGGAAGCATATAAGGAACTGGAAGAAGCCCTCGGCGCGGAAAACGTTTCGCAGGAGCCGGGGGTGATGGATAGTTATGCCTGGCAATCCTCCTTTAACTTCAACCCCACCTACTGGGTGCCGCGCCCGGAAGCGGTAGTTCTGCCCGGGAGCACCGAGGACGTCGTGGCCATCGTCAAGATCTGCAACAAGTACGGGGTGAAGTTCAAGGCCATCAGCTCGGGCTGGGGCGCCCACGCGGCGCCCGGTTCGGAGGGAGTCATCCAGGTGGACTTAAGGAGGATGGACCGCATCATCGAGATAGACGAAAAGAACATGTCCGCGGTAGTGGAGCCGTGCGCCATCGGCGGGCAGATACGCGCCGAGGCCATGAAACTCGGACTTAACGTGCACATGATCTCCGCCGGAGCCGTCTCCTCACCGCTGGCCAGTGCCACTTCGGCCTGGGGCTGCTGCTGGGACGGCGTGGTATCGGGCTGGAGCCCCCGCACGGTTCTCGGTGTGGAATGGGTACTTCCCACGGGCGAGGTGCTGAAGCTGGGGACGCTGGGATCGGATGACGGCTGGTTCTGCGGCGACGGCCCGGGGCCATCGCTACGAGGCCTGATGCGCGGCCGCTGCGGCACCTTTAGCGGCAACGGCATCTACACCAAGTGCGCCCTGAAGCTCTACAACTGGCCGGGGCCGGCCGTCCCCGACTGCGACGGCCTGCTGCTGGACGCCGAGATGCCCATGCCCGAGAACTTCAAAGTGTATTGGACCATCTTCAAGGACCGGGAACATTTCCGGGATGCCAGCTACGAGATAACCACCGAGGGCATCGGATACATTTCTCTCAAGCTCAACCTGGGGACGCTGCTCTGTGTGCTCCTGCCCCATGTGGTAAAAACTACCAATTGGCCTAACTTGACCTCCCTGCGCAATCTCTTCTATGGCGTGCAGCACGGCTACGTTTACATAGTGGGCGGCAATTCCAGGCGGGACCGCGCGTTCCAGGAGAACGTAATCCGCGACGTGGTCAAGCAGCACCGCGGGGTCATGCTCGACCTGGAGGACTTCGGCCTGGCCACGCCGTTGTTCTGGGGGCTTATCAGCGGCGCCTTCCCGCCCTCGTCCTATCGGATGGGCGGCCAGTTCTATACCGGCTGGGGGCAGGATGATGCCTGGGATGCCATGGTCACCTGGGACGAGCAGGGGCAGCAGGTGAAGCAGAACTGGATCGAGCGGGACGGCTGCGTGGACGACCTTGCCGACTGCGCCTTCGACTTCTTCTGCGAGGAGGGGAACATGGCACACAGCGAGGAAGTGTGGTTCTACGATCCCCGCAAGAAAGAGCACTCCGATGCGACGCTTCCCATCAACGTAGACTTTCTTTTGCAATCGCTGGAGAACTGCATGGAGCTGGGCGGAAACATGGAGCCCTCGATCCGCAAGCTGCTCAGTCCGATACTGGGCAACTACAACGTCTGGCAAAAGAAGATACAGGATGCGTTTGACCCGGGACATGCCGGTGACGACATGCTCTACACATACGAGCAGGACCTCGATCTGGCGAGCCTGGACCAGGCCAAGGTCAAGCGGGTGCTGGAACTGCTGGCCAAGTTCGCCTGGACGCCGGAGGGAGCCCCGCCGGCCTGACGGGACGTTGTTCCCGGCGGGCGAGTTCGCAGGGAAGGAAGGACTACATATGAGCAATGCCGCCAAGGCGGTTCGAACGCTGATAATCGGGGCGGGAGTGGCCGGGCTTTCCCTCGGCTGCTACCTGCGCGACGGCGATTTCCTCATTCTGGAAAAGGAGGAAGGTGCCGGAGGATATCTGAAGCAGATATGTAACGGCGATTTCTCCTTTGACATCGGGGTCAAGTGCATCCACGCCTCATCATCGGAGGTCGTCCACTTCGTGGAAGAGATCGTGGGCGAGGAAAACCTGGACCGTGGCTACGCGCGGTCCGCGTACCTGAACCACGGAAAACTGCACGCTTTACCGCGGCTCGAGCATCCGGTGCAGCCTCTTGGAAAGAGGGCCGACTTCCGCGCCTACGCCTTCGCCAATTATGGCGAACTGGCCGAGAGCTACATGATCCCCTATGCCGAGAAGACCTGGACGGCTCCCGCGAGCGAGATAGATTATCGCGCAGCAGTGACTAAATCTAAGGCGCCGGGCGGATACCTGTATCCACGCGGCGGCATGCAGGAGCTGACGGACCGCATGGCCGAAAGGCTCGGCGACCACCTGCGGCTGCACTCCAAGGTCACGGAGGTCGACCCCAAGGCGAAGACGGTAAAGCTGGCAGGCGGCGAGATTATGTGCTACCAACGCCTCATTTCCACCGTGCCCTTGCCGCAGCTGATACGGATGATCGCCGGAGTGCCCGCGGAGGTCGGAAGCGCGGCGGATAAGCTCAACTTCAACAGTATGGCGACCGTGGCCGTGGCGCTGGAGGGGTGCATCGGCGTGGAGTATCATTACGTGCTCGTTCCCGAGCGGCGCTATTCATTCCGGCGTCTCTCCTTCCCGCGCAATTTCAGCCCCGGCTTGGTGCCACCCGGCCGGGACTCCATCCTGGCGGAGGTAAATCTGCCCAGGGGCGAACGCAACATGGCTTGCGACGCGGAGCACCGCGGCGATTTCATCCAGGCGGTACTGGGTCAGATAGCCGAGACCGGCCTCTTGCGCGCATGCCGGGTATTGGGCGCCAACCTTACTTGGGTGGGATTGGCCCATATCGTGCCCGATTTCTGTTGGCGGCCGAGCTTGGACGTGCTCGAGGGATTCCTCAAGTCCCGGGGCATCCGTACCCTGGGGAGATTCGCCGAGTGGAAATATATGAACATCGATGACACCATCCTGGAGGCTTCGGCCATCTCCAAGGATATCCTCGGCGGGCGGCGCATCCGGCCCGCTGCGATGGAAGCCCGCACTATTCAACATAAAACGGATATAGCAAGGGACAGTCTCTAATCTGATCTGGCAAGGTGACTACAAGAAAGGGGTGAGTCCATGAAATCTGGAGAAGGCCTGAAGAATGTCAAGCGCATGTCGGTACCTTTCGCGCCGGTTTTCAACTGGTCGGTCGGAAACTGGATGGAGCAATTCTTCGATGGCTTGAAGCAGAAAAAAATTCTGGCTTCTAAGTGCGCCGCCTGCGGGCGCGTGTACCTGCCGCCGCGCATGATATGCGAGCGCTGCTTTGACAAGACAGAGGAATGGGTTGAGCTGCCCGAGACCGGAACGGTCGAGACCTACACCATGGCCCACGTCGGGGTCGCGGATAATGGGGAGCTCGAGGACCTGCCCGAGCCGCAGATCATCGCCATGGTCAAGCACGACGGGGCGGACACCTGTATGGCGGTCCGCGTGGATGCGCAGGATTGCAACGTGGGCCTGCGCGTGAAGGCTGTATGGAACGCTGAGCCGGACGGAGTGCTCGACGCTCTATCCGCTTACAGGGCGCTGGACTGACAGGAGGTGCAGGCATGGAAAGAGAAGTAGCTATCATCGGATACGCACAGACGCCCTACGAAGAGGATGCCGACGCTTCCCGCGAAATCCTGGTGCTGCGGGCTGCGCGCGAGGCGCTCGCCTCGGCCGGCCTCTCCCGCGATGACATCGGCACCGTTATCACGGCCAACAACGATTACCTCGACGGACGGACCATCTCCAACATGCGCCTGGTCGAGCCCTCCGGAGCTTGCCTTAAGGACGAGTCCAAGGTGGAAATGGATGGAGCCTATGCCGCCCTCTATGCGCTCATGCGCTTGCTTAGCGGCTTTCACGATGTGGCTATGGTCATCGGCGAGAGCCAGGCATCGGTTTACCCTACATATGCACCCGGGGTCATGACCCTGGACCCGACCTGGGATCGTCAACGTGGTTTATTGAACGAGGTCTCGGCGGCGGCCTTGCAGGCCCGGTCCTATATGAATACTTATGGCATCAGCGAGGAACAGATAGCGGCGGTTGCGGCCAAGAACCTGGGCAACGCGGTTAAGAACCCACTGGCTCTGCGCGCGGTCCCGGGGGCGACGGTGGAGCAGGTGATGGGCTCGCGCATGCTCTGCTCTCCCATTCGCGAGATGTGCGCCTGGCCCGCCACGGACGGCGCCTGCGCTATCGTTCTGGCGGCGGGCGATGTGGCCAGGAAGGCGAATAGGGCGGCCTGGATCAGGGGAGTCGGTTTCTATCACGATTCCTACCTCACCGAGCGTCCGCTTGACAAGATGACATCGCTCAAAATGGCGGCCGACAAATGTTATGCCATGGCCGGCATCGAACACCCCGAAGTCGAGATCGACCTGGCGGAGATATCGGAGCTCTTCGCTCACGAGGAGCTCATGGCCTACGAGGCGCTGGGGTTCTGCGCCGAGGGCAAGGGCGGCGAATTCATCGACAGCGGCGCCACCCGTATGGATGGCATCCTGCCCGTCAATCCTTCGGGAGGAGTTCTCGCGGCCAACGCGGTATGTGCGGCGGGCCTGGCCCGCTTGGCGGAGGCGGCCATGCAGATCACGGGCGAGGCCGGAGATCACCAGGTGAAGGGCGTGAAGACGGCACTGGCGCACGGCCAGACCGGGCTCTGCGCGCAAGAGAACATCGTCTACGTCCTGGGGGGTGAGTAACATGCGCGATGTGGCGGTAGTCGGAGTCGGACTGTCCAAGCATGTATCCAAGCGCCGCGATGTCAACATACCGGAGCTGGTCTGGGAGGGTGTGAGCGCAGCCTACGAGGACGCGGGCATCACGCCGCGGGACCTTGATGGGATCATCACGGGCAACATGCCCGCTTTCGAAGGAGTGAACCTGCCCGAGCTGTGGGGCGCCGGTCATTGGGGCGCCTATAACAAGCCGGTCCTGCGCATCACCACAGGCGGGACCACGGGCGGCTCGGTCGGACACGGTGCTTTCTACGCGGTGGCTTCCGGTCTGATGGACACGGTCATCGCCATTGCTTTTGAAAAGCAGTCGGACGGGGATTCCACAGCGGGATTGAACACCGTGGCCGTGGCGGACATGGCGCCCTTCCTCAGCTACGGCATAGACCCCGCTTTCATGCTGGCTTTCGGAGGAGGCGCTGTGGGAGTCGCCGTGTACCAGGCCTCGAGCTACATGAAGCGCTCGGGTTGTACCCCGCACCATCTCGATAAAGTCTCGGTGCTTTGCCGCACCAATGCGGCAAAGAACCCGGCCGCGCACCTGAAGCAGCCCGGGCTGACACCCGAAGAAGTGGCCCGGACGGCGCTCATGCAATACCCGCTGCGCTTCGGTCACGTTTGCCCCGCCTCGGACGGAGCTTGCGCGATGATTCTTACGACGGCCGAGAAGGCCAAAAAGCTGACGGACAAGCCGGCCTTCATTCGCTCCGTGGCCTCCTGCTCGGAGGAAGGCGCATTGGTGGGAATCGCCGCGGCCGGAACGGCCAACACGGACCCATGCGCCCAGGAAGGGTGCAAGGTGGCGGCGGCCAACGCCTACAGGAAGGCCGGGATCAAGGAACCACGCCAGGAGATAGACCTGGCGGAGCCCTATGCGCCCTTCGCGCATCAACTCCTCATGTTCTACGAACGCCTGCTGCTTTGCGATGAGGGAGAAGCGCCCTCCATCCTGGACTCCGGCTCGATGGAGCTTGACGGGGCGCTTCCGGTATGTCCTTCCGGCGGCGTTATTTCGACCAACGCCATCGGTGCCTCGGCGTTGGAGCGCATTGCCGAGGCTGCGCTACAAATCATGGGCAAGGCCGGTGAACACCAGGTCGAGAAGGACGTGCATAAGGCGGTGGCGCACGGATGGGGCGGTGCTGTGAATCTCAACGTCGTAGCCGTCCTGGCGGATACTCCGACTCCAAGGGGGTAGATCATGGAATACAAGGATGAGACAACTTCTATCTCGGGAAGCTGGAATCTAGGACAGTGGCATTGGAAGCACGAGACGGCAGTGCTCATGCAGCATTTTCTGGCCTCGTTGAAAGACAAGAAAGTCCTCGGTTTGAAATGTCCGGAATGCGGGCTGGTCTATTGCCCGCCGAAACCGTACTGCTCTTGCCTCTCCATTCCCGAGGAGTGGGTCGAGATATCCGACGAAGGGGTGGTCACTACCTTTACTTTCTCCGGCTCCTGGTCCTATGGCGGGATGGAGGAAGGAGCAGGCACGCCGCGCATCATAGTCGGCGTGATGTTGGATGGGTCGAATACCGAGATGCTTTCCCAGCTCGAGGACGCCGACCGGGACCACGTGGACGTGGGCATGCGGGTAAAGGTGAAATGGGCGGATGAGCCGCAGGGAACTATCGAGGACGTGATGCACAGCTTGCCGGCCTGACGGGGCGAAGGCCGGCGATTGCCTGGCTTTCAACGATGTCATGAAAAGCGAGGCAGAAAATGTCTTTGCTTGGTACAGCAATTCATAAATACGGTGGCATTCGAGCGCCGCTGCATCCACGCCGGCTTCGTTGCGCTCCCTGCGGCGTACTCGCAGAGTACGCCTCAGTCGCGCGCCTTGCCGGCGCGTCGCCCCGACGCTCTCGGTACATCACCGTATTTATAAACTACTGTACTTAGTTTTACTGTGGCGAAGATGATCGAGCGCTCAGGACCCAGCAGAAGCAATCTCCGGGGCCTATTAGGGCGATACCGATAATGGGGTAATTCCGGGAGGAGCGATAGTCATGTATTGCCGGGGTCCGGCAGCTTCACTGCTTATCAAAAACGAGCAAGAGAGTTAAGCCATCACCGATTTCAGCTGTTCTTGAAGCAAGTCAAGGAGGAGAGATGTTCGAGCTGACTGAACCTCTAAAGATGCTGGAGCAAGCCTTGCGCCCATATTGTGAGAAGGAACTAAGTGCCAAGGTCGAGCCTTTGGAGAAAGGGGAAGTAGCCGTCCTGGACATCATGCGCGATTTCGATCGCGCCTTCGGAATAAACGCGATGGTATCGGGCGCTCTCCATGAGATGATCGAGCGCAAGTGTCGCCGGGAGCGGGAAGGGATCGAAGAGAAGGGGTCACTACAGGAGGTGCTGGCGGGGGAAGTGGGAGAGGCGATGGACCCATTGCTGATCTTCATAGTCATGAAGGAGCTGTGCCGGGTAAGCCCTTCCTTCGCCCTTTCTCTCGGCGCTCACATCGGCCTTTGTGGCCAGACCATTCTAGCTAAAGGTACCTCCGATCAAATCGAAAACTATGCCCTTCCATTATTTTCCTTTGAGAAACTCGGCTGTTGGGCCTTGACCGAGCCAGAATCCGGTTCTGATGCTTTCGCTCTTTCGACCACCGCCGTTCCGGACGGCGATTTCTATGTCTTGAACGGATCCAAGACCTTCATAACCAACGCTCCCTGCGCAGATATTTTTGTAGTCTATGCCAAGATCGATCGCGAGGATTCGAAAGCGGACAAGCGTATGATCCATCCCTTTGTGCTCGAACGCGACAACGAAGGGCTTTCCGTTGGCAAGCCTATGCACAAGATGGGTATGCGCGGATCTCCCACCGGCCAAATTTTTCTCAGCGATGCGCGCGTTCACAGAGATCAACTCCTGGGCAAGAGAGAAAAGACAAGTCGTTCGCAGGCGCAGGAAACTCTTACCAGCGAGCGTGAGGAGAACGCAGCCATGGCGTGGGGTATCATCGAACGTTGCCTGGAGGAGAGTATCAAGTACGCCGTCGAGCGAAAGCAGTTTGGCATGCGCCTGATCGAATTTCAACTGATCCAGGAGAAGATCGCGCGAATGTACGTACACCTTGAAAATGTAAGGAACTTGGCATTCAAGCAGGCCTGGGCAATGCGCGAGGGACGAAGCAATATTCTTGATGCCTGCGCCGCCAAGTTCTATGCGGCTGCGGCGGCGGTCGAGGTGGGCATGGAAGCGATCCAGTTGATGGGCGGTTACGGATATATAGAGGAGCAACAGGTTGAAAGGCTGACTCGCGACGCCAAACTACTGATGATAGGAGGCGGCACATCGGAGATTCAATTGTTGAACATAGCGAAGGAACTGGTCCGCGACAAAGGCCTCAGCCTCTCGCTCACCGGCGGACTCCGGAATTAGGTGCAGGTATGGGCCGGGAGTTGTGGAAATCGAGGTAGTGGATGAAGGTGGGTATAGGGACAGCTTCGCCGAAAGGGGCGCGAATAATTTATTAAAGCCTCCAAGAGTCGGTCTTCGTTCAAGACGAGGAGGTCCTTCCCATGGATTACATTTTTTTCCAGCTTGAGAAAGAAGACGGCGTCGGTCGGGTGACCATAAACAGACCGCCGGCCAATGCCATGAGCCTGGATTTCTTGCAGGAACTGAGCCGGTTGCTGGATGAACTCAAAGAAGATGCGGGAGTTCGCTGCGTACTCTTCAGATCCGCCCTCCCCAAGTACTTCATGGCAGGGATGGATCTCAAGACCCTGCCGCCTGGTCTGGATGTCGGGGAATTGGACCCCTCGCTCAGTCCGAGAGCACTGATGAAAAAGGTTGTCTCGAGTCTGTCGGGCCGAGTCGGGGACATCTTCGGGGTTCTACAAGCCTCGATAAACAAAGTTGAAGCGCTTCCAAAACCTACCATTGCAGCGATCAACGGTCATGCTTTGGGAGGCGGGTTGGAATTCTCCTTAGGATGCGACTTCCGAATAATGGCGCGCGGAAAAGGTACGATCGGTCTTACCGAAGTAAGCCTTGGCTTCTTGCCCGCAGCCGGCGGCACACAGAGAATGACCCGAGTCCTGGGGCGTGCCAAGACAATAGAAATGATCCTTCTGAGCAAGCGTATCACTGCGGACGAGGCGGCCGAAATAGGCCTAATCCATAAAGCGGTCGAGCCCGACGACCTCGAGCCTGAAAGCGAGAGGCTGGCATGCGAATTGGCACACAAGGCAACCAAGGCCATAGGTAAGGTAAAACAATGTGTCTACGGCAGTGAGGATCTTCCGGTAATGGAGGGCCTGGCCCTGGAAAATGAATGCCTGGCAGAACTAATGCTTTCCGATGACATGGTGGAAGGGATCGCATCTTTCGTTATGGGGACGCAGGCCGAATTCAAAGGCTGTTGAAAACCGCGCTCATATTTCGCATCCAAAAGCCGGCCTCTTAGCTGCCGTAGCGTCTCCCGCAGCTCATCCATTTATTGGCAACTTGAGGCGGACGCTTCAGACTCAATCCGATACTCTTGCATCTTATTCGAAATTGCCAGACTGCATTGAAGAGAGAAGATGCAGCTGGATCGATTAATGAAACTTTGGCCTTTTTTAAAGGCTAACAAATAGCCTCGAAAACCGTGCGGCCTCGCGAGGGGTCACGAGGGTTCAAATCCTGCCCCCTCCGCCGGACCATACCTGTTTGGGCACGGTTTCCCCACCAAAACATCTTCCGCAATATGCTCGAGCGCTTTTCGCACCCAATAGGTATTCAGTTGAAGCCTGGACTTGCCGACTAGTTATCATATTGACATATTGTCAAAGTTTGATATTGTGTTTCAATAAGCAGGACTAAGAACGGAGGTCCATTGCCTTGACAAAACTCTTCACATTCCTTGCAGCTTCCGCCGAGAAGCGGCCGTGGTTGGTCGTGCTGTGCGTGGCGGTGCTCACCATATTCCTGTTAAGCGGGGTTGCCTTCCTCAAGACCGAGTTCAGCCAGGAAAGCATGCTGCCCAGCAACTATGAGTCCGTGAAAGCAATTAAAAAGATACAGGATCAGTTCGGGGGCTTGCTTTATGAGAACGTCCTGATCGTATCCAATGATGTCACTTCCCCCGAGCTAGCTTCGGCCCTCATGGGATTGTCCACGCAATCGCTCGAGGAGGCCGGCATCCCGGAGGGCCAGGTCATCAAGATCGAGACTTACCTCGACGGCCTGAAGAATATGGCGGCGATGCAGGGCGCCCCGCTGCCTACGCAACCCGTGCTGCTGCAAGGCGCAGTCGATCAGTTCCTGCAAACCCCCTACGCGCAGGAGCAGGTAGTGGGGCAGACTATCACCGAGGACAACAAAGCGGCCGTGATCAAACTGCAATTGAACCCGGGCATGAACCAGAAAGAGATGGTAGACGTCGCCAAGAAGCTGAATAAATACTTCACTACCGATTTCAAGCCAAGTGGCTCCGAGGTCTATGTGACGGGAATGGCGTCAATGCAATTGGACGCGCAGGATTCCATGGCGCAGCAGACCAGCATGTTGATGATCATAGCGCTGCTGTTCATCATGCTGATACTGTACGCCACCTTCAGGAGATTGTCCGATGTATTACTGCTGATGGGTGTCATCGTTGTCGGCATATTATGGGTGATCGGCCTGATGGGCTGGGTGGGCATCGCTTATACCACCATGTCGGTGGCGGTTATTCCGCTCATGCTGGGCATCAATATCGCCTATGTCATACATATCCTCTCCCGCTATTACGAGGAACGCGAGGCGGGCGAAGGTGTTTTCTTCTCAGCCACCAACTCGGTAAAAACAGTCGGGGTAGCGGTTTTCCTCACGGCGATAACCACGGTCTTCGGATTCAGCTCCTTTATGATAACCAGCATCCCTCCGATGCGGGACTTCGGGATAGTATGCATGATAGGCATAACCTTCAGCTTCCTCCTGGCGATCACCCTGCTGCCCGCCGTGGTCGTGATCAGGGACCGCCGCAAGAAGGCGGAGAAGCTGGACTCGCACCTGGAGACTATGCGCAAGAGGCGCCGGGAGTCTCGTTACGGCAAGATTGTCGACAGGACGCTGGTCAATGCTTCGATGACCGCTTACCGCTTACATTACGTTATTGCGGTCGTCGCGGTGGCCTTTATAGCCTTCGCCGGATTCGCGGTAGCAAATCTGCAGACCGGGGCGGACATCCGGTCGATGATAGGAAGCAACCTGCCGAGCGTGAAAGCCGGCGACAAGCTGAGCGAGTACTTCGGCGCGCAGGACGCCGATGTGATACTGATAAACGGTGATGTGCTCAAGCCCGAGAACCTCAAGGAGTACCTGAAGCTTGAGGACGAGGTGGCTGCCGACAGCCGAAACAATCCCGGGGAGAAGGGGGCTTTCACTCGTGAGGGTAACATCTCGATCGCCGACATAATCGCGAACTCCAACGGGGGAACAATACCCGACTCGGCCGAGGAGGTTACGGCTATAGTCGCCCGGCTGGGAGAAGTGATGGACACCAGCAGCTTCGTCTCCCAAGACGGGGACTACGCGATGATCATGATACGTTCGAGTACGTCCGAAACCCAGAGCGCGACGGACACTAAAACTAAAATACTGAGGGATGCCTCGTCGGGGTTGGAGACGAGCACCGGGCTCAAGACGGTGGCGACGGGTTATAGCGTCCTCATTGCCGACCTGATGGGCAAAATCGTGCCCACCCAGCTCGAGTCATCCGCGCTGGCGCTACTACTGTGCCTGCTCATACTGGTAATCGTCTTCAAGTCGTTCATGTACGGATTCGTGACCCTCATAGTAGTGGTCTGCGGCATAGCGGCGGAGATGGTGTTCCTCTACGCGATGGGCTGGGCGCTGGATATCATGACCGTCACCGTGGCGTCGCTGGTCATAGGCGCCGGCATCGATTTCGGCATCCACATAACCCACCGCTTCAGGGAGCAGCGGCATGACCGTGGGCTTTCTATCGAGGACTCGGTGAAGACCACGGTGCTCCACGTCGGCCGCGCTTTGATCGCGGGGGGTCTTACCACGGCGGGAGTCTTCGGCATCCTCGGCCTCTCGAGCATGGTCCCGATGCGCCATTTCGGCTGGACCACCGCCGTTGGGCTGCTGGCCGCGCTATTGGGCGCCCTCTTCGTATTGCCGAGCGCGCTTGTGATACTCACCAAGATGATAGAGAGGCGCAAGGTAGAGCCGGTAGAGACGGCACCTGAGGTCGTACGGGAGTCCTGAACGGAGCCGGCGCCATACGGTGCCCATTCCGGAAGAGAAATAGAAATGCGGCGTCACCGGGGAAGGACACGGGATTGTCGAAGTTCAAGAAGATGCCCGCCGAGCAGCGTCGAAAAGAACTCATCGAGGCGGCGAGCAAGGTCTTTATGGAAAAAGGTTACGTTGCTACCACCGTGTCTGATATCACCCGGGAGGCCGGCACCTCTCACGGCACCTTTTACGTTTACTTCGAGGGGATAGAGGAGATATTCGACGCGGTCGCGCAACAGTACGTGGCACAGGAATACGAAACCGTTGTTGAGATACTGGAGAACCCGGACAAGCTCGCCATCGAGAAAGTAAGTGACATACTCCTCGCGGGTACCGAGGGCAAAATGTCGGAGTGGTGGATCCAGGAAATCAGTAAGCCGCACCTGCTTCATCTGCGCGCCCGTTTTGCCCAGAAAACCAAGGAAAGGTTTATCCCTCTGCTGACCGGCATCATCCAGGATGCTGTAAGGGAAGGCTCGATCGACGTACCCTTCCCGGAGGCAACCGCGGCTTTTCTTATCTCCGCCGGAAGCGCTCAGATGGAAGGTTTGAAAGGTACGGATTCTCTCTCCAATGAGGATTGGGCACAAGCCTTTCAGGACCTGATTCGCCGAGTGTTCGGCTTGAAAGAGTAAGATTCGCTGCGGTTCGGAGCCGCTGCTCTTGAAGACCATTAACCTTTTGCTAGCTCGCGGGTTCAAATCCGCTCCTCCGCTACGCGGCAAATAGTGTATATTGTCTATATTGTCTATAGAGGGGGTGCACCATCTTGAACTGGATTATCATTTGGATCATTGCCTGGGTAGTGGTTATGTCGATTTTTTCGGCGAGCCTCGTATTATTGCTCAGACGAAGCGACCGCCGAAAAGAGAGGCGCCAGGGCAATAAGGAACGGCCGTCGATACCGTACGGCAAGGAAAAGGAAGGCGTATTTTCGCTCGACGGGACGCCTCTGCACGTCGATTACCTCGGTGAATCCGACCCCACTATCTTCTTCGTCCATGGCATCCTCGCCACCGGAGAGGTCTTTCGCTACCAGAAACCGTACTTCGCCCGCAAGTATCGAGTGGTGAGCCTCGATCTTCGCGGTCACGGAGAATCAAGCCTGCCGGCAAGCAAAAAAGACTTTAGCATCGAGCATATGGCAGGGGACGTCAAAGCAACCATCGACGCATTCGACCCCCAGCAGTTCGTCGTGGCCGGGCACAGTATGGGAGGGTTCGTCACATTCAAGTTCTTCGAGAAGTATGGGAAGGAGTATGAGGGAAGGCTGAAGGGACTGGCCATCCTTGACTCCTCAGGCACCGATACGACCGGCATGTCGTTGCGATGGAAGCTCGGGGGTTTATTCTTAAAATACCTTTGGGACAGTCCGATTATCAGATTCCTTCAGCCGCATTTCAGCAAGTCGGCGGCGATGTATATGTATGGTCGATGGATCGCCTACGGCGAGCAAGCGCCTGCGAGCGAAGTGGAGCTCTTCCAGGAAATAGCCTCTAAGCTTCCCATCAAGACCTTGAAAGGGACCGCCAAGGCCTGCATGAATCATAAAATCGAGTATTGCCTGCCAAACGTAAATGTTCCGGTTCTGATGCTCGTGGGAAATGAAGACTGCCTTATGGCCAAGGACCGTCTGAACAAGCGCACCTGTGCCCTTCTTCCGGACGTCAGGTCGAAGGTCATAGAGGGGGCCGGCCATAACGCGATGCTTGAACTCCCGGAGGAAGTCAACGCGGGCTTGGACGAATTCTTCACGGAGCGCTTTCTAAGAGGACGGGAATCCACTTCGGATCTAATGGAAAGCGTCGTGCCGGCGGATTTCATGTGACTGGAAGCTCATCGACTCTTTCCCTCGACGTTGCCTAGTCATGAGCCCGCGGCACCGCCTGCGTGACCCCACGCTTCTTATCGCCGCAGGTTCATTCCCCGCAAAGGGCCTTGGTCGCATTGGCACGAAATATATATATGCGGAGGCAGCTGCGATCATGAAGCGGGGAAAAATAGCCAACGAAAACAAGGATCTACCGTTCCAGGATGTTGCATGTGGCAATGGCGGCGACCCTAGCCTTCCTCTTCGCAATGTCGCTTCCGCAAAACGACGTGGCGATGGCAAAAGGAAGCCCGTGCCCCGATTTCTACTGGCAAAACCCGCTGCCTGCGTCAGTTCAATAAGCACCATCATCGTTGCAAGCTCGGAGTGATGTTCGGGAATACCTGCAGGCGCGAATACTCGGCGTCCTGCAACGTCACGGAGCCATGGTGCCGCTCGCCTTTCATGGCGGTACCGCGCTGCGGTTCCTTTTTGCTACCGCCCGCTATTCTGAAGACCTCGATTTCTGCCTGGAGGGGAAGGTGGGCGAGTACGACTTTCGCTCTTACCTTAAGGCGATTGAGCGGGAGTTTGCACTCGAAGGTTATGAGCCCAACATCAAAGTAAACGACAAAAAGAACGTCCATAATGCCTTCATTCGTTTCCCCGGGCTTGTTTATGAGTTGGGGCTGTCTCCGCATCGCAGAGAGACCCTGTCCGTCAAACAGAGGTGGATACAACACCTCCAGCAGGAGCAGTTCTTGAAACGGCGGTCGTTCGCCGACATGTCCTTCGGCAGCTTCAACATCACGACAAAGCATCCCTACTCGCGGGTAAACTGCATGCGATCCTCCAGCGCCCATATCTCAAGGGGCGTGACTTATATGATTTGATCTGGTACCTAAGCGACGCGGAATGGCCGGAGCCTAATATGGAACTCCTCAATAACGCGCTTCAGCAGACGGGATGGGCCGGGAAGCCCTTAAGTGAAGCAAGTTGGCGTGCAGCGGTCGGCAAGAGGCTGCGATCGGTGTCGTATGAGAACCTTGTTGAAGATGTGATGCCCTTTTTGGGGCCTGACGCGAATCCCGAAGGGCTGGCCAAAGAAAATATCATACGGCTTCTGAAAAATAAGCCATAGGTGTGGCATAGCGGCCTAGTGCGGTGGTCTTGAAAACCGTTAGCCTTCACGGGCTCGCGGGTTCAAATCCCGCCCCCTCCGCCACTAAAGATCAATTTGAAATGGCCTTTTACGTGAGAGGTTCGAGAATCATCGAAGAAAGGGAAATACGCCTTCCCCTATCGCCGCCCTCTTGTTTTTTGGCAGCGTACGAGGCGCTCTCCTTTTCGCCCATGGGATTGGCAAACTGGTTAACTATTCAGTTCTTTACAATGTGCAATCGAGCACGTTTTACGAGTCGAGCCTTAATGCCTTTTCCCAGCCTTGCGCCGCCTCTACACAATGCATGGCAGCTCTTGCTCCCTGCGGATAGGTTGAACCATGGTGGATGTCCAATTCATCGCAATGATCGCTCAGTATTATATAGAGTGCGTCCCTTTAGTGACTTGTCAAATTGTATGCTGACTGCCTAGGCATTGGGTTTGATTTCCACCTTGAGGTCTCCATCATCGGAAAGGTTCCATTCCACGTTGGATTCAATGTCAAAAGCCATCTCGAAAATGCCTTGCATCATGCCGATCATGATCACGCGCATGCACGGGTCCTCCAATCGCATGGTGAGCTCTTTTCTATTCATTTCGAACTCTCTTAGATTCCCGATCTGGACCACGTTTTGTCCTGCATAAGAATACCCGCCGCCGCATGGCCATTCTCGGATCTGAATGCCTCGACGTTCTCTTTAAAGCGTTGGAGGTGCAATTGGGTGAGCGGCTCCCCGCCACGGTTGTCGAGGTACAACGCCGCTTCGTCAAGAACGGATTGTACTCTTTTCGCTCTCCCTGCTGGTGCCGTGGGCCATAACCGCGCCGCGCAAGTTCGCGCGGATCATCGGGGAGGCACTGAGGTTCGTGGGATCCGAGAGGATAGTTTTGGGGTACCGACTACGCCGGTTTCGCAATGCAGATAGGCTCCGCCGTGAGAGGCATGCGGGAATTTCAGATTCCGGAGGACATGCGCGAGGGTTACGGCTATCCAGAGATTACCGTGAAGGACCGCAGGAAGATCTTCGGCCAGAACCTGGCCGGGCTCCTCGGCATGGATACAAAACGCGGGATGGATGCATGATGTCGGGCGCGTGGGATGCTTGAACTCGCAGATGAAGTCAACGAGGGCTTGGGCGAATTCCTCACAGAGTGTTTTGTCTGAGGAGGGGAATCCAACCCACTCAAGCAATGCAAGTATTGATGGGGATTTTTATATCGTAAATATTAATTGCTTGGCAAACCACCAAGGGATATCCAGCCGGCTATTCTAAATGGTTACGAGGTATCAGTCGTTTCAGGTTCAACCGAGAGGGTTTGAGCAATAGGCCCTCAGCCCCGAAATTTCGTAATTCTTCGCCACTATGAATGACGCGCGCTCTAGCCGTGAATGAGGCTGGGCAGACAACGGGTGCACACCCACTTGCTCTGGCCTTGGTGCCGCACCGGCAGGAGGGGCATGGCCCGCTCATCGCTGCCGCATAAGAAGCAATCCTGGGCGATGAAATTAACCTCCCCCTGGCCGTGCGCGTGTTTCACCGCGGCTGCCTCGTCGAAATCGGGCGCCTCCCGCTCCTCGATGGAGAGGGCTCCTTCCGGGCAGATCCCCAGGCAGAAACCCGCGCCGTCGCAGAGTTCCTCCCGCACCACCTTCGCCTTACCGTCGACGA
>MELM01000019.1:39021-47560 GCA_001767605.1 Candidatus Solincola sediminis | reverse complement strand
GGCGTGATGCCGAACTTCTCCACCAGCACCTTGGCCACCGCGGGAGACAGGAAGGCTGGCAGGGTGGGCCCCAGTCGCATGCCCTGCACGTTCAGGGAGAGCAGGGCCAGCAGCACCGCCACCGCCTTCTGCTCGTACCAGGCGATGTCAAAGGACAACGGCAGCTGGTTGAGGTCCTCCAGCTCGAAGACCTCCTTGAGCTTCAAGGCGATCATGGCCAGGGAATAGGAGTCATTGCACTGGCCCGCGTCCAGCACACGGGGAATACCGCCGATGTCACCCAGGTCCAGCTTGTTGTAACGGTATTTGGCGCACCCGGCCGTGAGGATCACCGTGTCCGCGGGCAGGCTCTCGGCCACCTCGGTGAAGTAGCTCCTGGCCTTCTGGCGCCCGTCGCAGCCGGCCATGACGATAAAGCGCTTGATGGCCCCGGACTTCACCGCTTCCACGACCTTGTCCGCCAGGGCCAGCACCTGGTTGCGGGCGAACCCACCGACGATGGTGCCGGTTTCGAGCTCAATGGGAGGCGCGCACTTCTTCGCCATCTCGATAACGGGAGAGAAGTCCTTGGAGCCTCCCTCCGGCCGGTCAGGAATGTGCCCGGCGCCGGGATAGCCCACGGTGCCGGTGGTGAAGAGCCGGTCCAGGTAGGCGCTTTCCTTCTTCAGGGGAACCAGGCAATTGGAGGTGAGTAGGATGGGCCCGTTGAAGGACTCGAACTCGCTTAGCTGATGCCACCAGGAGCCGCCGTAGTTGCCTACGAGATTATCGTATTTCTTGAAGGCCGGGTAGTAATGGGCCGGCAGCATCTCTCCGTGGGTATAGACATCCACCCCGGCGCCTTCGGTCTGCTTCAGCAGGTCCTCCATGTCCTTCAAATCATGGCCGCTGATGAGGATTCCGGGGTTGCCCCGAACGCCGATGTTGACCTCGCTTATCTCCGGATGGCCATAGGTGGTAGTGTTGGCCTCGTCCAGCAGAGCCATGGTCTTCACGGCCGTCTCGCCGGCCCTTAACACTAGGGCAACCATCTCGTCCACGGAGAGCGTTTTTGTTGTCGAAGCCAGGCCCTCCATGACGAAGTCGCTGACCTCGTCGCTGTGGAATCCCAGGACCGCCGCGTGCTCGGCGTAGGCCGAGATACCCTTCAGCCCGAAGATAAGCAGGTATTGCAGCGAACGGACATCCTCATTTTCCGTGGACAGAATGCCCACGGACTTGGCCTTCTCCGCGAAGACGCCTGCGTCTGCCGCGTGCCAAGTGGCGGCGTCGTGGAGCGGCTCGTCGAAGTCGCGTCCGTTCTTTTCCCGGTATGCTTCCATAAACCTGGCCTTGAGCTGATCGCGGCGCGCCAGGCCTTCCTTTATGGAAGCAACGAAGCGCTGGTCGTCCCAGTTAGTGTTGGTGAGGGTGGTGAAAAGCCCCTGGATGATGAACAGGTCGTTGCCGCGGTCCGGGGCGCCCAGCTCCTTGAGCTTCTCGCCGTAGATGGAGATCCCCTTGAGCACGTAGATCAACAGGTCCTGGAGGTTGGCGGTCTCCTCCGGCTTGCCGCAGACGCCCTTTACGGTGCAGCCGGTATTCTTGGCGGTCTCCTGGCATTGATAACAGAACATGGCCTCTCCTCTCTTCTCTGTCTGCAAAGATATGTTTCCCCCTTGACGAAGGAGCAAATTATATGTAAATTACACCTAGGTGTCTTTTAGCATATACGAAGGGAGGGTGTCAAGTGAGCGAATCACGGGAAAAGCCTGCCGCCTCCCCCCTGGACCATGAATGCTTCGTCAAGCAAGGCCCGCAGAAACGGTTCATCGAACCCCGCCTCCTCTTCCTCATTAAGCGGAAACCCTGCTGTGGATACGAGATGAACGAGCAGATGGTAGAACTGCCCTTCCCCGGACTCCCCCCCGACTCCGCCGCCGTCTACCGCATGCTGCGCGAGCTGGAGAGGCAGGGGCTGGTACGGTCGGAGTGGCAGCCGGGAGAGGCCGGGCCCTCCAAGCGCATTTACCATATCACCGGCCCGGGGGAAGCGCGCCTGGAAGCCTGGGTGATAGCCCTCAAGGAACGCGTACGCACGCTCAACCGTTTCATCACCATGTGCGAAAGGGGTGGCTGACGTGTCCTATACCGCCATTGGCATCGACGCCTTCGCGCTGGTCTGCCTGATCGCCTCCTTAATAAAGAGCCGGGAGAAGACCGGGTGGGCCTTGAAGATCGCTTTCAATGCCATCAAGCGCATCGGGCCGAGTGTCCTCACCATCATCGCGGTGATCGGTCTGATCGTGGGCTTCGTTCCTCCTCGCTGGATCGCCTCGGCCATCGGCGGGGACAAGGGGATACTGGGGGTGCTCATCGCGGCGCTGCTGGGGGCGGTGCTGTTCATCCCAGGCCTCATCGCCTTCCCCCTGGCCAGGTCGCTCTGGGACATGGGAGCGGGCGTCACCGCCATAGCGGCCTTTATCACCACCCTCACTATGATCGGCTTCGTCTTCCTTCCGCTGGAGATCAAGGAGCTGGGGAAGAAGTTCACGCTGATACGCAACGGCTTGAGTTTCATAACGGCCATCGCCATCGCCGTCTTGATCGGCCTGATATTGGAGTAGGTGGATCTTATGACCGAGGGGAAAACAGAGGGCAATGGCCGACAGGTGCCGCGGGTCCCGTGGCGCAAGTGGATAAAGTGGGACTTGACCTTTCTGGCGCTGGCGGCGGTGACCGCGGCCGTCCTCTTTCTGGTTTTCCCGGACAAGGGCCAAATAACCCGCCACGTCTGGTGGGAATATTTCAAGGAGATGGCCTTCATCCTGCCGGCGGTGCTGATAATCATGGGGCTGTTCATGGTATGGGTAGACCGCAGCGTGGTCATCAAGTACCTGGGACAGGGCTCCGGTCTCAAGGGTATCCTCATCTCCCTGTTTCTGGGGACCCTGCCCACCGGACCCCTCTATGTGGGCTTTCCCATGGCTGCCGCACTGCTCAAGAAGGGGGCGCGGGTGGCTAACGTGCTGGTCTTTTTATGTGCCTGGGCAGCCCTGAGCATCCCCGCGGAGTTGATGGAGCTTCGCTTCATGGGATGGAAGTTCACCGTAGCCCGCCTGGCACTGACGGTGGCGCTGATCATCCCCATGTGCCTGGCCGGTGAGTTCCTCTACCACCGCACCGGTGCGGGAAAATCTCTGAGAAGCGAGGATTGAAACGTATCGAATGACAGCTTGAAAGGAGGCAGGAGGGATGGAAGTAGTTAGGATGGACGAGGTTGAGGAGGCCCAGACCCCGCACAAGATCGAGGTGCGCAAGGTCTTGAAGAAGAAGGACGTGCAGGTGGTGTACCTGAAGTTCAAGCCGGGGGAGGAACTGCCCCTCCACACCACCAAGGTGGATGTCTTCTTCTACATAGTTGAAGGTAGAGGCAAGGTGACGGTGGGAGACGAGCAGGAGGTGGTCGGGGAGAAGGAGATCATCTTTAGCCCCGCCGATATTCCCCACGCGCTGGAGAACGCCGGGGACGGCCTCTTCAAGGTGCTGGTGGTGAAGACCCCCAACCCGGAGATGCGATGATCGAGGGTGCCGGACATCCGGAATCAGCCAAGAGCGTAAACCTCGATTCTAGTGTGCCAGCATCTCCACGCAATGATAGAATATCCGCATCGCGAGATGGGTATGAGAAATAGGGGGGTAAGCTTTTCCATGCTCTATGTCGCGCTGCGCGAATTCAAGATAGGCAGTGAGGGGCTGCGGATGCGTCTCGATAATGCCACCATGCACCTTTTGCTTACGGGCATGTTGCAGGGTGTCTTCGATGCAACCTACGACGTCGACTCCAATGTTGAATGGAAGCTCACAGAGGAGGAGAGCCTAGAGGCTGAGGTGCAACCTTGCGCCTAACGAAGAACCCGTTAGGAGATTTAAGGATCGCCTCGAATATCGGGGAGCAATAAGGGCTAGCCTGCTTTCTTCCTCAGCTTCCTCAGCTTATCCAGCTTAGGCGATATCACCAGCCGGCAATATGGAAGATTCTGGTTTCTCTCGAAGTAGCGCTGGTGGTATTCCTCGGCCGTATAGAAGCGCTCCAGCGGTTTGACCTCCGTTACTACCGGCTGATCGTAGTCCCCGCGCACCCTATTGATGAAGGTGTCCACCTGCTCCCTCTGTTGCTCGGAGGTATAAAGAATGATGGAGCGGTACTGCGTGCCGACATCGGCCCCCTGGCGATTCAGCGAAGTCGAGTCATGGGTCAGGAAGAAAACGTCGAGGATATCTTCAAGAGAAATCTTCTCCGGATCATACTCGAGGGAGATAGCCTCGGCGTGCCCGGTCGTGCCCGCGCAGACATCACTATAGCTGGGGTCTCTTGTAAAGCCGCCTGCGTAGCCGGCCGTTACGTTGATAATCCCTTCCAGCTCGTTGAAGATGGCCTCCATACACCAGAAGCAGCCCCCACCCAAGACGATGGTCTGGTTATTATTTCGCATATTCATCCGGTTCGAAGTCAATTGAAATGGAATTCACACAATGGCGAGTGTTCTTCGGAGTGAACCTTTCACCAGAGAAGACGTGTCCCAGATGACCACCGCACTTGGCGCAGGTTATCTCCGTCCTCATACCGTCGCTGTCCGTTTCCTTTTGTATGGCTCCCTCGATCTCTTCGTCGAAGCTCGGCCAACCGCAGCCGGAGTGAAACTTATCCCGGGAGCGGTAAAGCTTTTCTCCGCATTGTTTGCAGACGTAGGTGCCTTCCTCGAAGTGATCGCAGTATTTCCCACTGAAAGGCGATTCGGTGCCCTTATGGATGATCACCCTTTGTTCTTCCGGACTAAGCTTCTTCGTTTTCATGACGCTAGTATTATTCCCAAATCACATGACTTACCATCTTACATATCAACAAATCCGAACCTACGAGTCATATAATTGAGGAAAAATCACAACCGGGGTGTACGATGTATGTTTTTATAGCATTGCTCATAGGATTCATAGCCATCGGTCTCAGCAATATGTTCGGCATTGGGGGAGCAGTGGAAGCCACTGCTGCGCTCAGGCTGTTTCTCGGAGTATCCCCCGCCATTGCCCTCGGCACCACGCTTCCCGTCGCCATCCCGGCAGCCGTAGCCGGCGCCTTCACCTACCATCGGCAGGACCTCGTGGACCTTCGTACCGCCGCCTATTGCAGTTTGGGCGGCATCTTTGGATCAGTCGGCGGAGCCTTCCTCACCCGGGTCATCAATCTCAATTACCTGATGATACTTACCGGCTTGGTCCTCCTCTATGTTTCTATCGCTATAGCAAGGCGTGGGATCGGGCCCATTCGGGTTAATCCAGCTGCACAGGAACCGGAGCCAGCCGGGCACCCTATCCTGCTCATACTGGCGATCGGATTAACCAGTGGGCTTTTCTCGGGGCTTCTCGGCATTGGCGGTGGCATTGTCATGATCCCCTGCTTCCTCTACCTGCTCCGGATGCCCCTGAAGAAAGCCTTCGGCACCTCTCTCGCCGTGATTGCGGTGATAGCCATTCCGGGAACAATCGTCCACTCCTTTCTCCACCACATTTCCTGGTCCCTGGCGCTCTACCTGGTAGTTGCCTCCATCCCCGGCGCGTTCATCGGTGCTCATATCACGACAAAGGCTCGCGAACGGCTCCTCTATATCCTCTTCGGGTTGCTGCTCTTTGCATTCGGGGTCGTATTTATAGTGAGCGAGGTCCTGATCCTCACTGGTTGACAATTCCCGGCTCCGCAATAAATATTACTATTACGATAGATGTAGTGATAAAGGTTGTTGCCTCCTACCCGGGCACAATCATATTGTCGCGGAGGAACAGAAGCAGGAGGTGTGTTGGATGGGCAGGTTGTTCGAAGACATAACCCAGACGATCGGAAGAACGCCGCTTGTAAGGCTAAACCGGATAACTGAAAGCTGCAAGGCTGAAGTCTATGCCAAGTTGGAATATTTCAATCCGCTTTCCAGTGTGAAGGATCGCATCGGGGTGAGCATGATAGAGGCAGCCGAACGCAAGGGCGCAATCGGAAAAGACAGCGTGATCATCGAACCAACCAGCGGAAATACGGGGATCGCTTTAGCTTTTGTATGTGCGGCCAGGGGCTACAGATTAATCCTTGTTATGCCCGACACCATGAGCATGGAGCGCCGGAAACTACTTTCGGCAATGGGTGCCGAACTGGTCCTAACACCGGGTGCTGATGGCATGCGCGGGGCGATAGCCAAGGCGCATGAGGTACTCGGCGAGACGCCGAAAGGGTTTATGTGCCAGCAGTTCCAGAATCCGGCGAATGTGGCCGTACACAGGGAAACCACGGCAATGGAGATCTGGGAAGACACCGATGGCAGGGTGGACATCTTCGTGAGTGGCGTAGGCACCGGAGGGACGATTACCGGCGTAGCCGAAGTTATTAAGGAGAAGAAGCCTTCTCTCAATGTCGTCGCCGTCGAGCCTAAAACCTCAGCCGTTCTTTCGGGTAATCCCCCCGGTTCCCATAAGATACAGGGAATAGGAGCAGGATTTGTCCCCGAGATACTGCGAACCGATTTGATAGATGAGATCGTAACCGTGAGCGATGACGATGCCGGGCAAACAGCGCGCAGGTTGGCACGCGAAGAAGGAATACTTGCGGGGATCTCCTCGGGAGCCGCTGTCTCGGCAGCTCTCGAAGTTGCCAGGCGTGATGAAAACGAGGGGAAATTGATCGTAGTTGTAGTCCCGGATACCGCCGAGAGGTACCTGTCAACCTGGCTGTTCGATTCTTGAAGCGTAGTATAGAAGCCGAGTTAAGCGTGGGAGGAGGATCAGGACTTGCGGATTCCTACAAAGGCAAGATACGGCCTTCGCGCCCTGGTGGATTTGGCGGGACACGATGGTAGCGGCCGGCCCGTTCTGCTCAAGGATATAGCCGCCAGGCAAGATCTCTCCGAGCGCTACCTCGAACAGATCTTTTCCGGGTTGCGCCGCGCGGGCCTGGTTCGGAGTGTGCGGGGAGCGAAGGGCGGTTTTTTGCTGGCCCGGCCGCCGGCCGAAATCAGCCTATTGGAAGTAGTCGAAGGCTGTATCGGCAACCTCAAAATGGTGCAGTGCCTTGAAAATGACTCCTCTTGCAACAAGACGGCAAAATGCGCCACTTATGTAATATGGAAAGAACTTACGGCAGTGATGGAAGATTATCTCAGAGATAAGACCCTTGCAAGCTTGGCCGAGGTGCAGGAAGAATTAGATGCTGACAACCTGACCTATTACATTTGAATCGCATTAAAGGAGGAACGGACATTGAACCGATCCGAAAATAAACCGCGAGACGACTTCGAAGAGAAGTTGGTCGACGAGGCCGATCTGGTCGGAAGAATCGCTGCCCTGAAGAAAGAACGCAACGCAGTGATACTCGCCCATAACTATCAGCGGCCTGAAGTCCAGGACATAGGGGATTTCGTAGGCGATTCGCTCGGCTTGGCGCAGAAAGCCGCCGAGACGGAAGCCGAGATTATAGTTTTCTGCGGCGTTCATTTTATGGCGGAGACAGCCAGCATCTTGAATCCTCAGAAAATAATCCTACTGCCGGAAATCGAAGCCGGCTGTCCAATGGCGGATATGGTAACCCCGGCGGCTTTAATCGAAGAGCGCCGGCGTCATCCCCAGGCGGCGGTGGTGGCCTATGTAAACACCACGGCTGCGGTCAAGGCCGAGAGTGATTACTGCTGCACCTCGGCGAACGCAGTCGAAGTGGTGAAGGCCGTCCCGCAGGACGAGATTATTTTTATCCCGGATGGAAATCTTGCGCGCTATGTCGCCTCCAAAGTCGAGGACAAGAGGATAATTCCCTGGCACGGCTTCTGCCATGTCCATCAGGGGATAACCCCGGATGATATCAAGAAAGCCCGGGAAAGCCATCCCGAAGCCGAGGTCATAACACACCCGGAATGCACCCAAGAGGTGATAGCCCTTGCAGATCATGTGAGGAGCACTTCGGGGATGGTGCAAGCGGCCCTTTCGTCTCCGGCTGGCGAATTTATAGTGGCAACCGAAGCCGGAATGCTTCACCCCCTCTCCAAGGCGGTCCCCGGCAAGAACTTTTTCGTGCCTCCCGGGCAGCACTTGTGCCCGAATATGAAACTGACAACTTTATCCAAAGTCTTGAGATCGTTGGAGACGCTCGAGCCCCGGGTAAAGGTGCCGGAAGAGATAAGAGTCAAGGCGCTGAAAGCGGTGGAGTGTATGCTCGAGCTGGGGCGCCCGTAAGGAGTGGTAATAAATGTCAACCATTAAAGGATTCCTGCAAAGGAATATCGAGCTATTACGGGAAGATGTCGAGGCCGTGAAGGAGAGGGACCCGGCCGCAAGGGGTACCCTGGAGATAATGCTCACCTATCCGGGCTTGCACGCCATATGGCTCCATCGCCTTGCCCACGCACTACTGCACTGGCATGTACCCCTGGTGCCGCGATTGCTTTCCATTTGGGCGCGCTTTCGAACCGGCGTGGAAATCCACGAGGGCGCTCACATCGGCCGAGGTCTTTTCATAGACCACGGCATG
>MELM01000019.1:36385-39002 GCA_001767605.1 Candidatus Solincola sediminis | reverse complement strand
GGAGAATGTAACAATCTACCAGGAAGTGACCTTGGGTGGGACCGGTAAGAAGCGGGGCAAGCGGCATCCAACCATAGGAGACAACGTTGTCCTGGCGAGCGGCGCCAAAGTACTGGGCGACATATACATAGGCGATAACGCCAAGATCGGCGCCGGCTCGGTAGTTCTGCAGGATGTTCCGGCAAACTGCACGGTAGTCGGGGTGCCGGGCCGGATCAAGACCTGCAACGGTGAGAGGGTGCCGGATCTGCGACACGACCGGCTTCCCGACCCCGAACTGGACATACTCCTGGCCATGAACGAGAGACTATCGAAACTTGAAGAGGTGGTCCTGCACGGCGACAGGCCCTAAGGCTACACAAAGGTGTCAGGCACCTTTGTGTAGCCTTAGCTAGCTGTTTTCGAGGGCGAGTAATGCGGCGCCCAAAGAGCCTCCGTCTTTTCCCAATGTGCTGGTCAAAATGCGGGCGTGGCGGCGGCTTATAGGAATGGCATTCTCCTCGTAAGCGCGATACATCTCCTCTGCCATATAGGGGTAACAATCAAGCAAGCCGCCGCTTAGAGTCACCACATCGGGATTGAAGATATTTACCAGAGTCGCGATGCCGTAACCGAGGTGGCCTCCTGCTTCACGCAATATATCCAGCGCGAGAGTGTCCTTTTGTTCCGCGTGACGGCAGACGGTATGAGCCCCGAAGCTCTCAGGATTCTCGAGGAAGTCCGCTATCATATCCGACGCTACGCCCTCCGCGGCGAGATGCTCTACACGCCGATAAATCGCCGTGCCGGAAGACAGGGCTTCCAGACAGCCGCGGTGGCCGCTATTGCACTGGGGTCCCCCTTCCATAATGGTAATATGCCCGAATTCCCCGGCCGATCCTTTGGCTCCACGATAGAGCTGTCCATCTATAACGATACCTCCACCTATTCCAGTGCCAAGCGTCAGGTGAAGCAGGTAGCGCGAATCTTTTCCGGCGCCGAGACGAGCTTCGGCAAGAGCAGCGAGATTGGCGTCATTGTCGACATAGACCGGTTTGGCCAATTCACGAGCGAGCATGTCGCGAATCGGATAATCGTGTAACGGCTGGTTCGGAGCGTCACTGACCATTCCCTGCGCAAAGTCAATGTAGCCTGCCACTCCGATTCCTATACCCGACGCCTCAATCCCCCGCGATGAAGCTCTATCCATCAATGAGGAACATGCCTCGACCAAACCCGCAAGCACGGTTTCACTTGAAGTGGTATCAGTTCTCAGCCGGACGCTTTCCTCGATACGGCCTTCGCTCCAGAGGATTCCCGCCGTCTTCGATGCCCCTTCATCGATTCCGATTACCGCCAAACCGCTTCCCCTCCCAGTCTCTTTGCCAACTCACGTTTTTACCAATCTTATTAGATTACGAAGTGCGTTTGTAGATTGAGAGGGTATCAGTCGGGCCGGTGTTCATCATCGTTACCTTTTCCATAACCATGGAAAAGAAGAAACAGGCTGGCGCCAAGAACCAGAGCACAGCCGGCAAGAATTACATAATAAACCCAGACATCGGGCCTGGCTTCGTATTGTCTGACCAAAAATATTGTCTGGCCCAATCGCGGAGCGAGGAGGAAGATGGCTATTGCCAGCATAGCTACGCAAACGACCAGCAGGGCAAAAGGTTTCATCCTACCATGTCCGGTTTCTGCAAACTTCATATTTGTCACTCCTGACATTAGAATCGGCTCGTCAGGGGCTGCTTCTTTAGCCATATGCAACGTCTCTTAGCTGATAATCTTCGTACCTTTGGGGGATATGCGGACTAGCGCGTACGGCCGACAAAAGAGATAAGTTACAGGAGGTTTGAAGGCAGTGTTGCGACAGAGGAGCCACAAGAGAGACCGCAGTCTGACTGGTGCCGGCCTTCGCCCATTCCACGGTGTCTCGCTCATAGAATTCTTGGTCGTATTGAGTGTTATGGCGGCACTGGTCGGCATGGCACTGCCGGTCTGGTCCAACATAAGGAACAATGCTTATGATGCCAGGGCACGGCAAAATTACGAGCAAGGCGAAGAGGCAGTGAAGAGGTACTGGGCGTCGCAGGGGCGGAAAGAAGGAGACTACAAGCATTTGACTGCGGCATATATGCAGAGCCTCGAGTTCGGGACATACTGGGTGGAGCTAAACACTGCTTCCCTCGAAGAGATGGAATTCGATCAGGTACCGCGCGATTACTTTGCGGCTATCCTGATACTCCATGATGACAAAGCCGTCAGCGATGAGATCTTAATCGCCACTATTTCCGAAAATGGCAAGCTCTATTACACCCGCTTTAAAAAGGTGGATATCGTGGAAACCGGGGAACTTGCCTTCTCCCAATTGAAAGCCGGCGAGGGCGAACACCTGCAGGCCACCATGAAAACCGGATTCGGTACGGAATAAAGTAGCGCTTTGGCCTGGAAACCCTCAATTCCCACATCTATAATTGTTCTTGCGCCTTAGAGGCGCCATTGATTTGGAAGGGTGTCCGAGTACGGCTTAAGGAGCACGACTGGAAATCGTGTGGGCGTGCACAACACGCCTCGAGGGTTCGAATCCCTCCCCTTCCGCCAGACAACTATATATCGCCGACTGGGGAATAAGGGT
>MELM01000019.1:24057-36205 GCA_001767605.1 Candidatus Solincola sediminis | reverse complement strand
GGTTCGAATCCCTCCCCTTCCGCCAGACAACTATATATCG
Source organism: Candidatus Solincola sediminis (assembly GCA_001767605.1). Lineage (GTDB taxonomy): Bacteria > Actinomycetota > Geothermincolia > Geothermincolales > RBG-13-55-18 > Solincola > Solincola sediminis. The sequence goes on along the minus strand of MELM01000019.1, from coordinate 36,165 downwards.
CCGACTGGGGAATAAGGGTAGGGCGTGCACAACACGCCTCGAGGGTTCGAATCCTTCCCCTTCCGCCAGACAATTATTTAATGCAAATAGACAGTACGTATGGATATCGCCGGCTGGGGAATCAAAGTAGGGCGTGTTTCCAAAAAAAATATGATGAATGAAAAAGTCGACGAATATACCAATAAACAGAAGTCACCGCAAAAGGAAATCTGCCAGAGATTAAGGCAGTAAATCTTCGACACATTTCCCGACATAGAGGAAGAAATTAAATGGGGCGTACCTGCCTTTGGTGGCGGGAAAGCCCTATATTGTGGCCCTCAAAAACAATGTCAGTCTCGGTTTTTCGTTGAAAGGACTAACAAAAGACGATTATGCCTTGTTTGACGGCGGCGGAAAAACAATGCAAACACATTCAAATAGCGTCCATGGTAAATAATGACAGGAGAAGAATAATCAAGTTGTTAAAATTGGTCAAAGAAAAACAGAGACAAGCAATTTGCCGCATAAGAAACTTGAAATTAGAAACAGCGAGATTGTTCAACTTGCAGCATGTAGAGGCATAATGACTCCATGAGAAAAATCATTGTCCTGACTTTCATAACCCTCGATGGTGTCATGCAGGCACCTGGCGGGCCCAAGGAAGATACCTCCGGCGGCTTCAAATATGGTGGTTGGACTGTTCCTTATTTTGATGACTTTTTAGGCCAGGTCATGGACGAACAGATGAGCAAGCCGTTTGATCTACTACTGGGTAAGACGACCTATGAGATGTTTGCTTCATATTGGCCGTATCACAGAGACGAGGGCCGTGGAATCAACCAAGCAACCAAAAATGTCGCCTCATATGAACCCATGGAATTTACCTGGGAGAAATCGGTTCTGTTGCAGGGTGATGTGGTTGAGGCGATAAAAGAACTCAAGGCACAGGACGGACCCGATATACAGGTTTACGGCAGCGGCAATCTCATCCAGACGCTTTTCCGGAATGATCTCGTCGATGAATTATGGCTCAAGATATTCCCTATCACGCTCGGGATGGGCAAACGTCTATTTGCCGAAGGCACCATTCCGGCCGCCTTCACCCTAGTTGATTCCCAGACATCGCCCATGGGAGTGATCATTGCCTCTTATAAACGAGCCGGTGAAGTCGAAGTCGGCTCATTTTGAGCAGGCACCTGGTGGAGGACTTGCCTCACCTCCTAGAGATGATACGTCGAGTTAACAGGCGCATAAGGTAATTGGGATTCAGCCTGGATTGAGCCGGCCCAGAATCCTGAAGGCCCAGAGATTAGAAATAATACTATCTACCTGCGGTTTTGCTTGATGGCTTGTTCTAATTCGCGCGGAATGTGGTGTAAATCCTGATGTTTGAATCAGGTCTCATTAGGTCCGCCAACAACCATATATCGTCGACTGGGGAGTCAGGGTAGGGCGTGCACAACACGAAATGAAAAAACCAAAATTCTCACTTAGACAACAAAAAGAGACATTTGTAGAGATAGTAATAAAGACCGACCAAGAAACATTAGCCGCCTGGGCCATTGATTGTACTGAGCGTGTTCTGCCATATTTCGAGGAAGAATACCCAGAAGATGATCGTCCTCGAAACGCTATCGAAACGCTCCAAACATGGATTAATACCGGGGTGTTTAGGATGGCTGTTATACGCAAGGCTTCGCTTGCAGCTCATGCGGCTGCTCGCGACGTAGGAGAGGATAATGCGGCTCGCTCTGCTGCCCGCTCTGCAGGCCAAGCGGTGGCAACTGCGCATGTTCCCACTCATTCGATAGGTGCTGCAATCTATGCCTTACAAGCTATTCATAGAGCCACAGACTCCTCTGACGCCGGTGCTGCCGTAGCCAAAGAACGAGATTGGCAATACCAACGCTTACTCAAACTTCTGGATAAATCGATGATGTAAGAAAAAGGAATAAGGAATTTGCCGCCAAAGAAAAACCTGAAATCGTTTTGCGCTTCCGTTTCAAGGTTCGAGGCGGGCGGAAGGGAGATTCGAGGGTACTGATTCCTGATTAGAAAGTCTTAATAATGGCCTTATCCAAAGACATTATAAAAATCGGATGTTGCGGCGCGTACTGTAAAACCTGTCCCGAATTCGTGAAGGAGCGTTGCCCGGGCTGCAAACTGGGATATGAAAGCGGCAAAAGGGATATCAGCAAGATAAGGTGCAAGATAAAGGCGTGCTGTTTCAGGGAAAGAGGCTTTCAAACCTGCGCCGACTGCCCGGACTATTCCGCTTGCGAGACAATTCACGGCCTCTATGCAAAAAACGGCTACAAATATAAGAAGTACCAACAAGCCATGGAATTCCTTAGGAAGAACGGCTATTCCGGATTCATAGCAGCATCCAGAAACTGGAAATGCCAGTATGGCAAGTTCTGCTGACCCCCAAACCGAGCCCATCAATCAACGCCTCTCGATAATATTAAGGAATCGGGCATAAGAGAATTCATTCGGAATGAAACAAAGCGGTGGACGTGCCCTGAGTGCGGGGGGACCTTTTGCGTGCATAAAGGGTATTGCTGGGGCTGTGGAAAAAAATGAGAAGTATGTCTTTACGGCCAGGCACATCAGGAAAACCATCGATACGCTTGCGGATAAAATGAAAGCCAAGGCCGGGAACAAAGGATAAGACTCGCTATTCATCGCCCGGGATCGAGACGAAGAAGATCAGGAACAAGGCGACACCTACGCAGGCAAATCCGGCGATAAGCAGCGACGCCCGCAAGGATATGAGATCCGAGAGGAACCCGAGCACCAGCCCGCCGATGGGAAATATTCCCAGGTAGGCGACCGCCCACATGCTTGCTATCCTGCCCCGCATCTCGGGTATTGCATTGCCTTGCAGGGCGGCACCGGCCGCGGCGTTGCATAAGACAAAACTTCCGCCGGCACCGACGGCAAGCAGGCAGGAAAGCCAGAAAAGACCCGAAAGCGAAAAAGCCAAAAGGAAGGCGGCGGTCAGAAACGAGCCCAAGCTCATCATCGACCTCAGCCCTATCTTGTGCTTGAGAAAGGCAACGGCGGTGAGTCCAAGCAGCGCCCCCAAACCGGTCATTCCCATGAGCAGACCGTACTCGTTGTCGCTCACATGAAGGATTTCTTTGCATACGGCGGGGATGAGGACGATGAAGGAGAACCCGAAGAACGAAAGGCCCGCTATGGCGGCGAGTACCTTGGCCATCCATCTGTTGCCGTACATGTACCTCAATCCCTCGAGAACGCTGGAAACGACGTTTGCCGAGCCGGCTTGCGGCTGCGGCATCTCCACCCCTGAAATCGAAACAAGGAACATGAACAGGCCGAAGGTCAAGGCGTTCGCATAGAAGGGCACGTAATGGCCGGCCTCAACCAGCAGCAGGCCTCCTGCTATGGGCCCTATGAAACGGGCCAGGTTGAACTGCAGATTGTTCAGGGTTACGGCGCCGAGGAGCGCTTCTCTCGGCACGAGTACCGGGATGGTGGCTACCCACGCCGTCACGAAAATGGCGTAGGCAATACCGGAAATACCCAAAAAGACGATAAGTACCAGGTCGTGGATCCAGTCCAGTTGAACGCAGAGCCCGATGCCCAGTGAACACAGCAGCATGACCGCCTGGCTCCAGAGCACAACCCTCTTGGGGTTCATGCGGTCGGCGATTGCGCCGGCGAACAAACCCAGGAAGAGGGTGGGGATCCAGCCGACGAGGTTGACGAAACCGACCAGCGTGTCACTCCCTATGTTCTTTACGAACCAGAGGACCGCCGTCAATTGCAGCCAGCTTCCTATGCTCGAAACAAAAGCCCCCGACCAATACAGCCGGAAGGCGCGGAACGAAAAGGCGTAGAAAACCCCTTTGTGCCGGATGCCTGCACGCGCTTGGTCTCGGGCCTCAGTCCCTTGCAAAATCCAATGACCTCCGCAACTTCCGGAACGACACGCTCAATCCGGCGTCCTCAGGCCCGCCGCTCTTTTTCGTAATCTCCGGGGTGGAATTCGATTTCCAGGATGCCGTGTAGTTTATTCAACAAGGCTTCTCTCTCCGCCTCCCATTCCGCGAAGCATCCGCCGTGTGTGATTACGGCCGGGCCAGTCAGCCGAAATCGCAACCGCCTATATAACAGTCCCCGAACTCACGATCTCCCGCGTTAGCCAGAGATACATCGGCCTCCCGGATAATCGTTACCTGTTTGAATCGCTTGACAGTGATTTCAAGCGGGAAATCTAGATTGAGGGGCATGGCTTGGTTCTTACGTACCGGACCTCTTCAGGTGGATCTCGAGAAACAGCAGTCCTGTAGACTCTGGTCGCCCATAAAGAGACGATGGCGGTCGAGGGTATCATAACGGCGAAAGCCAGCCGGACTTTTCCGTCATTTACCGTGCCGGTGGCAAGCACTCGAGTGCCCTCGACCACGTAGTACAGCGGGTTGAAATGGGCGAGAACTCGCATCCAGTAAGGTGCCAGCGTCAGCGGCAGGAGCACGCCTGAAAGGAGCAGTAGCGGAAGATTCATCCCGTTTATCGGCGCGGCAAAGGAGTTGATATCCCCCGTAACCAATGCCAGCGTGATGGAAAAGATCCCGAAAACCGTGGTCAGCAGCGCCAGCAGAACGAAGGCGACTACACTTCCCAAGAAATGGAAATGAAAACCAAGAGGTATCCCTATCGCGACAACCATGATTATAAAGATGTAGTTGGTGGTAACCGATGCGAGTACGGGACTGGTGACCGGGGTGCCGTAAAGTCTACGTAGAGATGATTCCCAAAAACGCCAAGAAAATGGCGAGATTATTTGAGTCCATGGCAACGAGGCTGAAAGAACTCGAGAACGGGTATAGTGAAAAAGAAATGAAGATCATTGAGGATTTCATGAATAAGTCAGGTGAAATTCTGCTTCAGGAGACTATAAAAATGAAAAAGAAAACGAAGGGGAAGAAATGAACGCCCAGGGGAAGGAAATTATCACAAACGTCAGGGATGAGCTTGAGAAGAACTCGGACGAGAAGACGAAAAACAGCGCCTTCAGATTTTTCAAGGAAGAGGTAAGGTTCTACGGCGTCAAGACGGCTCTCGTTGTAAGAATCGCGAAGCAATATTTCAAGGAAGTCAAACCCCTGGGTAAGAACCAAGTCTTTTCCTTATGCGAGGAACTACTTAAGTCGGATTATAGTGAGGAGTCCTGGGTCGCGGCTAACTGGGCATACTGGATGGAAGACGAGTTCGAGACGGCTGATTTCAAGACCTTCGAGAGATGGATCGGCCGGTATATAAGCAACTGGGCATCATGCGACACTCTTTGCAATCATGCAGTCGGAGCCTTCATTGAAAAGTATCCCGAATACCTAGGGGGGCTTAAGGGCTGGACGCAATCACCCAACCGCTGGATGAGAAGAGCGGCTGCGGTGAGCCTGATCATCCCGGCAAAGAACGGTAAATATTTGAAAGACATCTTCGAGATTGCGGACATGCTTCTAGAAGACAAAGACGATCTGGTTCAGAAAGGTTACGGTTGGATGCTTAAGGAAGCGAGCCGTCGGCATCAGAAGGAAGTGTTCGATTATGTTGTCGAACACAAGGCGACGATGCCACGAACCGCACTCCGATATGCCATCGAAAAGATGCCGCAGGAATTGAGGCAGAAGGCGATGGCGAAATCATAAAGAAATCAATCGCTTGTGCGGGTTTATGAAGGGGAGGCAATCCATTCCGAACCAGCAAGCACTAAACGACTATTCCGACCACGCCCTCACCGACTTCTTCAGCAGCTTTGCCATTTTCTCAATAGCTTCTGCGCCTTCCGGAATGGCTGCTGCAAAAAGCTGCCACATGTGGATCATTTCCGGCCAGATATCCAGCTCGATCTGGACTCCGTCCGAACTTGCATAAGCCGCCAGGCGGCGGGCGTCGTCGACCAGAATCTCGTTCCTTCCTGCCTGGATAAGAATGGGAGGCAAGCCGGACAGGTCAGCGAGAACCGGAGAGGCCAGGGGCTGGGCCGGATCGGCTCCAGCCAGATAGGTCTCGACGATGGCCTCAACCCGGCTTTTGGTTACCCAATCCCTTCCATGATTGGCAGTTAAGGAGTCGCCTTGAAGCGTCATATCGACGAAGGGGCAGAGGCAGACGGCCGCAGCCGGTTGCGGGTCATTGCAATCACGGAGCATGAGCAGGGTCGACATGACGAGCCCTGCACCGGCGGAACTGCCGGCGAGCACCATCTGATCGGGGCTGATGCCGGATCGCAGCAGCCAGCGATAAGCGGATACACAATCTTCTATTGCGGCCGGAAAGGGATGTTCGGGAGCCAAGCGGTAATCAATAGCCAGGACACGGGCGGAGAGCGGTCGGGATATCCTGGATAAGATTTCCAGGTGGGACTGAACCGAGCCCATGGTAAATCCGCCGCCATGAAAGTAGAGGACCACACGATTGTAGATCGCATGCGGCGTCAGAATCCATGAGGCGGGCACCCCCGAGCAAATAGCTTCTTCCCGGGTTACATCCGCGAGGTCTCCCGTATAGGAAGACATTAATCGTTCGAACTCTACCCGGGCATTTTCGACGGGGGTTTCGCCCCGCATCGGCGCGGAAAGCAGCCGCTCCCGCAGTTCCTCGAATTCCCTACTAGCCACCTTTGTCACCTTCGCAAGCCGTTCGATTCTTCTCTACATTTAAATCGGAAGGTGATAAGGAATTGATTAAGGCATCGATATGCTAAAATATTTTCTACAAAGCATGCGCCCGTAGCTCAACTGGATAGAGCGACAGACTACGGATCTGTAGGTTGGGGGTTCGACTCCCTCCGGGCGTGCCAGATAATAAGCAGGCCGGGATTAATTTCTCGGCTTCTTTATTTGGCATTCGCTCACGATATGGCACAGAAGAAGAGGCTGCCGGCAATGATGCCCGCCGCCAATCCAAGCAACTGGGGTAACAAGAGCATGGATCTGGATCGGGCTTCATGAGACCTTCGACTTGCCATAGTCGCCTTTACTATGAAATAGAGCGGAAACCCTCCCATCAGCGCGAATAATAGGCCGCATACAATCCATCCTCCAACCAGCCGTCCTTTGAAGAAACCGTATTCGATGAAATTCCAACCCAGTGACAGGAAGATTGCCGGCCAGAACAGCAGGCTAACCAGGTTGACGAAGCCCTTATCAGATTTTTCCGCGAAGCTTGCCATGATCATGATGATGCTGGCGATGATCGACACCGGAATAATCCACACGTAGCCCGGCGCCGGATGTGCAATCTCATAAGGTCCTCCGGTTGCCACCATTCCGCCCAGGTCCATCACGCCCCGCATAGCCAGAAAAAGGCAGGTAAGGAAGAAGGCGAACCCCAGAGGCAACAGTAATGACCACAACATCCCGCGCGGCGACATTTCCTCATTCCGTTCCGGCTTGACGGCCTGTCCGGCAGCGGCGAAATCGACGAATCTTGCGCCGGAGGATTCCCTTGGTTCTTCCGATGATTCTTTATTATTGTCCATTTGCCCCTCTTCTCTTACGGAATACATGATCCTACCATGCTTGCCGTGTTGAACTTGCCTTCCTTTATCTCGGATTCGCCGTGTTGCTTTTTATATTCAATCGCGTATAGTAAAAAAATCAAAGGAGAACAGGAAACATCTACATTCGTCGGGATACCAATCTTCATATATGCGCCGAAGCATCTTTCCTATTATTGAAGCGAGTTGCGTTTCCAATTGAAAGGGGGAGGATCGATGGTCGGCATCACGGTCAATGGCCGAAAGGTCGAGGCACCCGATAATTGGACATTTCTCTCGGCAGTGGAAAGCATCGGGCTCCGCGTACCCACCTTATGCCATCACCCCTGCGTTGCGGACAGCGGCACCTGCGGCATATGTCTGGTCGAGGAAGAAGTGACGGGCAGGCTGATAACGGCCTGCAACACTCCTGTCGAAGAGGGGAAGTCTATCTTCCTGGATACCGAAAGGGTGCTTGAGGCCAGAGCACTCTTGCTGCAGCTTATTTTCTCATCTCATCCGGTCCATTGCGAAGTCTGCGAAAGCAACAATTCCTGCAAGTTAAGAAAGCTGGCCATAGAAGCGGGGATAACCGGCCGCGAGTTCCCCTACCGTCAGGACTATCGACCGGTGGTTGATGCCAACCCCTTCTATCTGCGGGATCTCTCGAAGTGCATTTCCTGTGGCCTCTGCGTCCGGGCTTGCCAGCAGGTCCAGGGAGTAGGCACTTACGAATTCCAACAACACGGGAGTGCGGCCCGGCCGGCCACCGTCATCGACAGCGATCTCGATAGCTCGGTATGCGAGTTCTGCGGGCTCTGCGTATCCATTTGCCCGGTTGGAGCGCTGATCGAGAAGCCATCACTTCATCAGGGGATCGAAGAGAAGACGGTCGTCACCACCTGTCCCTATTGCGGCGTCGGCTGCTCCATCGGTCTTCATATCCGCGAAAATCGCATCATTGGCGCAGGTGCCGGAGTGCCGGACTCCGTCAATAATTACAGCCTTTGCGTCAAGGGACGCTTCGGTTTGGACTTCGTCGATCATCCCGACCGGTTGAAGAAACCCCTCGTACGCCGCGGCGGAGAACTGGTTGAAGCAACCTGGGATGAGGCGATGACTGAGGTTGCAGAGCGCCTGAAGGCTGTCAGGGATGAAAGCGGCCCCGATTCAATAGCTTTCCTTTCCTCAGCTAAGGCCACCAACGAGGAAAACTACATCCTTCAGAAATTGGCTCGTGTTTTGATCGGCACCAATAACGTCGATCACTGCGCGCGATTATGACACAGTCCAACAGTCGCCGGTCTGGCGGCAGCTCTGGGAAGCGGTGCGATGACCAATTCCATCGCCGATATAGGCGAGGCCGATGTAATAATGTTAACCGGTTCGAATACCACCGAGAATCATCCGGTGATAGCCGAAAGGATAAAGCAGGCGGCTCTATCGGGCCGCACCAAGCTTCTTATAATAGATCCGCGTGAACTCGGGCTTTCTCGCTTCGCAACCATGCACCTGAAGCCCCGCCCGGGAACCGATGTTGCCTGGATAAACGGAATGGCGGCAGTGGTATTGAACGAGGGACTGCAGGACGGCGAGTTCATTGCCGAAAGATGCGAGGGCTTTCAGGAATTCGAGCAGCCGCTGTCCGAATATACACTGGAAAAAGTCGAGGCAATAACCGGTATCGCCGCCTCCGACCTGGTTGAGGCGGCGAGGCTTTACGGGAAAGCCGAACGAGCATCCATATTCTATGCCATGGGTATAACTCAACACGTAAACGGCACCGGGAATGTGAAGGCCCTGGCTAACCTGGCCCTTCTCTGTGGCAACCTGGGCAAGGCGGGCGCGGGCATCAATCCGCTTCGCGGCCAGAACAACGTCCAGGGAGCTTGCGACGTGGGTGCGTTGCCCGACTTTTTCCCCGGCTATCAGAGGGTGGATGACCCCGATGCCAACAAGAAATTTTCGGAAGCCTGGGGTGTGACCCTCCCCTCGCAACCGGGGCTTTCCCTCATGGAGATAATGGAGGGGGCGCGCGAGGGAGAAATACGGGCGCTTTACATCATGGGCGAGAATCCCATGGTAACCGACCCCGATGTGCGGCACGTAGGGGAAGCGCTCACTTCGGTCGATTTCCTCGTCGTCCAGGATATTTTTCTAACCGAAACAGCGGCACTCGCCGATGTCGTCCTGCCCGGTGCCTGCTTTGCTGAAAAGGAGGGCACCTTTACCAATACTGAGCGGCGGGTGCAGCGGGTCCGCAAAGCGGTTGAACCTCCCGGTGAGGCGCGTGAGGACCATATCATCCTCGCCGCACTGGCGGAGCGACTGGGCAGCCCGGGGCCGAGCTTGAAGCCGGACGAGATAATGGAAGAAATCGCTTCGCTCGTACCCTCTTATGCCGGAATACGGCACAATCGCCTGAACAAAGGCGGGCTGCAGTGGCCATGTCCCGACATCGATCATCCGGGCACTCCTATCCTGCACGTCGGGAGGTTCTCAAAGGGGAAGGCGAGTTTCAACCCGGTCGATTATCTCCCGTCGATTGAGCCACCCGATGAAGAATATCCGTTCGTCCTTACGACCGGCCGCATTCTCTATCATTACCACTCAGGGTCCATGAGCAGGCGCTCACACAACCTGGAGGAAAAGGTCTCAGCCGGACGGGTGGATATCAACCCGGAGGATGCCCGCCGCTTGGGTTTGCGGGAAGGCGATGGTGTTCGCCTTGCTTCAAGGCGGGGAGACTTGATCAGCCATGCCCACATCTCCTCCCGGCAGCCGCCGGGGAGCATTTTCGCGACCTTTCATTTCAGCGAGGAGACGGCCAACCTCCTGACCAATCCGGCGCTCGATCCCGTGAGCAAGATACCCGACCTCAAGGTATGTGCCATCAAGGTGGAAAGATGGGAGCGGGGTGAATAAGATGCCAAAGCCTCCGCAGCCCGAGATGATGCCGCTCATTCTTGCATACTTGAAGGACGCAGGAGTGCCGGATGGATCGGTCATTGAGAATCTGGCGATCCGCCTGAAGCTGCCCTCAAGCCGCATATATGGGTTTATTTCCCAGTTCCCAGAGTTTGCGGGAGAGGCAGGCCGCATGCGGGTGCGCGTCTGCAGCGGGCCGGCTTGCGTCGCAAGAGGGGCCGGAGAACTCTTCGATGCCTTGAGGAAAGAGATGCCGCCGGACGCGTTGCTCGTTAGAGATCCCGGGCTTATGGAGTGGCATGATTCTCCCGCCGTATGTATAGAATCTCCAGGCCGGGAAAAGGTGCTGATCGACTCGGTTGACGCGGAAGATTTGACGGCGGTGCTCGCAGCCGCCGAAAGAGGCGATGCCGTTCCTTCCGGACCGCGGATACCAATCGGCGCGGACCTTCCGGCCTGGTGGGTGGCGGAAGAGAGCCGGGAGGCGGCCGAGAGTCACGAGAGCGCAATCCGCGAATTCGCCCGCGATCCTGCGTCGGCCGCGAAGGCGTTGGCGGACAGCTGGATTGCAAGAGCTGCCGGCGTAAGGGAGATAATCGCGGCGGCCTCGGGCAGGGCTTCCGGCTCACCCGGGCCGGCGCTGATGATTTGCGATATACCGGGACGAGAAGTAGAAAACAGCATCGATTATCAGGCTGCGCTTCTACACCCCAAGGGTGTAGTCCTTGGAGCCGCTCTGGGGATCCTCTTGTCAGGGGCCGGAAAAGTTGTTTTCTATCTCCCGTGGAATGACAAGGGTTTAAGAAAAGCAATTACAGAAGCTGTTGAGGAGCTGCTACCCGGAATGGGGGTAAGCGCCTCTGTCTTGGAAGGGCCGGTACATGTGCCGTCGTCCTTCGAGATCGGGCGAGCGGCGATCGTACAAGGGAGGATGCTGTGGGAAGCGGCATCTGTCTACAGCCGGAACGGCGTAGGATCCGGCCCCGAATCTATAGCGGTTCTCCCGGCCGCCTCGGCTGTAAGACTTTCCCGTAACTTGGATGGCGGTCAAAGCGAGCAATGGATAACCGGCGTCGTCGATTGTGCCGGAAACCATAGCTTGCTGGCCGTCCGGAACGGCTTCCGACTGAAAGATGATGCAAAGGCCATCCAAACCGGATCCCGGTTGATATCGGGCGTGGAAGCCGAAAGCAACGGGCTGGATGAGACATCGCAACTGGTTCTACTTGATTCCTCCCAATGCATGGTGCAATGGGCGCATTATCTTGCCACTCGGGCTGAGGACGCTTGCTGTGGCGGATGTGGGGCGGGGAGAACGGCTCCAGCTGTGGTAGCCGGTCTTATAGAGGAGGTCTGGGCGGGAAAAGGGGATGAGAAGAAGCTGCACCAAATCTCCTCTGTTCTCGGCTCGGCCGGCGAACTCGCCCTCTGCCCGCGCCTCGGCCAGATGCTGGCGCCGGTATTTTCAACGCTAAATAAATTCCGAGAGGAATTCGAAACGCATGCGCTCGAGGGTGCATGCCAGGCGGGTTTCTCATCGACAAGCGCAAGGCCTCAGACTGAGAAGGGGTGAAGATGAAAAGCATCACACAGCAGAAGACTATGGAAGAAATTACCAGGAGCTTGGGGGTGGTGAAACGGATCGCATTAATAGGGTGCGGTACCTGTCCGACTATAGCGGGGACCGG
>MELM01000019.1:18593-24032 GCA_001767605.1 Candidatus Solincola sediminis | reverse complement strand
TTCCCGCCTCGAAGAGGACGGTTTTCAGGCTGTTTCCGATACGGTGATTGCGGTTACCTGCGAGCCCCTTCCGCTGCAGGCGCGCGGAGGACTCGAGCAACTATTACATGATGCGGAAGCGGTCCTGGTGCTTGCGTGTTCGCTCGGAGTTTCCATGGTGACCGACTACACGGAGCTGCCGGTGCTCCCCGCTCTCAATACCCTTTTCATCGGCCGTGAATCGGAATCCGGCTACTTTACGGAGGAATGTGCGCAGTGCGGCGACTGCGTGCTCGCCGATAATGCTGGAATCTGCCCGATAGTGCATTGTGCGAAAGGCCTCTTCAACGGACCGTGCGGAGGTTCGGTGGGTGGAAAATGCGAGGTTGACCCTACCCTTCCCTGTGGCTGGCAGATGATTTACGATCGCATGATCGCCCTCGGCAGGCTCGACGACCTGATGCAGGTAAGGCCGTATAAGGATTGGAGCAAATCATTGAGCGGGGGAGCCCGAAGAATGCACATCCCGGTGCCGCTACCGCCCGAGACCACCAAAGAGGTATAGATGAGAAAAGAACTCCTTTATGAGATTTCCAAAAAGGTAATAGCCTCCGTCGGAGTGCAGAATGTACTCCACGCCATAGTTGAATCGATCACGATAGGCACCAAGGCCAAAGGGTGTTCATTGCTTGTTCTCAGCCAAGAAGGAGATAAGCTTTATCACCATGTGAGCTATGGAATAAGCAAAGAGTATATTGGCAAGGGTATTGTCGAGGTCGACAACACCGTAAGGCGCGTGCTGGAGGGCGAATCGGTAGCCATAACGGATATATCCAATGATCCGCGCGTTCAATACCCCGAGGCGGCAAGGCGGGAAGGCATCGGCTCCATGTTATCAGTGCCCATGAGATCTTATGGCGGCGTAAGGGGCATAATGCGGGTTTATACCAGTAAAGGTCGGACCTTCAGTGAGGACGAGATAGATTTCCTGGATTCCATCGCCGAACTATCAGGGCTGGTTCTGGAGAAGGAAGAGGAAAGAGACCGCATGGTCCTTGAAGCGAACAGGGCTCGCGAGGAAGTATCGCGCATGAGTGACGAGCGCGAGCGCTTTCTTTACTTCGTGCGAATGGTGGCTCATGACCTGAAGGCGCCCCTCGCCGCCATCTCGAGTTATATAAAGGTGATCCTGCGGGGCAATGCCGGACCCCTTACCGAGAAACAGGAAACCTGGCTCAATCGCAGCGTCAAGCGAATCGACGGCATGCTCGAACTTATAAGCGATATCGTCGATTTATCCAGGCTCGAGGCGGGTCTCATTTACCCCGAACTGGCGGGAGTCGCGTGGAAAGACGTATTGGATAGCTGCGTTGAGGTAGCCCGCGGCCTATGTGATCCCGCCGGGATATTGCTGGTAAAGGATATCGAACCCGATCTTCCGGAAATATTCGGCTCGGAGGTCCGCCTCTGCCAGCTCATAAACAACCTGGTATCAAACGGAGTCAGGTATACCCCCAGGGATGGGAAGATATACGTAAGAGCCCGCGACGTGGACGACAGCGTAGAGGTCTGCGTCGAGGACGAAGGCCATGGCATCAGGCCTGAGATCATGCCTAACATCTTCAACGATTTTTTCAAGGGCGATCCGGAGTGTCTGGAGGGAACCGGCCTTGGGCTCTCGATCTGCAAACGCATCGTGCAGATGCATAACGGGCGGATATGGGCGGAAAGCCCCGCGCCCGGAAAAGATATAGGAACGCTGGTCACTTTTATCATCCCCAATGGATCCATCTGCAATCTGGCATTCGGGGAAGCGCAGCGGGAGGAGGAAGGATCGTGAAATCGGGCAGCAACCTGGAAAAGGTCCTTGAGGCGGGGCACTTTGCCGTGACGGCGGAGATAGGCCCGCCGAAATCGGGCTCGGCGCGAATCATAGAGGCTCATGGCGAGGAAATTGGCCATGCCGCCGATGCCTTCAACGTCACGGATCATCAAACCGGAGTAGTGCGCCTATGCAGCCTGGCTTCCTGCGCGATACTGAGGCGCATCGGGTTGGACACGGTTATGCAGATGTTGTGCCGGGATGCAAATCGAATAAGGCTGCAGGGGGATGTCCTCGGCGCGGTAGCCTTGGATGTGAAAAACATCCTTTGTCTTTCCGGCGATCACGTGAAGTTCGGTAATCATCCCGAGGCAAAGGGAGTCTTCGATATCGATTCCGTCCAGCTCATACAGACCGTAAAAATAATGCGGGATGAGCACAAGTTTATATGCGGCGAGGAAATAGCGGGAGAGGTGCCGCTATTTATCGGGGCCGTGGAGAATCCTTATGCCGATCCCTTCGAGTATCGGACTGCGCGATTGGCTAAAAAAGTCGCAGCCGGGGCCGATTTCATCCAGACTCAGGCAGTCTATGATGTGCCAAAATTTGCCACCTGGATGGGTGAGGTCTGCGATGCGGGTCTCGACAAGAAGACCCACATCCTGGCGGGGATCATTCCCGTAAAATCCGTTGGCATGGCCAGGTATATGAAGAAATTCGTTTCCGGGGTGGAGATCCCGGACGGGATGATAAGCAGGTTGGAGGACGCCAAGGACGTCAAGGAGGAAGGAATAAATGTCATCCTCGAAATTATCGAACAGGCGAAGGAGATACCGGGTGTGCATGGAATCCATGTACAGGCGGTCGGATGGGAAGAGATAGTACCCGAGATCATGGAGAGGGCTGGGTTGTTGCCCAGGCCTATCTTATAAGGAGGTGCATCCGAATGCCGATAAAAATATTAGTAGTAGATGACGACCCCGATATCACCGATGTGCTCGATTCGCTGCTCGAAAGCGAGGGATACGATGTTGTTATCGCACATGACGGGGAAGAGGGCTTGGACAAGATCAAGGAGGAAAATCCCGATCTAGTCATCCTCGATTTACTTATGCCGAAGCTTGACGGCTACGGAGTATGTAAAACCTTGCAGGACCCGCGCTGGTCGAGGTGGAAAGATATCCCAATTATCGTATTGACCTCGGTGGTCGAGGACGTCAGCCAGCGGCGCTATGAGCTCGAGACCGGAGTCCGAATGAATGTCGATGATTACATCGAGAAGCCCATTGATCCGGATGCGGTTCTTGACAGGGTAGGCAAGATATTGGCCAGGCGTGAATAGACGCCGTTCTTGGAAAGATTGTCAGGATGAAATGTGAATCGACATGACGAGGCGAAAAGGAGGCCATGGTGAAAAAAGTTCTTCTAGTTGATGACGACAGGGATTTCGTCGAGGCGACCCGAGCGCTCTTGGAGGAGAAGTACGAAGTCGAAGTTGCTTACGACGGCGATCAAGGTATAACGAAAGCAAGAGAGGTCAAGCCGGATCTGATCATTCTGGACGTGATAATGCCGACCGAGGATGGCTTTGCAGCTGCGGATGAGATTGCGGCCGATGCCGATCTCAAGAGTATACCGCTAATGCTCCTCACCAGTTTCGGCTCTCGTATGACAAAGGAAACCGAGATCCCCAGAAGCAGAGGGATGGATCTGGTCGCCGATGATTATGTCGAGAAGCCGGTTGAGCCGGATGCACTCCTTGCCAACGTACAAAGATTGATCGGGGAATAAATAATTCGTGCCGTGTCTTGATTCTTGAATTCCTCTTCGAAGCAGAATTCAAGAATCAAGACACGGCACGAATTATGAAGCGCTGCATGACTTATACGATGAAGCCCTTCATTCTACGTAATTCTTCCAAGGCTTGAGCGTCTGCCGTGCCCTGTATCATCAGGCCGAGGATGGCCTTCACCCAGGCCGCCTTGGCGGCCTCTTTGTCGTTGGACCGGATTATCCGGCGAACCCCTTCAAAGACCAGAGCGTTGAATGCAAAGCCCATTTTTTCCACGTCCAGATCCTGCCGCAAAATTCCTTTATCGATCCCGTGCCGCACGTAGTATGAGGAATACTCCCCAAAAAGATCGAACACGTCCTGAACCTTTTTGCTTATCTCCTCGTCGATGCCGTAAGCCTCGAAGAACATGGCCCTGGATATGAAAGGATCCTCGGTGAGGATGGCGAACGAATTCTCAAGTCCCCCCCGCATCTGTTCCGTGTACTCTCCGAGCGTGTTGGATAAGGTGGGGGGAGCGCTGGCCATACCCTCTGTGATGCGCATGATGATTTCGTCCACAATCTCATTGAAGATTTCAAGCTTGTTTCTGAAATAGCGGTAGAACAAACCCTGGGCCATGCCCAGCTCCTGGGCGATATCTTCTATCCTCGTCGCATGATAGCCCTTGCGCGTAATTACCCTATAAGCGGCGTCTATTATTTCGCTGCGTTTCTGGCTTGCTTTATCCATGGCATTAATGTTACATTCGTTCAAATGAATGAAGCTTCATTCATTATGGCCCTTACTACAGACTAAGCATATTCGGGGCATGCTAAAATGGGCAAGTGGTTCATAAGAATAGCTTTATGAAATAGTGTAGGGAATTGCCGGTAAAGGGGGATGTCATGCGAAAAAGCCATGCGATCATTTGTGCTGTTTCTCTAGCCTTGTTGATTCTGCTCGCGGGTTGCTACCAACCGGGCGGACCTATCCCGGAAGGCGCTCACACGCCTGTCCCAAGGGATTACACCCAAGAAGACGTGGATCAAGTCGTGGTCATGGAGGAACGGGTGATCTCCTCGCCGTTGCCGGCGGAGTGGGGAGCGCCTCAGGAATGCGACGAGATACACTTCCTCCGCTTTCGTCCTAGTGACGGGTCTACACTCGATTCCAATGACAATTCACTGCCGAATGCAGACACCACCGACGCCATGCTTCTCATGCTCCCCGGTGTCCTGGAAGGAGCTAATGGCTTCGAGTATGTCGGGCGGCAGGCGGTATATAGCGCCAAAGTGAATAATAACAAGAACATAGAGGTATGGGGTGTTGAACGGCGCAATAACAGGCTGGAAGATTTAACCGCGGCCAACTATATCGAGGAACAATTAAGTAAAGGGCAAATGACCACGGATGAGGCGGTAGAGACCTTCGTCGACTACTATTACGAAGGTCAACCGTTAAACGGGAAGACTTTTGCGGGTTGGTACTGGAACCAGGATATCCCGTTCCTCTCAGAGTTCGGATTGAAGCTCGACACGGAAGACGTATTCAAGGTGATCCAGACCATGGTGCCGGATCCCGAGGTCAGGCGGGAGAAAGTATTCGTCGGAGGCCATTCCATGGGCGGTCCCATGGCCACCTATTTCGTGGGTTGGGACCTGGATGGAGATACGGCGACGACCGACGACGCCGGATACAACAACTGCGCGGGCCTTTTCGGGTTCGATACCCAATTCGCTCCCATGAATGGCATGTTCCCTCCGAGCGACAGCTTCTCCGGCGCCATGCCGGCAGCCGTTGAGGAAGAAATTACCAGCAGCGCTACAACCGAAAGTGATTATGCGAACTTGATCCAGAGCTTGCG
>MELM01000019.1:18193-18569 GCA_001767605.1 Candidatus Solincola sediminis | reverse complement strand
CTCGTCGCCATTCCTTGGTGGCGAGGTGATGGACCTCCTGGAGGCGATCGGCCTCGCCGCCTACTACGACCCGGATTCTGAAGCGACCTATGTAAAAGATGTGCCTTTTTCCGAGGATGTTCAGTGGCTCCTTCGCGTCCTGCACTCCAACGATCTTGATACTTTCATTCAGGCAACGCCCCAAATGACCGATTTCCGTTTCACTAACGAAGCGCTTCTCGGCATCGTATTCGACGACAGCTACGTACCGCTTATGTTCATCCAAAACAGCATGGGCTTTCTCCAGGGAGGGCCGGTGATAGAAAAGAGTTTCCCGCTCTTTCCCATCAGCTTGATCCCCGAGCTTTCCAGTTCTTTCGGGACCGGTCCTTACTAC
>MELM01000019.1:17746-18070 GCA_001767605.1 Candidatus Solincola sediminis | reverse complement strand
CACGACGATGGAAAACGAGGTGTCGGATATCCGGGACGTCGCCCGGGTGATATTCAAAGGGCCGTTGAACCTGGTTGAGTGGTATTTCTCCATGCGGCTGCTCTTCGATTTCCAGGGTTCCACCGAAGCTTACGCGCCCAAGTACGGGATCAATTTCCTCTATCCGGAAAAAGTGGCGGAGAAGCCCCAAGTTCTTTTTGTTGCTGACAAAGGAACACATAGCGAGGATGAAACCAGTGTGGGAGAGGTGCATATTTGCAAGGGATACAATCACATGGACGTACTTACGGCTTGTGCGAACGCTTCCGCGAGGAGGCCCAGCGA
>MELM01000019.1:14991-17707 GCA_001767605.1 Candidatus Solincola sediminis | reverse complement strand
GGAAATGCCTGCGCTCTAAATACAAATTGCCGGTTGATGCAAGGGGGAAAGAGATGACTAGACACTTCAGGTTATTCGGCATTTTGCTTCTGGGAGTTCTGATTCTGATGGCCGGATGCTATCAGCCCGGCGGCCCCATACCCGAGGAGACGAAGGCTCCCGTTCCCCGCGATTACACGCAGGCGCAAGTAGACAGTTTAGTGGTGATGGAGGAACAAGTAATTGCGGCTCCACTTCCGGCTGAGTGGGGCGCTCCGGCGGAATGTAACGAGATTCGCTTCCTCAGGTTCCGCTTGAGCGACGGGTCGACCATCGATCCGGCCAATGCGGCTCAGCCAAATGTGGCGACCACGGATGCCATGCTTCTAATGCTACCCGGCGTGCTCGAGGGAGCCAACGGTTTCGAATACCTCGGCAGGCAGGTCGTATATCAGGCCAAGGTCAAGAACCAGAAGAACATCGAGGTATGGGCGGTCGAGCGCCGCAACAACCGTCTGGAAGACCTCACTGGAGTCAACTACCTGGAAGAAGGGCTCAGCAAAGGCGAGATGGATATAAACGAGGCGGTCGCCGCTTTTATAGGGTACTACTACGAGGGCGAGGCTATAAACGGCAAGACCTTCGAGGGCTTTCTTGCAAATCAGGACGTTCCATGTCTCGCCGAATTCGGGTTGAAGCTCGACACCGAGGACGTATTCAAGGTAATCCAAACCCTGGTTCCCGACCCGGCGGTCAGGCGGGAAAAGGTTTTCGTCGGCGGCCATTCCATGGGCGGCATGATGACCTCCTATTTCGCCGGATGGGACTTGGACGGAGACCCGGCGACGGTCGATGACGCGGGCTACAACAATTGCGCCGGAATGTTCGGGCTCGACACCGTGGTCAACTCGATAGGCACCGTCGGTGACGCCGTTTTCGGTATGATGCCGGATGACATGAAGGAGGGATTCGAAGATATTACTGAAACCATTTACGGTGGAATAGTCGACGGCCTGAAGAACGGCAGCTATCCGGTCGTCCTTAACTCGCCGCCGATTTTCGGCGCCGAAGTGATGGACCTGCTGGAAGCGGTCGGTATGGCCGCCTATTACGATCCGGACGGCGAAGACACTTATATCAGAGACGTTCCCTGGACCGACATGAATGAATTGCTGCTTCGTTTTCTACATTCCAAGGATAATGACATTTTCATAGCGGACAGTCCCAACCTTCGAGACTTCCGCTTCACCAATGAAGCGCTCTTCGGCTCGATCTTCGATGACAGCTTCGTGCCCATGGGTATGATTTTGAACAGCATGGGCTTCCTCAAAGGCGGACCTGTCGTGCTAAAGGAATTCCCTAAGACGTGGACGGATGATATACCCATTTTGTCCAACAGCATCGGTCCGGGGCCTTACTGGATCGCCAACGACGCAGGGCCCATCGAGGATTTACGAACCGGTCCTCTCTATTCCTGGGCCAACTTCGATGAGATAGGAGACGCTCAGGATCCGGATTATAAGGACACGACGGGGGAGACCACCTTTACCACTATGGAGAACGAAGTAGCGGATATCACCGACGTCGCGCGAACCGCCTTCAAGGGACCGGTCAACCTGGTGGAGTGGTATTTCTCAATGCGCCTGCTCGTTGACCTGGTGGGCGCGGTTACGCCCTTCGCACCCAAATACGGCCTGAATTTCCTGCACGGGGACAAGCTTATCGACATGCCCCAGGTCGTATTCATCGCCGAGCAGGGCATGATGGGAGACATAGATATCAACGGATTGCCCGGCGAGAAGCACTTGCTCACGGGCTACAACCACATGGACGTTATGAATGCTTCCGCCAACACTTCGGCAAGGCGGCCGAATGAGGTGGTCGAGCCCCTGATCGAATTCGTAATGGAGAACGCTAAATAGTACGTGATGATTAAGCAGTGCCGGGTCTTCAATCTTCGGTTTTTAAAAGGACCGAGGGTTAAAGGCCCGGCACGCTTATTTGAATGGGCCGGCATTTGACAGGCTGCGCCCCGGCCCCAATTAAATTATTTAGAGGGCTATATGCTAGTTGGCTCGAATTGAGGGTTGTCGACTGATGCGAGGGGGGAGAGAGATGACTAAACACATCAGGCTATTCAGTTTTCTGCTACTCGGATTTTTGATTCTGCTCACCGGGTGTTATCAACAAGGTGGGCCTATTCCCGAGGGCGCGAAGAACGCTCCGGTTCCACGTGACTATACGCAGGCCGACGTGGACCAGGCCGTGGTAGCGGAGGAGCAGGTAATCTCCTCACCATTGCCTTCGGAGTGGGGGGCGCCGGCTGAATGTAACGAGATACATTTGCTTCGCATCCGTCCGAGCGATGGCTCTACTTTAGATCCCACCAATAAGGCACAGGCAAATGCGGCCACCACCGATGCCATGCTGGTCATGCTCCCCGGGATTCTGGAAGGCGCCAATGGCTTCGAGTACCTGGCCCGTCAGCTCGTGTACACGGCCAAGGTGAAAGACGGTAAAAACATCGAGGTATGGGCGACAGAGCATCGCACTAACGCCCTAGAGGACCTCACCGGGGTCAATTACCTGGAGGACCAACTCAGCACGCATCAGCTAACCGTGGACGAAGCTGTTGATACCTTTATAGGCTATTACTACAAAGGCCAATCCGTAAACGGCAAGACCTTCAAGGGATGGCGGGAAAACCAGGATCTCCTTTTCCTGTCCGAATTCGGCC
>MELM01000019.1:14255-14979 GCA_001767605.1 Candidatus Solincola sediminis | reverse complement strand
CCGAGGACGTATTCAAGATAATCCAGACCCTGGTGCCCGACCCCGCCGTAAGGCGTAAGAAAATCTTCGTCGGGGGCCACTCCATGGGCGGTTTGATGGCATCGAGCTTCGTGGGATGGGATCTGGACGGCGATCCGGCCACCACCGATGACGCCGGCTACAATAACTGTGCCGGTATGTTCGGATTGGACACCGCTCTTAATTCGCTCGATAACATTGGCGATTCGATCCTTGGAATAATGCCTGAATGGATGTTGGACGGAGCGAAGAACATGAGCGAGGTCATCTATGGTGGATTCCTTGACGGGCTAAGGGACGGTGCTTTACCCATCATTTGGAACATGGGCCCTCTCTTTCCCCCTGAATCAATGGCCCTGCTGGAAGCCGTCGCTATGGCGGCCTACTATGATCCGAACGGAGAAGATACATATATCAACGAGGTTCCCTTCTCCGAAAACATGCAGTGGCTTCTTCGTTTCTTGAGCTCCAAGGACACAGATACATTCGCGTTAGGCACGCCTGATATCACGGACTTCCGCTTCACCAACCAGGCCTTGCTCGGCGTTTTATTCGACGACAGCTACGCTTCCTGCAACCTGATTTTGAACAGCATGGGCTTTCTTGCGGGAGGCCCGGTGGTACTGAAAGACTTCCCACAGTTGATCGTGGACAATATTCCCATAACCAAAAGCATGATTGGCAAGGGCCCTCAATATATAGCCAA
>MELM01000019.1:4812-14246 GCA_001767605.1 Candidatus Solincola sediminis | reverse complement strand
CGCCGATAACCTGGGCACCGGCCCTCTCTATTCCTGGGTGAACTTCGACCAGATCGGCAGCGCCTCGGATCCTGACTACAAGGACACGACCGGAGAAACCACTTTCACGACCATCGAAAACGAAATGACGGACATTAACGATGTAGCCCGGGCTTTATTCGAAGGCCCTCTCAATCTCACGGAGTGGTACTTTTCAATGCGGCAATGTCTCGATCTCTTCGGGGCGGCGCTGCCCTGGGCCCCCATGTACGGCCTCAATTTTCTTCATGGTGACAAGCTCATCGATATGCCGCAGATCTTATTCGTTACCGAGCAGGGGGTCTGGGTGGATCAAGGCATCGACGGCCTGCCCGGAGAAAAGCATTTCCTCGAGGGCTACAACCACCTGGATGTGCTAATGGCTTCGGCGAATACCTCCTCAAGGAGGCCCAATGAGGTTATCCAGCCGTTGATCGACTTTGTATTGAAGAACGCCGAATAATATTTGCAAAGGTCAGGGATTCATGTCATTGCGAGGTCTTCCGAAGCAAATAGATCCTGATATCTGGTTAATGAAATGTTTTCTGAAGATGCAAATGGATTAGGCCTTCAAGCTTTCGAGGCTTGATAACGAATCGGCAGTTAAGGGGTTGCTTCGCCACTCCAGTTTGCTTCGTCTCTCCGTTCCTCGCAACGGCGCTCGTCGTAAAATGACTCGCTTGCCTAGCAACTGCGCTCGGCGATTCGCGTCTCGCTTGCCTCGCATAACAACGTGGTTCTACTTTGATGGACGCCCTTTCAGGAATCGCGTTCTCAGACTTTTAGATGCCTAATCTTTTCCGCCAGTGCTTCTCCCGCATCCTTCCCCGAAAAGAATGAGACCGATTTATCGATCTTTTCGGCTAGGGCGGGAAGTTGATCGGAGGTCAACGTATCGGGTGTGGTTCCGATCAATTCGCAGTTTTTCTTGACGGTTGCCTTTGCTATAAAATCCCCCACCGATTCGGCCAAAATCTTCTCGATTTCCAGTGCCAATTTATTGGCCAAGATTCCTCCTCCGGGAGACTGTTACAATATCCACTGCCAACAATATCCAGCCAGTAACACATTACCATATATCGATGCCCTGTTAAGCGTTCTTTAATCCAACCCAAGAAAGCATGCAATCAATAGAAAGCTATTCTTCCATATGTTCATTCATGCGGCGCAAGACCTTTTTCCCGCTCCGCAGCAGTCCCTGCAAGGCCGCGTAAGCACTGTCCGGATCCACTTCGACTTCACCCTCGAAAGTACCGTCCATAATCTCCTGCGCTCGTCGGTTGAGCTTCTCTATGGGCATGACAACATACTTATTAGTGAAGTAGCGAAGGCCGATGGTTGTGAGGAGGAAGGTGAGTATCAATGCAATTCCGGCTCCTATTAGCATCCAGAGCAGCAGGTCGTTTCTCTGGTCGTTGAAGTAGCTCTCGATATCCGCAGCTTGCTCGGTGCGGTCGATAATCAGTGACGCCTGAAACTGCCCCACGCCGATGTAGCGTAAATCGGCGCTGTAAAAGACGCATATGAAGAAGCCTTTCTTACCTCCGAACGAGTCCAGGGTTGTGTAGTCTCCCTCGGTGGGCGCAACCGGAAGCGTTGCCGGATCGACTGTAATGCCCGCCTTTGTCCTATAGGCTTTAACCTCGCCGTCCTTGATCATACTCACATAATCGATGGGATAGAGATGGATGGCCATTTCAACCGCGAAGTTATAGAAGCCGGCGAGGTCACCCATTAAAAAACTCTGCAGCAATTGCTGGTCGAAGTACTGCATCAAAGCGGCGCTCTTGTCTATCTCAAGCAGGTTTCCCGAGATCTGTTGCAGCAGCACCACCGATTGATCTATCATTTTAGCCTTGTCGTCCTTGATATTGCTGTTGGTGGTCAAAGTAACATCGATAACGAAATAAGCGATTATGGCAATCACCAGAATCAGGGTCATAATGGAAACAGCAATCAGCAGGCTCTTCATTTCCTTGCCGGTCTTATGCCCCATGGAGCGACCTCCCTTGATCGTACAAGATTAATTGCACACACTAGTGTTTATAATCGGTTAATGCAGCGAGCTGCTTGATTGCAAACCAGGAGGTCGGAGAGCCTTTGAGCGACAGGGAATTCATGGAAATAGCGTTGGAAGAGGCCCGGATTGCGGCAGGCGAAGGCGAGATACCGGTTGGAGCGGTTGTGGTATGCGACGGCAATATTATTGCTCGTGCCCATAACCGGCGCCATGCATCGGGGAATCCGCTGGATCACGCCGAAATAATCGCCTTGAGGGATGCGGCCGAAGCATTGGGCGGATGGAGGCTTGAAGGTTGCAGCGTCTATGTCACCCTCGAGCCATGCCCGATGTGTGCCGGCGCGTTGGTGCAGGCGCGGGTTGCGAATCTGATATTCGGAGCCCGGGATATGAGGCTGGGAGCGGCGGGGAGTAAGTACAACCTGGTGAGCGATGAGACAACGCATCATCGCCTAAAGGTGACCGACTGCATAATGGAGCAGGAATGCGGTGATATGCTAAGAGAGTTTTTTCGGAAGCGTCGTGCTTGAACAGGCTGACCGAGAATAGTTCTAAAGGGAGAAGCTTCGTGAGATTCGAGCGGGGTCGATGCCTAAACATCAACATTTTCCCAGCTTACAATAGCTCGAAGTAACAATTCCAAGAAGATGTTGATGTTTCAGGCTTGACCCCTACCCATTCTCGTCAGCCTGTGAAGCTCTACAAAGGGGTCGGGTCCGTTTGTAGAACCCCATATTAATTGAACAAGAGTTGCAGCTCGACCTATAATTAGGCTTACGCGGAGAGGTGGCAGAGTGGACGAATGCGGCGGTCTCGAAAACCGTTTGGCCTCGCGAGGGGTCACGTGGGTTCAAATCCCACCCTCTCCGCCAATATATACTTTCACCAGCTCTTTTATTGCCTGGTGTTTCTTATTCAGGAATCCTCAAGTAAAGTAGTTAGTTTGCTTGTATTGCTCAATCGAGCACGCTTCTTGTGAGTATAGCAAGCAAACTTCGTGGTACGTATGATCGGGAGGCTTGACCTGATGCCATTGTCATTATATAGTGACATATGTAATTAGATAAGGACATTGAGGGATTATGAGATTTCATGAAGCGTTAGATGATATTTTGAGCAGCAGGATCAAGGTCAGGATTCTACGCCTATTCTCACGCACCAAGGGCTCGTATTCAGGGAGGGAGGTTGCGAGGCTTATTGACTATTCTCATAACCCCACCATTCAAGCGCTGAAGGAGCTGGAAGTCCAGGGATTACTAAGAAAAAGGAGCGTAGGGGCTTCGAACGAGTACACACTCAATGAAGATCATCTCCTGGTTGGCGGAATGCTACTAGACGCTTTCGATGTCGAGAGAAATGCCCTACTCGAAATAGTGAAGATATTTGAGAGACAGATAGGAAAGGACTTTGAGAGGGCCATTATATTCGGTAGTGTCGCCAAGGGAGAGGAGAGGCTAGATAGCGATGTCGATGTTCTCATTATAATCAGAGATGGAGCAGATTTTAAAGCCGCCGAAGGCAAAGTAAGCGAGGCAACCAATCTGGCGATGGCCGCTTCAGGGAATCCTGTAAGCCCTGTGCTAGTAGCAAAAAACGAGTATGAGAAAAAGAAGAACGCCAAGAACAAGAAGGGGATGTGGAGAGACATCTTCGATAGGCATGACACCATAACCTATACGAAAGAGGATATTAGGGCATATGGTCGGTAAAATCCCGAGAAAAGACGAAGATAGACTGAGCGCAAGGATCTACCTGGAAAAGGCTCATCAATCAAGCGCGGCAATGTACCTATCCTTCGAAGAGGGCTTATGGAATGCTGCGGGGGAGAACGCCGTGCGCTGTGCGATTCATTCTTGCGATGCTTTGACTGTAGCTATTGGTGGAGTCAGGTCTTCCAGCAAGAACCACGAAGATGCGGCCAAGTTATTGGTAGAAATCGTGAAGGGCAAAGATGTAAAGGAAATGTCCAATCGTTATCTGGGGATTATCAGGATGAAAAATCCCGTCGATTATGACCCGCGATTATTGAGAAAAAAGGATGCCCAGAAAGCACTCAACGATACTGACACCTTCCTCGCATGGGTAGAAAGCCGAATGCCACCCGGATACAGATGACACGGTTAAATATCCTGAACCGTCGATTATCGATCAATATATTCAATATAACTGAGAAAAATTGAGAACAACTGAGAACAAACGTATTTTGCGAACTGTAAAATCCGCTGGCGCCGCAAACGTTCAGATGCATCATCTCAAGCAAGATAATTCTTACTAGGGCCTTCATAAATTTACTTTCATATCGTCCTAGGCCTTTAAATCGCCATCTTACGATTGTGGCTGAATTGTGGCCATCATAACGCTCAATATCGTGAAATAAGGGGAAGTACGGATAACAACATACCTAAACCCGCAGGTCAGCAATATATGCATCCACCAGGGATTTCCATCAAAATGCACCCAGGTCTCGAAAACCGTTGAGCCGAAAGGTTCCGGGGGTTCGAATCCCTCCCCCTCCGCCAACTAGCTGAAAACATACTCCCGTCACCCAAAACTGGGCTGGGGTGACGTGGCTACTCTCGGCGCGAAGCTCGAACTGAGGGCGAAGTACTCGTAACGCTTTACCCGATGATATTCTTGAGTCTACCCACCACTTGTTCGATGTCAGAATCCCTAGTCATTCGGCCGAGACTGAAGCGGATAGTTCCGGCGGCAACGTCTTCAGGTGTGTTCATCGCCTTCAACACCGGCGACATCTCCACGGAGCCGGAGTGACAGGCCGAACCTGTGGTGGCAGCGACTTCGGGCATCGCCGCAAGAACCTCCGCCCCGACATGGCCGAGGAAGGAGACATTGAGTGTATTTGGAAGCCTTTGTTCAGGATGGCCGTTGAGAACGATGCGCTCATCGAAAACCGCAATAAGCCGTGACCAGAAGAGGTCTCGCAATTGAGCAACGCGGAACATCGGTTCCAAGTCCTTCGCCAAGAGGGCGGCTTGGCCGAGTCCCACAACAAGAGGGATGTTCTCCGTCCCAGCACGTCTGCCCGCTTCATGTCCGGCACCGTGCATGAAAGATTCAAGCCGAATGCGGTTCTTGATGTAAAGCGCACCGATGCCCTTTGGGCCGTAAAACTTATGGGCCGCAATGGACATCAGGTCCACACCGAGCTCGTTTACGCCAGACGGGATCTTGCCTACGGACTGTGCAGCATCCGTATGTAGCAGTACGCCCGCATTGCGACAGATCGCCGAGATCTCCTTGATCGGCTGAATGGTTCCCACCTCGTTGTTTGCATGCATCACCGATACGAGCAGCGTGTCCGATTTGATGGCATCAAGAACATCTGCCGGATCCACCATGCCGAAGCGATCAACCGGGACGATAGTAATCTCCGCACCAAGCGTTTCCAGAAAACGCAAGGGTTCCACGATGGCCGGATGTTCCACGGCGGAGGTGATAAAATGCCCCCTGGCTCCATTCGCGAAGAAGACGCCCTTGAGAGCGTGGTTGTTGGCCTCGGTGCCACCGCTCGTAAAGACGATCTCATCGTGCGAGCAGCCGAACAGGTCCGCTACCTTGGACCGTGCGTCATCTATGGCCTGACGCGCGGGTATTCCCGCCCAGTGGGTACTGGAAGGGTTGCCATATGCCTTCTCCAGGTAGGGGACAACGGCGTCGCGCACTGACGTATCGATCGGCGTGCTCGCGTTGTAATCGAGATAGATCCAATCCATCGCCCTCTCCTTTCTTTCACGCGGACTTCCAGGTGAACGAGAAGTTCCGACCTCCTGCACTTCGCCCTACAGGGAACGCCTCAGGCAGTCGCCGTTCGCCACGGAGCTTCCAGATCCGCATACCCGGCCCACATATGCGGCAGTCGGCATACAGCATCGACCGCCATTTGGTGAGACCGTAGCGTCGCCCAACACCTATCCTGCTCAAAAGGCCTATCTGATCCATGAACCTATCTCACGGCAGCCAGACTTGCCTTATAGAACTTGCCGACCACAAAGGCAAAGACGACTACGGCCAACACAATACTCGCATAGTTGATTACCGAGAGAACCGGATTCCGGTAATAGTTTCCATATACCCATGCTCCCAAAACCTGGGAGCCAACCAGAGCTCAAACCAAGGCCCATTGTGTCGGGAAATATTCACTGGTCCGGAAATATCTTCTGAAATAACCACGGAGCAAGTAGATAGAGAATATGACCCAGGCCATCGCTACGATGTAAGAGAGCGTGATCAAGTAGTGTGACGGCACTTTCATGTCGAGACCAAACCACTTCTGCAGGTACAGCATGAGTCTGTAGTAGCTGATGCCGTACAAACAGGTGATGGGCACGAGCAAGAAGAACGCCGGCTTCAATTGGTTTTCCGGCATTGTGCGCGATCTCAACTGTACACGAATCAAGAAGACCGCTTTAACCGCCAGCAGAGAAGTGCCCACGACCAGCACCAGCAGTGATGCCAAAGCAGCGATCGAAGCTATTCCTCGATTACTTGCCAGCGAGGCTAGACCTGTTCCGCTCAAGGCAACCAGGCCAAACGCAAAGACATCGAGCAGCCAGACGAAATTGAGACCGGTTGCGTCCAAGGGCCGGCCCATCCAACTCCTGAGCACGCGCGACTCGAGCGTGAAGATCGTCAGCCAAAGTAACCCGAAGATGATCAAGCCGGGAATCATAAGGGCTTGTATGTTGGCTGACACGGCTGGGATGAAGAACGGCAACGCTGCCAATAAGACGGCGATGGTCATGGCCAAAGAAGCGACCGGGACGAAGATGCCGGTGATCCTCGATGGCGGGCCGCTCATGAACTCCTTGTAACCTTGCCCAGCGCGCAACCATCGCGCAAGATCTTTAAGAAGCACGATGGTCAGTAGCACGTTTGCAATCGCCAGCACCAGCATTATTCCAACAAGGAGCCCGTACAAACCGCTCTGGACCGTGGTCAACTCCGCCCAGCGGATGTCTGTTATCTTTACCGATCCTTGTCCGTGAGGTACTGCGAACTGTAGCCAGTTGAAAGCCATGAGCGTGATACCCCCGGCAGCTAACGGGACTTGAAAGTTAAACGGCGAGAACTTCATGATATGTATCCCTTTCTAAGATAGGCGATTGGGTGCGCTTTACGCAGGTTCGTAGCAAATAGAATTAAGAGCATCCGTTGAGGCAACCATCATTTAAAACACCAGCACCTTATCGGCTGTCATCATGTAATCGGTGAGCTCGACCATCGAGCTGCGCCGGGCGTCTTCCACGAGTTCGTCGGGCGAGAGGGCGCGAGCGTCCATGCAGGTTCCACAGAGCAAGATCGCACCATTACGGCTTATCGGCTTCAGCATGCGCTCCAAATTGTAGTAGCCATCCGGGGTTGACTGACCCGCTTTGGCACAGAAGACCGCGTCCGCCAAGAGGAAGATGTCGACCTCCGTATCGTCCCGCGTCGCGAGACTCATCGCTATGCGTAGACCGTTGTAGCTCCTCTCAGTGCCGTAGGGCGGATCATTCAGGATAATCAGGTACCGCATGTCTCTCTCCTTCCTCCGTTACGCCGTTTTGGAGTGCTCGATCGGTAATCCGTGCTCACTCCACTCGCGTACGCCGTCCTCGATCCTGACAGCTGTGAAGCCCTCCTTGCGAAGCAGGCTGATTGCTTCCACAGCTAAAACGCAATATGGGCCTCGGCAATAGGCCACAATCTCCTTGTCCTTGGGCAGCGTCGACAAACGCTTTTTCAGTTCTTCAAATGGGAGCGAAACGGCGTGCGGAATATGCCCGGCTTCGTACTCTGCAACGGGACGTACGTCCAGGACAATCACATCGCCGGCTTTGGCCCTGCTCATGAGCAATGCACGATCGACCGGTTCCATGCCCTCGCGGTTGTCGTAGAAATGTCTGGTGATCGCTTCGACTTCAGCGAAACGGTGTTGGGCGAATTGCTGAATGCTCGAGAGTAGCACACCCACGTGCTCGCTCGTCGGCCGGTATACAACGAAGTTCCCCCTACGTTCGGACTCCACCAGGCGTGCCTGCTTCATGACCTGCAGATGCTGAGACGTGTTAGCGACCGACATTCCCGTCTCATGCGAGAGATCCTCGACAGTACGCTCTGCCTGTAGAAGGAGATCCAGCAATTCTAGGCGCTTGGAGCTGCAGAGTGCCTTGCCTACGCGAGCGAACTGTTCGTAGAGCTGTGACTGGTAACGGCCATAGTCAGCCATTCATACTCCTTTCAAGTAATCAACTGATTACTTTATTCCATACCCGCCAGCCTTCTGTCAAGCGAGGAAATCAATTGGGGGTGCGCAGAAGCCCAAGAACGACGATCCGGTGATGGGGCTACCCACTCTCGCCAGCATTGTTGGAGATGAACTCGCCGGGGACTTTCCGAATGGCTTGGCGTTCCGAGGGAAGCCCGCCCCCGATTCAATCCAACGCAAGTAGGCAATGCGGAGAGATTGATAGCCAGACACGGCCAAGATTTATACTAATGCGCCCCTCGTCGAGGGTGGCAGGTATGGGATGGCACACGATGGGTGGAAGACGACACCCTGCAGATTGTACAGTCCGATAAGAGGCTTGTTTCGGTCCCGGTTGTGGCGGAGTATCTGCAGGTACCAACATCGTTTATATGTATTAGTCACTAGCTTACCGGACACTCACCCTAATTTTTAAGCAAAGCAGCCATCCCGTCTCCTTGGGTACAATTGACAGGGCTTAAAGACCATCAAGCGTACCGAAAGGAGACCGTGATGACTGCTAAGGAAAAGGTAGCACAGAGGGAGTTATCCACGCTATAGCTGGCGCAGGAACTGGGCAACGTGAGCAAAGCCTGTAAGATCATGGGCTGTAATAGTCATGAGCTTCTCGGTTACCGCAGCCACCTTGCGGGTGGATACCCCTTTTAAGTACATCTCCATTAGCGCCAGCACCAGGGCCTTGTCCGAGCGCTGGCGCTCGTAAAGTGCGCTAGAAAAGGTGCCGTCCCGGTCCTGGGGCACCAGGAGATTGAGATCGCCGACGGCTGTGATCAGAGTCCTCGGCTTGTAGCCGTTTCGGTATCCGGTCCTTTCATCCGTGCGTTCGTAGGCACAGGCTCCCACGTGTTCCGTCATCTCCCGCTCCAGGGTGTTTTGGACCATGAATTCCAGCATCATCCGTAAGGGATTATCCTCCCCAGATGCCAGTATTGCTTGAATTGCCTACTCCATGGTCATACTCTTTTTCTTAGCCATCGTTTCTCCTCTCAGATAAAGGTTTTTCACTGATTCCCTTATCTTGGAGAGCGATGGCTTTTCATGTCAAAGAACGAATGCCTTTTTACAGAAGTTTATGGGCACGACCGGTACTTGTATTGGTGCTGGTTATTAGCCAATTGTAGAGTAGTG
>MELM01000019.1:0-4804 GCA_001767605.1 Candidatus Solincola sediminis | reverse complement strand
TGCGATAGAGTGGCGAAGAGGACACCTAGCGGACTCGAAAACCGTTGGCCTCGCGAGAGGTCTCGTGGGTTCAAAATCCCAACCTCTCGGCCATCGAGGCGAGAATCCTTTTTTTAGGAGTTCAATTTCGAGACGTCGTGCTTTTAAAATCTCGGTGGGGTGGTGCGGGCTGTGCTCCGTGAAAGAATGAAAGAATGAAAGAATGAAAGATTACAGTTGAGACATGTAAACTCTGACCCCGCGTGATGGTTCAACCGGTAAACTATAATATTTTCGTTACGAGTTTTCAGCCTCTGCCCCGATAGCGAGGGCCTATGTCGCGATCGTCCTCGACATCCTCCACAGCCCTCGGTACCAGGAAAGAGCTGCTCTGGGTCGTGGACGATGTGATTAGAGCGGCCAGGGAAGCTATCAGAAAAACATACATTCCCGTTCCCATGCCCGAGCCCTGCCTGAATATGGTAACCGTATTGATGATTGCGAGCACCGAGGCCACGAAGCTCGCGAAAATAGCGAGTCCGCTTAGCGACCTCGAAAACGAGGCCAACATGATCAACCCCGCCAGGGCGATCAGCGATCCGAAAATAACCGACAACAATCCGCTGAATATTATGTATCCTCCTCCGCCGTAATTATAGAAGGGGTTATTGGTATACGATCTGCCTGCCTGGCTGAAGGAACCGATCAAGCCCCAGCCGGTTTTTCCCGACGTCCAGGTCATGAAGGTTGAGAGCAGGATTAATACGCCAGCGGCCATCACGATGATACTGAGTATCAAGAGGACCTTGTTACGTTCGTAATAGCTTCTCCTGTATGTAGCCACTCTTATCATCACGTTTCCTCTAAGTTGAATATATGATTTGGGGAACAAGGCCCGAGGCCGCCCTTATGGTCAGAAGTTATGCATCAATAACCAGCGAAGTCCGAGACTTTCACATCCTCCTTTCCAATCCCGAACTTGACCAGCTCGCTCAGCACCGCCTTGTTCATGGCTGGGGGACCGGCTACGAAAAAAGTGTTCGACCCTGGATCCTCCACATAATCAGAGATAAACTCCCTGTCTATCTTCCTGGTCTCGCCTTCCCACGCGGGATCGTCGGTCATGGTAAGGATCAGTTCCAGGTGCTCGTTGTTCTTGGCCCGATCCTCGAGCTCTTCGAGAAAAGCCGCCGACTGCCTGTCCCGGTTGGAATATAAGAGGGAGATATGGTAGTCGAGCCCAGCCTCGATCACGTACCTGGTCATGCTGATAAATGGCGCGATACCGATGCCCCCGGCCACCAAAACCAACGGCTTCTCCCCTTCATCCGGCAGAGTAAAATCGCCGCCGCCATCTACGATAACCACCTCACTCCCCAAGGGCATTTCCGCAAGCGATCTCTTGAAAGCGCTATCCCTCAACCGGGTGGCCATGGTTATAACACCCTTTTCACGC
Source organism: Candidatus Solincola sediminis (assembly GCA_001767605.1). GTDB lineage: Bacteria > Actinomycetota > Geothermincolia > Geothermincolales > RBG-13-55-18 > Solincola > Solincola sediminis. Next base: position 3,369 of record MELM01000019.1, on the reverse strand, counting down.
GGCGAGTTGACGAAGGAGAAATGGCGCCCCCCCTTTTCGTCTTTGTAGGGCGGATCGATCAGCTCGACAAAGAAGAACTGGCCGGGCTTGAATTCTACGTTCTTACCAAGCAAGTCGAAGACCACTAGAAGCGTTTCACTCGCTACTTCTTCCCTCTTCTTTATCTCCGCTTTCATACCATCATACCCTCCTTAGGTCGTTGTCTGACCACGCGGAGCAGCCTCGATTGTTCCTTGTTGATAGCTTCATTAGCGCGCGGATCGAATTTCTCAATCCCTACCCCGGCCTCGCCAGCCGAAGAGCAGCGAGACGATCAGAAGGATTATAAACAGAACGAGCAATACCTTGGCTATCAAGGCTGCCGTACCGGCAACGATTGCGAACCCGAAAATGCCTGCCACGATCGCTACGATTAAGAACACCAGTGCCCACCACAACACCTTAAGAACCTCCTTCTTTTCCACTCCAGTACAGACTAGTGTCAGCCATTCACGATCATTTTCTTGGACTTGTGCCCTTTCTCGAGCTTATTCTTCCCCTCTTCCATCCCTTTTTCGAGCGCCTTCTCCCCTTCCTCGATCAACCTGTTGTCTGCCCGGACTGGCCGGAATCAAACTCCTTCCAGAATATGGATGGTCATTGACGCTTCCTCGAAGCCGATGTTCCCTCCTCCGTTCTCGGTAAGCCCCACGCGGACTCCTTCCGCCTGACGTTGGCCGGCCTCGCCTCTGAGCTGGGTGACGATCTCATGTATTTGCGCCAGGCCGGAGGCACCGATGGGGCGTCCTCTCGACTCCAATCCTCCCGATGTGTTGATGGGGAGGCTTCCCCCCCAGTCGGTCGCTCCGGATCCAGCAAAGGGGCCGCCCGCGCCTTCCTCGCAGAAGCCGAGAGCCTCGGTTTGGTGAAGCTCTTCATAGGCGGTCGCATCATGGACCTCGGCGATTTCTATATCATCAGAGCCGAGGCCGGCTGCATCATAGGCTTGGCGCGACAGGCGCTGCCCGATGTCCTCGCCGTCTATCTCGCGGTCGCGCCCTGAGGCGAGCACGGAGGCGCGCGCCAGGACCGGCCGGGGGGCCCGCAAGCTTCTTCAGGAAAGCGGCCGAACAAAGGAAGGCGAGAGCTTTTGCCGGAGCCGCCCTCGATAACATCGAAAAGAGTGAGGTGCGGACGGACCTTCCGAGCGGAATGATGGCGGAGAACATCATTCATGCGATCAGAGGAATCGTATACGACTGGTGCCTGCAGGACGGTAAATTCGACCTCCAGGAGTACGGCCAGGCCCGAACGAGAATACGGAAGAACTAGATCATGTTTCCTAGTTCGAGCACGGGTGACAGGAATAAATCGCAGAGGAAACCTGCTCCTCGGCATTCCTAGTCTCTCTCCTGCCGCTCGTGCTAACTATGCTCACCCTCGGCGGTTGGCCGCCTCCAAGTGCTGCCGCATAAGATATTGCGGAGAGCGGAATCGGCTTCGCTGAATTGTTTGATTGATTAAATTGATTGTCATTTTCGATTGTTCCGGAATGAGATACTTGCGCTCCTCGGTAGTTGTTGGACCGATTCTATATTTGACGGGACACGGAAGTCGGCTCTGGCAAGGATGTATCGGTGCAAGCGGCTTCCTCGAAGCCGATAGTCTCGGAGCTTTCCATCTCAGGTGACGGTTGACGATCTCCGATACAAGCTAGGACACGATCGATCGTCTCGGGAAAGGAGCATCAGCATGGCCGGCGAGCTGGAGGTAACGGAGGAACTGCGAAAGCAGTTCGCGGAGGAGAACGCCGCGGCATTGAAACGCGAGGGCCTCGATCCCGACCGGGTGGAGGTATGGGAGGACGGGTACAGGACCGCTGAGGTCGAGAATGCTTTCGAGTGGTGGTACTTCGATGCACAGTTCGAGGATGGATCGACCGTAGTTGTCGTCTTCAATACCAAATCAATGATCAAGCCCAAGGGCCCAATGGACCCCGCCGTACTCATCATCTATAAAGATACCAATGATAAGCGCGAGACTTTCGATAGTCATGTCGATCTGAAGGAATTTTCGAGCTCCACGAAGAGTTGTGACGTGCGCATCGGTCCAAGTTGGGTCAAGGGCGACCTCGAATCCTACCAGGTGCATGCTGAGGCTCAGGGCTTCACAGTCGACCTCGACATAAAGCGAAAGACAGCGTCGTGGCGTCCGGGAGCCGCCATCAATTACCTGAACGAGGCCAAGACTAAATTCTTCGCCTGGGTGGTTGCGGTCCCATACGGGGAAGTCGAAGGAAGCCTCGGCAAGGACGGCAAGAGCTGGAAGGTCAAAGGGTCCCTCTATCACGACCACAATTGGGGCAACGCCACCGTAGGCAGCATGATCGACCACTGGTATTGGGGAAGGGCTCACGTAGAAGATTTCACAATCATCTTCGCGCAGTTGGTAACGGTCAAGATATTCGGCCACGGCGGGATCAAGTTGCCGGTCTTTTTTCTGGCCAAGGGGGACACGATACTCACTGATGACAGCTTGCCTCTCCGGCTCGAGACCGCCGATCCGGTGGACGGCCCTGGGGGGCAGAGTTACCCGACCAGGCTGGACTGGAGCTGGGAAACGGAGGAGGGAAGCGTCGACATCGCTCTGCGCAACCCGCGGCTGATGGTGGACCTCGACCTGGTGGCCGATTTCCCAGGCTGGGTCAAGCCCTTCATCCACCTCATAGCCAATCCCTATTATTACGACTTCGACGCGGAACTCGAACTATCTGTGGACCTCGGTGGCGTCAAGGAAAAAGTCAAAGGCCGCACGGTGTTTGAGAAAATGATGTTTCGCTAAAAATCTGCAGAATGAAGATACTGCCTGGGACCGTAGCGAAGATATGCAAAATATTGACAACCATAACAAGCTATAGTTAGTATTGCGGCTGCCTACTATGATGATGTCTCCCTTACAGAATATCCCGATGATGCAGAGCTGACCTATGACACCCGCCAGAACTATACTACTCAGATCAAATCCCCCAAGGACAGCAACAGCTACTGCTACTCGTATGCAGAAAATGATCCGGTAGGAAATGTCCTGGAGGTAAGAGATGCGAGGTCTTCAAACTCGAGCGACGATACCTATTGCCTCACCTATTCCTACAGCGAGCTCAATCAAATAACCAGCGCAGTTACCCCTTTGGTGAGAGATGCAAATAACGAGAACCCTAATCTCTACTCGACCGAATACACCTATAACGTGGGAGGCGAGCTTCTCAATTACAATGACAACGTCAACCAGAACACCGGCTTTTCCTATAACGAAATAGACCAGGTGAAGGGTAAGACCTATGCCAACTGGTCGAGCATCCAGACCGAATACAACGAGGCCGGAAGCATAAGC
>MELM01000018.1:15615-41705 GCA_001767605.1 Candidatus Solincola sediminis | reverse complement strand
TGTCGACCCTCAGGGAAGAACAGCCGATGATCACGGTTCCGAAGATTACCGAGGTGGAAGAGGAGCCCGTTGAGGCCAAGCCTATCTCCCGTCTGGCCTTACCTAAACTCAAGCGTTGGCAGGCGGTCGGGGGCGCCGCTTTGCTGGCCGTCGGAGCGGTCCTCCTGGTCATATGGATCCTGTCGTCGATTATCGCTCCGAGCAAAGTGCAGGTTCCAAACTTTATCAATATGAACAAGGAGGAGGCGAGAGGCCTCGCATCCCAGAGCGACCTGGGAATTCAGGTGGTCGGCCAGCAGTACGATGCGAATGTCAAAGCGAATTATATAATTTCCCAAAGCCCTGAGGGCGGTGTCATGGTCAGGAGGAAGACGATCATAAAGGTGCTCGAGAGCCTGGGGCCGCTTACCGTACCCAACCTGGTCGGACTCAGCCTGGAGGATGCGAGTATGGTCCTCGAGAGCAGGGGTTTCAGGGTCGGAGAGATAACCTACCGAGAGTATGCCGATTTCACCGAGAACCGGGTCGTCGAGACGGATCCGCCTTACGGTTCGAAGCTCTCGGGGGGAGACTTCGTCAACCTTATTATCAGCAAGAAGGGCTGATAGATCCCACCCCATGTCGACGGGAACATTATTCTCGAATGACACCTCAAAGCACAGGGCGATCGGGCATTACGGAAGGAGTCCCGATCGGGCCCATTGAAGTATTTCGATAGGCGGGGCTCGCCAGCGCCTCGCTGTTCCAGGCGAAAAGGGGATCAAGTGCTTGGTAAGGTCTTCAATCAGCGCTACCGCTTAAAAGAAAAGATTGGAAGCGGGGGGATGGCCGACGTCTTCCTGGCGGATGACCTTTCCTTGAACCGGGAAGTCGCGATTAAGATACTTCATTCTCAGTTCGCCTCCGATCCTTCCTTCATTCAGAGGTTCCGATATGAGGCCCAGGCGGCGGCCAACCTGAGCCACCCGAATATCGTTAATATCTATGATTGGGGCAACGAGGGTGATCTTTATTACATAGTCATGGAATACGTCGAAGGGCGAGACCTCAAAGACCTCCTGAGGACCGAAGGACGGCTGACGCCGGAATGGGCGGCAGAAATCGCTGCGGAGATATCGGCGGCCTTGCAGTTCGCCCACCGTCGCAACCTGGTCCATCGTGATATAAAACCGCACAACGTCTTCATAACCAACCTGAGCCGCGTGGAGGTAATGGATTTCGGCATAGCAAGGGAGGGGAACGGGGAAGGCATGACCCAGACCGGTGTGGTGATGGGCACGCCGCAATATATTTCCCCGGAGCAGGCACAAGGCCTCGCGGTAGACGGCCGCTCGGATATCTACTCCCTGGGGGTCGTGCTTTACGAAATGCTGACCGGCCGGGTCCCATTCGACGACCCCAGCCCGGTCACCATTGCATATAAGCAAGTACGGGAGGACCCAATCCCCCCTTCGGTTATCAACCCGGAGGTTCCCCCGACCCTCGAAGCCATCATTATGAAGGCAATGTCCAAGAACCCGGCCAACCGCTTTCAGACCGCTCAAGAGATGAAAGCGGATCTCCTCCGCTTCCTGGAGGGGATGCCGGTCAATGCGCCCCCGGTCCTTACCGAACTGGCATACCCCACGACCGCCGCCACACCGGCAAATGTACCCCGTCAGGGCTCGAACCGGAAGTGGGCGTGGATAACCGCCGGCGTTGTTACGGCGCTGGTGATTATAGGTATCGTGCTGGTCATCCTTCTAAGTGGAGGGGGAACCAAGGTTGCTACTCCGAATCTCGTCGGCCTTTCCCAACAAGACGCCGAGGCGGCCATCGGATCGCTGGGCCTTAAATTGGGAAGCGTCGGCTTGCAGTACGTCGGGGATGCATCGGAAAAGGTAGGCGTGATCGTATCTCAGGATCCCGAATGGGGCACGATGCTCGCCAAGGGACAGACTGTAAACCTGGTGGTAAGCCAGGAATTGAGGATGCCCAACCTCGTAGGCATGACGCGCAGCGCCGCAGAGGACGCTCTGAGGAATCTGGGGATAACGGTTATAGAAGTGGAAAACTCCCCGGTAGACAACTCGAAGCAGATAGATATCGTTCTGACCCAGGATCCGGCGAGTAAAAACTATATCGCACCGAGTGTGAACGTCAAACTGGTGATTGGCGTCGAGCAGAAGAAGAAAGCCGTGCCTGACGTCGTAGGAGAACAGCAGGCGGATGCCGAGGTTCTGCTCCGGGATGCCGGCTTCGAGGTGGCGGTTACGGAAGAAGCAAGCTCGGAAGTGCCTAAGGGCGAAGTAATCCGACAGAGTCCCCTGGGCAACCAGAGGGTCGTCGAGGGGAGCACGGTGACCATCGTCGTCAGCGCCGGTGTGGATAAGGTTATCGTCCCTACTGTCACAGACATGACTGAAGAGAATGCAAAAACCAAGCTCACCAACAGCGGCCTGAGCTACACGGTGGTCTACCAGGCAACAACCGATCCGACCAAGATCGGTATAGTCCTCGAACAGATACCGCTGCCCGGGGAAGAGGTCGACAGGGGCTACACGGTACGTATTTTCGTCGGCCGCGCCCCGTAAACCTTCACAAAGGTGTCAGGCACCTTTGTGAAGGTTCAGAGCATTACGATGAAGCCGGCCCCTGTGCCCCCCGAGGTAAAGGAATGGTGAGAGCGGCTACGGTTATAAACCTTATCTGGCCGCTTCCTTTTGCCCGGGTACCTCCCGATAAGAATGAAATTATTTATATCAAGCACGTACATATTTTTTATCGGAAAGAGAAGCATGGGGCTGTAATTCCCCATGCTATAATCTGCGCATGAAAGAGGCATATGACGCAGTGATCGTCGGCGCGGGTCCGGCCGGCTCTACCGCAGCCTATTACCTGGGCGTTTACGGCTACAATATTCTCCTCCTCGACAAGGATGTCTTTCCCAGGGAAAAGGTCTGCGGCGACGGCATCGCTCCTCGCAGCGTGCATGCCCTCTATGAGATGGGCTTGAAGGAGGAAATAGAGGGTCGGTTCTTGAGGACTTCGGGAATTCGCTTCTATGCCAGCCGCGGCGGGCTGACTGAAGTAGACTACCCGATGGGAAGCAATTTTCCCGATCACGGCTATGTGATACCCAGAAAAGAACTCGATTACATCCTGCTCAAGAAGGCCGAGGCCGCGGGGGTCGAGATCCGGCAGGGATGGGAGGCAAAAGGGGTCCTCCGGGAGGAGGGTGGAAGCTTCCAGGGAATCGAAGCCGAATTCGAGGGCGAGAAAGTCCACATCGGGGCTCGATATATTGTGGGGGCGGATGGCCCCTCCTCGTTGATAGGAAATAAATTGGGCATGCTTCGCAATGACCCCCGCTTCATGGGGGTCTCGGTGAGATGCTATATGAGTGGGGTGGAGGGCTTATCGGATCGTTTGGAGATCTACCCCGAGGATGCGATCATGCCAAGCTGCGGATGGATATTTCCAATGAATGGCAATCTGGCCAATGTAGGCGTAGGTGCCATGCTTTATGCCATGAGGAGCAGGAAGACCAATCTCAATCGCACCTTTGAGGACTTCGCTCACAAGACGAGGCACGCTTCGGAAAAGCTTCGGGGAGCGCGCAGGGAGGGCAGGCTGCGGGGCGCCCTCCTACGAGTAGGCATGGGTGGCTCGAAAGCGAGGAAGGCGAATGTGTTACTCGCGGGCGATGCCGCTTCGCTCACCAACCCGATCAGCGGAGAAGGAATCACCTATGCACTGGAGAGCGGGGGGCTGGCAGCGGAAGCCATAGCGGCAGCGCTGAAAAGCGGGAACCAGGAAGCGCTCCTCGACTATCAGGTCGCCTTAAACGACCGCTACGAGCATTATTTCCGGCTGGGAAGCCTGGCAATCCGCTACGGCAACAATCCCTGGTTCGTGAACCCGCTGCTCTTCACCACCTCCCGTATACCCAGACTGGGAGACAAGATGGGTCGCTTCCTGATGAATTGCAGGCGTGGCGCCGACCCGGAGGTCAGCCTTCGAAAAGAAGGTCATGAGAGCGGCCGGCATGAGCGTTAAGGTTACGTTTCTTTACCCCGATTTTTTCCAGTATGACGAGGAGCGCTATCTCCCGGAAGGTCGCATCTATCTCGGCATAGCCTCCCTCTCCGCGTTCTTGAAAAAGGAAGGACACAATACTTCATTGATTCACCTGGTTGCGCCGCCGGGAAGGGATGAGCTTACGAGACGGATAAGGGAGGAAGCACCGGACGTAATCGCCGTTTCTACTACCAGCCATATGTTTCCCCACGTCAGGCAATGGATCGAGTGGATCAAAGAGGATAAGGATATTTTTACCATCTGCGGAGGGGCTCATCCGACCATCGATCCCGAGGGAACTATGGCGGAAGCACGGCTCGATGCCATATGTCTGGGAGAGGGAGAAGAGGCGCTGGCCGAGTTATGCGACAAACTCGAGCGGGATCAGGACCCTTCCGGCATCCCCTCCCTCTGGGTGAGAAGAGGCGAGCAAGTAAAGAGAAATCCGGTGCGTCCCCTGATAGAGGACCTCGATTCGCTGCCCCTGCCTGACCGCAGCATCTTCGACACTGCGCTTTTCTGCGCGCAGCAGCACGAGCGCGGCACGCTCATGGCATCTCGCGGCTGTCCTTACAGTTGTACGTATTGCTCCAATCACGTGCAGCGGAGCATCTACCCCAATCGCAAGAAGTACGTACGTTTTCGCAGTGTGGATAACGTAATGCGCGAGATACGGGAAATAATCGCAGAGGATGATGAAGGCAGGCTGCGTTATATAAGGTTCGATGATGACATACTCACCATCGATCGCGACTGGTTCAAGGACCTCACCAGCCGTTACAATAAAGAAATTGACCTGCCCTTCATATGCAATTCACGCGTAAACCTCCTCGACGAGGAAACGGTCAAGCTCTTCGCCGAAGCCGGTTGCTCGGTTATTTGCATGGGCATCGAGAGCGGTAATGAGGCGTTGCGGAAGGAAGTATTGCGGCGCAATATGGCCGACGGTGACATAATCAAGGCTTTCCGGCTCTGCCGCCATTACGGCATAAAGACGGTTTCCACCAATATGGTTTCCCTCCCCGGAGAAGACTTGCCGGCGCTCATCGACACTATTAAGCTGAACGCCAGGGCCCGCCCCAACTGTATGCAGGTCTCAACCTATCATCCCTATCCGAATACCATACTTTACCAGTTGTGCGAGGAAAAAGGATATCTGTCGAAGCGGCACGTCGACACTATCTTTGACGGCCGCAGCGCTCTCGATAGTCCCTGTTTCCGGGAGCCCGCTTATGCTTTCACCAAAGAAAAGTTCTATCCCCTTAGCGAACTATTTTCCCGATTCTATGAGGCCGGACGTTTAGGGGGTGTAGCGGTTCGCATCGCCGATTACTTCCTGAACGATTCTCGCATGCCTTGGCTGCTGCGGCGCCCGCTGCTGCAAAAAGCGTGCGCGTGGGCCGATGCACACTCCCGTTTCGAGTGGATTTATTATTAAGCCTCGCATTTTATACGAAGGCTCAACAGGAGCCGCAACCGGGACGATACAGTTTATAGACAATATCAGGATCGAACAGGGGGTAAGGAACCGCGAGGGGGTCTAACAGAATGGCGGGGAAGAAATTATGTAAGGTTTGCGGCGTTCCCTTGCGGGTAACCAAAGAACACGAGTGGCTGTCCAACGGAACCATTGTGCAGAGGGAAAACCGTGAACATCGCATGGTATTTATCGAGACCGAGAACCTGGCTGCCACCTTTTCCGGCGTCGAGGAGATCATCGGCCGCAGTATCGAACGCATAATAATCGAGGCCAAACGACGTGCCACCTTTGACTTCGTTGATCACATGCTCCCCGCCGCAGTCAAAAAAATTCTCAGGGTGGTGGGGATGCGGCCTGCAGTAAAGAGCATAAGCGCCCTGGGCAGCGTCATGGGTTTCGGCGATATCCAATTGGTCAGAGTGCACCGCGCGCAATTGCTCCTGCACGACTATGTAATCATGAAAATCAAAGAACCTTATTCCATAGCCCTTTTCTGCGGCGACGTCGCCGGTACGTTCAATGCCGTAAATCAACGTGAAGTGGCGGTTACCTATAAACAGGAATCAACAGTGCAATATGAAGTGACCGGACGCATTTCCACTCATCCCCTAGGGCTGCAGGATAGATTGCAGGCAAAGGTCTACGCCGACAAGGAAGGCGATGTCAAATGGCAGCCCTGCGCGGAATGCGGCGGTCCGATGGAGCTTTCTGAATATCAATGGCATGTTGATAGAGGCATTATCGAGTCCAGGGAACACCCCCGGCGAATGGCCCTAGTCGGGCCCGCCTCCCTGGATGCCGTAATCGAAGAACTGGAAAGCGAGTTGGGTGATAGCATCCCCCAGGTGGTAATCGAGGCGCAGCGGCGTTTTATAAGGACGGGATTTTATACCCTCGAGGAAATCGCTAGCGAGGAACTGTTCCGCAAGCAACTGGCCATAAGGGGACTCGGCAACGTGAGGGAGGTCGAGTGGGGCGAGGGATCGATGCGCTTTCGCATGGAGAATCAGTGCCTCCACCTGGTCATCGTCGGCCTGGTATTGGGCTTCTTCGAATTGGCCTTCGGCCGCGAGGGAGTCGTTCAGTGGGAGGTGACTGACGGAGGGGATCTTGTGGTTGAAGTCGCGCTTAAAGAGGGCTCCTAGAAACCCACAATTATGGTTTCTCGCTGCACGTACAGGGCACCTGCCGGCACCTGGGACAACCATCACGATACTTGGTCATTGCCTGCTCGACGTCGATTCCACAGAGATTGGCCAGGCTGACAAGCCAGGCCAAGACGTCAGCGAATTCCTCGCTCAAGGCGACGTCATCGCCTTTTCTCAGGGCTCGGGATAATTCACCGACTTCCTCCACCAGCCAGGCATAGGTGCCCATCACACCTCTCTTCGCGTCCTTTTCTAGGTAGGCGTCCTTCATATTCCTCTGAAACTCGGCTATGTTCATCGTTTCCTTCCTTCGACAGGCTGTCTTACCGGCCTGCAAATACTATATGCTTTTCTCGTGCCGGCCAAAACATGCAATGGTTGTAATCGGAACCCAATCAGTGGCCCACAGGTCTGATATAATGTTCCTGCCTGGAAAACCGGCACTTTTTCCCGGGGCGAGTGGCGGAATTGGTAGACGCGCTGGGTTCAGGGTCCAGTGCTCGTACGGGCATGCGGGTTCGAGTCCCGCCTCGCCCACCAGGTAACGATGGGACGGCTTTTTCAGCCGTCCCTTTGTACGATAATCACGGGCGGCGGGCAGGCTGTTGAAGCTGCACGGCCGAGGGTGGTGAAAAGCAGTTGTATGCACAGACGAGAACACCAAGATTTACCAAGCGCAGGAGAAGTCCGGCTCCCGTGATAATCATCGCCGTTGTCATCCTTCTGCTGGGCTGTTGGGTCTTCAATGTGACATGCGGCAGCAAGAAGAAAGTCGATACTTCCAATCTCAGTGAATATGCCAACCGGGTAAGCTCACTGGTAGAAGCTTCGAATGCCCTTGCCCAGACTTGGACATCGATCCAGGCGAATCTCGTTCAGTTGATCGCCACGCCGGAAATCCTCAACGATCAGCTGAAGGCGGTAGAGGACCAGTGCAAGGAACTGCTGGATCAGGTCAGGGCCTTGGAAGTGCCGGAAGCGGTAAGAGACGTGAATTATGCGCTGCTGATGTGCTTTGAAGGCCGCTATCGGGCGATGAAGAATTACCGCCCCGATCTGGTCAATGCCATCTCGGCAGCGGATACGCAGGTGTATACGCAGAATATTTCCGATGACCTCCAGGAACTTATGCGTTCCGACGGTAGCTACTATTATTACAAAAGGTCGATGAGCGAGAGCCTGAGCGAGAACAATATTGCGGATACAAGCCTCCCCGATTCGGTCTGGCTGCCGAACTGGGATCAGGCGACCGCTGAGAGCGTGCGATCGATGCTGATCTCGCTCAAGGGGACTGAGGTGCACGGCCTGGCATTGGGCGGTGTTACCCTGTCTCCCGCCGGCCGCATTGTTGAGGAGGGGGGCGAGGCAGTCCATCGAATTCCTTACACCCAAGAAATAAGCATTACCATAAGCATCCAGAATCAGGGAAGCCGGGCGGAAAAGGATGTGGTTGTCTCGGTCAGCCTCTACTCCACGGCGAATCCCGCACCCACCAAACAGGAGCAGACAATCGCATCTATCGGGCCGGGAGAAACGGTTCAGGTCGTATTTGCCGGCCTGAAGCCGAAAACAGGCGGCGTGCGAAACGTTCTTGAGGTGAAGGCAGGACCGGTACCGTTGGAGACCTTGGTGGACAATAACCAGAAATTGATATACTTCACGGTAGAGTGAATCGGAAAATGAATCCAGAAGCTGATTTGAACATCCGTACCGCCGCCCTCGACTTGCTGAAAGGCCGGCTGGATGACATCGTCGAGGAGATAAACGGAATCCTCATCGATTCCATACCTTCTTTCAGAAACCGTTCCCCTCAGTTTTATTCACGCGTCAGCGAAATAAGCAGAACCGCATGCGAAAGCGTGCTGGCCCAGCTGGATCGCGGGAAGATAGCCATGGATGCCTTCGATTGGGGGGATCTTCAGGCATTCGAGTTGGCGGACATCCTGCGTGCCTTCAGGGTCGGCAGCGAGGTAGCCTGGCGGTGGATAAGGAAGGTCTGGGAAGGGGCCGGCTACACGGCCGAGGAATACCTGAGAGCCAGCGAACTCATATGGGAGTTCTATTTTCGAGCCGCCGATTCGGTCGCCCAGAATTACATTGACCAGCGGCAAAGGTCTGTGAGGGAATTCAACCTGTTACTCAATCGCATCAGGGTCATCCAGGATCGGGAGGAGCTGATGCGGCAGATAGTAGATGGCGCCTGCGACCGGTTGGCCTACCGGCGTTGCCTGCTTTTCCTCTACGAGCGGGAGATGTTGATCCCGGTTGCCGCGCGAGACCGCGAGGACCAGTCCTGGGGAAGAGAAATCATAAGGGAGGTCCGGAGGTTTCCGATTTCACCAATGGCTAAGGGTCTCGAGGCAAGGGCCTTCTACGAGCGGGCTATGAAGAGCGGCCGCGGAGAAGAGGGGGTCAACGTAGCCTTCCTTTCTCCCGAGAAAGGGAGTGAATTCGTAGTTGTGCCGGTAAACCCGACCGGCTCACCGAAAGGTCTTATGTATATAGAAGCCGATGTGGGAGCGGTCATCGCCGAAGGGGATCGGGAGATACTGAGCACCTATGCGGACACCGTGGGCATGGCCCTCGAGAACACCCGGCTCTACCGAGAGGTGGAGGCCAAGCGCAGGGTGATGGACCATCTAATGGCCCGTGTAAATACGGCACATGAGGAGGAAAGGGCTCGAATCGCGCGGGAGCTGCACGATTCAGTGGCGCAGACTCTGCTCAAGATCATCTATGCGGCAGGCTTCGCCCTCGATTTCCTCCAGGAAGATCCACATCTGGCGGTCGATGAGATTGAAGAGGTGCAGCAGCGAGCCAAGGAATGCATGCGGGAATTAAGGGAGATAATGGCCAACTTAAGGCCGACCCCCCTGGATATCCTGGGTCTGAAGGAGACCATCATTCGCTATGCTGAGCAATTCGAGGAAGAGTATGCGATAAATACGAGCCTTGATCTCAGAGGCCTGGAGTCGATCAGCACTTCCGCCGAGCTTACGGTTTTCAGAATACTCCAGGAAGAATTAGCAAATGTTGGTAAACACTCCAACGCAACTTCCGTGAGGATCAGATCCGAGACGTCCCAGGGCGATTTTGTCCTCAGCGTAGAGGACGACGGCGTCGGCTTCGATCTCAATGTGCTCGCCGCCGAGCAGGAGAGCGGGGAACACCTGGGCTTGATGGCCATGCGAGAGCGGGCCGAGCTGTTGGGCGGATATCTGAGCATAGATTCCATGCCCGGCATCGGCACCCGCATCATCGTGAGGTTGCCCATTCTCAGCGGGGGCGAAACCTGATGGCGTCCAGGGAAGGCGAATCGATCAAGGTCATGCTCGTGGACGACCACGAGGTAGTCCTCGAGGGCTTGATCCGTATTCTGGAAAGGCAGGGAGGCATTAAAATACTGACCGTGGCGCGTTCGGCCGAAGAAGCCCTGGAAAAAATTGAGAGGTTTCCTCCCGATGTCATTATCGTCGATATCCAGTTGCCGGGGATGAACGGTATCGACCTGATCAAGAGAATCAAGGCGAAATACCCGCAGATAGAAGCGATAACCCTGACCGTCTTCGACGATGAGCAGTTCGCCAGGCAGGCGATCAAGGCAGGCGCTATAGGATATGTCATAAAAGATGCCGCCAAGGACGAATTGGTGACGGCGGTAATCGCGGCGGCCAGGGGCGAGTCCTTGATATCCACCTCCGTAGCGCGCAAGCTGATCGCCGATATCACCGAACCCGGAGCACGCCGCAAGAAAAAGATGGAGGGCTTCGAAGGGCTTTCGCAGCGGGAGATTGATGTCATAAAGTTGATGGCGCGGGGCTATAATAACCGGCAGATAGCAGACCTCCTTTTCATAAGCGAGCATACGGTGAAGGTGCACATCCGCAATATCTTCCGAAAGATAGGGGTCGCGGATCGCACGAATGCCGTGCTGTGGGCAATAGAGAACGGAGTGGTCTTGAAAGATAAGGAAACCATTACACCCGATAAACCACAGATATAAACAGCGCAGGCTTCAAATTAGGCAAGAGACATGCCGAGGTTATAAGAGGCTGAGCAATAGGGCGAACAATCGGATTCAAGGAGGCTAGTTGTTACAGGCATGTGATGGATGCGGTATGCCTCTCCTCGTAAGCCGCGGTCTCGACTGGAATGAAAACGGCTCGATGACTCTTGCCATGTCTCCCATGGAACGGATGGTCTTTTTCGAATCGGATACCATAGATAACCTGTTCAGGGGCGTAGAGAAACTGATAGGGATACCGATCGGACATCTGGTTATCGAGAGCCGCGCGCGTGAAACTAAAAGGTATATCGAACGTACTTTTCCCCCAAAAATGCGCAACGCTGCGGCATTCAAGTATATGACGGGCCACGCCGTCGATCCTTCTATAACTCGAGAAGAGCGGGAAACGCACCTGGCGGCAATCAAAAACATCACCCAGATAATTATCAATATCAGCCGGATATACGGCTATGGAGACCAGAGACTAAGCAATCTTTGGGAAACCGACGGCGATTATCCGTGGCGGACACAGGTAATACGAAATCCTTATTCGGTACTTTTTATAGCGGCGGATAACATAGGTTCGGTGGAGGTTTTCGAAGAGACGGATATGAGAGTGGAGTACGAGGCTATCGAAGAAGACACATATAAGATCGAGGTCCGGCCGGGGACACATCTGGTAGCCTTGAAAGAAAGGCTGAAGAGAAAACGCTATTCTTTCAAACCGGGCGACATCTCTTACGATCGTTGCCCGCAATGCGGCGCGCCCGCGGAAGCGGCCTCCCCTCGCTGGTCTCGAGAAGACGGCACGTATACCGATCCGGTCACGGGCAGGAGAATGGCTATCTTCGGGCCTTCATCCATGGATTCGGTTCTCAGCGATCTGGAACTCGAATTGGGGGAATCCATACCGGAGACGATCATCGAGGCCCAAAGGCAGTATGTGAAGGAGGCATGGGGCGGAGAGCGATGGAACAGGGCAGCTTCTGATTTCCGGAAGATGTTAGCCCTTCGAGGCTTGGGGAACCTGGTCGAGTTCGAGGGCGACAGGAACCATTTGACGCAAAGAATTCAAAATGCGTGCCTGCATCTTCCCGTGATCGGGATGACTCAAGCCCTGGTTGAATTAGCGTATTCCGTCGAGAGTTCCACTCACGAATGGGAGCTGGCGGACGACGGAGATCTGAACATAACCATCATTGTAAGATAGCAACGTTAAAGAAGTGCCGTGTCTTGATTCTCCACTCAGGCATAGGCAGTATCCGCTGGCCTGAGTGGAGAATCAAGACACGGCACCTAGAAGGGGGTCAACGCCCGCGGGTACCCGACCCCGTCCCCGTGCGGTTTCAAGCGCTCTATTTCCAGGAACTGGCCCTCGAGCTTGGGACCGAGCATGAACTTCCAGCTAGTGGTACCGATCCTCTCATGCAGGATCTCGCCCGGCTCGTCCTCCAGGGCTTCGAATACGCCGGCCATTTTCCACGAAAGCAGCTGCGGGAAAAGGACACCCTCCATCTCCGCTTCTATCAAAAACGGTTTGCGCGAAACCTTTCGGGGCCTGCCCCAGCCAAGAAAAGGAAGGCCCAGGAAAAAGTGGCGGTAAGCTCTCTTGTAGTTGTTACCTTTTAATTGCCGGTATTCCGACGCTGCCTTTGCGGCCAGCGAAGCCCCTATCGCCTCCGGCAGATCCTTGGCCCCCGGCCCTTTTATCTCATCGATAACCGCCTGCCAGCCTCTGGCTGAAGTAACAACCATGTGGCGATGCCCGCCTATTTGATAAATCGTGCCAAGCTCTTCATCCCATGAAAGCGGCCAGGGAAAGATTGGACAGCGGCACTTGTCGCAGACTTCCAAGCCAAAGTCGCGCTTGGGTCTCGGAGGCCTTTGCGCCTTCGGTATCTTCCACCCGGATTTGTCGACGGTGGTGATTTTGAGGATCCATTCCTTCTCGGAAAGCGCCTCCATCGACACCTCGGAATGCACGTCGTAGAGGCCTTCCCAGAAGCCCCATATGTCTCCAGCCATCAGATGAGGATGGTACGGGTGAGCGATTTTGATCTCGAGGCGCTTTCGAGGTTTGATATCCATAATAGTAATTTTTCCGCAGCCGAAGAAGGCGGCGTCCCGTAGAGCCGATAGTATGACTCGCCTGGCCGCCGGCCAATGGCGGACCAAGAAAGCCTGAGCGCCGCCGATTTGGCCCGCTACCTCCTCGCGGCTGAAAACCCTGCGCCGCTCGCGGAGATTTTCCAGCAAACCCTGACCGCGCAATTTCAGGCTCTCATCGATCACGCTGGCGATATCCTCTTCCTCGAGGAATATCAGGCGATCAGAGCGTTTGGATTGGAAGTAAAGGCCGCCATCCGTGGTCCATACGAGCTTGCGGTTCAGAATCCTGGGAAGCCCGCAAGCGGGACAATTGTCGCCCGCCATTTCTTCACCTCCCTGTAAACAGGGTACTTAAGACTCATAGCGGACGCAAGCGCTTTAGCTTCATATTTATAAAGACCGGAATAAGTAAAAGGCCCCGTAGGGGGAACGGGGCCTTCCGCTAATGCGGACTCAATGGGGATTCAGGGGATACCTTAGGATTCATCGGCTAAGCTGCGAATATTGCCATGAAATTTTCTCTGAAATCTGCTGCGACTAAACTGTGAATGGTGCTGTGAAAGTTGAAGCGTCATGGGCGAGGGCTTGTGGTAAGTAGTGCGTCTGGGCTGCATTCGATTGCTAGTTGGGGTAGATGGCTGTCTCGGCTAGTCGGCTTCGGATGGTGCTAGGGGAATGCTACTGCGTCTACTTAAAGGGGGCTGCGACTATTGCTGTAACCATCTCGCCCACGACGTTGGGTTCTTTTTTCTAAGGCTCTATTTCCCCGGTGTCCGCTTGGGGCCTTTTTCAAGGATCCAGCTTGCTTCTTTAAGATAGCCCGATATGCGCAAGCCTGCTATTCCTCAAAGGTAGTAATTAAAATACGTGACTAATACCCTGGTATTAGTGGTGCGACAAGCGAAAGCCGCCTCTCCTTACCTCATTTGCTTCAGACATCTTGCAGTGTATAGTCATAAAGACGGCCCAGGTGGGCATATTAACTTTTTATGAGGATAAGAACCGATTCGAAGCGGACGCTTCAGAGGTGACAAATGGAAAGCAGCCAGAGAGAAAATCCTTGGGATCGCAGCCTGCAGGGAGTAAGCGGTATGGTAGAGCGAGTCGCTCGCCGCATCCCGCTGTATCGTTCCCTTCGCCAGGCTTTTCAAGGCGGGAGTGACCTGCTCGACTGGAGCCAGGCGGGTGAGATAGCGGTATTGGTTGCCCAGTCGGACCCGGTTGATGTACAACCGCCCGGTCCACAAGTGCAAGCTGAATTCGAGTCTATGATGGAGCGCAGTGAGGAACTCGTTCGCCGGTATTCGCTCCTCGAGAACCGTGAGCCGGTCGGCCCATTGCTGGTTTTCAGCCGTCCCGATTGGATCGATACGAATCTTGGCAGTTTCCAGCTGATCTTCGAACCTTTGGCCGAGAGCTATGAAAAGGCGCTAAAACGAGTCGAGGAGCAGAGGAGACGGCCGCTCGGTATCGGGCGGAAGTTGACCCGCGGCATCCTTACCGCGCAATTGGGCATGGTAATAGGTTATCTGGCACGAAACGTCCTCGGCCAGTTCGACCTCGGCCTCCCCCGCTTGGAAGACAGCGGCAAGTTATACGTCGTTTATCCGAATCTGATAAAAGCCGAAGAAAAGATGCGCCTGGTCCCCGAAGATTTCCGTCTGTGGATTACATTGCACGAAGTGACCCACGCTTTTGAGTTCGCCGCCAATCCCTGGTTGCGAGAGTATATGAAATCATTGATGGCCAGGTATTTCAAAAGCGTCTCGGTGCGGCTGGAGGAAATGAGCCTGCGACTCCGGCCGCAGGAACTGCGCGACTCGCGCCGTTTGAACGAAATAATCAACCAGGGTGGCTTGATGAGCATCGTACATTCCCCTGAACAAAGGGAGATTCTTTCCGAGATACAGGCCTTCATGTCTCTAATCGAAGGCTATAGCAATCTAATAATGGATATGGTCGGAAAAGAGATAATCCCTACCTTCAAGGAGATGAGCACGGCTTTCAGGCACCGCAGGGATTCAAAGTCGGGATCCGAACGTTTTGTCGAGAGGATGCTGGGCTTCGATCTCAAGCTGCAGCAGTACCAGGTGGGCGAGCTGTTCTGCAAGGAGGTCGTGGAGAAGAAAGGCTTGGATTTCCTCAACCTGGCATGGAAAAGAGAGGAAAATCTTCCCAGCGGAGACGAAATACGCAATGCCTTCCAGTGGATCGAACGCCTTGAAGAGAGCGAGAAGGACCGCCTCTTACGAACTCGGATATAGTACTTATCAGTAGGCGAGGTCCCAGGTCGCTTCGGCTACCACCTCGGTGACGTTTCTCAGTCCCTCCCGGTTTATTTTTTCCGGAATATCACTCGTCTCATGGAAATCCGGGTGCTCGCTCCGCTCGTACCAGGACCAGTCACAAGTTACTGCCGCCTGGTGAAAAAGGAAGAAAACGCTCGATGAGGTGCCCGGATCCGCGCCGCCCGGCTCCAGTTCGACTCCCAGGAGTTCGGCGGCCCTTTCCAAAGCGTCGACGGCAGGCTCGTTCTTGCGATAGTCGAGGTCCCAGACGTCCATATAGTCCCCTTCTCCGCCACCTATTCCCTCCAGGTTGATGATGCTTACCGCTTGCCGTAGACCGGCCGATTCGATCGCCTCAGCCAGCGCTTGCGACCCATAATTGCCGCATTCCTCAGCGCCGAAAAGGGCGAATACGAGATTCTTTGCGGGTTTCCGCCCGGTTTGCTCGAACATGCGGGCGAGTTCAAGAACGGCACTCGAACCCGAGGCGTTATAATCGGCCCCGGGATAGATCGATCCCGTCTTGGCATCGACGCCGATACCGTCGTAGTTGGCTGCGAGGATCACGGTTTCGGAACCCGGCTCCCCCCGGATTTCACCCAGCAGGTTGCAGGCGGTCACGCTCTCGCCCGGAGGCGGATTTTCCAGAAATAACCTTTCGGTCGGTACCTGAAACTCTTGCCGGTAATCGTTTAACCCCAATATCTCAACCGGTTCGAGGCTTAAATCGGAAAATTGCCGGGACAGGTGGCCTTCAAGCTCCGCCGATTCCGGCGAGCCCGTAGGGCGGCCTTTCAACTCTTCCCCGGCCATAAAAGAAATAGTCCCCATCATGCGGCCTACATCCGCCTTGCCGGCGAAACGCGCCTGTCCGGAGTCGCTATCGTTGGAGCCGCTGCAGCCGGCAGCGGATAGAAGGAGCACGGATACAATGATGCCGGCCGTGAGGAGTCGCGGTCGCATCCTACTTTTTCGCCTTGCTGGCCTTGCTCGGTGAGGCAGGTGCCGCTTCGGCTTTGCGCCTCTTGGGCAAGAAGAGAAAAAGAAAGATCAGGAGACCTGCCATTAGTACGCCGAGGATTATTATGACGGCTATGAGCCACCCGCTACCGCCGGAGGAATCCGAAGCAGTCTGCGAAGAAGCCTTATGGGCCACACCCAGCGCCTCATACGCGTCCTGCGGGGTCGAGCCCAACTCTTTTCCGGCAACCGTTATGCCTATATTGTCGACTCCGGTAACCTCTTGCAGAGTTTTTTCTATCTGGGCCAGCGCCTTGGCTGCCGTTTCGCTATCGCCATTCAAAGCGAGGAGTTCATCGGAAAGGCAGACGCTGTACTCGCTGCGGTCCGTTTTAACCGTAGAGTATTGGAGGCTGACCCCTTCAGGGATGAAGGTAACATACCCGGCTGCCTTCTCCTCTTCAGTCGGGCCCTTAGTCAACTCGATCATAGCGAATTCGGACATCTGCCCGCCTCCCGCTACATCTCGTGAAACCCCCGTCAACTCGCCGTTGAGATAGAAATAGACCTGCCCCGAAGCCGTTTCCTGCTCATCGGAAGGAACCTGTGGGGTCTCGCTCTGGGCGAGGGCCGAGCCGCCGAGGAGAAGAATAAGGAATCCGCAGAGGAAACCGAATATTACTATTTTCCTGATCATATGCCGTCTCCTTTTCATTTCGATTATTGTATTTGAGGCCTTTCGGCCTGACAAGGTTTCATGTCTTGACCCAGCTCAAATGAGAGCGAGCCTTGACAGGGAAAAAAATGGTGGAGATGAGCGGATTCGAACCGCCGACCTCCTGCGTGCAAGGCAGGCGCTCTCCCAACTGAGCTACATCCCCACAATCTGTTAAATTATAAACCATTTCGAACCGGCTGCGGTCGACGAGTGATTTGGGTTTATCAGAGAGGTCAATTAGAATATTAAGGAACGGCCTCGTCGCTGGCAGGGAACCAGCGGCGTGAGAAAGAAAGTCTAAACCAAGGATATTGAGGATTGCTTCCCGACAACGGGGTTGGTTTTTATTAAAGAAATAGATACGAGGGTAAGGATGAACGACGGCGCCGGAAGAGATTCTTCGCAAGAGGAGGCGGCCAAAGCAAAAGCCAGGACCCAGGCGAGGGCGAGGGCGGCGCGAAAGCGGCCCGCTCTCGGCCTGAAGCTGACGCGCCGTTTTTACGTCGTGATAGCCGCCATCATCATTCTGATCTTGCTGATTGTTATTATCGCTACGACTACGTCCGGCGGTAGCGACGGCGGCGGAAGCTTTGAGGCCGCCTTGAGCATCGCGACCGGATTTAATGAGGCGGAGTTGAACAACCTCAAGATCAATGAGCTGGGAGCGGTGATGGTCCTCGAGTATCATCGCATCGGCGAGGAAGGCCGGTGGACGCGCAGTCCGGAGAATTTCAGAAGCGATCTCGATCTGCTTTACAATGAGGACTACCGTGCGATGCGGCTCGCCGACTACGTCAATAACAAAATAAACGTGGAGGGCGGTTGCACCCCCGTATTATTCACCTTTGATGATGCGGACTCGAGCCAGTTTCGTTATATCGAGCAGGATGGTCAGCCGGTGATAGACCCGAGGTGCGCGGTCGGTGTCATGGAGGATTTCAAGAAAACCCATCCCGATTTCAATATGACCGCAACTTTCTACGTCTTGCCATCCCTTTTCGGGCAGGATGAGTACATCGAGAAGAAGCTGCATTTCCTGGTGGACAACGGATACGATATCGGCAATCACACCGTTAACCACCCCTCGCTTTCGGGCTTGAGCGACAGCAAGGTCGTGGAGGAGTTGGCGGGGAATGTGGGTATCGTTCAAAAGTATCTTCCCAATTACCAGGAACAGAGCTTGGCGCTTCCCAATGGCGAAGAGCCCAAGAACAAAGCCCTGTTGCGGGAGGGGTCGGCCAACGGCGTGCAGTACAACTTGATTGCTTCTCTCCTGGTCGGCGCGAACCCGTCGCCTGCCCCCTGCGACGCCTCCTTCGACCCTATGCGTATGCCTCGCATACAGGCACTCGACCCATCCCTTGACACGGGGAACAGCGGCACCTATGCCTGGTTGAATTATTTTATAGAGAATCCGGAGAGGCGCTATCGCAGTGACGGCGATGCCAAGCTGGTTACGATACCAAAACATATGGCCGGACGGGTTGATAACAGCAGGTTGGGTGAATGCAGCATAAGAACTTATTAAGGAGGCTGGAGACAGCCCGAGCGGTGGTCTGAAAATGGCTTATAACCAGAGAAGCAGTAAGAAAATATTTTCACGCAAGCGCTGGCGCTCCAGGGTGACGCCCCGGGCTAAGCTGACCGGTGCCAGGCTTTCGGCGGTCCCGACCGGCTCGGCCGGTCTTCGATCAGCGCGAGCGGCGAGACCGGCAAGCCGCGCCCGACCGCGGATGCGGCGCGGGAGGTTAAGGCTTACCCGGCGTGCAACCTGGACATTCGTTGGTCTGGGAGTCGGCCTTTTCCTGATAATCCTGATCATCGTTCTGGCGGGAGGTGAGGCGCAGGGTGGTATGATTCCCCGCAATGGATCGCGCCTGACCGGCTCGCCCATCCACATCGAGATGCCTGTAAAAGGAGGCGTTAACTCGGGAGATATCAGCATCTTGATGGACGGGCAGGACTTAATAGATAAAGCCGAGTTCAACGATAAAGGTTTCCTAATGGATATCGCCCTCGAGGACGGCGATCACCTGCTGGAGGTGAAGGCCGGAGACAAGATCCTGGCCGCCTCAGCCTTTAGCCTCGATAACACCGCCCCTATTATGAAAGTCGATTCCTGGGATGTAAGGGAGGACGGAATTACCGCTATCGCAGGAACAGTGGATGGGGCCGCAGGACTCCTCCTGGATGATAAAAAGATGGCGATTAACGGCGACGGTTCATTCCAAGTAGAGGTAAATCGCTACGAAAAAACCACGATCACGCTGGCCGCGGTCGACGATTTCGGCAATCGGCGGGAAATGCTGCTGGATACGTCGCCGCCGCCGCAGATAAGAGGATCGCATGTTTCAATCTGGGTGGCTGCCGATCGCAGCCTTTATAAGAAAATGATCGACCTGGTGAAGCGCACGGAATTGAACGGGCTGCAAATCGATGTAAAGGACGAAAGCGGAAAGATCGGTTATGCCAGCCAGGTGCCGCTGGCGCAGGAGACGGGAAGTGCGCTAACCTCGGGCGGAATGGACTTAGACAGGGTAATGGACAAATGTTGGTACAATGGCATTTATCCGATTGCCCGAATCGTCTGCTTCAAGGATCCTGTTATAGCTTCAAAGCGCCCGGACCTGGCCGTAAAGAGTACCAGTGGCGGACGATGGGGAAACGGTCAATGGCTCGATCCCTATAGCAGGGAGGTTTGGGATTACATAGTGGACATCGCGGTGGAGGCGGGCAACAAGGGTTTCAAGGAGATACAGCTCGATTATGTACGCTTCCCTTCGGACGGTGACACCAGCACCTGTGTCTTCCCAGCCAATGATGGAAAGAACAAGGACGAGACCATACAGGGCTTCCTGCAGTATATGCGCAACGCTTTGAAGCCGATGGGAATTGTGCTCAGCGCCGATGTTTTCGGCTTGACGGCTTCCGATCAAGGTAATATGGGCATTGGGCAGGACATCAAGGGCATGGCCCAGTACCTGGACTACATCAGCCCCATGGTCTACCCCTCGCATTACAATACCGGGGAATACAACATCAAAGATCCCGAATCCAATCCGCATGATATCGTTTTTCATAGCATCGAGGATTTTCAAGCCAAGCTGGAGGGGACGTCCTGTAAGTTACGGCCCTGGCTGCAGGATTTCTCGTTGCGTGTGCCCTATGGCGCAAATGAAGTGCTGGCACAGATGCGGGCCTGCTACGAACTCGGGGTCGAGGAATGGCTCCTCTGGGACCCTAACTGCACATTCACGGAAACCGCTCTGCAACCCGCCGAATCCTAAAAGTCCAACTTGGCTGAGGCCTGATCCCAATGTTAACCCCGATTTAGCAGCACCTTTATCCTGTCTATGAGTATTGCGGGGACGATGGATGCCGCGATTATCAGTAGCCAGGCTGAAAGGTTCAAATATTCGGTGCCGAACAGCCGCATGAGGGGTGGCACCAGTATCACGCCGAGCTGAAGGGTGAGGGAAGCGCCGAGCGCCGCAAGCAGGGCTTTGTTGTCAAAGAAGGATAAACGAGTCACGGACAGGTGTTCCGAACGCGAGTTAAATGAATGCAGGAGCTGTGAGAGCACGAGGGTCGTGAAGACAATGGTGCGCACCTTTCCCAGCTCAACCCCCCCACCGCTCACATCGAAAAGCCAGTACCGGGCGATAAAGAAAGAAGCGAGGGCGCCCAGGGAAAGGGTCAGTCCCTGCCAGATTATGTGTAGTTGCCTGCGCCATGACAGTATTCCCTCGGATGCTTCACGAGGGGGGCGCGACATGACGTCCGGAGCCGGTGTGTCTATACCGAGGGCCATAGCGGGGAAACCATCGGTAACGAGGTTCATCCAAAGCACCTGTACGGCCGAGAGAGGCGTCATGGAACTGGCGAGCATGGCGATAAACATGGTGGCGACTTCCGACATGTTGCAGGACAGGAGGAAGTAGACGAATTTCTTCAGGTTGTCGAAGATTATACGGCCTTCTTCAACCGCGTTCACAATCGTCGCGAAGTTATCGTCGGCGAGCACCATGTCCGCTGCCTGCTTACTGACATCCGTTCCGGCAATCCCCATGGCCACGCCAATATCGGCATTCTTGAGACCGGGCGCATCATTCACTCCGTCTCCGGTCATGGCGACCACCTTGCCTATCTCTTTCCAGGCCTTCACGATCTTCACCTTATCCGCCGGTGATAGCCTGGCATAGACCGCTATGCTTTGCACTCTTGAAGCCAACTCCTCGTCACTCATGCGAGATAGTTCCTCGCCCGTGATGATTTCCTTGCCTGGCGTCAGGATCCCGAGCCGCTCGGCTATAGCCTGTGCCGTCGCGGCATGGTCCCCTGTAACCATAACCACTTCGATACTGGCCTTGCGGCAAGCATCGAGTGCGGGCATTACCTCCGGCCTCGGCGGATCCATCATCCCCACAAGTCCCAGATAAATGAGGTTCCCCTCGACACTTTCAATCTCGCCGGGGGCAGGAATATGCTGCAGCGGACGGCAGGCGAAGGCGAGGGTCCGGAGGGCCCTCTTCGCCATCTCCTCCGCCTCCCCGCTGTAATACGAATGCTCCGCCCGGCTCAACTCGCGCACACCGTCCCGAGTCAGAATCCGGTCGCAGCGATCGAGCACGGCTTCCGGCGCTCCCTTGGCCAGGACCAGGAAAGATGCATCCGAAAAAGGAAAGAATTTTGCATTGCCGATCTCCGATGCCGCGTTAATGGTGCTCATCATCTTTCGTTCACTTTCAAAGGGCACTTCTTCGACTCGGGGTAAATCAGCAAGAGCCTCATCAAGAGGGAATGAGAGGTCAACGGCCATGCGAAGCAGTGCCACTTCCGTCCCCTCCCCGAGGAAACCATCGCCTCGGGCTTTGGCGTCATTGCACAGGGAGGCGGTCGCCAGAAGGGGCCAGGCCAAATCCCTCGATTCCGGCCCGAGCACTTCGTCCCTAGCACCCTCGATGGGCGGGGATTCCGGTAGCCTTAGCTCCTCGACCTCCATCTCGTTCCTGGTCAGGGTACCGGTTTTATCAGTGCAAATCACATCAGCAGAGCCGAGGGTTTCCACTGCGGTAAGCCGGCGTAAGACCGCGTTGCGGTCTGCCATACGTCGCATTCCCAAAGCGAGGGCAATGGTTACAATGGCCGGAAGGCCCTCGGGGATAGCCGCGACAGCGAGGCTTACCGAGAAGAGCAGCATCTCGGACCATTCCAGGTTACGCAGCAGGCCGAAAATGAAGATGATGCCGGCAATGGCTATGCACAGAAGAGCTATTCGTACGCCGGTCTTACCCAGTTCGTTTTGCAGGGGCGTTTTTTCCGGTTCGGCCTCACCCAGTAGCTCGGCGATCTTGCCAAGCTCGGTAACCTTCCCGGTGGCCACTACCACTCCGTCCCCCCGGCCATGCACTATATGGGTCCCGCTGTACACCATATTGGCGCGGTCGCCAAGGGGCAATTCAGGATCGTCGAAGGTAGCCGCATTTTTGTTATCGGCTTCCGATTCCCCGGTGAGCGAGGATTGATCCGCCCTCAGATTATGAGGATGCGCCACCCTGGCGTCTGCCGGAACAAAATCACCGGTCTCAATCAGAAGCAGGTCTCCGGGAACGATTTCACGTGAGGGGATTTCTTTTTCCCGCCCCCCCCTTATCACCAGGGCCGTGGGGGCACTGAGCTGACGCAAGCTTTCGAGAGCCCTCTCCGCCCGGTACTCTTGTATGAAGCCGAGGATTGCGTTGGCAATCACAATAAAAAGGATGACCAGGGCGTCGAGTATTTCTCCAAGCAGGAAGCCTGATATCGCCGCCGCGGCGATGAGGACATAAATCATAAAATCCCGGAACTGGTTCAGGAAGAGCGTGATCGGGTGCGCTCTTTCTTCCTCACGTATGGTGTTCTCTCCATATTGCAGCAGCCGGGCGGCCGCCTCCTCGTCGGAAAGTCCATGGTCGAGCGAAGCTCCCAGCATCCGGGACACTTCATGCACATCAAGTGTGTGCCAGGCTTCAACCCTTTCTTGTTCGGTCACGCATCTGCCTCCTGCCTTCGGGGAACAATAATACCAAGAAAGCGGTCCCTGTGTGCGAGTCGTTGAAATGCAATGCCATTTGTTATTATAATGGCCGATGTCGGCCAGGTAAGCTGGCAACGTGGGGTCGCACAGACAAATAACCATTGTACGAGCGGTATCGAGCATGTCCAAGGTTCTTAAGGAGGTTGTAGATGAAAGTAACGCTCAGCATTATCAAGGCTGATGTGGGAGGCTATGTGGGCCATTCTGACGTCCATCCCGCTCTGCTTGCCAGGACCGACGAGGCTCTGGCGGAGGCCAAGGAAAAGGGGCTCATAATCGATTACTGTCGGGCCAAGTGCGGGGATGACATAGCGCTCATCATGACGCACACAAAGGGAACGGATAACGAGGATATCCATCATTTCGCCTGGGATACCTTCGAGGCCGTCACCGAGGTGGCGAAGGAATACGGCCAGTACGGGGCCGGTCAGGATCTCTTGACTGACGCATTTTCCGGCAACTTGAGGGGCATGGGCCCCGGGTTCGCCGAGATGGAGATCGAGGAGCGCAAGTCGGAGCCTATCATCTGCTTCCTCGCCGACAAGACCGAGCCCGGCTCCTGGAATTATCCTCTCTTCAAAATGTTCGCCGATCCGTTTAATACGGCCGGCCTGGTTATCGATCCGTCCATGCACGACGGGTTTCGTTTCGAGGTGCACGATCTGATCGAGGAGAAGAAGATAATCTTCAGCTGCCCGGAAGAGCTCTACGATATGCTGGTCTTCATAGGGGCGCCCTCCCGCTATGTCATCAAGCACATCTTCCCGAAGGGAAAGGACGAGCCGGCGGCGGTTACCTCGACGCAGCGCCTGTTCTTGATGGCCGGACGTTATGTGGGTAAGGACGACCCGGTCATGGCCGTTCGTTGCCAGAGCGGACTGCCCGCGGTAGGGGAGGTCGTGGAACCCTTCTCATTCCCGTACATAGTCGCCGGCTGGATGAGGGGAAGCCATCATGGTCCTTTAATGCCGGTAGGAATGCAACAGGATACTCCGACCCGCTTTGATGGACCGCCGCGAGTCGTATCACTCGGATTCCAGTTAAAGGACGGAAGACTAATCGGGCCAAGGGATATGTTCGCAGATCCAAGCTACGATTTAGCCCGCTGGAAAGCACTGGAAATGGCCGAGTTCCTGCGCCGGCACGGACCATTCGAGCCACATCGCCTGCCGCTTGACGAGATGGAATACACGACGTTGCCAGCCGTTATGGAAAAGCTGCACGAACGCTTCGTGCCACTGGTTGGTGACGAGAGGGATTTCTAAGAGAAGAAAAAGAACGATCGGGCGCTCCCTTTGCGGGAGCGCCTTTCAACTTCTGATAACCAGTGAATCCTGGTCTACATGGAGAATCGCTTCATAAGGGATTATGTTTGTCTCACCCGCGCGATTGTAACGGCTCCTGAGCCGGTTTACGAGCCTTCCGACCCGGCCTCCGGCCGGAAGCCATTCCGTTCCAACCTGCAGCCCTTCCAGGAATAGAAGGATGCCCTCTCGCCTCAGAAGGACATCGTCGACGCGATGCAGCCGGTTCCCCTCCTGATCCACGATTTGTTTGTTTAATATGTCTCTGCGAATAAGAGTCTTTTCCGCGCTTGAAACTACGTCGAACATGGGGTGACTGTGGCGCAACCAGATTTGCTCTTCATCTATGGTTTCCACCTCGGACCAGGGCATGAGGAGTACGATATCTTCCGTGGGGCGTGGGAGCACAAAGGATGCGATGCGATCCGTCCAATCGAGATGCACTGCCGGACCGGTCACAGCAGCGGGGTGCGAGGCCAGGTCGATGCTCAGGTCCTCCAGATGCCCGACCACCCTGTCCTCGGCGTCACGCACCTCCATCTTCAGCAGGCCCGTGATGGGTAACATTTCTCCCTCGTTCAAGAGGCCACCTCCCTTATCACCCGGACGGAAAAAAGACCGACACTATCATTATCAAGGTCAAGACACTAAGCAGGGGTGTTATGATCCACATAATCGTATTGAGCCAGGGGGGATTGACGTAGCTTCCCATAATATCGCGGTCGTTGATCAGGATGAGCATGCAAAACAAGACTACCGGGAGTAGTATGCCATTCATTGTCTGAGAGACGAGCATAAGAAAGATCAGGGGCATGCGAGGTATCATTACCAGCAGGGCGCTGGCCACGATGAAAAAGGTATAGATGAAGTAGAATCTGGGAGCTTCCCGGTAGCTGCGGTTGATGCCAGATTCCCAGCCGAAAGCCTCACACACCGTATAGGCAGTGGATAGGGGTAGGATTGTGCCGGCGAAAAGCGACGCCACAAGGAGCCCGAAGGCAAAGAGGTACGAGGCATAATTGCCGGCAACGGGCGCCAGCGCGGCCGCTGCCTGATCGGCGCCGCTTATTGTGGTGGCCCCGACCGCAGGATTGTTGAAGAAGGCGGCGGAACAGGCGATCACGATGAACATGGCGACAACGGTCATTAGAACCGAGCCGGCGATCGTATCCAACCTCTCATACCCGATCTTCGATGAGTCGAGGCCCTTGTCTACGATTGCCGCCTGCTGGTAAAACTGCATCCACGGGGCTATGGTCGTTCCGATCATAGTGACCATTAACGCCAGATATGTCGGGTTGAACTGGATGGAAGGAGTTGCCAGCCCTCCACCCACCTCTCCCCAATTGGGATGTGCCATAACGGCAGAAACAATATAAGCGATATAGACCAGAGAGGCGACCAGGAAAGCTTTTTCAACCCTGCGGTAAGTACCCCTGACAACGAGCCACAGTGTGAGGCCGGCAAACGGAGGAATAGCGACAAAGACCGGTATATGAAAGAGCTGCATACTGGCCGCCAGGCCGGCGAAATCCGAGACGGTATTGGCGAAGTTTGTAATCAAGAGAATCAACATGATAAAGGCGGTGAGGCGCAGCGAGAACCTCTCCCTGATCAATGCCGCCAGGCCTTTGCCGGTAACCATCCCCATACGAACCGTCATCTCCTGCACGATGATTAAAAGGACGGCCGTAAAGACCAGAACCCACAGCAGCTCGTATCCGAAGCGCGCGCCGGCAACCGAATAGGTGGCGATGCCACCGGCATCGTTGTCCACCATTGCGGTTATCAGACCGGGGCCGAGCACGGTCAGGAAGATCAATATCTCCCTGCGTCCCAGCCGCCGCTCTCGTTGAGCCTGCCTGCCAGGCATGGTTCTCCTCCAACTTCAACTCCCGATTGTAATGGTCCATGTTCCGTCAAAGCGCCCAGCGGATCGAAG
>MELM01000018.1:15293-15529 GCA_001767605.1 Candidatus Solincola sediminis | reverse complement strand
TTCCTCGCAACTGCGCTCGCTGCAATGCTGCTCGCTTGCCTCGCAACTGCGCTCGCCGCAATGCTGCTCGCTTGGCTTGTATTTCTGGTTGATTATACCATCCCGTCCGCCGTTTTCGGGTTCGTCTCTCGCGATATGCGTCTCCCTCCGTTAGCTCGAGAATCGGATGGGCAAAATATCGCATTGGGAGGTGGACGCCAGGCGCCGGGTCGAGAAGCAGCAGCATTACAGGCTGG
>MELM01000018.1:12550-15239 GCA_001767605.1 Candidatus Solincola sediminis | reverse complement strand
GCTAATTTTCTAGAATTGGTCAGGTCCGATTGCGGAGACCGGGCAGGCGATAATTCTCCGTTCGGTCACTATCGTATGAATGAGGCGGTCGTGCTCGGCGCGTGGCACTTCGTCAACGAGTTGAAGCTCGAACGCGAGTGCGATCAGCCGGCAATCGGGCCTGCATTTTTCCAGGAAACGATCGTAGTAGCCGCCGCCGTAACCAAGCCTGCCTCCGCCTTCGTCAAAGGCGACCCCGGGCATGAGTACAATATCGATGCGCTCGGCCGCCACGGGGCGTATCGCTTCCTGTCTCGGCTCCATGATGTCATAATTTCCCAGTACCAGGTCCTTGCCTAAATCGAGGACCTGTGAGGCGATCATGCCCCTTGACTTCATATCGGTGCAGGGGAGGCAGGTGATCTTACCACCCGCGATCGACCGTTCGATCATTGGAACGGTGTTGACTTCGCTGCGGAAGGAAATGAAGAAGAGGATGCTGCGGGTGGATTCGAACTCAGGGAGCGACCAGAGGTTGTCCGCGACGCGAGCAGAGAGGGCGTCCCTTTCTTCCGTACTTACCCCGTCCCTCAGTGCCTGGATCTTTTTGCGCAGCGCTTTCTTCTTTTCGTTTACCATGAGTTATTCCTTTCTGGGCCGAGCATATAATAACATAGGTCGCAAAGCACAAAGCAAAGCGAGGTCGAGACGTGAAACGTTTGATATTGTTGGCAGACACTCATATACCGAAAGCGGCGGCGGCCTTGCCCCAAGGGCTGCTGGAATCTTTCAAGGGGGCGGACATGATACTGCACGCCGGCGATATAGTGGACATATCGGTCCTCGACGAATTGGGCACCATTGCACCGGTCCTGGCGGTTGCCGGAAACATGGATCCCCCCGAGGCGAGGGCCGTCCTTCCGGATAAAAGGGTAATCGAGGTGGAGGGAAAGCTGATCGGACTTATCCATGGTTGGGGAGCCCCTACCGGTATCGAGCGGCGGGTTATGTCGCGGTTCTCCGGTGTCGACGCCATCGTGTTCGGCCATACCCACAAGCCGCTTATAGAACAACACAACGGAGTTCTTCTACTGAATCCCGGAACCCCCGATGACTCCCGCTTCTCGGATACGCTCTCTTACATCGAGCTCAAAATTGATGACGGAGGGATGGAACCCGAAATCATCCGCCTATAGAGATATTTTAAGGCGTTTCCCCGAAGGTTTCCGACTCGCCCAGATCGAGCCCGCCGGTTATGACCCAACGCGAAACGGCTCTGCCCTCGAGGCCCGGCACGTTATTCAATGGATCATTAGGCCCGCTCTCGTACCGCTTGAGGTAGACTTCAGCCTTCTTGTCGCCGAAGCTGTCTTGCTTGTATTCAGCAGTCTCAAAGAATTGTTTCCCGATATACCTGACGGCTCCGGAAAAGATTTCAACTGTTGCCTCAGTATCGGTTTTCGATATTTCCCGCAGCTGAATGTCCCGGAATTCGACCTCCCAATCAGTCGCTTGCCACTGAGCGTCAAGTTGCTGGATATCTTCGGTGGCCGCCGATCGGCCCGTTGTCGGATCTGTGAGATAGGCCGGGTCGATCACCGAAAGCCATAAATTAAAGTCCCTGCCACTTTCCGCGATCCGCTGTACCTGCCCCTCGTCGTTGGTGCTCTCGCGGAATTGCATCGATTCCAACCAGTTCTGCACGACCGTAACGGGATCCGCGGTAGCGGGGTTATATTCGCCTTGAAAAGTCGAGCCGCTCGTCCAGCCGCAACCTGCCAATAGAAGGAGGGCTATGGCCGCCGCCGCATAAAGCGGGAGTAGTCTTTTGTTCTTGTACAAATAAACCTCCGTAACTCAGAGTTTTAGTACCTCGATTTTGAACCGAGGTACTTAGTATAGTTTACCGGCCTCGACGTGTCAGCCGGTTAATCACCTTCGGATGATAACGATTCATCCTGCGTTATCTCGGGTATCGGGTAGGGAAGTTTCATCAGATTGTAATTGTCCACTACCCATGACCCCTCCTCCTTGTGCAGTGATACCAGCCGCGGATGCAGCGAGAAATCGACCCCCCCACTCCTGGCCCCGTCATCATAGATTCCTTCGAAATAACCTGAGATAACCTCCACCTCGGCTATGTTTCCATCCTCTTTTACAAGGCGAGTCTTAAGATTCTCGAGCACGTAGGAATCGTAATCTATTCCAATGCCATAGAGGTCCGGTTGGTAGACACCCGCAACGACGTCATTATACATATACATATCGATATGCTTGATATAAGCCGTAACGTCCCTGTTTTTTATGGCCTTATAAAAACCGATGACCGCATCCTCCGGCGCGCTCATTCCGCCGGACGTAACGACCACTATTATTACCACGATGAGAATAATCAGGACGCCCAGGATCAGTGCCCCCACCCAAGGTTTGGCGCGCCGGCGAGAACGGCGCCTGCGTCTTTCCGCCTCTTCCGCACCAAGCCCGCTTCTCTCCGCCTCCCGCCTGTATTGTGCCGCTTCCCGCTGAGTGCGCCGGCGAGCACGCGCTTTCAAGGCTTCGATATCAACCAATCTTTCACCGCACTCCTCGCAGTGACGGCGGCCTGGCGGGTTCTTATAGCCGCATTCTGGGCACTCCAACTGACTGTCCTCCTAGAATCAGTTTCTCGCCTTATTATCCAGGGCGTTCACTATATAAAGATCAAGTGCTT
>MELM01000018.1:12206-12516 GCA_001767605.1 Candidatus Solincola sediminis | reverse complement strand
AGAGTGGCACGAAATCGGTGGCGGAGAAATCTATTTGCCCTGCCGCGGTCCACTTGTCCTCTTTTAGATCGTACAGCTTGCAGGTTCCCCTTGCTATCCGCACTAACGCTCCACCCGTTTCAGGGTATTCGCATTCCAGCTCGATACCCTCGAATTCCAGCCTCCAATTAAGCGGCTTCAATCTGTAGCGCCGGTTCAATTCCTCCCACTGCCTGGCAAGACCGCCCTGCTCGCTCCCGGCCTTGCTCATCGCTTCAGGGTCGATGCAAGACTCCATCGTCTTGAAATCCTGCGCCTGGACTCCTCCCAG
>MELM01000018.1:10738-12167 GCA_001767605.1 Candidatus Solincola sediminis | reverse complement strand
CCCGCAAGAATCACTGAGAGGAGCAGGATTCCCAAGACCAAACAGATGCCGCCGGCTTTACTATTCCAAATTCTGCCATTACCTGACAATGCCGGCTCTTGCCTACCCCTCCGATTTTGCGCCGCAGTTGGGACAGAAATCGGACCCCTCGGGTACTTCTCCGCCACAAGATTGGCAAGTCGCCCGATCTTGGGCCGTTGGGGCGGGGGGTGCCGGGGGCGGCGCGCTCGGAGCCTGCGGGCCGGGCGCCGGAGGCGGTCCCGCCTGCGCCTGAGCAGCCGCCTGCTTCTGGGCTTCAATCTGCTTCTCGGCTTCGATGATCTGCCATTCCAGGTTGAAAACGGCGTCGATCTGGGGCCGTAGCTGCTCCGGGTCAACGTTCTCCTGCCGGAATTGCTCGAGCAAGCCCTCTCCTAATTGGGAAATCAGTTCAGCCCTCTGCTTACGCAGGGCACCCAATTGCCCTTTCTGCTTCGTGCTGTCCAGGGCCGAATCGATCTGACCGCCCAAGTTGCTTGCCTGTTCCTTCAATTTGTCTAAGAATCCCATTTCACACCTCGCTTATAACCGCCGGTCTTTTCCATATTATAGACCAAGGAAAGCCGGGCGCCATCATTAGGAATGCATTTCAAATACTTAGTCGTGAAGACGTAGCTGGATTATTCCGGGTTCCAGGTACCTGCGAGCCGCAGTTGATCAAATGGGTGCTTGTTCGCCGGTTAAGAGTCTATGTATGGCCGCCGCCGATCGCTTGCCTGCGCCCATTGCTTCGATCACGGTCGCTGACCCCGTAACAATGTCCCCGCCTGCAAAAACTTCCCGGATGGATGTCTGTCCGGTCACGGGGTCCGCGTCGATATAACCCCGTTTGTCCCGCTGCAGCCCGGGCAGGGTCGCTGCCAGCAGAGGATTGGCGCGCGTTCCTATGGCCATTACCACCAGATCGGCATCGAGTTCGAACTCCGATCCCTTTATCGGGACCGGGCGGCGCCTGCCGCTCTCGTCCGGCTCTCCCAACTCCATCTCCAGGCATTCCATGCCGGCGACCCAACCGTCTTTTCCCAGTAGGCGAACCGGCAGCGTCAGAAACTTGATCGTGACTCCTTCCTCCAATGCGTGAGCCACTTCCTCCGCCCGGGCGGGCATCTCCTCCCGCGATCTGCGATATACAATGCTCACCTCATCGGCGCCCAGCCTGAGGGCGGTCCGGGCACTATCAAGCGCGACGTTACCGCCTCCGACCACTGCCACCTTGCTTCCATGCTTTATCGGCGTGTCGTATTCAGGAAATAGATAGGCTTTCATGAGGTTGGAACGGGTGAGATATTCATTGGCGGAAAAAACGCCGTTCAAGTTCTCCCCCGGTATATTCATAAACATCGGAAGGCCGGCGCCGATGGCTATAAAAGCGGCGTCGAAGCCGTCATCC
>MELM01000018.1:9099-10717 GCA_001767605.1 Candidatus Solincola sediminis | reverse complement strand
TCACCTGATCGAGCTCGATGCGCGCACCCAAGCGGCGGATGTAATCCACCTCACGCTCGACCACCGCCTTGGGCAACCTGAATTCGGGAATACCATAAGTGAGCACGCCTCCCGGCGCATTCAGCGCTTCGAATATGGTTACGTCATGACCCATACGAGCAAGGTCGCCCGCGCAGGTGAGTCCGGCAGGACCGGAGCCTATGACGGCTACATTCTTCCCGGTTGAGGTAGCCCTTTCCGGTGCCTCCTCCTCCCCACTTTCGGCTTCGAAGTCGGCGGCGAAACGCTCTAGACGTCCTATGGCGACCGGCTCTCCCTTCTTCCCCAGGGTGCATAGCTTTTCACATTGTGTCTCTTGCGGACAGACGCGGCCGCAAATGGCGGGAAGGTTGTTCCTCTCCTTCAGCTTGGCCGCAGCCCCCTTGAAGTCGCCCTCCTCAATCTTTTTAGTGAAGGCCGGGATATCGATTTCCACGGGGCATCCCGCCATACAAGGTTTTTTCTTGCATTGCAGGCAGCGAAAAGCTTCGGCGAGGGCCTCTTTTTCCCCGTAGCCTAGAGCCACTTCGTCAAAATTGGCTGCGCGCTTCCCGGGAGTCTGTTCTCGCATAGGTACGCGCGGCTTCTTCGGCTTACCCTTCGATTTCTGCGGTTGTTCTTTCATGTCATCCATCAGTCGATAATTCTACCTCAACATAAACACATTCCAGCAATGCGACTAAGAAATGTGTTCATGACGGAATGTGTTGACGTTGAAAGTACTCAAGCACGTGGTTTGAGAAGGATGCGGTGATCGAGAAGTGTAATGGCCACCACCTCGGCGTCCAGGCTGCTCTCCTCTCCAATGATGTTCGAGAGTAGCAATTTTCCGCCTTCCTCCCGCACACTAATAACATCCTCCATAATCAGGCGTTCCTCATCGCCCTCTAAGAGATAGGCGTGGGATTCACACATTTTTCCTTCCTCCCCGTTGTTCGAAACGTATGCTCCTTATGAGCTGGTTCCAATTGCAGTCGATACATACTTCGACGACGTAACAGGTAAAGTCCGGGTACTTCTTGCGCAAGCCGTTGAAAATAGCCTTGCTGGAGAAAACCCTTCCATTGTCATTGCCCAATCCGTCACCGAATACGAAATTGAGCAGGCGCAACTTCTCCCGGCCGCAAACAGGACAGTCGCTGCGAGTTTCCTCGCCCACGTTCTTGGCAATGCGCTGCATTTCGGGATGCGCATCGCAGACGTCATAGCGGGAGAGCCGGCCTACCTTAAAATCGTGCAGGACTGACCTCTTGCGCAAAGTATAATCTACGCTCGTGGCCGTGCTCTTCATGTCACGTTTCCTCCTAAAATTAAATCAATTATACCCCAGGGGTTCGCAGGTCAGGTTTGCTGGCAACTACTCTCGATGCCACTCAAATGGCAAGTGTTGTTCATCTCCATAAGCATCCAGCCCGGCGCTCCCCTGGAAATCAAGTTAATGGCCCCGTTGCATTGCTCGATCCTCCAGATCCTTGCGAGCGGCATACCGAGGACCACACACAAGATCACCCGGTTGATAAGCTTGTGGGCGGCCAGCAAAATTCTGCCCGGATCTCCATCCTCATCGAGGCTCGCGAGC
>MELM01000018.1:0-9071 GCA_001767605.1 Candidatus Solincola sediminis | reverse complement strand
ATCCGGGAATGTCATCCTTTCGGGATCGTTTATCCAAGTCTCAAATTCACTTGGCCAACCGGCCCGGACTTCCGCCACGCTCTTCCCGCTCCAGCCTCCATAATCGACGTCGATAAAATCCGGTAAGGCGATCACCCGTCTGCCGTGTGGAGCGGCAATCGCTTCGGCCGTCTCCATAGCCCTCAGAAGCGGGCTGGAATAAAAGGCCTCGAAGCTGAGGGTCGCCAGATAATCGGCCGCCGCGGCCGCTTGCAGCCGGCCTCGCTCATCGAGCTCGAGATTCGCAAGACCTCTAAAGACGTCCGCCCGGTTGTATTTGGTTTCCCCGTGTCTGACGAGAATCAGATCCATGTTCCAAGATTATAGAAGAGACGGCGATCGGACAATGATACCTGAAGATACGGGGGCAAAAAGGAGCGCTAGACCTGGCCGACGGCCTGGGCGCTCTCCAGCGCCTCCATGAAACCTTGGGTCGTGTAGTAAATGGACCGGTCGAAGTAGAGGACAACCTGGTTGTTGAGTTCGAGGGCCTGATAGAGCTCGAGGTTAGTCGATGTCAATCCCTCTGAGAGGACCTCCAACCACAAATAGCGCTTAAGCAGAATGATAGCCATAATGACTTCATCCAGCTTAAATCCCTCTTGAAAGCGGCGTGCACCGAGATTCATATAAAAATGCCGGATCTCCTCTTTTTTGGTCTCCGGGCTTAGCCAGTAGCCCAATCGTTCGTATATAGCCATGGCCCGCTCGAAGAGCAATTCTTCGGGAAAACGATGATATGTCGGGGTGTATTTGGATTGCCGGACTTCCTTCAGCCAAAGCTTGGCCACTTTGTCCGCCCTGGTTTCGATCATCTTGATGAATCTTCTGGTCAGCACGTTAACCTCCAGGAATGCAATCCTTGCATCTCGGTTGTAGATAGAATCTGCACCGAGATACTTTCGGCTGGGCGAAAGATAGGGATATTATACCTGTTTCAAAAACCTTTTCAAATTAAGCGTTTGCTTAGCCTCCACAATATGTGCCAATACAAATATGCAGGTAGATGCTATTAGAAACAGAAACTAGGTTGCACAGTCGCCCCCGTCCCCGCAGAGCTTTTCCAGTCCGTGAGGCAGCGCGGGAAGGATTACTTCCAGATTCTCCCTCACGGCTCGGGGGCTGCCGGGGAGATTGACAATCAGCGTCGAAGACCGGATGCCGGCAACCGCGCGGGAGAGCATGGCATGCGGAGTTTTGGCGAGCGAGGCAGCCCGCATGGCTTCGGCGAACCCCGGGGCTTCGCGGTCGATCACGCGGAGTGTTGCCTCAGGCATTACATCGCGCGGACTCAGGCCGGTGCCTCCCGTCGTCAGTACAAGTTGCACGCGCAACTCGTCGCTGTAGTACTTCAATCTTGAGACGATCTCGTCGCTGTCGTCGGGCACTATATCGCGAACGGCTAGTTCCCATCCCATTCCGGCCATCATCTCTTCGATAGTATCGCCCGAGACATCCTCCCGCTCACCCCGAGACCCAAGATCGCTTGCCGTCAATATCGCTACTCTTACATTCAATTATCCACAGTCCTTATCTCATCTCCGGGTTTTATCCGTCCGCCGGATATCACCCGTGCGAATATTCCCTCCCGGGGCATGATGCAATCTCCTACCTGGTAGTAAATCGCGCACCTGTCCACACATTCTTTTCCTATCTGCGTCACCTCGAGCACCACTTCGTCGCCCACTTCCAGCCTGTCTCCCACCTGGATTGATATCAGATCGATTCCCCTGGTGACCAGGTTCTCTCCAAAGGCGCCGGGAGCAAGCTCGAGACCCTTCCCCCTCATTTTATCGATACTCTCGTCTCCCAGCAGACTCACTTGCCGGTGGGCAAAACCGGCATGGGCGTCACCTTCGATCCCCACATCCGCAATCAGCATGGCTTCCCCGGTTACCGTCTTCTGGGTGTGCTTTTCCTCACTGGTGCATACCGCCACTATTTTTCCCTCACTCATCCTGGTACTTCACTCCTCGATTTTATAGGAGCCCGATCTGCCACCGCTCTTTTCCATGAGTTCGATGCGGTTGATCCTCATCGATCGGTCCACAGCCTTGCACATGTCGTAAATAGTCAGGGCGGCGATGGAGGCACCGGTCAGGGCTTCCATCTCGATGCCGGTTCTATCAAGCGTCTTTGCCGTTACGATAGCTGTTATGGAAGACGCCTCCCGGTCAACCTCGAATCGCATTGTCACGGAAGAAATGGAAATGGGGTGGCACATGGGAATAAGGTCGCTGGTCTTCTTGGCGCCCATGATCCCCGCTATCTGGGCGACGGCAAGGACATCACCCTTCTCAATGCCGGCATTCATTATAAGATCCAAGGTTGATTGAGCCATCGTTATGGTTGAACGAGCCGTAGCAGTCCGTTCCGTGACTTCTTTCCCGGAGATATCGGCCATCCTCGCCCGGCCGGATTCATCCAGGTGGCTGAGCTCTCCCTTGCCCTCGTTACTCAAGTCAACCTCCGATCTGGGACATGGTCCTTCCCGGCGAAGACCCCTTCCCATAGTCGCGCGGTTTGCGCTCGAGCGATCTCTTGATCGTCTCCAGAACGTAGCCGTCTTCACTGCCGCTGCGCAGGATTTCCCGTATGTCGTCCTCGTCAGGCGAGAACAGGCAGGTTTTCATCTTGCCGTCCGCGGTGAGACGCAGCCGATTGCAGTTCGGGCAGAAGTGAGAACTTATGGGTGAAATGAATCCTATCAGGCCTTTGGCGCCGGCCAGTTTAAAGTAGCGGGCGGGGCCGGCGCCGAGGGGAGGCTCGGCGACTTCCAGGCGCCCGAATTCCGCAAGCCCTTGCTTTATTTCCTCTGCCGAGACATAGAAGGATTCGTCGAAGATGCCGCAGGGGCTCATGTATTCAATGAATCGCACATGAACCGGCAGGCGTCTGGCCAGCTCGACAAAGGCCTCCAGCTCCTCGTTCACATGCTTCAGGACAACAACGTTTATCTTGACCGGTTCGAGGCCGGCGGCGATGGCGGCCTCCAGGCCTGAAAGCACCTGGGAAAGATTACCAGTCCGGGTGATGCGGCGATACGTATCGGGGTCGAGGGAATCTATACTGATATTGACCCTCTTCAAGCCGGCTGCAGCGAGAGACTCCGCCTGCTTTGAAAGAAGCAGCCCGTTGGTGGTGAGGGAAATATCGAGGGATGGCTGCAACTTGGAGATCTGGCTTATCAGATAATCGAGATCTTTTCTTACCAGCGGTTCTCCCCCGGTAAGGCGCACCTTGCTGATGCCCGCCTGAATGCAGATCTTGAGGAGACGCAGGATCTCCTCATAACTGAGTATGTCCTCGTGCCTGAGCAGCTGGAGCCCTTCTTCGGGCATGCAATACAGGCATCTGAGATTGCAGCGGTCGGTAACTGCCAGGCGCAGATAGTCTATGGTCCGGGAATAAGGGTCTATCAAAGATGTCATCACATGGGCGTTGAAACCAGGCTATCGATATAGGTTCTCATATTCGCCAGGCTCTGCTGCCCCACCACCTTTTTTACGATTTCTCCATCCGCATTTATGAACAATAGGGTCGGTACTACGGTGATTCCGTACTTATCGGCTTTGCCTCTTTCTTGCGCACTATTGTACGACTTGAAATCGACCTCATCGCCGTATTCCTGCTCTACCTGGGCCAACACCGGTTCCATGGCCTCGCACGCTCCTCAGCCAGGCTGCCAGAAATAAATCACGGCCGGCTTGCCGCTCGTCTCATCGCCGGCATCGGTGTTGCTTCCACAACCGGCAAAGACGATCGAGGCCACCAGGGTCAGCGAC
The DNA here is from genome assembly GCA_001767605.1 of Candidatus Solincola sediminis. Classification (GTDB taxonomy): domain Bacteria; phylum Actinomycetota; class Geothermincolia; order Geothermincolales; family RBG-13-55-18; genus Solincola; species Solincola sediminis. Next base: position 5,247 of record MELM01000018.1, on the reverse strand, counting down.
AATAATACGATCATCTTTACGGATCTAAGGGACAAATCCCGACCTCCAAAGTGTTCTTGCTGCAGCGTAATTATAACATCAAGCCAGAGAGCGACTATTGATATTGGAAGAGTAAAGAGGCTATCTCTCGGGCGCAATCCTCGAGCAGGCGCCCCGCCCCGCGCTTGCTATCAGCGAGGCTCAAGGGGCCGGGTGTTATAGAAAGGATGCAAGAGACGCCCAGGCGGTGCAACTCGGCGGCCCCTTTCGTGACTTCTCCCGCCAGGGCGACAACCGGAATATGCCGGCGCTTGGCGGCCCGCGCAACGCCTATGACAGTCTTTCCGTAGGCGGTCTGAGAGTCCAGCCTTCCTTCTCCGGTTATAACCAGCCGGCACCCATCCATCTGCTTTTCAAACCCGGTATATTCCATGACCACCTCGATGCCGGGCCTCATCTCCGCGCCTAGAAAGGCCATAAGGCCAAACCCAAGACCCCCCGCTGCTCCCGCTCCCGGGTTTTCCTCGAGATTGCGACCGATGTACTTCGTTGTTACCTCCGAAAGCCTGGAAAGGCCGGCTTCCAGGAGCTCGACATCTTCCGGACCGGCCCCCTTCTGGGGCGCGAATACCCGGCTCGCTCCCTCGTCTCCCAGCAAGCAGTTGGCGACATCAGAGGCGACGCCAATCCGTACTTCCTTTATTCGCGGGTCAAGGCCCGTAAGATCGATCTTGTCCAGGTCTCGCAGGCATCCTCCCCCAGCCTGCAGGTCGAATCCTTCCGAATCGAGAAAACGAGCTCCCAATACCTGGGCCATGCCCGCGCCCCCGTCGTTGGTCGCGCTGCCTCCGATTGCAACGATGATTTCACGCATCCCCTCATCGAGGGCGCACCTGATCAAGTCCCCGGTTCCCCGTGTGGAAGACCATTTCGGGTCTCGCTTATCCTCTGTTATCAGTTCGAGGCCGGAAGCCTGCGCCATCTCCACTACGGCGGTCTTTCCATCTCCCAGAAGCCCCAGGTCGGCCTGGCGGCGCTCCCCCATGGGACCGGTTACTTCGCAGGCAACTTTCCTGCCGCCCGTCGCCTCTACCAGAACATCCATGGTTCCCTCTCCGCCATCAGCAAGGGGGCGAATGATGGTCTCGGCATCGGGGAAACCGGAAATAAAACCGCGCGCCATGGCATGCGCGGCCTGGCTTGAGCTCAGGGAACCCTTGAATTTATCCGGGGCTATCAGTACTCGCATTATCTTGCCAGCCGGCGTGAGATCTCCTCCTCGCCGAGGTATTGGGAGAGGCGGGAGAGGAGCAGGTTCCAATCGACCTGGTGGCCGTCGAATTCCGGGCCGTCGACACAGGCGAAGCGGGTTTGCCCGCCCACTTCCACCCGGCAGGTGCCGCACATTCCGGTCCCGTCGAGCATGATGGAATTCAGGCTGACGCGCGTGGGCACTTCGAATTCCCGGGTAACGGCGGAGGTGTATTTCATCATTATGGCCGGTCCGATGGCAATCACCAGGTCGGCTCGTTCGCTCTTGAGGAATTCTTCAAGTGCCCAAGTGACCCGGCCCTTGATTCCCTTGGAGCCGTCATCTGTCGCGACGATCACTTTATCTGAAACCGCGGCCATCTCATCCTCGAGGATGACCAGGTCTCCGGTTCGCGCTCCCAGGATGGAAGTGACACGGTTGCCGGCCCGGCGTAATTCCCTACATATGGGATGTATCGCCGCTATTCCCACTCCTCCGCCAACGCAGACAGCGTGACCGCATGTGGTTATCTCCGCGGGCCTGCCCAAAGGCCCCACCAGGTCGAGCATGCCTTTACCTTCTTCGATCCGGCCGAGTTTATGAGTGGATGCGCCGACTACTTGAAAAATCAGCCGGATCCAACCTTCATCGGGAGACCAGTCGCAGAGGGTGAGGGGAAAGCGCTCCCCTTTTTCATCGATGCGAAGTATGACGAATTGCCCGGCCGATGCCCGGCTTGCTATCTGAGGTGCTTCCAGGTGCACGGAGTAAACCGCTTCGGCGATGTTTTGCCTCTTTAAAACCTTGAACATTATTCTTCCACCCCCAGTTCCGCAAAGAGGCGGTCCTTGATCTCTCGAACCTCCTCAACGAAAGCCGAATCGAGGTCGTAAGGACTCTTTCCCTCGATGTCAGCGCGGCGCACGACAGGGCTGAAAGATATCGAGCCGAGCAGAGGCAAGCCATCCAGCCTGCGGCTTATGATTTCGGCTTCCTCGGGATCCTGCACCTTATTGATGACGACATAAACCCGGGGGACCAGGAGGTCGGATGCCAGCTTGCGAATAGTGTTAGCGGTTTGAACCGACCTCATCCCCGGTTCTATCACGATGATCATGGCATCGACCGATGCCGCCGTGCCCCGCCCCAGGTGCTCCAGTCCGGCTTCCATATCGAGGATTACCATATCCTTCCTGGCGATGAGAAGATGCTGCAGCAGGGCTTTCAGCATAACCGATTCCGGGCAAATGCAACCGCCGCCGCCCTCTTTTACTGTGCCCATTATCAGCAGACGGACTCCATCGTGAAGTTTGGAGAGCGCTTCCGGCAGATCGTCCACCTTGGGATTCATCTTGAAGTAGCTCCCGAAAGTACCCGGTTTCGATCCCGTGCGTTCCGCAATGAGTTCTTTCATGTCGGCGATCGGTACCACTTCCGCCATCTCTTCCTCCGGGATTCCCAGGCTTGAAGCGAGATTGGCGTCGGGATCGGCATCGACCGCAACAACGTTGAATCCCTGCTTCGCGAGCAGGCGGGCCAGACCTCCCGCCAGGGTCGTTTTTCCGACCCCTCCTTTACCGGTAACCGCTATTTTCAAGATGGGCCTTTCTGTAGCTCGGATAACTATTCGTTCAGAATTATACCCCCCGCTTGCGCCTCTCCTCAGCCGGCCGCAACATGGAAGGAGCGACCTGATGGCGCCACATGAGAGAACGCACCAGGTCCGATGCCGAGAGCCCTCCGACTAGCCTGCCCTCTGCGACGACGGGCAATGTCCGGCCCCCTTCCTTAAGAAGGAGGCGAAGGGCGCTCTGTAATGTTTGATTCGGGTCGAGCAGGACTTCGGCTTTCCGCATGACTTCGCTCACTTTGGTCCGGGGCAGGGCATCCGAAGTTCGCCTGTATGGCTGAAGCTTAATGGGATGGGCATCGTCCTCGAGCAGTTGATCGAACTCGGGGATCAGGAGCCGGAGCATTTCTTCCACGCCGGCCATCCCAACAACGCACTCCCTCTGCCCTACTATGATAAGATCAACAGCTTGATGCAGTGCTAATATCTCGACCGCCTCCTTAACGGTGGCATTGTCGTTTATTTTCAAGGGATTCCTGTTCATCGCGTCCCTTACAAGCATTGCGTCCCTTTCAAACTCCGTCAGCTTTATTAATATGTATGATTTTATAGCACATAAGAGAGAAGATGATGCCCGATTCCCTCGGCACATTTGTGCGGGCATCAGACCCCATGATAATATTTCTCCGATAATTACCCTGGGCAAGGCGGCTTTTTATGAGTAGGGACGGAGAAAACAGAAGGTACCTCGTAATAGTAAATCCCGTTTCCAGGGGAGGCAAAGCCCAGGCGGAGGGCATGTGGCTGCTCAACCGGCTAAAGCGCCAGAATGTGAATTACGAAGCGCTTTTTACGGAGCGAGCGGGCCATGCCGAGGAAATGGTACAGAAGTGGGCTGAGGATTTCGACGTCGTAATCTCGGTGTCGGGAGACGGAACGGCAAACGAGATAATCAATGGGATCATGAAGGTACCCTCGGCCGATCTCAAACTGGCCATGTTTCCGGCGGGCACGGCTGATGACTTCGCCTCCAATATGGGCTACGATCGCAAAGACAAGGAGCAAGCGCTCAAAACCATCCTGGGAAGGACCTGCCGGACCATTGACCTCATACGTTATGATGACCGCTACGCGGCCGTATCATTCGGCCTGGGAATCGATTCGGAGATAGCGGACGGCGCTTACAAATGGAAGAAGTTCCGCATCCCCGCCTATTTTTACAGCGGCTTGAAAAAATGCTTCTTCAATCGCCGCAAGCGCTATCATGTCCGTTTTGATTACGAGGGGCAGACTTTCGACGACTGGGTTCTTATTTCTATCCTATGCAACGCGCCGGTCTTCGGCAGGTATGTGAAGATCCACCCCGAGGCCAAGATGAATGATGGCATTCTCGGCCTGACTATCGGGAGGGAAGTGCCCAACGTCTATGGACTTCTCCTCTTCGCATTCGCCTGCATGGGGGGCCGGCACGGCTTTTCTCGCAAAGTTTCCTATCATCAGGTCCGGAAGATGCGCGTTGAGTGCAAATCGGACACATATGTTCAGATAGATGGCGAGGTTTTTAAATTCGGTCAGGGCCGGGTGATAAATCTGTCCGTAGTTCCCCAGGCCTTGAGAGTATTGGTCCCCGAGGAATCCCTGCATAACCGTAAGTTACCGTTTGTAAGGAAGGAAGAGCCCCGGGAGGGAACGCAACTGCGCCTGATCCCGCCGAGGGAAGGCATAACAGAGGAACTGGAGGAGCTATCCAAGCGGGTTAAGAATCGTCTCGAGCATTTCCTGGAGGCGACGAAAGAGGGGCGCAAGCTGGCGAAGCTTGATCGCAAGGAGGCCAGGAAGAGGGAAGCGGAGATGCAAAGGCGTGATAAGGAAGAAAAGCGCTTGGCCGATAAGGCAGCGAGAATGATGAAAAAAGAGATGAAGGAGCGGGAAAGAACCATCAACGGAAACTAGGCTCGATGGGTTGATATCAAGCAACCGACAATAGATATGCTTGTCTAATTAGCTTGACACGGATATTTATCTCTGCTAATTTTTAAACATCGGGTGGGGACGAAAAACAAAAAAGTTAGCGCTTTTATTGTGACCCCATCTGGGGTTATGTTTTTTTGAACATTGAAAAATTTAATAGGCCCTACGCTATTAGCTGCCGGCCAACCCCATATGCCCTATAGCATGAGATGGAATCAGCACATTCCACCCCCTGAAATAGCCCTATCCGCCGGTGGCTAATAGCTCCCTTTTTAGGAAGCGCCTTTCGAGGCGCTTCCTTTTTTGATTTAATCTCCTATTCTCAGGTTCCCGGTAGGCTTTGCTGTACCCGCCCGGGCCTCAGCATGGCGGGGTGGTAGGGCTGGGGGAGGGCCAATTCGGGCCGGCCGCAAGGCGGCGTTTGCAGGCCCTTGCAGGTAACGTGGCAATTCGAGGTGCAACCGGCGATAGGTTC
>MELM01000017.1:10377-13177 GCA_001767605.1 Candidatus Solincola sediminis | reverse complement strand
CCATAGCCATAACATCCGATGCCCCCATCGTCGCCGAGCGCCCGATCTACTTCAATTACAAGGGCGCATGGACGGGAGGTCATGACGTAGTGGGCTGTTCCAAGTGATAAGAGTATAGGCAAATCTCTATTGAGATGAGTCTCGGGGGGGCTCAGAACAGATAGGAGGGGTTGATATGGGAAAGCGAATGGGGCCGATTCTTACCGGGGTGATGATCTTGATTATCACAATTAATTGCAGTCTGGCTTTGGCCGTGGGAGCAACGGGCGGTTCGTACCCGGTTCATACAAATGTCACGACTACATATTTCTGGGTGGGAGAAGGGGCGAGCGCGGATAACAATTATATCTCCAACAGCCCGAGTGCATGGGATGAGTTGTGGCAGCAGCACTACGGAGGGGTAGACGACCCCAATCACAGAAATGGTTATTACCCGGCCAAGTTCAAACCTAAGGAGAATCCGTTTTATTTTGCACTGCCCTACAACGACTTTGACGGGAACGGCAACCGGAAGATCAACGCTAACAAGGTTTACTGGTGGGGGAGCAAGAAATGGGGAGCGCTCGAATCGTGCTGCAAGAACCAATGGATAAAGATTACCAAAGGAAGCAAAATAGTTTATGCCCAGTGGGAAGACGTCGGGCCTTATGGCGAAGACGACGCCGGCCTTGTTTTCGGGACGGCCCCATCAAAGAGCATGGGGAGCAATAATGGGCGCCTCGATGTATCGCCGGCGGTGAGGGATTATCTGGGTCTTGATGATATGGATAAAGTCAGTTGGCAGTTTGTCGATGCCGGTTCCGTTCCTGCCGGTCCCTGGAAAAACATAATTACCACAAGCCAGATATATTGGAGGTAAACGGAAGCCTTGTTAGCCGGGCCTCTCCGGGCCCGGCTATTCCTTTCGATTACTCGCAGCCTCCCTATGGTTGTTCTCTCGCGGTAATGTCACTAAGAGGATGCCCGATGCAACCATCGTAGAGGCCAACAAAAGGTTATATGACAGCGGCTCACCAAGGGCGGTGTGGGCGATTAGCAGGGCCAGGATTGGTTTGAGGTAGAAGAGGCTGACCCCTCTCGATGCCGGCACCCGTCTCAGGCCTTCGAAGTAGAGAATGTACCCAATCCCGACTGTTATGATCCCCAAATAGAGCAGCCATGCCCAGGTAATAGGCTTGTATTCCGCCATCTCGTGCCAGCCGCTTTTTATCGTGAGGGTAATGATAAAGAGAACGGATCCTACTGCCATACTGAGAAAGGAAACCGCCAGGGCGCCATATTGCTGGGAGTATTTCTTGCCATAGACCGTGTAGCCTGCCCAGGCCGCGGCTGCGAGCAAGATCAGGATGCTGCCGAAAAAGTCATCCCTGGAAAGTAGGCCGGAGAATTTAAACCCGGTGACGGCAATGAACGCGCCGGCTAGACCGAGCCCGACTCCCAGCCAGCCGTACAGCCCTAACCGTTCTCGTAAGACTATGGAAGCGATGAGCACGGTGAAGACAGGATTCATGGAAAAGATAACGGCGGCAGTTGAAGCACTGGTCGATTCGATGCCGGAATGGAGAAGGTAAAAAGTAAGGAACACGCCGATCGCTCCGAGGAGAGCCAATGCCGGCCCATCCTTTTGGACCGCCTCGATCAAGAACCGCCCCTGTCGCCTCACAAGTAATAACGGCATGAGGAAGCCTGCTGCCAGCATGAAACGCAGAGCCGCCACCTGGACCGCACCAACTTGCCCGGCCGCACCGTGACCGGATTGCAGGTATTTCGAAACGACTTCTATGGTGCTGAAGAGGGTTATTGCCCCGAGGATCAGTAAATAGCCACGATATTTCATTTGTATATTCTAGGGCCGAAGGGCGATTGGGAACAGTACAAGATCAAGGGCATTCCATAATACGGTTGGTGCCCCGCCGGGGGAGACGAGGCGTGCTCTTACTTCTTCGTATTCCTCGTAACCGCCTGCCTTACTTTTTCACTCGCTCCTTTATATTAGACATTGGGTTGGAGGATCGAACCTATTATGCCTCCCGCTGCACGATCTTGATTTTACTGGAGGAGTACGGAGGAGGATGGCGAGTACCCAGTGTTTATGTTTAGGCCTGACCCCATGTTTAGGTTATTTGGCGCCTTGGGCAGTCATGCTCCAATATTCCAGAAGTTCGGCTAGGGCCGCCTGGTCCATACCGTCGCAGAGCATTGCCGGCTCTTGAATGGCCATTGGCAGGAATACGGACTGCTCGGCCGGAGGGATCAAAGCTACATCAACGTCTTTCTGGACATTGCAGCGCAGATGGTCCTGATTCGCGAAGTAGAAATCGTGGAAGGATTGTTTGTCGGCGTCGCTAACGCCGGACAGATAGTCTACCAAAGTGGCTGCGGTGGGGTCGGCCGGAATCCAACCGTATTCTGGGATAAAAAACTCGGCCCAGAAATGACCGGCAAAGTTGCCGGAGAACAGTTGCCATCCTCCGGTCGTACGAGCCGGTATGCCTATAGCCCGGCATAATGCCGAGAAATACATACTCTGGGCGCCACAGTCGCCATAGCGATTGTTGTGGACATACTCAGATTCCGTTTCCCCACGCGGCCATAAGGCGGGATGCGGCATGAAGCTGTAGGTGATGTTCTTGATGACGTAATCGTAGATTATTTTGGCAGCCAGATAAGGATTACTTTCATCCCCGACGACGCGTACGGCAGTATCGCGGATGTCCGTAGTGATCGTTGTATTTTCGGATGACTTCGTATATTGCTTGTACAGCTCGCTTTCCTGATCATAGTCGCCGATCCTGGTTGG
>MELM01000017.1:7279-10370 GCA_001767605.1 Candidatus Solincola sediminis | reverse complement strand
TGGAAGCGCTGTTCGTAATGATCGAATGTGAATTGGATGTCTATATTCAAATCGGTCCCAAGCTCATCAAGGGGCACTTCCATATATATAAGTCCGATATCCTGATCGATTGAAGGAGGATTCTTTACATAAACGCCAGGCGTGATCGAGGTGACTTCGACATTGGGTTGAGGGCCGGTGATGATCGGGATGGGTAACCATACCTTAAAGAGTCCGGCCTGGGGCAACTTATCGCGAGGAATGGCGAACTTTGCGTTTCCCTTTATCGTCACCGGACGTATAAAAGGTTGCCATGGATCGCCGTTTCCCTCGTCCATAATTGCTTTCAGCTTCAGGTAGCCTTGTTCGTAATGGCTCATCATCGTCGCATCTTGCTGGAAGAGGTCCGTATTACGAAACTTAATGTTTGCGATCACCTGCCCGAAGTAATACATCTCACCGTCTATCCTTGTCCTCTCGAGCTTGCCGTCCTCGATCCAGGATTCTCTGATATCCTCCGCTACCTGGGGAAATTCCCGCTCGAGCATCTGCCTCATATCATCCTCTTTAATGGGGTAAGTCATGGCAATAATATCCATATTTTGCCTGTTCCGGCCACATTCGGCCGCCAGCTCGCTGTTGCCCTCGGCCGTCAGCTTTTCCTGTGCCTGATTGTAGAGGTCTTTAGCCGTCACAAAATTTCCTTGCTCCTGCTCCACCTGGGCTTGCTTGAAGAGACCCTCGCCCGTATTCGAAGCTTTTGTTGTACAACCGGGCAGGAAAAGAATCAGCGCTATCAAGACTGAAATCAACAAGGGAGAGAGCTTCTTCATTTCGTACTCATCCTCTCATTCGAATCGCTCGGTTCTCTGGAAATGCGCCTCTTTATTATCGACTCAGCATAATGTCGGCTAAAGAAGCGGCGATTGGTGCATCATGTGGCCGGTTCTTTTGGGCGGTTGTTGGGTAGCAGAAGGGCGAGGAAGACGCCGATCAAACCTAACAATGCCACTGCCGCCAACGATATGCGCAGTGCCCGGTCACGGGCGCGGGCATTAATATTTACGAGTTCCGCGATTTCGGAATCGCTCAATCCTTTGGCTTGGAGTACTTCGCTCAGCTGTTGGTTGCTCACGGCCTTTGCACCCGTTTTGATGGCCTGCTCTATAGCGGCTTTATTCTCTTGGGGGATTGCCGTACTGGTGGAAACCAGCCCAGTAAAACCGCTTATCAAGACGGCAATAAGGATGGCACCGGCAAGGGCGGTGCCGAGCGAGCTCCCGAGGTTGAAGAAAGCTCGATTCACTCCCGAAGCTTCACTCTGGCGCTCGAGCGAGACCGAGGACTGAGTGAGATCCAGTAATGGAGCCATGACCAGACCGACTCCTGATCCAAGCAGCAGGGTGCCGGGGAGGAAGGCCCACAGTGATGAGTGGCCGTTGATCAAGAGGGCAGTTATGCCCAACCCGAGGCTCATGGCAAAAAGCCCGCAGACGATAAACCATTTTCTTCCATAACGCGCCGATAAGCGGCCTACAATCTGAGAGGCGGCTATCATGGCGATGGTATTAGGCAGAAAGGTAAGGCCGCTCATCACCGGTTCATAGCCCAGCGCTATTTGCTGGAAGACCGGGATGATAAAAAGACCTCCGGCCATCATGAAAGTCTGGGCTGCCGTGAGCGGTAAGCCCAGCTTCATGGCTTTCGACCTCAGGATTGCCGGATCGAGCAGTTGCGATTTTCCCCTGTGCTTGCGATGCATCTGCCAGGCAAGAAAGAGGCTGAGGACGGCGAGGCCGGCACCGCAGAGTGCGAGGAGAGGCACGATACCCGCCGTCGCGAGGTTGTTGGCCTGCAAGATACCCATAACGAGCAGACCGAGGCCGATAGCCGAGAGGAAGGCGCCCATGATATCGAAGGAAGGTCTTTTAGTTGTCCGTCCCGGTGCCTTCAGCCTGAATTGCAGGATGATCACCAGGATAACCACCATGACTTCCGCGGCGAAGGATACCCGCCAGGAGAGATAGGTGGTGATCAATCCGCAGAGGAGAGGCCCCGAGGCGGCCCCCGCCCCCGCTATCGAACCGATGACGGCGAAAGCCCTTACCCTTTCCCGCCCGTCCGAAAAGACGGCTGGGATCATAGAATATATAGCAGGGATCATAAGCGCGGAACCGAGGCCTTCCAGGACCGACCAGCCGAGGATCATAACGGTAAGATTGGGGCTGAGGGCGGTCGTGAGGGCGCCGCAACCATATAGGGCGATGCCCAGCGTGAACGTTTGTTTCCGGCCCCATACATCACTTAATTTGCCACCGGCTATCATGAATGCCGCCATGACCAGGGCGTAGGTCGTGAGCGCGAGTTGCACGCCGGTCACGGTGGTATGAAGGTCGTGCACAACCCGCGATACGGCCACATTCATGGCCGTTGTATCGTAGGTATTTATGAACTGTGCCAGGCCGAGGACGGTAAGGATGTAAGCGCCGGAAGCTGGGTTTGTTAATGCTGCGCCGGAATTACTGCTCGCATCGATCAGTCCCGGATCTCTCATGAATTCAATCCAATTCGCCTGCTCCCCGGCCGCTGGTATTCATATAGAATCTGACACCGGTATCGTCAAGCGGGACGAGAAGATTGAGAAAGGCCCTCACCTTCCGGATAGAGAGGGGAGCGGTAGCCGGACCGGAGGGGAGGAAGGGCGCAAGCCCATTTTTTATCCAGTTACTCCGGGGGGCTGATAGAATAAAGACTTAAAGCGGGACGACCAGCCGTACGGGGAAGAATTATTGCTATGGATTCCGATGTTCAACCCGGCAAACCTAATATCGAAATACGGGAAGCGGGGAAAGGAGACTGCGCGCTCCTCGCAAATCTTATCCGCGATTCTTTTAAGGAAGTGGCAGAGAGATTCGATCTGACTCGCGAGAACGCTCCCACCCACCCATACTTCTGTACCGAGGATTGGGTGGAATCGGCATTGGATAAAGGCGTGAGATTTTTTATAATGGTAATAAATGGTAGTCCGTGCGGGTGCGTTGGGGTGGAGAAGGGCGGAGATAGAAAGTTCTTCATGGAAAGGTTGGCCGTGCTTCCGGAATGCCGCGGGCTT
>MELM01000017.1:5313-7200 GCA_001767605.1 Candidatus Solincola sediminis | reverse complement strand
TATCGGGCGAGCTCAAGCTGCTTGATTGGTACCGCGGATTGGGATTTGTAGAAGTCGGCCGGAAACATTTCGAGCATCTTCCCTTCCAGGTGGTCTTTATGTCGCACAAGTTGTCAGCGTCACGTAAGCTGGCTGATAATTAGCATTGCAAAATAATAACCGATCCTTTAACCTCAAGAAGAATTGCCCCTGGAGATCATGAGAAGGGGCATTATTATTCTTAAAATAAAGGGGGTCAGACCTCAATGAAAAGAAATTTTGCATTGATTTCAGGCGAGGCGTTGCGGGACGAGGGGCGCTGTGAAATGGAGCATCTTCCCAGCTCCGATGAATACCTCCTTGACGCTTATTCGCGTGCAGTTTCAAGTGCGGCCGAGAAAGTAAGTCCCTCGGTCGTCAATATATCCGTAACTCAGAAGGCGGCGCCGGGGAGGCGCCGCGCCGGAATGCCACAGGGCGAAGTTCAGGGCACGGGATCGGGATTCATCTTTACCGGTGACGGCTTCATCCTGACCAACAGCCACGTCGTACAGGGCGCCAAAAGGGTCGACGTCGCCCTCCCTGACGGCAGGTTCTTCAAGGCCGATATAGTCGGGGACGACCCGGATACGGATCTGGCCGTTATCAGGATAAGCGCGGCCGATCTGGAGCCGCTTTCCCTGGGGGATTCGCAGGCGCTGAAAGTCGGCCAACTCGTGATCGCCGTTGGCAATCCCTACGGTTTCCAATGCACGGTAACCGCCGGCGTCGTGAGTGCGCTGGGCCGCTCCCTGAGGTCGGGCTCAGGCCGCCTCATAGATAACGTGATACAAACCGATGCCGCGCTGAACCCGGGTAATTCCGGCGGCCCGCTGGTGAACAGCCGAGCAGAAGTCATCGGCGTAAACACGGCCGTCATATATCCGGCCCAAGGCCTCTGCTTCGCCACCGGAATAAATACGGCAAAATTCGCCGCGGCGCGTTTAATCCAATGCGGCAGGGTCAAGCGCTCTTACATCGGTGCGGCCGGTCAGGATATCGAACTCAACCGGCGCATCGTGCGTTATCATAACTTGCCGACCGGTAAGGCTTTTCTCGTCATTTCGATTGAGAGTGACAGTCCGGCGATGAGGGCCGGCTTGAAGGAGGGCGATATCGTCGTAGCTTTCAACGGTCGCCCCATTTCCGGAGTGGACGACCTGCACAAGATGCTGACAGAGGAGCGCATAAGCACGAAATCGACCCTTACGGTGATAAAACGTGCCGATAAGCGTGAAGTAACGATAGTCCCCGAAGAACGTAAAGCAGGCTAGGCTTTTCGGCCTTGGCCGAACCGCCGTATTACGAGGAACCAACGAGCCGCAATGCGGCGGGTGCAGTTGCGAGGAGTGAAGCGACGAAGCAAGCCCGATTGAGAGACACATTTCGGAAGACGAGTGTCGAACCCGCGCCCCCGATCGCATGCAGGATTATCAACGGATTGTGTACCATTAGATAAAGTACTCCCGGAGAGGCAAGCAAACAAAATGGTGAAAGGATCCTTGCATGTGGCTCAGATACAGGATCATCCGCCCCATAGGGGTGCTGGTAGGCAGCTCGAAGAGATTCAATCTGCAGATTTCCGGCGAGGAGAACGTCCCTCTTTACGGTCCCGTAATAGTCGTTTGTAACCACCAGAGCCATGCCGATCCAGTGGCTGTTGCGGTCGCTCTCCGACCTCTATGCCGGCATAGTCATATGTGGCCATGGGCCAAATCAGATATTTCAAAGGGTACGGAAGGTGTGCTCGCTTGGTGCCTCTGGAAATTCTTCGGGGTAATCCCGATCGACCGGGAAGGAGGGAACCCCAATGAGCCGATCGAACTCAGCCTCAAATATCTCCGGCGAGGCGAAGCCGTCTTGATATAT
>MELM01000017.1:4363-5218 GCA_001767605.1 Candidatus Solincola sediminis | reverse complement strand
AAGCGCGATTCGGATGGTGGGATCCAGGTAAATATTGGCATACCGTTTTTCCTGCCACCCAAAAAGGCTAAGTACGAGCTGATCGAAGCCATAGAAGGAAAGATGGAGGATCAATTCGGACGCCAGCTGGAGACATTCAGGCAATGGGCTTCGGCACTGCCGCAGGACAAAAAGGGAATGAAGTTGATGAGCAAGATGATCAGGCTGATACACGATTTTGCAATCCGCCAGGACGTACCGTTTGATTATTTTTGCAGGATGGCGGAGCGGGAAGACAACGAATATATACGGGATAAGATTTTCGAACTCCTGCCCGAGGGATTTGTTAAGGTGGAAGACGAGAGCAGGCCGCGGCCGCTTTCGTTCTTTAGAAAGGATTAGGTGGTGAATGATGGAAGCGACGAAGACACCCACCCGCGATTACCCTTCTTTTACGAGCAATCAGTGGGATCTGTGGGAAACGATGTATGGCCGGCGATCCAGCAGGAAATATTTGCCAATGGCGGTGGATAAGGAATTGGGATCGAGACTCGAGACTGTGAATTCGCTTGCCGTTAGTGTTCGTCAGGCCGCACCCGAGAGTCTTATCATCGAGACGGGCGCGGACCGAGCGGAAAGGATTAAGCGGGCTGCACGCCGCGGAATGGAGGGAGCCATTAACCTGTGGATGCTGCGGACGCCGGTCAGCGGATTCATGATCATTATTGTCCCTCGCGATGACATATCCGCTGATCGCTGCGTGCTTCTTCCCCATGCCGCTATGGCGGCCGAAGATATCATACTATGGCTGACGGAGGCCGGTCTGGGAACCTGCTGGCTTGCTGGGGTGAATGAGCGCCAAGTAAGCAAGGCGAT
>MELM01000017.1:958-4280 GCA_001767605.1 Candidatus Solincola sediminis | reverse complement strand
ATCTCCTCTATCGCAGGCTGCCACGACACCGAAAGCCGATTTCAACAATTGCTTCGAGTGAGACGTACGGCAAGCCTTTCAAGACCGGCAAGTTGTCCGAAGGGCGCTTCCCGGTTTCCGAAATCCAAGATATCGAGGGCTTGCTTCGAGTGCTGGAGGCCGGAACCGAAAGCCGGGGGGAACTACCGCTCGGAACAGCTATCGAGGCTTGCCTGGAAGCGGCAAGGGTGGCTCCAAGTGCGGGCAATCAGCAAAAGTGGCATTTTGTGGCAGTTGAGAATGAAAAGAGACTCGGCGAGGTTGGTTCGGCCTGTGGAAAATCTAGACCCTGGAGGGCGGCAATCGTTGGGGCGGGATATCCGGGAAAGCTCTACGCCATGGTCGAAAAGCCTTTCTGGATGCTCGATCTCCCCATCGCCTTCTCGCATATATCCCTCATGGCCGCCTCCATGAATATACCTTGTGAAGTTTGTGTAGGCGGAATTGATGAGCAAGCCCTAAACAAACTGGCGGGATTGCCGGCCGACCTCCGCACCTTCGGGGTAATAGGTCTCGTTTAGAAGAGGCATTTGCAGCTTGCTGAGGTTGAATTTGTTGGCATCACGGCGTGTCAAAGCGGCGCCGGTATTCGCCATAAGCGGCCATTGCACTAATGGCCCGGCAAGCGGATTCGACGCTGGGATAAACCATAGGCTGTTCGTTGCGAGAAACCTCATCCGCCGCCGGTTCTCCCAGTTCCAGGCTCGTAGAAATATAGAGGGGCACGTTCAGTTCATTCATCAATCCATAGAGTTCTCTCACATAGTCGTCAAAGCGTTTGCGCAGGACTTCCCACATGCCGCTTATGTCCTGGCCGCCTCTTGAAGTATCGACGGGCTCCCTTTTCTTAGGCGACCCTATCCACAGGAACATCAGTGCATCCACCTCTCCGCTTCTCATCAGTATTTCTATTACCGGTTTGATTATGTTGAAATCAAGGCCGGCGACTAGGTCCACGGGATTTCCGGGGACCCACCAATCGGGCATCAGGCGGCCGAGTTCGGAAAGGACGGAGGGGGAAAGGGACGGGATCTCGAGAGCCTGTTCGCTACAGAAGTCCGCCGCCAGTACGCCAAGTCCTCCTCCACCGGTAATGATTCCGACCCGCTTCCCTCTGGGAAGGGGTCGATTGATGAATGATGAAGCCACGATTCCCGCTTCCTCTATACTGTGGACCATTATGATGCCCGCCTGTCCGGCTGCCGCCTCGAAAAGACGTTCGCTCACAGCCATCGCCCCTGTATGCGATCTGGCGGCTGAAATCCCCGATTGAGTGCGCCCGCCTTTCAGCATGATGATGGGCTTTTTTTTACTTACCGAACTTGCCCGCTCCAGTAAGGTCCGTCCGTCGCGCACCCCTTCCATATATGAGACTATCGCATCGGTGTCCGAGTCCTCGGACAGGTACGACAGATAATCCTCGGTCTTCAGATCGGCCTCATTGCCGCTGGAGATCGCTTTTGAAGCGCCGAAACCGCACGCGGCGGCTGCACCGATCAGCATATTCAAGATATTGCCGCTTTGAGAGATGAAAGAAATCTTTCCTGCCGGAGGGTGAAAAAGGATGGGCATCCAAGCGTAGAGCTTGTTGGGCGGACAGGATATACCCTGACAGTTAGGCCCGATCATAACCATCCCCGCCTCCCGCCCTTTTCGCAATAATTCCGACTCCAACTCGGCGCCGTCATCTCCGAGTTCCTTAAAGCCGGCCGTGACCACTACCCCCACCTTAATGCCGCGACCGATACAATCATCAATGGCCCCGAGAACGTGGCGGGGGGGAACGCAGAAAACGGCCAAATCGATGTCGGCTGAGATATCGCGGATGGAGGAGTAGGCGGGCAGTCCGAGCACGGTATCGCGGCCGGGATTCACGGGATAGACCTTCCCTTCATAACCCCCGGTAAGGATGTTATTAAGAATAAGAAATCCCCATTTATTCAGGGTCTCGCTCGCGCCCACGAAGGCGATAGAACGGGGATTGAAGGCATAATCAAGATTCTCGAGCCTGGCGTCCATTTGAAAGCTCCTTATAATGCTCTGAATGTTTCTTCTTAATATTCGGCATCAAAGACTACAGCGAAGGAGCACTAAGTGCCGGTTAGTACTCGACTGTCTCACGCTATATTAAAACCCAGGCGGTGGGGCCAAACAAGAGCCGGAAGTCCGGGAAGTTTCCAATTGACATTAAGGGTCGTTTAAATTAGGGTAATGACATGTCAGTACCGATTAATGGCAAGGCTTTGGTTGAGGTGGGATAGAAGGAGGTTTCGCAATGGAAGTTTTTGTCAGTGGCGACGTGGGAGTCAAGGAGTATTTCGAGGACTTCGTGCCCAGATTATTCCAGGAACAGGCGGCGAAGAGCCCAGCAAGCGGTATGGAAGGTACGGTTTTTACGGCGGAGTTCGATATCGCTGATGGGACGGAACAGATTTATGGGATAACGGTGAAAGACGGCAAGGAATTAGACGTTCAAGAAGGGCCACTGGACAACCCCCTCGTCAAGATCAAACTGCCGGAGGACGTGTGGCGAAAGGCGGTCACGGGCAAGATGGGGGGAGCCGTTGATATGTTTACCGATACCGGGCAGATGGCTAACCGCCAGCGTTTTGAAGCGCTGAAATCAACCCAGGGAACCATGAATCTCGTCCTTTCTCTGTCTGATGGCTTTGTTGCCAACATAAAGATAATCATGAACGGCGCTGAGACACCTTCCGTTACCTTCAGGGCTACCGTAGAAGATTGGGCTAAAATAGCCACGGGCGAACTGGCTGGAACGGCCGCCTTTATGAGCGGGAAGCTCAAGATGGATGGCGATATGTCGTTCGCCATGGCTCTGGGTAACTTGATGTCTTAGGAGCTGCCTGGCTTTACGGAATAAAATTTCCTTTGATGGGAGCAAGGTTTTAACGGAAATTCAGAAGTGCCCACCCACCGAATGGGCGAATGCCGTGACGATTACGTTAAGTTATCATCAAGGCATTCGTCCTATTAATTATTTCGGGCCGAATTATAATCAGTAGAATGGCCGTATAAGGTTCATCTATTTGGTATCGGGATCGAGAGTGCCCATGAGACCGAGAAAGATAATCGCCTGCGCGACGGTTGTCGAGGAATTGCGCCGAATAGGCATCTCCGGAGACGAGCTAAGAGAGCTCGACTTCGGGCTCCATGTCAATCCCGAGCAACTCGGGAAGACGCTGCAAGCGGAAATAGATGCTATACCCCCCGGTTTCGATATCGTTCTCGGATACGGCCTGTGTTCCAATGCCGTTGTCGGCCT
>MELM01000017.1:0-945 GCA_001767605.1 Candidatus Solincola sediminis | reverse complement strand
GAATCGCTTGATAATACCTCGAATCGATGATTGCATAGCCCTCTTTCTTGGCTCTAAAGACGAGTACCAGAGGCGTTTATCGGAGGAACCCGGAACCTATTTCCTGACCAAGGGGTGGATAGAGGCGGCCGACCATCCTTACAGGGAGTTCCTGCGCATGTCGGAGCGCTACGGGAGTGAGAAAGCGATGCGGGTGGTAAAACTGATGCTTGCGAATTACAGGCGCATGGTGCTGATCAACACAGGCAATTACCACCTCGATGCCTGCCGGGAAGCGGCACGAACCATGGCCGAAGTTCTCGGCCTGCGCTATGAGGAGATCCCGGGATCGAATCGAATGCTCAAGATGATGCTCGACGGTGACTGGAGCCGGGAATTCGTAGTGGCAGAGCCGGGAGAAAGTATTGAGCTTTCTCATTTTCTCCTTGTCTGTTGAGAATCGTACCGTATCCAATAATTACCATATATGGGATAATATGGTATCTTATAGCAGCGGCGATAAGGGTGAATACGCGAGCGTGGCCGATTAAATCCACAAGCCGACGGGCAATTGAATGAGTCCCGGCGTTATAGTAACATTATTAGGCGCCGGAGGATTATACGAGCCCGCTTAGCTCAGCAGGTAGAGCACATCCTCGGTAAGGATGGGGTCAGCAGTTCGATTCTGCTAGCGGGCTCCATTTTTTGTAGGGATGCCTCGGTGGCAGCCGGGGCCGGGGCGGTGTAGCTCAGTTGGTTAGAGCGCACGGTTCATACCCGTGAGGTCAGAGGTTCAAATCCTCTCACCGCTACCAGGAAAAAACGGAGAAACCCGTTTCATATACGAGCGGCTATCTACCTTAAATTGAAGTCTGGAGGGGCGCTGCTTTTCGGGCTTCGAATTATTATGGAGGAGGGTCAAAATGGCCAAGAAAAAATTCGAGAGGACCAAACCACACGTGAACG
>MELM01000016.1:105309-106743 GCA_001767605.1 Candidatus Solincola sediminis | reverse complement strand
CGGGACCGGGGATTGAATAATGGAGATTCTCGGCTGCCAGGATATTATCCATTATCCTCTCCAGCCGTTTAGTGCCGACTGTATTGATGGCCGCTTCCAGTAGTGAGACGCGTGGCCTGAGCAGCTTGTACCAAACATTGTTCTTAAACCAGAAGGCCTTCGAAAAGCGCTGGTTGAATCGTTCGAATTCCTTGATCGCATGGGCGCGGTCGTATACCGCCATTGCTGCAATCTTGCCGCTGATCAAGGCGCCCAGAATTCCGAACCAGAAAAACGGATCCATGGCACCGCTTATGGTGCCACACAAGATTAAGCCCTCGTGAAAGAGGCGTGGATTATCGACGCGGGCAAGTGGCACGGCGCCCGAAATATAACTCCAATCATCGGGATGCTCGACGCCTTCATGCCGTATTATAAATTCCCGGTACTTGTCCAAGGCGGCACGGTCGACGTGACGTATGGAGAAGAGGAAGTCGAAGTAATAATTGTTGCAAGAGCTCAGGTAACCGTATTCCGATATGGCCTCGTCCACCCATATCCAGGAGCGGTTGCCGAAGCCGATCTCGCCCCGTGAGCACCAGCCGTACCAGCGAAGGTATGGGATCTCCAGCATTTCATAAACGCTTGGTGCCAGCCCACAAGCGACTATCGTGTTCTCCGGGAGGTTGGGAAGGTCTTCTTTCTTGAGTGGAGATTCAAATTTAAATCGAACGCCAAGCTTGCGAGCTTCTTTATAAAGCAAGGCATCGAGACTTCCCTTGCGGTTGCCCCTCTCGACAATATGCAAGTCCAGGTGCGAAAGTGGCGCATCGTACATAGTCTCGTGTAAATACCAGGGACATGCGATGAGCGGATGGAAAACAGGAGCGAGATCGATGCCTACATACTCCGATGTCCTTCCGACATCTATGCTCGTGGTATGGGCCGAAGGATTGTAGGCGGCGTCTCCGCCGAAGGCTTTCTCCCGTTCCCTGACCACCACTTCGTAATCATGCCTTGCCAGATCAATGGCGGCGATCAGGCCGGACATGCCGCCGCCGTAGATGGTGATATCTTCCTGCTTCTTAGTCACGGTCGTCTCCTTCACGCTGTTGCTCACCCCAGTAAGAATCATACCAAACATGACTTCACCGTGGTGAGGCTATGTTTAAGCAGGTCAATCAGAGGAAGAATGGTTGTAGATGAAGCAAGACGTGTACGGGAAATGGGAGGAAAAATGAAGAAGAGCATTATTATCGCGATGGTTTTGTTCTTGGTTGTCTTTGCCGCAGCGGCCTTGTTTTCAGGGTGTGGTGGAAACACCGCGCAAGAGCAAACGACGGAAGCACAAGGGGATCAAATCACTCCCAACAATCAAGTCGAGACGTCGGTGTTTACCCTTCAGGAACTGGCTAAATATGACGGGAAAGACGGGAGACCGGCATACGTCGCAGT
>MELM01000016.1:104338-105293 GCA_001767605.1 Candidatus Solincola sediminis | reverse complement strand
GATGGGCGGAGGGAGACCATGCGCCCTGTCCTTTGGATGCGATGGCCGGAAGAGATCTCTCCCAGGAGATAAAGTCGGCGCCGGCGAACATGCGCGAAAAGTTGGCCGGATTCCCGGTCGTAGGCGCCTTAAGCCAGTAATAGAATCTCAGGATGCCAAAAAACAATCACGGGGTGCTAAAAAGAAAGACTCCTTTCGCCGGAAATGCCCGGCTTGTATTTCAGGTAGTCGCTCTGCTTATCTTTGCCGGCGTACTTGCAGTGCCCGTAGTGGTCGTAGCGACCTCGGAAAGTTTCGGAGCCTCAGCCACATTTACGTCGCTAAGGATGCTGTCACTGCTGGCTTTTTCCCTCATATTCATAAGCATAGTCACGGGAGCGTTTCGCCCTTTTTTCAATCGCATCTTCAAGCCCAAGACCGCACAGCGTTTGCATGTCGGGATCGGCCTCGCGGGATTTCTGCTCGGGTTGTCACATGGCCTCACGGTCACGGTTTACGGCTTCGCCGGCTATAACGCCTTCATTATATCCATCGGCCCTACGGTCTTGGCCCTGCTTGTTCTGACCATGCTCATCGCCTTTTATCGCCGTCGGTTCAAGGACTCCTGGCGGTGGATCCACCGCATCAATTACCTGATATTCGGCGCCGTTTTCACCCATGCAGTGATCCTTGGCTTCGATGTAAGGTATGGAGTCTTTTTGAAAATCATATTCGGGATATACGCGGGAATTGTCGTGGTAGGATCTATATTCAGGTATTCGACCCTACGTTCCCTCAAACTTGCCGCGGAAAGGCGCGCTATAATTAACCGGCAGACCGGCAGTCAAGAGTGAGAAGGAACGGCTTGGAAGAGGAAATCTACCGGGTACCGAAAGTTCGTGACCGGCGAGGATTGGCCGATGAAGTCTTCAAATTCGCACTATGCTTCGCTTTATCGGATCATGACCGCGCGTTA
>MELM01000016.1:103964-104295 GCA_001767605.1 Candidatus Solincola sediminis | reverse complement strand
GGCACATCAAGGCGGGAATACTGGGCGAGAGGGTGCGGGCCGGCGATGAAATCGAAGGCTACGGTATCATTGCCGATTTCGCCGCAATCTATAGCCCCCGCGCTTACTACCCCTCATATTTCCTGGGCGAAATCAAAGCGGAATTGCGGGAAGGAGCAGGAGCGCCCCCGGCCTCCCCTAATTACCTCCCCGTGAGCGAATTGCCGCCCTTTGCTGACGGCTCGAGGATAAGCTTCCTCTTCCCACCGGAAAAAACCGCTTACACCCGCTCCGATTTGCCCGGAAACATCAGGGATGTCCTCACCCGCGACTACGCGAATATTCCACTCGT
>MELM01000016.1:93478-103953 GCA_001767605.1 Candidatus Solincola sediminis | reverse complement strand
AGCAGCGGCTCGCGGGAAGGGTGCGGTTTCGGGCAAGACTCCGCAAGTTGAGTTCTGAATCGATGGTGCAACTGGCGGGCGTGGGGGAGAGATCCTATGAGAGTTTCGCGGCCCGGGGCCTGACACATTTTTTGGAACCACTTGAAGTTGTGGCGACGGGTAAGCCTTCCGGCTTGCGCGGTTCACTCTTCGCCGAAATGAGGGTTCCCGGCAATACCGATTGGGATAGCGACGTTCCTATTCTGGAGGAGTCCATTTACCGGGCAGTGGAGGCTGTATTCCCATCATGCGAAAGGGGCAAATGTGTTGAGATTCCCTGCTACCTGCCGGAAACCGGACACCAGGTTGTACGCTTCCGGAGGCGTCTCTTTGGGTTGGTTTACGATCCCGTCTTTGCGCTTTTCAGGTCGCCCGACCTGCTCGGCTTGTACCTCCCCTGCGACCTCTTCGAGGGTATGGAAGCAACCGCTTCCCTTTTTGAACGATTCGTCGAGGATGTGGCAAAGGCCGTTGAGAAGGACTTGGAGTTGGGGATGCCTTTGAAGGTGGAAATCGCATATGACAACCGTTTGTCATGGGCCAGGATGCGGGAGGCGATGCGCGGTGAGAGTTTTCGCAAGGTGGGGCAGATGTATCCGGTTCTCGAGCCCACACTGGAATGGTTGGGGAGTTAGATGGAGCGACGGAGTGTGCGATTGGGCGATTGGGAATTAGTGGCGCTGAGGGACGCCTTTTTCCGGCTTGACGGAGGTTCCATGTTCGGAGTGATCCCGAAAGTATTGTGGGATCGCAAGAAACCGGCGGACGAACGCAACAGAATCCACCTGGGACTGAATTGTCTTCTGGTAAAAAGTCCCAATTGGACCGCATTGATCGAGGCCGGCATCGGCGACAAGATAGCACCGGCCGACGAGGACATTTACGGGCTGGAGCGCGAGACGGGGCTTCCGGCCGAACTGGCGGCCGAGGGGCTCGAAACCGATGATATAGATTTCGTGATCCTTTCCCACTTACACTTGGACCACTGCGGTTGGGCAACCGTACGGGACGGCGATTCTTATCATCCGACCTTTAAACAAGCCCGTTACATTATCCAAAAGAGCGAGTGGCAAGCGGCCGCAAAGCCTGATCGAAGAAGCAGAGCTTCGTA
Organism: Candidatus Solincola sediminis; assembly: GCA_001767605.1. Lineage (GTDB taxonomy): Bacteria > Actinomycetota > Geothermincolia > Geothermincolales > RBG-13-55-18 > Solincola > Solincola sediminis. The sequence continues at coordinate 102,803 of MELM01000016.1, read as the reverse complement.
TGACTCCCGCAACTTCGAGGCGCTCCAAAAAGGAGGGGTGCTGCACCTGGTTGATGGGGAACACGAAGTTCTACCCGGCATCAGGGTTATGCACACGGGTGGCCATACCTGGGGCCATCAGATTGTGGTGCTGGAATCGGGCGATTCGCGCTGCGTCTTTCTCGGGGACCTCGTCCCGACGCTTGCCCACTTCAAGACCAACTGGCACATGAGCTGGGACCTCTTCCCGCTGGAGTTGATGGCGGTGAAAGAGGGGTTGTTGCGGGAGGCGGCGGAAAGGGACGACCTCCTCTTTTTTACACACGAAGATGGCGAGGCCTTCGCACGGGCGGGAATATTAGGGGAGGTATAGACGGCAGCTGCGTGTAATAAACAAGCGTAAGCCGGAGGAGGATAATATGGCGTTGAGCGAATACGATGCGATTGAAAGCGGCCGCCAGGTATTAGAGAGGTCGGGGAGACATCTGTCCCCCCGCGCTCAATTGTTGGGCGGTGGCATCATCATACTGACTGGAGCCTTCGCCTATTCTCATATGGAAGGAATTGCCAATCGGATAGGAACCGTCTGCCTTTTTCATCGCATTACGGGTGTGCCTTGCCTACTTTGCGGCATGACCCGCAGCATGGCGGCTATGGCCGGCGGGCGCTTAGTGGATGCTTTTCGTTTCCATTTTCTAGGACCGCCGCTCTTCCTGGCGATTGCCGCCGGTGTCATTATCTTGAGTACTGAATACATATTGGGACATCCCATCCTTCCCCGGCGCTCGCGGCGGGAAAGGGTGTTAATAGCTTGGGGCGCTCTGGGCCTGCTGGTTGTTGCCTGGATTGCCAAGCTGGCCGTGTTCGGGGTGAACGTGTAAACAATGGCCGGCGGAGCCGGCCGGAAAAAGGAGGTACTATGGAAGGAACGCAATATCCGGTTCAGGGTTCCCAGCTGGATTATTACGTGGGCCAGCGGGTTAACACGGATTTCATGACCGATCCGGGCATGGCCATATTACTCAGCATAATCACCTGCGGTATTTACGGCTTGTATCTTATCTACAAGATCGTGCAGCGCAGGGACGAGCATTTCAAGCGGATGGCCGGTGTGGCTGATGCCGCCATAGCGCAGTTGAGGGTAAAAGCCCAGGGTCGGGAAGATCTGATCGCTCCCGAGTTGCAGCAGCTGGAGCAGGCTCGCATGCAGATGCAGACCATGGCAGCCGAGAGAGGCGCCGCCATCTGGCTCCTGATTTGTATATTTACGGGAGTCGGCCAGTTCATTTTGTGGTACCTCCTGATGCAGGATTACAGGCAGCATGAAGGTGTTGAATTTCAGTTCTTCACGCTTATGAGCAGTGCTTTGGCGAAGCTGGGATTGTCCGGAGAAGCGGGCCAAGCGGTGCCGGTAATTCCGGAGAGGGAATTCATTACCTACCTCCTCCTGTCCATAGTAACCTGCTGCATCTTCGCCTATTACTGGCTTTATGTGATGGTAAAGGACTTCAACGATCACTTTACGGCGCAGGTTCCCTGGGAGGATTTTCTGGTTACGGCTCTTCGTTAAAAGAAACGGAGGCTAGACCAGGGCGGCAACGGCCAGGATCGCGGCAACCGTCAGCAGAGCCGTGAGGTCTGTCCAACCGAAGTGGGAAGCCCTGTAGCGCGTCCTGCCCTTGCCGCCGCTATATCCGCGTGCGGCCAGGGCCGTGCCCAGCTCCCTTGCATCCCGGAAACAACTGGCAAAAAGCGGGACGAATAAGGGGAGCATTGCCTTTACCCTCTTCGCCAAACGGCCGCTCGAAAAATCGGCGCCTCGCGCTTGCTGCACCATGGCGATCTCGCTTGCCCGTCCCAGCAGAACGGGCAAGAAGCGCAGGGCCATGGCGAGGATCATGGCCGTCTCCTGGACGGGGAAGCGCAGCGAGCGCAGCGGTCGCATCAAGCCCTCGATCCCGCCAAGCAACTCCATCGAATTCGTTGACATCGTAAGGACGCACATTATTACTACAGCCATAGCCAGCCGCAGCGAATATAGGATGCCGTTTTCAAGACCGGTGTTCGTAATCGAAATAGGGCCCCAGCGCCATAGCTCCCGTCCGGAGGAGAAAAAGAGCTGTGCGAAAGCCGTAATCAGAAGGAGAACGAAAACCGAGCGCAGGGCTCGCAGCACTTTTAGCGGCGGTAGCTTGGCGAGGTAGATAACGCTGAAGGAAAAGAGGACCAGAATAAGTATCCCGGCGGGATTCCCGATTATGAAGGCGCTGATTATCAGGGCCAGTGCGGAGAGTATCTTCACCCGGGCATCAAGGTGGTGCAGCGGCGAGTCTATGGGGTAGTGCTGGCCTAAATTAATGCCTTCGAATCCTCTCATGGCCTTACCTTCCCGAGTGCCTTCGCAATGCAGGCGGCTGCATAATGAGGGGAAGCCGAGTAAACAGGCAGGTCCAGCCCTCTCGATTTAAGATCGCAAAGCAATTCGACCACCGGAGGCATGATCAGTCCGGCGCCCTTAAGCTTGTCCGCATCGGTGAGAACCTCGTTTTTCTTTCCAACAGCGATGATGCGTCCCTCCGAAAGCAGGAAGATCTGATCGGAGAGCATTTCTACTTCCTCCCAATCGTGGCTCACTATCAGGATGCCGGTACCCTCCGCCCGCAGGTTTAAAAGAATATGGTAAAGACTATCGCGTCCGGGAGCGTCGAGTCCCGCGGAGGGTTCATCGAGTAGGAGGAAGCGAGGTTTCATGGCCAGCACACCGGCCATTGCCACCCGCCGCATTTCACCTTCGCTGAGTGAGAAGGGAGGCCTGTGGCAATAACTCTGCGGATCGAGCCCGACTTGTGCCAGTGCTGCATGAGCCCTGGCAAGATATACTTCCGAGCTGAGCCCTTGATTTTTGGGGCCGAAGGCGACGTCGCGCTCCACCGTCTCGGCAAAGAGCTGCCTCTCCGAGGACTGCATCAGAATGCCTACAGCATCTCTCAACGCCTGCTTCCCGGAACGCGGTTCGAGTTCAATGCCATCAAGCACCATTGATCCATGGCTGGGAGTCATCATGCCGCACATAACCTCGAGCAGACTCGATTTTCCCGCCCCGGTCCTTCCCATCAGGCATGCTATCTGACCGCACTCCAACTTAAGATTTACATCATGCAGGACAGTCCGGGACATGGGGGTTCCCGGCAGATAGGCCAGGCTTACGCCAATCAGTTCGAGGGACATAGTGAATCCGCGACCTCCCTGGAGCAAAACGGCTTGCGCGGCACGGGGAAACCTTTCTCTTCCAACTCCCGTACTAATTGGAAAAGCCCCGGGACTCGAAGCCCCTGTCTCACGATCAACTCGGTCTGAGAGAAAAGATCCTCGGGCGGGCCGTCAAAGAGCAGGAGTCCGCTTTCAAGCAGGACTACGCGATCCGCCGCCAGCATTTCTTCCGCCCGGTGTGTTGCATGCACAATCGTGATTCCCCTTTCCGATTGCAGCCTGGAAAAGAGGGCGAGCGTCTCATACCTGATCTCGGGATCGAGCATCGACGTCGATTCGTCGGAGAGTAGTATCTGAGGTCCGACCGCCAGCGCCCCCGCTATGGCCAGCCGTTTCTTTTCTCCCATTGACAGTAGATGAGGCTCTCGCGAGCGCAGCGATTCGAGTTCCATTGCCTGTAATGCTCCCTCAACCCTTATGGCGATTTCCGACCTTTCGAGGCCGAGATTCTCGGGACCGAAGGCTATATCGTCTTCGACGGTGGGACCCACTATCTGATTGTCGGGATTTTGCATTATGAGACTCGCGCATCTGCGCACCTCTTTCAGGTTCTCGGAAATCGAGGTATCCAGACCGCAGGTGAGGACTTTACCCCTCGCCGGCAGGAGAAGCGCGTTTACCAGATGCAAGAGGGTCGATTTGCCCGAACCGTTCAAGCCGGCAATCGCCACGAATTCCCCCGGTTTTATTTCCAGATCGATCCCATCGAGTGCTGCGGCTTCTCTTCCCGGATACCTGAAACATATCCCCTGGAATATAATGGCAGGAATATTGTTCCCCCCCTCAAACAATCTGAGCCGCCTCCCGGCCTTCCCCACGCCCCAAGGCAAGTGCCAGCCGCCGCGAGGCGATGCCGATCACGAAACCAGTGGGCAAAGCGAGAAGTAAAAGCCAGGGGAGGTAATGCCTTAGTCCGGGAAAGCCTACAAGCCACATGGCGACCAGCAGCTGGGTGGCGTTATGGGTAACGGCACCCGCAATGCTCACTCCGGTGAGGCTTATAAAGGGTGACCCGAAAACATAAAGCGCGTCCATGACCAGTGTGGCCGTGATTCCCGCGCTCAGGCTCATGGTGAGCCCGATAAAACTTCCGCGCAGCAGTCCTCCCAGCAGGCAGCGCAATATGGTAACGGCCATCGCCTCCCAGGGTCCCAGCAGCACCAAAGCGATCACCGTGGCGAGGTTTGCCAGGCCTAGTTTTGCTCCGGGTACGGGGAGTATGGGTGGTAGGGTGCCCTCGATTATCTGAAGCGCCAGCCCCAGCGCGACAAGCAGGCCTAGTTGGCTAACCAGCCGGGCGCGCCGATCAGCGGCTGGAGAGATTCGATTAACGCTTTCGTTAATAATTGATCGCATCCGGCCCTCCGCTGCCGTCCTTTATTTCGATAACCACCCTGTTGGGCAGGCAGATGATGCTCTCACCGGGGCGCGATATCCAATGCGTCCTGACGCAAAGCTTGTCCGGGCAGGCGGAATCGATCATGCGCACTTTGCCACCGTTTATCTCCATAAGGCTTTCCCCCTCGAAACCTTCTACGCCGAGAGTTTTATCACCCTCGAGCGGCAGCACTTTATGCTCCCTGCCGTTAACACTTATCCGCACCTTCGAGCCCGATCCTTCGCCGGCACCGGCCACGCTCGTAAATATGAGGAATGCGCTGAGGACGACCACGGCGAGTACAATAATGACATCGCCGGGAGCCCACCAGCGCCCGAGCCGGCGTATTCTACTCGGATGCATTTTCTTTCATTCTCGAGAAGTCCTCCGGTTTCTCAAGCACTCAAAATCCAACCCATTAATATTAGCCTATCTGCATCACCGGTGGCCTTGTTCGTTGCTGGTACTATGTCATTACGAGGAACGCCGTGAAGAAGCAATCTCTAGAGGGTCGATTCTACTTAAGACTAATTTACCTTCGTTTTTCAAGATTGGGCATCAACCAGCGCGTTATCGACCGCTTTAAGGAGGACTTTCGAGCTTGCGGAGGAGCCGCTGATGACGTCGACGTCAGGGCTCTGGCTGGCGATAATCCTCTCGGCCAATTGCTCCATCTCGTCGTTATTCCCGCTTGGGGAATTCTTGAGGATCTCTATCGCGGCGATGCGATGGTCTTGAACGGTAACTCGCACTTTGGCAGAATCGTGGAAGTTCTTGGCTTCTCCTTCGTAGACGCCGTGCGGTATTCGGGCAAGGTCGACGTTTTCTATTACGATACTTCTCCATCCATTGTTAAATCGCCAGGCGAAGATGCCGGTGGCAACGCCCGCAATAATAAGAAAACCCAAGACGGAGATGACGACGATGAGTAATATTTTTTTGCCGCTTCGCTTTGGCGGTGCAGGCGTACTCGGCTGGTTTCCCTCTATACCCTCCGGAGGCACAGGCTGCATGATATTCCTCCCATTCGTAACGATTCAATCCTGCAAATATGGCACGAATTAAAGATTAGGCTATCCATCAGTTCATTCGCAAGCTTTCCCGCAAAGGCGCCTATGCATATAATCATTGCCATGGATGTTAAGGAAGCAAACCTTGTATTTCACGACGAGGCCAGTAGAGACTACGACAAAAAGTGGGCCATTCGCTTTGATAACGACATGGCCGAATTCGTGTTGAGTAAATTCCAGCTTGGCTTACGCGGGCCTTTCCCCAAGGATATAAAGGTAATGGAGATCGGTTGCGGCACCGGGTACGCCATGCTCAACCTGGGTCTCGCTGGAGTCCTTCGTGAGGCCTGGGGTTGTGATATATCGCGGGGAATGCTGGATGTTTGCCAGGAAAACGCCGATGCACTGGGACTTAAGGTGCATCTCAAACAAGCTGACGCGGAACGCCTGCCGTATGAAGACAATAGTTTCGACCTGATAATAGGCCATGCCGTTCTGCATCACCTTCCCGATCTCGATGCCTCGTTTCGAGAGATATACCGCGTCATGAAACCGGGCGGGCGTTGTGTCGTCGCCGGCGAGCCCAGCGTAATCGGACACGGATTCGCCAGAGTGGCGAAAACCGTGGCCAGTTGGGGAATAAAGACCTATGCCCGAGCTGGAGGCCGGCTGGGAAAACGCAGGATTCAACTTCGCGACTACACGCCTTCGAGCGAATCCGACGGCCACGAGATGCAGGAACTCGAACACGTGGTGGATATCCACAACTTCCGTTCCAAAGAATTGTGTGCAATCGCGGGCCAGGCCGGTTTCTCGAAGGTGCGCTTCGAATCGGAGGAATTGATCTGCAGCTTCATCGGGTGGATGATCCGCACCGTCGAGGGGAGCGTCAGCGAGGCAAACATTACCGACCGCTGGAGATGGGGAGCCTACAACACCTACAAGCGAGCCAGGACCATGGATATGAAGCTCTACCCCTACCTGCCGCGTGACTGGTTCTACAACCTGATACTCTATCTGGAAAAGTGATCATGGAGGATACGACGGCGGAGGCCCTGACGGATGTCGCCAGGGGGACGGAATTGGAGAAGCAGGCGGGGGATAAGCCTGAGGGCTTGGGCTGGCTCATAAGAAACTTCCGCTTTATTATCCGGCAGCGCATGTACCTGCCGCGCTACTGGGTCTTCCTCTATCGTTTCATGCGGTTCAAGCTGCTGCATCCCGGAGTCGAAACCGAAGGTTTCTTCTTTCTGCCCAGAAAATACGAAGTTGTCCTGAGGGGCGGAGGAAGGATGCGCATCGGAAGCTGGGTGTGGATAGGCCGACACAATGCGCTACGCTGTCATGAAGGCGAGCTTTACATTGGTCGCAACACCATCTTCGGCACCGACAATACGGTTAACTGCTACGGCAATATTTACATCGGCCCGGAATGCCTCTTTGCCGATTCGGTCTACTTGGTCGACTTCGATCACAACTACTGGGACCCGGTGATCAGCATCAGATCGCAGGGGATCTTTATAGAACCCATACGCTTGGAGGGAAACATATGGGTCGGAACCAAGGCCACCATACTACGAGGTGTTACGGTCGGGGAGGGGTCGGTTATAGGAGCGATGACCCTAGTTAACCGTGATGTTCTACCATATTCGGTGGTGGGGGGGATACCGGCGAAGGTAATCGCTTGGAGACCGAGGCCCATGGTTTCGAAGGAAGAGGATTAAGCTAGTGGTGAGTTTGGACGGCGGGGAGCCCGAACTGAGGCGAGATGCGCTTACCGGAATATGGTCGATACTGGCACCGGGTCGATCCGATAGGCCGCATACAACCGGAGACGGGGACGATGGACCTTGCCCCTTCTGTCCGGGCAACGAGTCGCTTACCCCACCCGAGATCTGGGCTTTGGGAAGGAAGGAGAGCCGGCCTGATACACCCGGCTGGGAGGTGAGGGTCATCCCCAATCTCTACGCCGCCCTGAAGCCGGACTTGCAGGGCGGGGGGTGGAAGCGCGGCGCAAGGATCGGGCGTCCGGCCAGGGGTTATCATGAAGTTATCATCAATTCGCCGCAGCACGATCTGCCGCTCGCCGACATGAGACCCGATCAAGCTCGCCAGCTCTTTCAGGCCTATCGTGCCCGTTACTCCGAGCTGGCCTCCTACCCGCAGGTCCAACAGGTAATCATTATAGAGAACCATGGTTCCCAGGCGGGTGCTTCCATCGATCACCCCCATACCCAGGTCTTCGGGCTGCCACTTATACCAGAAATGACGCGCAACGAGCTGAGAAACACCGTGCAAAGCTGGCCGGCGAGCTGCCCGCTCTGCGAGGATTTGATTGAGGCGCGCGAAGACGGCAGGGTTATTGCGGAAACCGGCTCCTGGTCCGCTTTCACGCCGTATGCATCGCGCTTTTCATACGAGGTAAGGCTGGTTCCAATATCCCACAAGCCGGCTTTGAACCTCGCGGACGATGATGAGCTCTCGGGCCTCGCCGAAACACTTCCTCAGGTATTAAGCGGTCTTTCGCGCCTGCTCGACGACCCGCCTTATAACCTGTTTTTCCATTGCGCTCCGGCGGATGGCAAGGACTACAGGCATTACCACTGGCACCTGGAAATAATTCCCAGAGGAGAAAAGGCGGCGGGTTTTGAGTTTTCGAGCGGGATATACATAAACACCGGGGTTCCGGAGGAGTCGACCCGTCAAATCAGGGAGGCCATGGGGAGACAAGCGTAGCTTGACCCAAAAAACAGTGGCCTGCTATCCTCGCGTCTAATTAGATCGAAAGAACTGAGGGGTAAGTGGATTCAAACGACGAGTCAGACTTGGAAGGCAAGTATTCGGAAGCCGGCAACGAACCATCCTTCATACGCAGGTGGACCCCCGTTCTGGTGCTCTCCCTGGCCCTCGCCATTATCCTCATCGACATGACCCTGCTCAACGTTTCGCTGGCCACCATAATTCAAGACCTCGATACTACGATCCAGAAGATACAGTGGGTAATCACCGCTTATTCGCTCACTATAGCGGCACTCATGATCACCGGCGGCCGTATCGGTGATATTTTCGGCCGTAAAAAGATGTTCATGCTGGGCGCATTGGTCTTCGCCGTAGGGTCTTTTATCGCTTCCATCAGCCACAATGTTCCAACCATGGTTCTGGGTGAATCCATTATAGAGGGGATTGGCGCGGCGCTTATGATGCCAGCGACCCTCTCCTTGCTGGCCGCGAACTACGAGGGCCGTGATCGCTCCATTGCCTTCGCGATATGGGGCGGGATTGCAGCCGCTTCGACCGCTATCGGCCCTTTGCTGGGCGGATATATTACCTCCAGCTACAGTTGGCGCTGGGCCTTTCGCATTAATGTCTTCGTGGTGGCGATACTGCTAGGCGGCTCGTTCTTGATAAAGGAATCCAGGGATCGGGATGCGGAGAAGAAGCTGGACTGGGGCGGTGTCTTCCTTTCGGTAACCGGACTGCTCTGCCTGGTTTTCGGCATCATCGAATCATCGACCTACGGGTGGGTGAAGGCCAATCAGAGCTTTTCATTTTTCGGTTGGGTTACCTTCGGCAGCCTGTCGGTGAGCTTCTATGCGATTATCCTGGGCGCGATAATTCTGACCGTTTTCTTCCTCCATGAGAGGCGGAGGGAGAGGCAGGGCCATACTCCGCTCGTCTCGACGGGGCT
>MELM01000016.1:88912-93469 GCA_001767605.1 Candidatus Solincola sediminis | reverse complement strand
GCCGGCAGCGGCATAATAGGAATCTCAGCCATCGGACAGGCCGGCCTCATCTTCTCCATACCGGTATTTGTGCAAGCGGTGCGTGGGCTCGATGCCTTCCACACCGGACTGGCTCTTCTGCCCCTCTCCTGCGGAGCCTTGGTCGCCGCTCCCCTCACCGGGGTCTTGGCCCCTCGCATCGGGCTGAAGCGGATCATTCAGACCGGACTGTTCCTGATGGTAGTTGGGTATATTTTGGGGGCGGTTACCTTGCACACCGATTCGACGGTTGCCAGCCTGATTCCCGGTTTGGCGCTGGTAGGGATGGGGTTAGGAATGCAATTCGGGCAAATAGGGAACCTGACCATTTCAGCCGTTTCCGTGGAGCAGGCCGGGGAGGCGGCCGGGGTCAACAACACATTCCGGCAACTGGGCGCTACCCTGGGGACGGCTGTTATCGGCGCCGTGCTCATTGCGAGTATTACCTCCAGCATCAGCGCTGGTATCAAGGCCAGCAGCATCATTCCGGAGCCCTTCAAGGCAGGTGTCGAAACAGCCGTGAAGGAGCAGGTCTCAAATGTCGAATTCGGCGGTGGGGCTGAGCTTCCGGAAGGAATCCCGGTCGAAATCGGTAACGAGATCATAGATATCAGCCACAAATCGGTGACTCAAGCCAACCGAATCGCTCTTGGATTCGCCGGAGGTGCGACGTTCCTGGCGTTGCTGGCTTCCTTGCTGCTTCCTGCCTGGAAGAGAGAAGAATACAAACCGGAAGCATTGCGAAGCAAGGTTGCTTGAAAGGCAATCAGGGGCATCCGTGGAATTTACAGTAGTGATCGAGGGCGCGGCAAGCGGCGGTTGGCGTAAGGTAGGCGGGAATGCCGGCGGAGTAGAGCTTTGCCACATAGGGCGAGACGAAGCCGCTGGGAAATAGTATGACTACTACCGGAGTCTGCATTTTGGGCCGGGCAGCCAATACCTCCTCGGTGATGGCGCTTATCAGACCGATATCTCCATCCCTCGAAGCGGGAGCACTCCCGATGGCGAGGATCATATCAACCCTTTCATCCCGGTCGAGCACTTCCAGGGTGCGGCCGTAATTACCCGGTATGATTCCGCCGAAGCCGAGATCTACCGGGTTTAAGAAGCTTGTCCCCTGCAGAGGGAGGAATTTACCCAGTTCGGTTATGGTTCTATCATCGAGCGTTGAAAGCTCGAGCCCGAATAGCTCCGCCGCATCAGCCGCGTTCACAGCAATTCCACCGGGGGAGCTTACTATGGCGACCTTGCGTCCCTTGCACTTGGGGAGGTGGTACAGGGCACCGGCCGCGTCGAGCATCTCGCCCAGGTCTTCCGCGAGGATGATGCCGGCCTGATTCGCGGCTCCCTGCAAGACTTCGGCGCTGCCCGCCAGTGCACCGGTATGGCTGGCGGCCGCCTTTCCGCCCGATGCCGTCACCCCCGCTTTCAAAACTATAAGCGGCTTCATTCCCTTGATGTCTTTTGCCGTAGCAAGAAAACGGCGGGGATCGCGTATCTGCTCGAGGTAAGCTAGGATCATCTTGGTATGAGGGTCATTGGCATAATATTCCAGATAGTCGGCGCAGTTGAGGTCGAGCTCATTGCCGCTGGAGACTATCTTGTCGAAGAGGATCCCGCGTTCCAATCCGGTCATGAAGGTTATGCTCGAAAGGGAGCCGCTCTGTGAGATCATGCTGGCCCGGCCCTCGGTCGGAAACATGCCGGCAAAGAGGGCTATGCGCCCGCGCGAGGAGTAAATGCCCATGCAGTTAGGCCCAACCAGGCGGAGATCGCTTCCTTGCAGGGCTTCGGTTATCTCGTGCTCGAGTGCCCGTCCCTCCTCCCGGCCGCTTTCCGAAAAACCGGCGGTATTTATTATGCATCCTCCCGTATCGCAGGCCGCGCACTCCCTCACCAATCCGGGAACAGCGGCCGGAGGCACGCTCAAGATGGCCAGGTCGGGACAGATCGGAATAGAGCGGATATCAGCGTAGCATTTGTATCCGAGTACCTCGTCGTACCGGGGATTCACCGGATAAATCTCCCCCTCGAAGGCCATGTCCTTGAGCGACCTGAGAAAGAGGGTGCCGGGGCTGTCCATGCGGTTGGAGACACCGGCAATGGCAACCGATGAGGGAAAGAAGATACGATCGAGGCTTTTTTTGAGCGCCGCGTCCATTGCTTTAGCTAAAGTTCGACGCTCTCGGGGATGGGCGGGCAGACGTGAAGGCCACGGGGCCTGTATTCATACTCCTTTATTGCCTGATGATATATATCCATCGTGCCGTGGGCGATGCGGCCCCAGTTGTATTTGTCGCCGATGAGGTTCAGGGCGTCTTTGGTCAGCCTGTCGGCGAGATCGGTGTTCTTGAGCACCCTTATCATGGCCTGGGCGAGCGATTCGGGGTTGCCCGGCTTGAAGCAGAGTCCTGTTTCTTCGTGGACAACGATCTCTTTCAAGCCCCCGGTGTCCGCAACAATTACCGGGCACCCGGCGACCATCGACTCGAGGACGACCATGCCAAACGGCTCGTAAAGACTGGGCACCACCGTGAGATCTGCACATTTGTAAAACTTTACCAGCTTCTCCGCATCGACGAATCCCAGCAGCCTTATCTTTTCCGAGAGCCCCAGGTCATCGATCATTGCCTGTAACTGGCGGCCGTGCGGGCCGGTGCCCGCCACCAGGAAGCGCAAGTCGGGTACTTCCTCGAGCACTTTGGGCATTGCCTCGATGACTGTCTGAACGCCTTTTTCGTATACCAGTCTGCCCACAAAGAAAACCATGCGGGAGTCAGGCTCTATGAACTGGCGCTTGATCTGCTCGCTCTCGGCGTCCATCTTGAATAGGTCGTATTCGATGCCATTGGGGATCACGTTCACCTTATCCTCCGGCAGCTCGAATATGCGCACCACTTCATCCCTCATGTAATTGCTGCAGCAGATAGTACGAACGCTCTCGAAGGTGAGCCACCACTCGATCTGATGGATGAGTCTCTGCATCGGACCGGGGAGATTACCCTGATGGCGGCCGTATTCGGTGGCATGTATGGTGGCTACGAGCGGAATGCGGTAAGCGTGTTTCAGTGCTATGGCGGCGTGGGCCACCAGCCAATCATGGGCATGAAGCACGTTTACAGTTCCGATCCGTTCATTGATAAGCGGAATGGCGCGCTCGAGCAGCGCCACGTTGAACTGGAGGGTCCAGGGCACCCAATCCTCTTGTGCTACCTCGGGTGGGTAAAGCGGTACTCGGTGGATATGAACATCCTCACAGATTTCGTAATCGGGAGCGCCCGGCGCATCCTTGCTGATGACATGGACATTGATGCCGAAACGAGCGAGGTTCACCGCCAATTGGTGTACGTGGGTCCCGAGGCCACCGATAATTCTCGGCGGATATTCCCAGGATAAAATAACGACTTTCATTCCCCCCTGCCTTTCAGAGGATGCTTCCTCGATTGTCTCTACCCGCCCCTGCCGAGACCGAGGGCAAAAAGGCAAGTACCAAATATTCTATTAAAAGGGACCTGTAATGGCAACAAAAAGAAGATATAGGAAGGATTGGTCATACATTTATTGAGGCGCAAGGCAAATCGAGAAGAAGGGAGAAAACCGTGGTTTAGACGCCTTAACCTGCCCGCTGGATGGTAGAATATTGGCATCGGGAGGTGCATATGGGGAATGTTGGTTTATCCAAATTTGCAAACGTCGCTTTCAACACTAATCCTATTCATGCAGCTCAAGCGCCAAATATTGCGGCAGTCTGGACAATGCCGTCTTGGGTGATTGAGTGATGGGAGATATAATGGCTCTGGGGAAATCAGTCATCAATAATGGGCTCGTACGATATAGCTATTAAGGAGGCAAAATGGGTAAGAAGATATTTCTGACACTCATCTTTTTCGTAACCTTCGTTCTGCTGTTCGTTTCCCTTGTGCCCGGCAGCGCCTCGGCGGCAAATACATCGGACAAATATACAGCGCTGACCGAGGATGGGGTGGAGCTGGTCATGAAGCGCTATCGCCCCAACGAGAAAGCGGGCTTCAGGGAGAAAGGACAGCCCATAATCCTCATGCCGGGAATGGCCTGCAACTTCAATTTTCTGGATGTGCATACTCCTCCCGGTAAAACCTATAATGTGCAATTGCCATCGCCGCTCGCAAGCTGGGCCAGGCGCGATCCCTACGTCAAGAAGGATCCCCTGCGCTATTACAGCCTCCCCCATTACCTGTGGCTGCAGGGTTACGATGTCTGGCTCGCCAACTATCGCGGCATGGGCAGGGAGCCGTACGCGAGTGGGGGCGCGGACAAGCCTTATACCTGTAGCGATTACGGGATATATGACGTGCCGGCTTTTGTGGAGAAGGTATACGAGGTCACAGGGAAACACCCCGTGTGGGGAGGCCATAGCATGGGAGCGGCGATGGCCTACATCTACCTGGAGGGTGCAACCTACGACGGGGGAGATAGAACCCGCGTGGTTTTCGATCCGGCGCTCTCGGCCGAAAGGAACGGCGGCGACGGCGAGCAATCGCTAAAGGCGTTCATCGATCT
>MELM01000016.1:85048-88899 GCA_001767605.1 Candidatus Solincola sediminis | reverse complement strand
CGGAAGCCCCTCCGACAATCTGGCCGATACCAGTTCCTTCCCGGCATTCTTGGACGTGCGCTCTATGACGGAGAGTTTGGCGGCGGACTGGGCCGAACCCACCTATTATGTCCTCCAATTAATATGGGCCTTTTACCAGATGCTCGGTTATCCGGATCTCGGACTGCTCAATATACTTTTGGTTGAAAATCCCAACAACTTGGACCCGAAGCTCGTCGCGTATGTAATGGGTTATGCGGGCGATGGCATAAGTGGCGGCTTGATCGCCGCAATGATGGGGAACATGCAGGGGGATAGCGCCAACGGAGGTTCTCCCTACGCTGACAACCTTGCCAAGATAACCCTGCCGGCCCTGGTCGTAGCCGATGGAACCCGTGATCTGACCAATCCGGAAGACATCCAGAAAATCTATACGGGCAAGACGAGGAATCCAGCCGACGCCTTCATAACAATACCCAACAGCTCACATGCCGATCTGGTTATGGGTTTGAGCGCCCCAACCGCGCTTTATCCCGAGATCGGCAAGTGGCTCAGGAAGCTCAGGAAGCTTCCCAGATGAGCCGGCTGCCTCGAGAAAGAAGGCGTTCTATACAGCTCCGAAGAGTCGAGAAAAGGCCAAGCCTCCCAAAATAGCATCTGTAGAATCGACTGAAGATAGATATCGCCAATAAATAAGGCATAGAGATCAAAGGTAGACCCCACAATAACAGGGCAAAAGCATAAGGGGGATGGGCAATGAAGGTCTCACCTCAGCAAATTGATAAATTGATGCGGGTCATTGATGCCAGCTTACTGAAATCATTCAATTTTTCACGTTTTATGGCCCGATTCTTGCCGCCTGCCGTCCTGGTCAGCATGGCCGACGGCATCGGCTATGCCCTCTATTATCTGCGCCGGGGTAGGCGCTGCTACCTTCTCGAGGTGATGAGCGGGGCGCTTCCCGACATCAAGGACGAAAAGCAACTGAAACGATTGGCGAGAAAGGCTTCCGGTGCGGCAATAAGGGCCATGCTCGATCTTGTATTGCTGGAGCGGCACTCCGACAGGATAATGGAAAGACTGATCCTCGACCAGCACTGGATCGACAGATACGATGAGTACCGGGCGGCGGGCGGAGGCCTAATCATCTTCACCCCCCATCTCGGAGGCATTGCTATCAACCCCTGTCTAGCCGCTCTACTGAACAGAGCCTACACTCCGGTCATTATGGATCCGCAGGCGACACCGATTCCTCGTTACCTGACATC
This sequence comes from Candidatus Solincola sediminis, assembly GCA_001767605.1. Lineage (GTDB taxonomy): Bacteria > Actinomycetota > Geothermincolia > Geothermincolales > RBG-13-55-18 > Solincola > Solincola sediminis. Next base: position 87,652 of record MELM01000016.1, on the reverse strand, counting down.
CCTTATGGAAGTCGGCAACAAGGTCGGCAGCGATCCGGATAACCCTGCCTTCTGGGCCGGGCAGAACAGCATTGGCAAGGTGCGCGAACATCTGGCAAGAGGGGGATGCGTGGCGCTGACTTTCGATGTCGGAGGCAGCACAGTCCTAGATTTCTTCGGCCGCCCGGCCGCCATGGCCAGCGGAGTCGCTCATTTCGCCTGTGATTCAAACGCCCCAATAGCCTCCGGCTTCTTCAAGCGCGGCAAGGGACCGCTTGATTATGAACTGATAGGTTGTCAGGATATGTCCTATGCCTTAACAGGAGATCGCGACAAGGACGTCAAGGCCATATTGGCCCAGGTGATCGAGTTTGGCGAGCAGATGATCCGGATGGCCCCGGAACAATGGGTCTGCTGGCTCAATCTCAGGAACTGGCGGAAAAGGGCGCAGCAAATCCTGGAGGAAAAGGGCCAGTCCTCGTGACTTTTTGATTTAGCCATTGCGTGATGATACTTTACCGAATCGCTGTTCGAATGGTCATGAAAGATATGGCCTATCTGAAGCAATAATAGCGCTTTAGTGCCAAAATATGGGATCGAGCCGGGGAAAGAGATTATCTGTCTCCTCGAGTTGCGAGAGCAGCGATAAGTCCATGCCATGCCCGTCCGCCATCTTCATCGCGGCTTCGAATCGATCCAGGTGGGATGCGAAGCGTTCTCGGGCATAACCCGCCGCCTGATCGCGAGTGATCATATAGGCCCAATCGCTTGCTTCCACGATCAGGAGTTCACGTCCGGCCTGCATGAGCGCCCTGAGTTTTTGCGGATCATCCTCGTCGCTGTTTACTTTATTGAGGAAACGTTCTTCCGCCGCGTTAACCTCGTGCCAAATACCCGCCGTCGCCTCATTGACCCAGGTATCAAAGCCGTCTTGTACGTTCCAGGCGGTAAGGCGGGGTGTAAAGGGCGCCGGGTTTGCGGCGGCTGAGCGACGCGCTACATCATCCGGTAGGCTGCAATCATCACCGAATAGCCGCATAACCTCACGCAGCCACTGCGGTCCCTCGAGCCACCAGTGACCGAGCAGTTCCGTGTCATAGCAGGCCAGCATGACCGCTTCCTCGCCTGTCCCTTCGGCCTTCTTTAACAGTTGCGCGGCGAATTCCCCGGCATCATCCAGAGCCTGTCTTTCCGCGGCGGCTGGATCGTAGAGTTCCTTGTTCTCGATCGGCGTCTCTATCGATGTTATCCGCCAGTATTGCATGCCGTGTCCTTTGTGATCCCGCTTCGAATAATCGCGGTAGGCGCCATGAGAGGGGATGCCTTGCATGGTCCAGATCATCTCGTGGGCGAGCCGGTCGCGCATAAGAGCGATCAGCGGCGTGGAGCCCAGACGCCGGGGCTCCCAACTAGAAGCGGGTTCGGGAGCGCTCAACGCGGCATTATAGTCTAAGACCGTGTAGCGCAGGGGCGGTGAGAACTCGCACAGAAGCGCGTCCAGATCCGGAGTGTACGAGCACTCGGGGAGCCAGAAACCAGAAGGCTCGCGCCCAAATAGTGATTCATAGGATTCGAGGCCGATTCTTACCTGCGCCCGGCGGCATGCTTCGTTCTTAAGAGAGGGCATATGGGCGTGCGTGGCGGCGCTGGCAAGAACTTCCAGCTTGCCCGCATCCATGCCTTCTGCCAGGATGTGAACCATCCTGCCCCGGAAGCGTTCTTCATATCTCTTCAGCAAGGTCGTGTAGCGCTCCTCGTACCAGGCGGCCACATTTGCGAGGTCCACCTCACCGCGGCTTTTCCAACGGCCCACTTCCTCACCTGCCTGCCGCGCCTTGTTGGCGAGGTATGCGGCCAGCCTTTCCTGCAGGTATTCGTCCTCGAGCTGTTCGGAGAGGACCGGCGTGAGGGTAAGGGCGAGCCTGCCTGCGGCCTCTTGCGATGACAAATCGTCGATCAACTCCCATATGGGCAGGTAGCTCTCCGCCCATGCCTCCAGGATCCATTCCTCGCCGCAGGGCCAGTCGCCGTTGCGCCGGACGTAGGGCATGTGGGAGTGGAGGAGGAAGACGAATCGAGCCTCAGGCAATTCGATTCCCCCGCTTCTTGCCGATGGCTATGAAGTCGAGCGCTTCATCCAAGCGGTTTTCCCCGATGCGGAAATCGCTCGTCCTTATGGAAGGGATGAACAGTGGATTGTAAAAGCGCGACTCCAGCCGTTTCGGCAATTCCAGGCAGAACTGGCTGAAATTGCGACGGCAAACCACGTCGTGCAAGCGTAGCTTGCGGGCGTGAAACACGCCCAGCAAACTTACCTCGTCAAAACAAGCGGCCATGAAGTCTCGGAACTGGATTTGGTCGAACTCAAAGATATGGAATGGATTTATCGGCTTATCGCGTCCGGGAGAGATAATGAGCCGGTTGGGAGTGCTGATGAAGCATGACCCCCCCGGCCGCAATACTCGGCGCGCCTCCTCGGCGAAGCGCCGCGGCTCGTGAAGGTGCTCGAGCACTTGAAAAGAGCAAACAATATCGAACGAATCGTCCTCGAGTCCCAGCTGGTAAATATCGCCATACAGGAAGCTGAGGTTGGGCCGCAGGTAGGTGTTGCGGGCGTGATATATG
>MELM01000016.1:83681-84922 GCA_001767605.1 Candidatus Solincola sediminis | reverse complement strand
TAGGCAACCAGGTGGCGCTGGAACCAGTAATTCTCTTCCCTGACTCCCGGGAGAGTTCTCTCACCGGTAAGGATCAGATCGGGGTAATGTTCCTTTGGCAGATCGGAAAAAATGACTAGTCTCCGTTCTTATAAAATCGCGGGCATGGGAAGGCTCAAGTATGAAACCGCGCCGGCCAGCACGAGGGCACCGGCGACCACCAGGTAATAATTACCAATACCCCAGCCTAACCCGGCGAGCATCACTCCAACCATTGCCCCGCTCAGCATCCATCGCCAGCGCTTGTTTCTCATTTCACCAGGTCCAGCAGACGTTTGAACTCATCGCCCTCGGCCCGTTCCGCTATCTCGTACATTACCGCCTCGGTAGTAGTGATGACCGCGCCGGCCTGCCTCATCCTGTCCAGGGCGATTTCGTGGTCCTTGGGGAAGCGAGTTCCGACTGCGTCGGCCATGACCGTAACCGTATAGTTTCTATGCAACGCATCGAGCACGGTCTGCTCGACGCATATGTGGGTTTCGATTCCGCTCATCAACAGGCGTCCTCTGCCGGTCGCCTGCAGCGCTTCCTGAAACTCGGGCACTCCGAAACAGGAAAAGATCCTCTTGACGACGGGCCGGTATTCGGGAAGCCGTTCTTTGATGTTCTCAACCGTATAACCGAGACCTTTCGGATAATGCTCGGTGAGGACGACGGGAAGGCTGAATATGGAAGCGAAGCTGAGGAGAGTCTCGATATTCTTCTCGACTTCCTCGCGATTGTGAATCATCCTGACCAGTTTCTCCTGGGGATCCACCAGCACCAGGATGCTGTCCCCCGAACTGGCGAGCGTGGCATGCCTTGCCATTTTATTCCATCCTCCCTCTAATCCTCTTCTTCCTCTTCCAGCGTATCCTCGAGGTACTTGCGCGCAAGCCCGGCGACGTGGATGGCCGAGTTGAAGGCGGTGTCCCCGCCGGTGCCCTCTGCCATCGTGCTGTCACCGCACATGAAGAAGTTTTCGATGGCGGGGACGGTGAATCCAGGCCGGTCGACCCGCGTTTGTCCCGGATTGGGCTGGAAGCCGTCAACCATGGGCAGGTGCATGACCCTCTCCCAGTCGATCGCGTCCCGGATGCCGGGAAACATGGAATCCAAGAGGTCGCGCAGGCGTTGCTCCTCGCGCTCCATCTTCTCACCGTTCCTGATCCATTGCTGGGGCAGGGGATAATACCAGGAGAGCAACTGCTTTCCTTCCGGTG
>MELM01000016.1:83288-83636 GCA_001767605.1 Candidatus Solincola sediminis | reverse complement strand
GGTCGGCCGTAACCAGCAGGCCGCTCTGCCCGCTCACTTTTTCCTTCAAGCCCATGTCGAAGGTGATGCCCGCCGTCGGGACCATTCCCCTCGCTTTCTTCACGAACTTAATGGGAAGGTCCTTGCCGCCGAAGAGGTCGGGGACGTGCTGCAGAGGGACGGCGCTTACCACTGCCGCAGCCGAATAGGTGTTGGTATCGGTTTTGACCTGGGTTATGAGGCCCTTCTTGAGCATGAGCTTGCTCACCCTGCTTCCCATAACGATCTGGCCGTTCTTTTCGATCTCGGCGCTCAGGCCCTCGATTATCTGACGGGTGCCGCCCTGCGGGTAGCCAACCTTCATCTTGG
>MELM01000016.1:70688-83275 GCA_001767605.1 Candidatus Solincola sediminis | reverse complement strand
CTTGACGAAGGCCGCCATCTCTCCCGCCGAGGCGTAGCGCAAATCGGGGGCGATGATGCCGATTCCGGAGAGCACGCGCAGAAGCTCGATCACTTCCGGCGAGCGCAGCTTAGCGGTGAACTCCTCAAGCGACTCATGGTATTTCTTGGCCGGACTGCCGAAGGCCAGCTTAGCCATGTAGCGGGTTGCTTTCAGGCGGGCTCCGAAGGGTAGAAGGGACGATTTGAGGATCTTGCCGGTGCTGTTAGGCAGAGGATTGAACTGCCCATCCTTCCACAGCTCCGGTGCTCCCGGTTCGATGAACTTGAGCTCTTTCTCGATGCGCTTGAACACGGCGGCCGCCGCCCCCTGGGGGCCCAAACGATTGGCATGAAGCCCGTATTCCACCGTATAGCCGTCCCGCTCGATAAAGCTGGCCCTGCCTCCCAGCTGCTTCGATCTCTCCAAAAGAAGTACGCTATAGCCTTTGTGAGCGAGAATCGCGCCGGCTGATAGTCCGGCATATCCTCCACCTATTACGATAACCTGGTAATCCATGCCTGCCCTTTCTGATAATTACGGCATCTTCTGTCGCATTTGGTATCTTATTCCATCACCATCCGCCAACCTCAGGCGCGGTCACGCGCACCGACATTGCCTGTTTGAAATATTAAACCACAAATGGAAATGATAGCGCTCTTTCGCGAGCGGTGCCCCTGCTCTAAGATGTAGCTTGGTAAAGAGACGTTTCCGGAGGTGAAGCATGCCGGCAGAAAGAATCAACTTCTATTCTGAGAGCCTCCTGCCAATCAGGCTGGAGGGCATACTCGATCTTCCAGAAGGCGATCCCCCATACCCAGGTTGTATACTCTGCCACCCTCATCCCATCGGGGGTGGATCGATGGATGTCCCCCTGCTGGCCATCGTCGCTCGAGCCCTATCTGCCGCCGGCTGGGCCTGCCTACGCTTCAACTTCAGGGGAGTGGGCCGGTCAAGCGGCGAGTCCACCGGCGGCATAAACGAGGTCGAGGACGTGGAAGGGGCCGACCGCTGGCTGCGTGAAAGGGAAGACATCGACGGCGGGGACATCTCGCTTGCCGGCTGGTCCTTCGGATCCTGGGTCGGACTGAGATGGGCGATTGATAAAGGGGAGTGCCACCGCCTGGCGCTGATCAGCCCGCCCCTCATCGGCTTCGATTTCTTTGATTTCCTTGCCGAGAAGGCTTTACCGCTTTCCACGGAAGTAGTCATCGTAAGCGGTGAGATGGATCAGTTTTCGACCGCGGAACGCCGGCAGGAACTGGCTCGGGAGCTGAAAGCCGAACTGCACACAATCACGGGCGCAGATCATTTTCTATTCGGCCGGGAGAAAGAAGTGGCTGAATCGATTGTCCGGCGCTGGAAGTTGCCGGGCGGTCCCGGCAGTGGGGCCAACCATCCATCCGCGCAAACAAGGTGATTACCTGTATCGCCTGGCCATTACTTGAACCTCGTCTCCCCATTGCGATTCATCACTGCCCCGCAGCGGATATCCATTGGGCATCATGTTTTTTGGAACCCTGGTCGGTCCCCCCAAGGCTTGGCTGACCTGTTTCCTGACGCAGGAATTCAATTTTTCTCCCCGGCAGTAAATGCGCACCAGGCCCTTAAGGACAGTCTGCTTGTCCTCGCGAGCTTCGTATTCTATGAAAAAGGCGCAATCCTCGAGCCTGTCGCATGGTTCCATGGTCTACCACCCTCTCATTCAAATCGTCCGGACAAAATATCAATTAATAGATATATCGGCTAAAAGCGTAAAAGATTATTCCTGAATTGTAGTCTGGCGCGGCCAAGTTTAAATCTTGACCCATGAGGAATAAAAGTTTCATGGATTCAATAGGGGAGGATCAAGATCTCATGGGTCTTATATAATCTAGTCGGGCTGGAACGCTGGTAGTCGATAAGCCGAGAAGCAGCTTGAGGAGGTTTCGAAATGATAAGAGAGGACCTGTACACAGGCATCCACAAGGCGTTACGCCATATGCTGTGCGACCTTGGTGGAGAGACGCACAGGAACGACTTCACGGATGAAGCGGCGAGCGGGGTGGCAATAAGGGCGGCCTGAGAAGCCCGAAAATCAGGCGGTTTTCACTCGGTTGATCTATCAAACAGCTTCTTCAGGCTATCGAGCATCTCCTTGAAGGCCTTTTCCAATATGTGGAAATCGCTGCCCGGATGCTCTTTGACCTCCATGTCGAGGGAGCCCTCATATTGCCGGCGTTTTCATTTTTCATAGCCGCCACCTCCATGCCTTAATGGCCGGTGGCAGTCAACCGACCTCATTGATCCTCCATTGACCTATCGAATAACATCTTCAGGCTATCGAGCATCTCCTTGAACGCTTGTTCCAATACCAGGAAATCGCTTCCGGGATGTTCTTTCACGTCGACGTCGAGGATGCCCTCCATTACCTTGCCGGCTGCGGCAGTCAATTCCTCGATCGGCTCGGTTATCCTTTTCCTCAGGAGGTAGTTGAGGACGAAGAAGCTAATCAGGATGACACCCAGGATGGAGATGAACACCGAGAGGGCAAGTATGAGGACCAGTTTGTTCCTGCCCTTCTTGTAGTAGTCGTTGATGGCCGCAATATCATCGTGCATCGGTTTTATTCCGACATTGGCCGCCAAGAAGGTAAACCCCTCGATCCCAGCGCTCAAATCATTGTTCTCAACCATGTCTATCGCGATGAGCTGTTCCCCCTCCAGGCCCAATTCGGGAATACCGTTTTCCATATATAGGTAGGGCTTGCCCTCCTCGATTGCGTCAATGAGGTATTGGGGGACGTTCCAATGGTATACGAGGGAGGGATCGCTCGCCGCGAATAGCATGGGTTCAAAAGGCATGCCGCTCACGCCCACCGCTATATTCAGTGCGTAGCTAAGTCCCAAGGCTCCTGAATCGACGAGGCTTTTCAAGTCGTTGCAGATAAAGACCTGCATCTCGGAGAATTGCTGGTTCAATATGGTCTGGGCGGTTTCAGCGAAGGACTGAGTGCTGTCCGTGCTTCCGTATTTCCTGACGAGGTCCATCAACTGGCTTGATTTTATTTGCATCATCAACTCGAAAGATGTGGCCACATCGCTTGCTTCAACGTTGATCAACTTGTCCTTACTCTCCTCAAGCTGGTTCCTCTGGGCGCTGCCCACCAGAAAGAATATGACGAGTCCTGACGCGAGTAGAAGGACGATCAGGAGTCCGGTTATTTGATAGAGCGTTTTGGACTGTGCCCGTCTGGTGCCGCCCGAAGAATTACCTGGCGTTCCGCTTTTCATCACGATTCCTTCCACGATTTTATAGCCGATTCTTGCCCGCTTGGTCTCGGGCGTTTCCATCTTCTCTAACGGTTCCTGGTTGCAAAGACTTTAGCCAGGTCGTATGCGACCACCGCTGCGTGTGTACGGGGCGATGATTCCAGTGCGGGAGGGCATGCGGCTGCTTTCGATCCAAGCAGCCGATCCTGCCGGCAAACTCAGGCAAAAAACCCTTTATGACCAGCAAAAACCGACATTTATCCCGGCACGGATTTTGTTGCATTCCTTAGGGGGTTGCGGATATAATACCTTCGGTGCCGGAAGGGGGAAACCGGCCCGGATTCATAGACGGGTGCCAGGCCTATGCATTCGGAAATGCAAAGGCACGGGGACACCCGAAAATTAATTATGTGGACTACCGGGGACTCACGCGCCCTCCCTAGAGGAGACGCGCGAGCCTTCGGTTTAATTATATGTTTAAGATCGGAATACCAGGCCGCGGAATGGCGACAAGAGAATCGCGGTAATTATTGCAGGTTTATTAAGGAAAGGAGTTGCAGCATGGTTCCAAGTGACCTGGAAATTGCGCAAGCAGCAGTCCTCCAACCCATTATCGACATCGCGAAAAAGATGGGCTTGAGTGAGGATGAGATCGACTTTTATGGTAAATACAAGGCCAAGATCGATTTTGTTGAGGTCCTTGACAGGTTGAAGGATCGCCCCAATGGAAAGTACATCGATGTTACCGCCATAACCCCCACCCCACTGGGAGAGGGCAAGACGGTTACCTCCATAGGACTCACCGAATCAATGGCTAAAATCGGTAAGAATGTGGTCTTGGCCCTGCGCGAGCCCTCCCTGGGCCCCGTTTTCGGCATCAAGGGCGGCGCGGCAGGCGGCGGCTATTCCCAAGTCGTCCCCATGGAAGACCTCAACCTGCATTTCACCGGCGATATCCATGCGGTGGGAGTGGCCAACAACCTACTCGCCGCCATGATCGACACCAGCATCCTGCTCAAGAATCCCCTGAATATCGATCCCCTCACCATCTCTTGGAGAAGGGTACAAGATATCAGCGACCGCGCCCTCAGGGACATAGCGATCGGCCTCGGCGGCCGTGAGAACGGCTATCCCCGTCAGACGGGCTTCGATATCTCCGTCGCTTCGGAAGTGATGGCCATCCTGGCCCTGGCCAAGGACCTCAAGGACCTGAGGGAGCGCTTGGGCCGTATAGTCATCGGGTACAGCTATGACGGCAAGCCGGTTACAGCCGAGGAATTAAAGGCCGCGGGCGCGATGACCGTGCTCTTGAAGGAAGCCTTGAAGCCCAACCTGATCCAGACCCTCGAGGGCAATCCCTGCATAATGCACGCCGGCCCCTTCGCGAATATTGCGCATGGCAACAACTCCATCGTGGCCGACCTGGTAGCGCTGAAGTGCGGCGACTACGTCATAACCGAGTCCGGTTTCGGCGCCGACATGGGGGCGGAGAAGATGATGGACATCAAGTGCCGCTACTCCGGCGTGACCCCCGACTGCGTGGTCATCACCGCTACCATCCGGGCTCTCAAGATGCATGGCGGCGCATTCGAAGCGCGTCCAGGCAAGAAGCTCGACGAGGAACTGGTGAAAAAGGAAAATATGCCGGCGCTGGAGGAGGGTACTGGAAACCTGGTCAAGCAGATCGAGAATATGAAGCTCTTCGGAGTTCCGGTCGTCGTGACCATCAACCGCCGTACCACCGACACTGACGCCGAGATCGCGCTGGTTAAGAAGCTGGCGGACGCGGCGGGCGTTTCCGCCTGCGTGCCGATCGATGTTTGGGCCAAGGGCGGCGAGGGCGGCAAGGAAGCGGCGGAAGCCATCGTGGCCGCCTGCGACGAGCCCAAGAACTTCAAGTTCCTCTACGAGGACAATGCTTCGATTAAGGAGAAGATTGAGGCTATAGCCACCAAGATCTACGGGGCGGACGGAGTGGATTACGCGCCTCTGGCCGAGCAGAAGATAAAGCAGTTCACGGAGGCCGGTTTCGACATACTTCCTATCTGCATGGCCAAGACCCACCTCTCACTCTCGCATGACCCGAATCTCAAGGGAGTTCCCAAGAACTATCGCCTGCCGGTGCGGGATATTCGGCCGTCGATAGGCGCCGGGTTCCTCTACCCGCTGTGCGGCGAGATGAAGACCATGCCCGGTCTTCCCAGCCATCCGGCCGCGATGGATGTGGACATAGACGAGAACGGAAAGACCCTCGGGTTGTTCTAAAACGATGGCTGGGCGGTATATGATATAAAAAAATAGCAATAGGGGTCAGGCCTAAACATAAACAGGTTCAAGCTTGAGAACCTGTACATGAGGCCTCTTAAGAACCTGTTTATGTTTAGGCCTGACCCCATTTGGTATTTATGGGTAAGAGCAGCGAATGAGGAGCATTTAGTTGAAGCAAACATGCCGCGTCCTCTTCTTGCCGGACAACCGGTTCGTCGCCGTACCCTGCGGGGAGACCATCCTCCAGGCTGCGATGGATGCGGATGTCCACGTCAACGCCTCCTGTGGAGGGTCGGGATCGTGCGGCAAATGCCGCGTTGTAATCGAGGAAGGTGAGGTCGAGAGGGAGCCCAATCTCAAACTCGCCGAGGGAGACATCGCCAGGGGTTATGCGCTTGCATGCCAGACGAAAGTCCTCTCCGATCTAAAGGTCACCATCCCGCTGGAATCGCGTATAGGCGACCGGCGCATATTCGAGCGCAAGGAACCGGAACCCGCACAAGGCCATTTGCTCTCCGCGGCTGACTGGGAGGAGAGGCTGCCCGAGTGGAAACTCGATCCCCCCACTCGGAAAGTACACCTGGTTCTAAGTGAGCCGACGCTTGATGACAACGCCAGCGACGCGGAGCGCATCAAACGGGGCCTGGCGATCGAGGCGGGAATGCGCGAAGTGGTAATCGATTACCCTGTGCTGCAACGGGTTCCGAATATCATCCGGCAGAGCGACTGGGATGTCACCATCACCGTGCTCGATTCCGGTCAGGGCTTAAGGGCGGTTCGCATAGAACAAGGCGACACGACCAGGCAGCAATCGGCGATAGCCATCGACGTGGGAACGACAACCATCAGCGCCGAACTCATCGATCTGGAGAACGGCCAGATACTCTCCCGGGCGTCTGATTACAATGCGCAGGTGGCTTTTGGTGAAGATGTCATAACGCGCATAATCTATGCGACTCGGGGAACGGGGCTCGCCAAGCTGCAATCGGTGGTCGTGGGCACGATATGGAACCTGATCAAGAACCTGGTGGAGCAGGCAGGAATCGAGTACTGCAACATAACCCACTTGGTGATCGCGGGAAATACGACAATGACCCATCTTCTCCTTGGGCTCAATCCCAAGTACATCAGGGAAGAACCTTACATTCCTTCCGCTACCTTCTTTCCCTGGATGAAGTCATCGGATGTCGGGTTGCGCATTGCGCCCGGAGTCTATATTTATGCCATCCCCAGTGTCGCGAGCTATGTAGGCGGCGATATAACGGCGGGAATTCTTGCCTCGGGCGTCTTTAATTCCGATAAGCTCACTCTATATATAGACATAGGAACCAATGGAGAAATGGTGCTGGGAAACAAGGAATGGTTACTCTCCTGTTCGTGCTCGGCCGGTCCCGCCTTCGAGGGCGGCGGCGTGAAGAACGGCATGCGGGCGACGGGAGGCGCCATCGAGCAAGTGCGCATCAATCCCATTGACTATGAGCCAATGATAATCACGGTGGGACGCAGGAAGCCGATTGGTATATGCGGCTCGGGACTAATCGACAGCCTCTCCGAGATGTTCCTCACCGGCATCATCAACGAAAAAGGCAAAATAAACCTCGATCTGCCTACTGATAGGGTCCGGGCCAGCGAAGGCGGCGCCGAGTACGTTCTGGTATGGGCGGACGATTCGGCGACGCGTCGCAACATAGTCATAACCGAAGTGGATATCGATAATTTGATGCGTGCAAAAGCGGCCGTCTATGCCGGAATAGAGATTCTGCTTTCATCTATGGATATGGACGTATCCATGATTGATGAGCTGCTCATAGCCGGCGCCTTCGGGCGATATCTGGAGGTGGATAAGGCCATAGCCATCGGCCTGCTTCCCGACATCGGGTACGACAAGATAAAGTTCGTCGGCAACGGCTCCTTATTGGGCGCCCATCTCTCGGCGGTCTCGAGAGAAATGACGGACAAGGTGAACAAGATAGCGCACCAGATGACCTATCTCGAGCTGTCCATGAACCCCAACTTCATGGATCACTACATGTCGGCGCTCTTCTTCCCGCACACTAATTTGGATGATTTTCCCAGCGTAAAGGAAAGGCTCGAAGAATATCGGGCCGCGCAGAAGATGGCGGCCGAGATGCCTCCCGAGAAACGCGAGGTAGGCTGATATGACATTCGTAGTGGCGGTCTCAGGCAAGGGGGGCACGGGAAAGACGACTTTTTCCGCCCTGACCGTCGATTACCTGGTTAAAAATACCGGCAAGGCCGTGCTGGCGGTCGATGCCGACTCCAACGCCAACCTGGATCTCGCCCTTGGCACCGAGGCTGAGAAAACCGTGGGCTCGATAAGGGAGTATCTGACCGACAATATCTCGCGCATGCCGGCGGGGATGTCCAAGGAGGTCTGGGTAGAGACCTTAATGCAGCAGGCGTTGGTAGAGGAGAAGGGATTCGATCTGCTCTCTATGGGCCGGCCGGAGGGACCCGGCTGCTATTGCTATCTGAATAACATCTTCCGTCGCTACCTCGACATCATGTCCGGCCACTACGAGTATGTCGTAGCCGACAACGAGGCCGGAATGGAACATCTTTCCAGGCGCACGACGCGAGGCGTGGATGTTATGTTCATCGCCTCTGATCCTTCTGTGAGGGGAATACGAACCGCGCTTTCGATCAGAGATCTGGCCAGGGAATTGAAGCTGGATATAAAACGCATGGCCCTGGTGGTTACGCGTGTTAGAGACGGACTGCCCCAAAACCTGCGGGCTATAGCGGAGGAAGCAAACCTGGAGGTAGCCGGCGTGATCCCCGAGGATGAGATGATAAGGGATTTTGACGAACAAGGGAAAGCCCTCTCAGCACTTCCGGAGGATAGCTCCGCAAGGCAGGCTGTGAACCGGATTCTGGATGGATACCTCGAACTTCCATAGGTGCCATGTCTTGATTCTTGAATGCTGCAGCATTCAAGAATCAAGACACGGCACCTATGGAAAATTAAGACTTTAAATGTATGGCGCTTCAAGCGGAATAATGAGATAATCTTTTACTGGACCGGGGAGGTCTAACGATGTACGTAGAGAAGCCTATAATCGTTTTTTTGGACAAGCTCGCCTCCAGGTCACCGGAGCCGGGTGGTGGTTCTGCGTCCGCATTAGTCGGAGCGGTAGGAGCCGCCCTTGTTTCGATGGTTGGAAACCTTACTCTGGGCAAAGAAAAATACGCGGACGTCCAGAGCCAGGTGGAAGAACTTCTCAAATCCTCAGAGAAACTCCGCGACGAACTTCAGGGACTGATCCAGAAAGACACCGAGGTTTACGGCGATCTCTCCGCCGTCTTCAAGCTTCCCCGCGAGACGGATGCCGAGAAAGCGGAGCGCGCGTCGAAAATCCAGGATGCCCTGAAGAAAGCCACCCAGGTACCCTTCGAGATCGCTGAGAAATGTCTGGAGATAGCGCGCTTGTCCGAGACGGCGGCCGTCATCGGTAACGTCGGTGCGGTGAGCGACGCCGGGGTAGCCGTTTTGTTTGCAGAGGCGGCAGCCCAGAGTGCGGCGCTCAACGTGAAGATCAATGTAAACAGCATCGAGGACAAGGATTTCTCGGAAAGCAAGTGGGCTCGGATCCAGGAGATTCTCGCCGAGACCGCGGACCTGCGCGAAAAAGTGGTAGAAATTACCTATTCGAAACTAGGATGATCTTTTCGCTTGCGAAGAGATCATCCATATGGAGCGCAGCGACGAAGCAATCTCGTTTGAGTTTCTTAAATATGAAAATATGGTAGGCGTTTCAGCGAGGAAAGGAGCAGGCATATGACCGAAGTTATCGATTGTGTAGCGATAGGCGATGAACTGATGAAGGAGATCATTGCAGAAGCCGAATCCCTGAAGGCCAGGGGAATAACTCCCGGTATTGCCACCCTCCTCGTAGGAGACGATTTCGGGGCCAAGATGTACCGCGGCCAGGTTGAGAAGTTCTGCGAGGAAGCCGGATTCAATTACATCAACGAGAATCCGCCGGCCGACGTAAGCGAAGAAGCGGTCGTCGAGATCGTCAAGAAGCTGAATGCCAACGACGCGGTGAGCGGAATTCTTCCCCTGCGTCCCTTCCCGGAGCACATCTCGGATAGCGCTGTAATTAATTCCATCGACGTCAATAAGGACATCGACTGTTTTCACCCTTCCAATATGGGTAAACTGGCCCTGGGTGAGCCGATCTTTCCGCCGGCCACCCCCTCGGCCGTGATCGAGATACTCGATCGCTATGCCAAGAAGCAGAATATAGAGCCCAAGGATTTCTACGAGGGAGCGGAGATCTGCGTGGTCGGCCACTCTAATATAGTAGGCAAGCCGCTGGCTTTCCTGGTCCTCAACCGCAATGCCAGCACGACTGTAGTCCACGTTTTCACCAGCATGAAGGGCAACCTGGAAAAACATACCAATATGGCTGACATATTGATCGTCGCGGCCGGGAAGGCTGACTTGATCGGCCCTGACCAGGTGAAAGAAGGCGCCATCGTGATCGATGTCGGAATCAACCGCGTAAAGGTCCTCGATGACAAGAGAGAGCCGGTGCTCAACGAAAAGGGCAAGCCCAAGACCAAGACGGTCGGAGACGTCTCTTTCGATGCGGTAAAGGACAAGGCCAAAGCCATTACACCGGTGCCGGGTGGAGTGGGGTCGGTAACCAACCGCATGCTCATGAAAAACGCGCTTCGCGCATGCAAAATGCGGCAAGGCCTTGAATGATATTAGACAAAGCGATCAGAGATTAGACGACGTATTATTACACTGGTAGGTAATGGATATTGGAAAGGAGAGTTGAGATGGCTTTCAATCTACCGACGGAAACAGCCAAGGGCAAAGTCCGCGAGGTAGAGCTGGGCGCTGGCGGTAAGGCCAAAAAGGAGGGCGGCGAGAACTGCCTCCCCTTCCATCTTTGGGAAGGACAGATGCCGAACAGGCCGATGGTTGCCGCCGAGGTTTCCGATGAAGTCGGCGAGTTTCCCGCGGCATTGGAGAAAGCGCTTGGCGACGTAAAGAACGATCCGGTGGCGTGGGCCAAGAAGGCCGTGGGTGAGTGGGGAGCGGACGCTGTTTTCTTGCTCCTTACCTCAACCGATCCAAAGGCCACCGATGCTCCTCCCGAGCAGGCGGCGGATACCGTTATCAAGGTGGAGGAAGCGATCGACGTACCGCTCATCGTTTATGGGACGGAGGACCTCGAAAAGGACGCCGAACTGATGAAGGTCGTGGCCACCAAGGCCGAGGGCAAGAACCTGGTTATGGGCCCCGCCAAGGAGGAGAACTTCAAGAGGATCGGCGCGCCGGCCATCGGCTACAAACAGACCGTTGTCGGCATGACCCCCATCGATGTGAACCTGGCCAAGCAGCTGAACATACTTCTGACCAACCTGGGTATGGAAGCGGATAAGCTTATCATCGACCCGACGACGGGTGCCTTGGGCTACGGGCTCGAGTATACCTACTCGGTGATGGAGCGCCTTAAGATTGCAGCCCTGATGCAGAACGACTCGATGACCCAGATGCCACTGCTGGGCAACGTCGGCTTTCAGGCATGGAAGACCAAGGAAGCCAAGAGTTCGCAGGAAGAGTACCCCGAGTGGGGCGACCCGGAGAAGCGCGGAATCATGTGGGAGACCATTACGGCGCTGGCCCTCCTGCTCGCCGGGGCGGATATCCTGGTGCTCAGGCATCCCGAATCCATACGTTTGACCAAGAAGCTTATCGATGATCTATGCGCCGTAGGCGTTTGAGATAAACGGCGTTCACGAAGAACCTAAAAAAGTTAGACGGTTGTCGGGCCCAAACATTCGGAAATGTTTAAGCGCTGACACGCCGGACAAGGAGGAACAGTCAATATGGCAGAATACGAGGAACTTACAGCATGTGAGGCCTCGTTGGAGATGCTGAAAAAAGCGGCGGAGGATGGCCAGGAGACCGCCTTCGATCGCGTAAAGCAGCAGAAAGGATGCGCCTTCGGAGAGGCTGGAAGCTGCTGCCGCATCTGTAACATGGGGCCCTGCCGAATCAATCCCAAGAAGCCCGACGAGAGCCGGGGCGTTTGTGGCGCGACCATGGACACCATCGTGGCCCGCAACTTCGCCCGCATGGTTGCCGGGGGATCCTCGGCCCACTCCGATCACGGTCGGGCGGTTGCCGAAACCCTGGTAATGGCGGCCAAGGGCGAGGCTACGGACTATGAAATCAAGGACCGCATCAAATTGCTCGAGGTGGCGGCCGACCTGGATATCGAGATCGGCGAGCGTTCCATCGAGGATATAGCCCTCGAAGTGGGCGAGCGCTGCGTGGGCATGTTCGGGCAGCAGGAAGGCGAATTGGACTTCGCGCAACGGGCTCCCGAACCGCGCAAGGAAATCTGGCGCCAACTGGGAATATTTCCCAGGGGCATCGATCGCGAAGTTGTCGAACTCATGCACCGCACCTCCATTGGTGTGGATCAAGATTATGAGAACATCCTGCTCCAGGCCTCGAGGTGCGCCCTTTCGGATGGATGGGGCGGTTCCATGATCGGAACGGAACTGCAGGACATAATGTTCGAAACCCCGGTCCCCATAGAGAGCAAGGTGAACCTGGGCGTGCTCAAGGAGGACGAGGTCAATATCATCGTGCACGGCCATGAGCCGTTGCTGTCAGAGATGATCGTTTTGGCCACGAACCTGCCCGAGATGCAGGAGAAGGCCAAGAGCATGGGCGCCAAGGGCATCAACCTCTCGGGCATCTGCTGCACCGCCAACGAGATCCTTACCCGCCACGGCATTCCCATCGCCGGCAATGTGCTCCAGCAGGAGCTTGCTTTGCTGACCGGTGCGGTCGAGGCCATGGTTGTAGACGTGCAGTGCGTGTATCAGGGCATCGGCCAGATCGCCAACTGCATCCATACTGATATCATCACCACCTCGCCAAAGGCAAAGATGCCTTTCGCGAAGCACATCGAGTTCCACGAGGACCATGCCCTGGATATAGCCAAGGAGATCGTCTCGGTGGCCATCGATAACTATCCCAAGCGGGGCAAGGTCGCC
>MELM01000016.1:70423-70666 GCA_001767605.1 Candidatus Solincola sediminis | reverse complement strand
TGATAGCGGGATTTAACCACGAGTACATCAACTACATGCTGGGTGGCAAGTTCCGTGCCTCATACCGCCCGCTCAACGACGCCGTTATCGACGGCCGTATCCGCGGGGTGGTCGGAGTAGTGGGCTGCAACAATCCCAGGGTGAAGCACGACGACATCAACGTCAGGGTCGTGCGCGAACTGATCGCGAACGGCTGTTTGGTGGTCATGACCGGTTGCGCCGCCCAATCGGTGGCGAAAGCCG
>MELM01000016.1:62336-70326 GCA_001767605.1 Candidatus Solincola sediminis | reverse complement strand
TCCTGCGTGGACAACAGCCGCATTCTCATAGCGCTCACGGCCATGGTCAACGAGGGAGGCCTGGGAGATGACATCAGCGACCTGCCGGCGGTGGGTTGCGCTCCCGAGTGGATGAGCGAGAAGGCCATCGCCATCGGACAATACTTCGTAGCCTCCGGCGCCGCGGTCGTGTTCGGCGTCAGCTGGCCGACCACCGGAAGCAAGAACGTGACCGACCTCCTGTTCGAGAAGTACAACGACATATACAAGAACTCATGGCATTTCGAGGCGGACCCGGAGAAGATGGTCGGCAAGCTGCTGACCTTAATCGACGGTAAGCGCGAGGCCCTCGGCATCTCGGCGAAGCGGGAGAGAGTGCTATACGACATGGCCATGCGGAGGGAGTTGAAAATCTAATGAGTAGGATAATCGCAACCGCAGCAATCAAGGGGGCCTACAAGGAGGTAGCCGAGGCCGAGCGTATGCTGGGCGAGGCCATGGAATCGGCCGGGGCGACCACGGCAGTAGAGTTCCCCAACACTGGTTATTACCTGCCCATCATCTATGCTCTCTCCGGCATGAAAGTCGAGAAGGTGGAGGATATGGCCAAGGCCCTCGGCCTGGCCAAGGATCTCCTTCCCCCGGTTCCGAGGGAGGGGCACTGGGTTCCCTACCTGGGCCATACCCTGGATGCCGGGATAGCCACGCTATTCGCCGGCGAAGTGATCGAGGGATGCAAGTACGTAACCAATCCGCCGGTCGACGACCTATGGTTGGGCGCGGCCGACGACGTAATCATGCGCGAGCGCGGGGTGGAGTTCGTGGACGGCACGGCCCCCGGGTTCTGCGCACTGACCGGTCTGGCTTCCACGGCCGAGATGGCCGACAAGATAGTGGTCGAATTGCTGGAGAAGAACCTCTATGTATGGATGTCCGGCCACATCAACGGCAAGACCATCTCCGAGCAGCTGGTCGAGAGAGAGCGGCAGCTCGGTTGGGACACCCGCATAGTGCCATACGGCAAGGAGATGTCCTCAGCGGTCTACTCGCTGGGGTTCGCAGCCCGCGCGGCCATGTCCTTCGGCGGCGCGCAGCCGGGCGACTTCTCCAAGGTGCTGCGCTACAACAAGAACCGTATATTCGCCTTCGTGCTGGCTCTCGATTACGTCGACGAGCAGAAGTACGCATATGCGGCGGGCGCCATCAATTACGGGTTCCCCACCATAGCGAACACCAAGATCCCCGAGATCCTCCCCACCGGCGTGTGCACCTACGAGCACGTAGTATCGGACGTAGCGGAAGAGGAGATCGTACAGAGGTGCGTCGAGGTAAGGGGACTCAAGATCCAGATCGCCCAGATACCAATACCGATGGCTTACGGTCCCGCTTTCGAGGGTGAGGTCATCCGTAAGGACGACATGTACATCCAATTCGGCGGCAACATCACACCCGCCTTCGAGTACGCGAAGATGAGGGAGATGGACGAAGTTACCGATGGCAAGATCGAGGTAGTGGGGCCCGAGATCGACGACGTCGAGCAGGGTACCGCGCTTCCCCTGGGTATCGTGGTCGAGGTGGCCGGGCGCAAGATGCAGGAGGACTTCGAGTCCATCCTTGAGCGCCAGATCCACCATCTGATCAACGGCGCCGAGGGTATATGGCACATGGGCCAGCGCGACATCGTCTGGACCCGCATCAGCAAGAAAGCCCAGTCCAAGGGCTTCAAGATCAAGCATTACGGCGAGATCATCCGCGCCAAGTTGATCAACGACTTCCCGTCAATCGTGGATAAGGTGCAGGTTACTATCTACACCAACGAAAAGGACGTGGAAGAGTGGGAGGCGACGGCGAGGACGGCCTACCGCTACCGCGACGAGAAGACGGCGGGCATGAGTGACGAGTCTGTGGACCTGTTCTACTCCTGCACGCTGTGCCAGTCGTTCGCG
Organism: Candidatus Solincola sediminis; assembly: GCA_001767605.1. Taxonomy (GTDB): domain Bacteria; phylum Actinomycetota; class Geothermincolia; order Geothermincolales; family RBG-13-55-18; genus Solincola; species Solincola sediminis. Next base: position 68,401 of record MELM01000016.1, on the reverse strand, counting down.
CCGACCCACGTCTGCGTGATATCGCCGGAGCGCCTCGGACTGTGCGGCGCCTACAACTGGCTGGACGGCAAGGCCGCCTACGAGATCGATCCCACGGGGCCGAACCAGCCGGTGAAGAAGGGCGATGTCGCGGATCCCGAGAAGGGAATCTGGCCGGCCATCAACGAGTTCGTCAAGGATAAGTCGGGCAACAACATTACCGACGTTCAGATGTACTCCATGATGGAAGATCCGATGACCTCTTGCGGCTGCTTCGAGGGTATCGTGGCCTTCCTGCCCATGTGTAACGGCGTCATGATCGTCAACCGCGAGTACACGGGGATGACCCCCTGCGGGATGGCCTTCTCCACGTTGGCCAACTCGGTCGGCGGCGGGAACCAGACCCCGGGCTTCATCGGCATCGGCAAGGTCTACGTCACCTCCAAGAAGTTCATCTCGGCGGACGGTGGCTTCCAGCGCATCGTCTGGATGCCCAAGGAGCTGAAGGAGACGCTCAAGGAGCAGTTGCAGAAGCGCTGCGAGGAGATGGGCGACCCCGACTTCCTGGACAAGATAGCTGACGAGGAAGTTGGAGTAGACGAGGATGCCATCCTCCCCTGGCTGGAGGAGAAGGGGCATCCGGCGCTCACAATGGACCCGATGCTTTCGTAAGAATAAAGCAAGGAGGGGAGCGACCCTCCCCTCCTTCTTCGAAAATAACAAAGTGGGAATTTATAAATTAGGAGGAAGGAGTGTAACGATGGGACTTTCGGGCTTGGATATCTTTAAGAAGTTACCCAAGACCAACTGCAAAGAATGCAACTTCCCGACTTGTCTCGCCTTTGCCATGAAGCTGGCGGCCGGGCAGGCATCACTGGACGATTGCCCTTATGTAACGGATGAGGTGCGGGCCGAGCTGGCCGAAGCGAGCGCGCCGCCGATCCGTGGCGTAACGGTTGGAGTCGGGGATGAGGCCTTCAAGGTTGGTGAGGAACTGGTGCTCTTCCGACATGAGAAGACTTTCTTCAATCCCGCGGTCTTGAGCGTAGTAGTGAGCGATGACATGGATGACGCCAAGGTCGATGAGCTGCTGAAGCAGGTCAATGAGTGCGAGCACGAGCGCGTGGGCGTGATCCTCAAGGTAGGGGCCGTTACGGTGAAGTCGGCGTCAGGCGATGCCGGCAAGTTCAAGGCTCTCATAGAAAAAGTGAAAGACGCGACCAAGAAGCCCATGATCCTCATGAGCGAAGATGTCGACGTTATGAAGGCCGGAGTCGAGGCAGCCGGGGATTCGAGGCCTCTGCTCTATGCCGCGACGGAGGCCAATGCCGATGCCATGGGCGCACTGGCGAAGGAGAAGGACCTACCGCTGGCGGCGAAGGCGGCCGATCTCGATAAGCTGGCCGAGCTTTCGGACAAATTGACCGGCATGGGCCTAAAGGACCTTATCCTGGACCCCGCGCCGCGCCAGGCCGGCCAGACCTTCAAGGATCTGGTAGCTCTCAGGCGAGCGGCTTTGAACGAAAAGTTCGTCGCCTTCGGTTATCCGACCATCACCTTTCCTTGCGAAGAGACCGATGACGAACTCTACGAAACCGCTTTGGCCGGAATGTACACCTGCAAGTATGGCGGAATCGTGAACCTCTCACATGCGGAAGCATGGAGGATGTACCCGCTGCTGGTGCTCGGCCTCAACATTTACACCGACCCCCAGCGGCCGATGGCAGTGGATTCCAAGTTCTATGAGATCGGCACCCCGGACGAGAACAGTCCGGTGCTGGTGACGACCAACTTCTCGCTCACCTATTTCATCGTTTCCGGTGAGATCGAGGGGAGCAAAATCCCGGCTTGGCTGGGAGTAGTGGACGTTGACGGGCAATCGGTGCTTACCGCCTGGGCGGCGGGCAAGTTTGTGCCTGAAGTCATAGCGAAGTTCATCAACACCTCGGGGATCGCCGACAAGGTCAAGCACCGCAAGTTGGTCATACCCGGTTACGTTGCCCAGATTTCCGGAGAGCTGGAAGAAGAGCTACCGGACTGGGAGATAGTCATTGGCACCAGAGAAGCGGCTGATATCCCGTCCTTCCTGCGCCAGCTGTCGAGCTAAGCTTGAGGCGGGATGAACGATACGCAACAGCTCAATGAATTAGACGGGTGCCAGGCTCAAACATTCGATTTAGGCACTGGGACAAAAAGTTTGATGGGTGCCAGGCCTACACATTCGGAAATGTGAAGGCACTGGGACGCCCACCAAATCAGAGGAGGAACTTAAGAGATGATAATCACCACATCGAAGCCCTTCGAGGAGGTCCTGCAGGAACTCGAGGGCGAGGACAAGGTGTTCATCGTCGGCTGCGGCCTGTGTAGTACCACCTGCGAGACGGGTGGAGAGGACCAGGTGGCCGAGATGAAAGCCAAGCTGGAGGCGGAGGGAAAGACCGTAACCGGCACCACCGTGTACGACGAGGTCTGCCACGAGCTCAACACCAAGCGCAAGTTCCGGGAGAACAAGGAGGCCGTAGGGGCGGCCGATAGTTTTCTGGTTATGACTTGCGGGGCCGGCATCCAGTCGGTACGTGAAGCCACGGAGCAAGCGGTTCACCCCGCCAATAACACCGTCTTCCTCGGCAACATTCTCAGGCAGGGGCAGTTCACCGAGAAGTGCTCCCTCTGCGGCGATTGCGTACTCGAGGACTTCGGCGCCATCTGCCCGGTGACCCGCTGCCATAAGGGCATCTTGAACGGGCCCTGCGGTGGCACCGACGAGGGCAAGTGCGAGACGGACAAGGAGAAAGACTGCGGCTGGACGCTCATCTACAACCAGCTGGACAAGATGGGCAAACTCGACCGCTTCCGCAAGATCTACGGGCTCAAGAACTGGCAGGCCAGCATGAAGCCCGGCAAGGTCATATTCGAGAAAAAGGGCGAGGGGGGTGAATAGGATGACGTTACTTATCAAAAAGCATACCAAGCCAGGTATCAAGGAGATCTTTGAGTCGGGCACGTTCCTGGTCAGCGGCGAGATCGGGCCGCCGAAGGGCACCGATATAGATGAGATGATCGAGCACATCGATCTGCTCAAGGACAAGGTCCACGCTATGAACATCACCGACAATCAGAGCTCGGTCATGCGTTATCCGTCCCTGGGCACCGCGCTCATCATCAAAGAGCACGGCGGCGAGCCCAACCTGCAGGTGACCTGCCGCGACCGCAACCGGATGGCCATCGAGGCCGATCTGCTTTTCGCCTATACGCGCGGAATCCGCAGCGTGCTCTGTCTCACCGGCGACTCTATACCGGTAGGCGACCATAAGGAGGCGAAGGCGGTATTCGACCTCGAGAGCGTGCAGTTGCTGCAGCTGATCAGCGGCATGGAAGCGGGCAAGGACACCGGCGGCAACGAACTGGGCGGCGGCGTCGAGTTCTACAAGGGTGCCATAGTCACCCCGGAAGCGCATCCCATAGAGCCCCAGATGATAAAATTCGAGAAGAAGATCGAAGCCGGAGCGCAATGGTTCCAGACCCAAGCCGTGTATGACATGGAAAACTTCAAGCGCTTCATGGAAGCGGCGCGCAAGATCAACGACAAGGTGAAGATCTGCGCCGGCCTGGTGCTGCTCACGAGCATGGGCGCCATCAGATACATGAACGCCAACGTACCCGGCGTGTTCGTACCTGACAATCTGGTGGAAGAGATGAAGGAGGCCCCCAAGGGCGAGGCGCTCAATACGGGGATACGCATCCTGGCCCGCCAGATTCGCCAGTGCATCGATGAGAAGCTCTGCGACGGCGTTCACATCATGGCCATCGGGAAAGAGGGCGCAGTGCCCAAGATTCTCGAAGAGGCCGGAGTGGATATAACGAAGATGTAGTAAACGGGGGCCTTTGCCGGCCCCCTTTTTTCGGAAAGGTGGGTCGCACATGTCCTTCGAACCTGCAGGGACAGCTATGGCTATAGGCAGCCTTCCCTACACCGATCCGCAGGAAGCGGTTGATGTGACCCTGAAGTACCTCTGGGATTGCCCGACGTGGCCGCAATTGCCGAATCGGGATTTCCGGGAAAACATGTACGCGCAGTATAGCGAGGGTCTGCCCGGGATCGTTGTCGATTCTGAAAGGCGCAAGGTCTATTGCGACACGACCGGGGATCTTCTGCAGGAAATCGAAGCTGTATACCAGGCTTACCTGGATGAGGATTATTCGAAGTTCGGCATAAGCCCCGATTACGCGGCCGGGCTGTATGCATTCGCCGACCGGGTCCAGTCAGAGGGCCGGACTTATCCTATCCTCAAGGGCCAGGTGACGGGCCCGGTCAGTTTCGGCCTTACCGTGCTGGACGAAAACAACCGGCCCATCCTTTACAATGACGATCTGGCGGGCGCGATGCTCAAGCTCCTCAATCTGAAGGCCCGCTGGATGGAGGCCTTTCTGCGGGAAACGGGAGCCGGCGAAGACGTGCTCATATTTTTCGATGAGCCCTACCTGGTTTCGGTAGGCTCGGCCCTGGTGGCTGTGAGCCCGGAGCAGGTGGTCGATTACATCAAGGAGTGCGCTGAGGGGCTAACCTGCCTGACCGGATCGCACTGCTGTGGGAATACGGATTGGACCTGGCTCTTTCAGTCGGGTCTCGACGTGGTCAATTTCGATGCTTACCAGTATATGGAAAGTATGGCCCTCTACCCGGGAGAACTCGCCAAGTTCCTGGAGGATGGCGGAACGCTCGCATGGGGGATTGTGCCCAACAACGAGCATATCCTGGAGGAGACTGCGGATAGCCTGGTTGCCCTTTTCGAGGAGGGAGTGAAACTTCTGGCCTCGCGGGGAGTCGACCCTGAACTGCTCCGCGAGAGGGCGACGATAACTCCGGCCTGCGGGCTGGAGGGCGTGAGTGGCGAGCTGGCGGCGAAGGCCTACGAGCTGACCGCCGCCGTCGCGGCCCTCCTCCGTGGCGAAGAGTAGGAGAAGGATTTGCAGAAAGCGGGAGAAAGGGAGCGGCATTATGATTGCCGCATGCCCAAGTGGTTGCACCAGCCGCTGCGGGCGGGCAGGAATCTCGCCGAGGTCGACGGGATCCTGAACGGCCTCGGCCTGCACACGGTTTGCCGCAGCGCCAAGTGCCCGAATCGTATGGAATGTTTCTCTTCCCGCACCGCCACCTTTCTTCTAATGGGCGATATCTGCACTCGCAACTGCTCCTTCTGCTCGGTGAATAAAGGAACGCCGCAGCCGCCGGATGCGGAAGAGCCAGTGAAGGTTGCCCGCGCGTCCGCCGCCATGGGACTTGAATACGTCGTTATGACCAGCGTAACCAGAGATGACCTGGAGGATGGAGGGGCGACTCATTTCACCGCCGCGATCGAGGCGGTGAGGGAAGAACTCCCGGCTGCGGGCATCGAGGTACTGACGCCGGATTTCCAAGGAAACAAGCGGTCTCTGGCGACTGTTCTCATGGCGGAACCGGACGTATTTAACCATAATATAGAGACGGTGGAGGAATTATATCCGCGGGTCAGGCCTATGGCCGCCTACCGTATTTCACTTTCCATCCTTGGTGCGGCGCGCACATTCTCGCCGCGGATCAAAACCAAGAGCGGATTGATGGTCGGCCTCGGCGAAACCCGCGAACAATTGCACCGCACGTTTAACGATCTGGCCGATGTCGGGTGCGGAATCCTGACATTGGGCCAGTACTTGAGGCCGTCACGGGAACAGCTGAAAGTGGAAAGATTCGTGTCTCCCGGCGAGTTCGAGGAACTGGCGGGGGACGCCAGGGAGGCGGGGATTCCGGTCGTCGCCTCGGCGCCTCTGGTCAGGAGTTCCTACCGGGCGGGAGAACTCGTGCATAGGAAATAATCGTGGATCGTCGCGTCGACCACAAGAAGAACTAAGGAGGAACAAATGCTCGTCATCGGTGAAAAGGTCAACGTAATGATGAAGGCAATCGGCCAAGCGATGAAAGATTTCAACAAAAAACCCATCCAGGAGATGGCCTTGCTCCAGGTTGAGGGAGGGGCTAACTGGCTGGACATAAACCTCGGTCCGGCGACGAAGCAAGGGCCGGAGCGTATGAAGTTCGTGGTGGAAGC
>MELM01000016.1:54047-62325 GCA_001767605.1 Candidatus Solincola sediminis | reverse complement strand
GGTGCAGGAAGTAACCGACATCCCGCTCGCTCTGGATACCATGAATGTGGATGCCATGAAAGCGGGGCTCGAAGTGGTCAAGGGCGAAGTGATGATCAATTCCATTTCCTCGCAAGCGGATCGCATCGCCGCCCTAATGCCCCTCGCCGTCGAGCGCAATTCCTGGGTTGTCGGCCTGGTACTCAACGATTCGGGCAATATTCCGCGGGATGCCAACGAGCGCGTCGAGGTGGCCTACAATATAATCATGGCGGCGCAGGAGAACGGAATCCCGATGGACAAGCTGCTGATCGATCCCATAGTCCTTCCCATCAGCGTGACCCAGGACCAGGTTCATGCCCTGATCGATTCGATGGATATGCTACAGGGCGTCTTCGCCGAGTTCGATCCCTGCCCGGGCACCGTGGTCGGATTGTCAAATGTTTCCAATGGGGTGCCGGATGAGAGCATAGCGAGCTTGATAAACCGCACCTTGCTGGCCGTGCTCATGGCCAAGGGCTTAACCTCCGCAATAGTCGACCCCAACGATGAAGAGCTGATGGGCATCATCAACAAGAACAACGACTACAAGATCGTAGAGAAGATAGTGAACGGCGAGGCGGTGGACGAGAGCGACCCCGAGATCTTGAAGTTCGTAAAGACGGTCAGGATCCTCAACGAGGAGACGCTCTACGCTCATTCCTACCTCGAACTATGAATGGGGTCGTGCCTCAACATTCAACATGCTGCCAGGCCTAAACATAAACACGACGTGACCGGTTGGGAGGAAACCACTAATCTAAGGTGATACATGATGAATGAAAATGGATGCCAGTGTAAACAGCGTTTCGCCGACCTGGACGATATGGGACCGCTCGAGGAGATCCTCGATCGCTATAGCGGCGAAAAGGGAGCTTTGATCCCGCTCCTTCAGGACGCACAGGAAGCTTACGGCTACCTGGACGAGACGATAATGCGCGCCCTGGCGGCGGGAGCCGGCTACCAGTTGAGTCAGGTATACGGCGTTGCCACGTTCTATACCCAGTTCAGACTGGAACCCATCGGCGAACATCTTATACGCGTTTGTCACGGCACCGCCTGCCACGTGGCCGGCGCGCCGCTCATCTCGGAGGAAGTCAGCAATATCCTCGGGATAAAGGACGGAGAGACCACGCCGGACGAGAAGTTTACGCTGGAATCGGTCATGTGCGTCGGCGCCTGCTCCCTTTCGCCTATCATGATTGTGGATGAGGATACCCACGGCAAACTCAAGCCTGCCAATATTCGCAAGGTGCTGAAAAAGTACCGCGGCGGTGACGGCGAGGAGGCGGAGTGATGGGCGGCAACGGAAAGACAAAACTGGTGCTCGGCTACGGCACCTGCGGGATAGCCGCGGGCGCCAACGCCGTGAGGGACGCGCTGGAGCAGGAACTGGCAACCGGCAAGTACGACGCCGAGCTGGACATCGCCGGCTGCATGGGATTCTGTTTTCGCGAGCCGGTAGTCGAGTTCGTGGATAACGACGGTCGCAAAGTGCTCTATGGCGATCTAACTGCTAAGAACGTCCCCAAGGTGCTCGAGGCTCATCTCCTTAGAGGGGAGATAATGGAAGACCTGGTGGTCCGCCGCTCTGACGACAGCACTGCGGGCGAAGGGGACTTCATCGCCAATCAACACCGGGTGGTGCTGCGTAATTGCGGCAACATCAACCCCGAGAGCATAGATGAGTATATGGCCATTGGCGGCTACGAAGCCGCCCGCAAAGCCGTAACCATGATGACCCCCGAGGAGATCATCGGAGAGGTGGGCGAATCGGGCATCCGCGGACGTGGTGGAGCGGGTTTCCCGACCGGGACCAAGTGGGGTTTCGCCCGCAAGGCCAAGGGCGACCAGAAGTACCTGGTATGCAACGCAGACGAGGGCGACCCCGGGGCCTTTATGGACCGCAGCGTGCTCGAAGGCGATCCGCACTCCGTCATCGAGGGAATGATCATAGCCGGGTACGCCATCGGCGCCACCCAAGCCTACATATACTGCCGCGCCGAATACCCACTGGCGCTGCACCGACTGGATATAGCCCTCGCGGCTTGCCACGAGCGCAACTTTTTGGGTAAAAACATTTTCGGATCAGATTGGGAATTCGACATAAAGATAAAGAAGGGAGCCGGCGCATTTGTCTGCGGCGAGGAGACGGCTCTTATAGGAAGCATCGAAGGCAAACGCGGAATGCCGAGGCCGAGGCCGCCCTTCCCGGCCAACGAAGGCCTGTGGGGCAAGCCCACCAACATCAATAACGTGGAGACCCTCGCGGCCATCCCGTGGATACTCGCAAACGGCGGCGCCAAGTACGCGGAGGTGGGGACGGAGAAGAGCAAGGGGACCAAGGTATTCTGCCTGGCCGGAAAGGTGCGGCGAAGCGGACTGGCCGAGGTGCCCATGGGCTACACGCTGCGCCAGGTGATCTACGACGTGGGCGGCGGAGTAGGCGAGGGCAAAGAATTCAAAGCGGTGCAGATGGGAGGGCCATCGGGAGGATGCCTCCCGGCCACCCTGCTCGACACCCTGGTCGACTACGATGCCATAACCGCGACGGGGGCCATCATGGGTTCCGGCGGAATGATCGTCGCCGACACCACCACCTGCATGGTCGACCTGGCCCGCTATTTCCTCTCTTTCACGCAGGAGGAATCGTGCGGCAAGTGCGTGCCCTGCCGGCTGGGAACCAAGCGCATGCTGGAAATTCTTGGAAGGATATGCGAGGGTAAGGGCGAGCCCGAGGACCTGGAGCGCCTCGACGCCCTGGCGGCCGACATCAAGAACTCGAGCCTGTGCGCCCTGGGCGGAACCGCCCCCAACCCGGTCCTCACGACCGTCAAGTATTTCCGCAACGAATACGAGGACCACATTCTTCACAAGAAGTGCACGGCGCATGTCTGCCCCGCGCTCATAACCCTTTCCATCGACCCCGATACCTGCAACGGTTGCGGCGCCTGCGCCAAGATCTGTCCGGTGGAGGCCATATCGGGCGAGAAAAAAGAGGCCCATACCATCGACGAGGACTTATGTATAAGATGCAAGCTTTGCCTCAGCCGTTGCCCGCAAGAGGCAATCTCGGCTGAGTGAGGAGGTGTAGATAGTGGAACAAGTAACAGTGAACATAGACGGCAAGGAAATCGTGACCTCCTCGGACAGTACTATCCTGGAAGCCGCAAAACAATCAGGTATACGCATCCCGAGCCTTTGCTACGAGGAGCGCATGGAGCCCTACGGCGCCTGCCGCATCTGCCTGGTCGAGGTGGAGGGCGCGCGCGGGCTGCTCCCGGGCTGCTATACCACGGTCACCGACGGCATGGTGGTGCACACCAACACCGAGCAGCTGCGCCGTATAAGAAAGACCATCATAGAGCTGCTGCTCTCGGATCATCCGCAGGACTGCATGACCTGCGAGAGCGGCGGCCAGTGCGAGTTGCAGGATCTGGCCTATGAGTACGGCGTAAAGGAAGCACGCTTCAAAGGCGAGCAGCATCACTATGACGTGCTCGAAGACAATCCGCTAATCGAGCGCGACTACGACAAGTGCATCCTCTGCGGCCGATGCATCCGCATCTGCCGGGAAGTGCAGGGGGTCGGGGTGTACGACTTCGTGAACCGCGGCTTCGATGCGGTGCCGGGAACGCCATACGGCAAGGGGATGCAGGACACACCCTGCGAGTTCTGCGGCCAGTGCGTATCGACCTGCCCGACCGGGGCGCTCACTTCGGTTATGTCCAAGGGCAAGGGGCGCGGCTGGCAGGTGGAGAAGGTCAGGACGACCTGCGCCTACTGCGGCTGTGGCTGCCAGCTCGATCTGCATGTACGCGACGGGGAGATCGTAGAGGTCTCATCGCCGGTTATGGTGGGAGCCGGGCAGGGCAACCTGTGCGTAAAGGGGCGCTACGGCTACGGCTTCGTAAACCACGAGGACCGTCTCACCAAGCCGCTCATCCGCAAGGACGGAGAGCTGGTCGAGACCACCTGGGACGAAGCCCTGTGGGTGATTGCGGACCGCATGAATAAAGCGATCTCCGAAGACGGCCCGGACAGCGTGGCTTTTCTCAGCTCGGCCCGGTGCACCAATGAAGAAAATTACCTGTTGCAGAAATTAGCCCGCGCGGGGGTCGGCACCAATAATGTCGATCACTGCGCCCGATTATGACACAGCTCTACAGTCGCCGGTCTGGCGATAGCGTTCGGAAGCGGTGCCATGACCAACTCCATCGATGACCTGGAGAAGGCCAAGGCGATACTGGTAATAGGTTCCAACACGACTGAGGGGCATCCCATCATCGCGTTGCGCATAAAGCGGGCGGTAATGAATAACGACTGCAAGCTGATCGTAGCCGAGCCGCGGCACATCAAGCTCTGCTATTACGCCGATCAATGGCTACAGCACAAGCCGGGCACGGATGTCGCCCTGATAAACGGCATGATGAACGTGATCCTCGCAGAAGGCCTGGCCGATGAGGACTTCATAAAAGAGCGCACCGAGGGATTCGAGGAATTCCGCAAGGTGGTCGAGGAATACACTCCGGAGCGGGCGGCCGAGATATGCGGTCTGCAGACCGAGGAGATCCGCCAGGCGGCGCGTACCTTCGCGCAGGCAGAGGCGGCGGCGATCGTATATGCCATGGGAATCACGCAGCACACTTCGGGAGTGGACAACGTGCTCTCGCTCGCCAACCTGGCCATGCTTACCGGCAACATCGGCAAAGAGGGTGCCGGCGTCAACCCGCTCAGAGGCCAGAACAACGTGCAGGGCGCCTGCGATGTGGGAGCCCTGCCCAACGTCTTCACCGCCTACCAGCCGGTCACCAATGATGAAGTGCGCGCCAAGTTCGCCAAGGCCTGGGGGGTGGAATCGCTTCCGGCGAAACCCGGCCTCACCCTCATGGAAATGATGGATGCCGCGCACGAGGGTGACGTAAAGGTGCTCTACATAATGGGGGAGAACCCGGTTATATCGGACCCTGATACCGCACATCTGCAAGCGGCTCTCGATGCGGTAGACTTCCTGGTGGTACAGGATATCTTCCTCACCGAGACCGCCCAGTACGCCGATGTCGTATTGCCGGCTGCGTCCTTCGCCGAAAAGGACGGGACCTTCAGCAACACCGACCGTGGCGTGCAGAGAATTCGTAGGGCGGTCGAGGCTCCGGGAGAGGCCAAAGAGGACTCCTGGATTATAGGACAGCTGGCTTCCCGGCTGGGTTACGAGATGGGCGACATCTCACCCGCGCAGGTCATGCAGGAAATAGCTTCGTTAAGCCCTTCATACGCCGGCATCAGTTACGAGAGGCTCGAGCAGGAGTGCGAACTACACTGGCCATGCCCGACCTCCGATCATCCCGGCACGCCGATCCTGCACACCGAGCAATTCACCAGGGGCAAAGGACTGTTCAGCCCGGTCGAATTCAAGCAGCCCGCCGAGGTGACCGATGATGAGTATCCTTTGATCCTTACAACGGGGAGGTTGCTTACTCACTACCACACAGGCAGCATGACCAGGCGCGTCGAGGCGCTTAATGAGATCGAGCCGCGCAATCAGGCATGGATCAATCCGGAGGACGCGGGAAGCATCGGAATCCAAAACGGTGAGGAAATAGGCCTGGCTACGCGGCGCGGAGCCATCCGTTTGGAGGCCAAGGTGACGGACAAAGTAAGGAAGGGAGTCGTTTTCGTGCCCTTCCATTTCGGTGAGTCGCCGGCCAATGCTCTTACTAACACCGCGCTCGACCCGATTGCCAAGATTCCGGAGTTGAAAGTTGCCGCAGTTCGGGTATTGACAGGAAAGTCCATGGAGAGCATGGAATATACTAACGTGAGGGGCGGATAGCCAGCTCTCGCGGCGATTATATTCCCGCTGACCATTATGGTTTTCGATGGTAAAATAAAAGCGGATTTTTTCGAGGGGCGCGGGCTTTTCCTGGAGATTTCGTAAAAAAGGCCGGACTATCGTAGAACGGGAGAGATATCACATGAATTTATACCAGAATCTCGTCAAAACGGCGGAGAGAGACCCGAGCGCTCCGGCTATCCGTTTCGGTCATCAAACGATATCTTATGGGGAGCTTCTCAGCCGGACCAATCAGCTGGCAAACGGTCTCCGTAGCCTTGGATTGGACGAGAATTCCAAGGTTGCCATCCTTCTCCGAAACGTGCCGGAATTTGTCATCTCTTACTATGCGACGCTGGCCCTGGGGGCCGTGGCCGTTCCGCTCTGTTATATGTGTCTGGCCGAGGAAGTGGAAAAAATCGTATGCGATTCCATGGTAGAGACCCTGATAACCAACTTCGAATTCAACGACCTGGTTCGGGACCTGCAGAATTCCATGTGTTCGCAGATTCACCGCATAATCGTGAGCGAAGCTCCCGAACTGGAGGACGTAGTACAGTACGAGAAGCTGGTGGCCGGCCAGTCCGATGGATTCACAAGCGTTGATCGCGATAAAGATGATGTGGCGGTACTCCTGTATGCGCCCACCTCCGCCCAGATGGTCCGGGGTTGCATGCTGACGCATGAAGACCTCGACTGGAATGCGAATACGATTACCGATAATTACGGGGTAAAGCCGAACGACATCTTTATGGGTGTCTTACCTTTCTTCGCCGCTTACGGTCAGAGTTGCGTTATGAATTCATCCGTAAAGGCGGGATCCTCAATAGTATTGCATGAGTCCTTCATTCCCGGTGAAGTGCTCAAATCGCTGCAGCATGAACAAGTTACGATATTCTTCGGCGTCCCCACCATGTTCGTGTATATTCTCAACCACCCCCTCATTTATCAGTACGATCTTAAATCGGTGAGGATCTGGGGTTGTGGTGGCGCCCCCTTTGCAAGAGAGGTAATGGACAGGTGGAACAACGAACTCGGTGCCAGGATCTACGAGGGTTACGGCTTATCTGAGGCGGGGCCCGTAGTCACCGTGCAGCTGATCGATGGGCCTTACAAAATAGGTTCCATCGGAGTTCCCGCTCCAGGGCTGGAGGTGAAAGTGGTCGATGAGGAAGGGAATGGGCTGGCTTCGGGCGAAGTAGGCGAGCTGATCGTTCACGGTCCTAATATCATGAAGGGCTATTACAACAAGTCGGAGGAGACGGAGAAGGTTCTTAAAGACGGATGGCTATATACCGGTGATATGGTCTACATGGATGAAGATGGGTATCTGTACATAGTCGGTCGCAAGAAGGATCTCATAATCCGGGGTGGCTTCAACATCTATCCCCGTGAAATCGAGGAAGTGCTTGTTTCACATCCTCTGATTTCGGAAGCGGCCGTGGTCGGGATTGATAACAAATATCTTGGCGAGGAAGTAAAGGCGTATATAAAGCAGAAGCCGGGCTCCAATCTCACCGAGGATCTGGTGCTGGAGTGGTGCGAGGAGAGGCTGCCTTACTACAAGACGCCGAAATTCATCGTGCTCGTGAAATCCTTCAAGAAAGACCCATCGGGCCAAATACTTAAGAACCTCATCGAAGAAGAGGGCTAAAGAGGCAAAGAGGTGCCGGGTCTTCGTTCTTCGGTCTTCATTCCGGTCGGAGTTAAGTTAAATATGCGCAAACCGAAGAGCAAAGACCCGGCACCATGACTATCCTTGCTTCCTTTGTAAACCGCGGGATCGAACTGTTACAGCCCCTTTTTAATAATTGGGGCTATCTTATTGTCTTAGCCGGCGTCTTCCTCGAAAGCATTTTTATCACCGGTTGGATTGCCCCGGGAACGGCCGTTCTTCTCCTGGGAAGCTTTTATGCCGCTCAGGGTGAATTGAATTTCGTGGCCATTCTCGCTGTTGCGGTTGGTGGTGCAATCCTGGGTGACAATGTCGGTTTTTTCTCTGGGCGTAGATTGGGTCGCCGCGTTGTCGAGATGTATGAGCGTCACCCGAGGCTGAAACGCGGCATGGAGGGTTCCGAGCGATATTTCGACCGTTACGGTGGCGCCACCGTCTTGTTCGGCCGTATGGTCTCGGGGATCGACGCTTTCATTCCGGTCACGGCGGGCATGGGAAAGATGCCCTACTGGAAGTACGCCTTATTCGATCTGCCGGGAATCGCGATCTGGGTGGGCCTGATCGGCACCCTCGGTTACATGTTTGGAAACCATTGGGAAACCATCGAGAAAATCATCAATTGGTTCGGCTGGGGAATGTTTGGCATAGTCACCCTTGTCATAGCAATTGCTTACCTCGTACACCGCCGCCGCAAAAAAAACGGATTAACAAAAGAGACGGCCTCAACAGGGGATTAGGCTTTGAGGACCAGA
>MELM01000016.1:50570-54024 GCA_001767605.1 Candidatus Solincola sediminis | reverse complement strand
CTTTCCACGACGCCTCCCAGCAGTGTACCCACCGTCCGGTTTCCGAGCGCACCGATTACTATGAGTGAAGCATTTCGTTCAGCAGCGATCTCGAGTATGCGGGGAGCGGGGCTTCCTTCCGCCATCTCCTCATCCACCTTGGGGCACCCGCCGCTCAGGGAATCTACCAAGTCTTCCAACCTGCGCATGTTATCTTTGGCCTTGCCTTGCAATGCGCGGTATGCAGCGTCCCACCCCCAATTGGTTCTCCCCTCTCTCACATGCAGGAGGGTGACCGGAGCACAAATATGATTAGCCATATCGGCGAGAATGGGCCATATTCTTTCTGAATACTCAGAAAAATCGTTAGCGAAGAGAATGTTTTCAAATAGGAGGCTGCACGCTTTTTCACACGCGTAATCGTTACCCGCTTTGCGAACCCGGCACTGCTCTATCAAGACCGGGCGGTCCGCCAAGCGCAGGACTTTCTCGCTGACACTCCCGATTATGAAGCGATCGAGGAAGCCTTTGCCGTGCGCTCCCATGAAGATCAAAGAGACATTCTCCTCCTTAGCCGTGTCGGCTATAACGGAGGCGGCGCTTCCCGCCTTAACCATGGGTCTGACCTGAACCCGAGATGCATCGATCCTGTCTGCCAAGCGCTCCAGGAGTTCTTGGGCTTCTCTTTCGATTTCGAGAAAAGCGGGATTGGCCCCTTCGCCGTAATCAGCATAGACCTTCGCCTCGACGACATGGAGCAAAATTATTTCCTTCATCCCGACATTGACATATTCCTCTACACAACTGAGCAGCAGTTCCGCAAAAGGCGAAAAATCCACACAGAACAGGATCTTTTTAAAAGTCTTTCCTCTTTTAAGGATCACCTCTTGCGACAAGTTAGAATCCAATTGATGTTCCTCCCTTCGATTCGCCGCGCAAATTCCTCTGAGGATAATATGATTCCCCGTAGCAGGCTTCATTGCATGAGACCTTGACAGCATCAGGAAGCGCCAGTATTATTGGCTTAATACAAATATTGTATTAAGACAGTAATTGTAATAAGGAAGGTAATATGAAGAAGAAAGAGGAATCCCGTATTCCAAACGGCGAGCGAGCGATCCCGCTGATTCTCCTGAGCATGAGGCTAATGCACGGATTGGGCGCACAAGCATTGGGAGATACCGGCCTCCGCCCGCCGCAGGTGGCTTTTCTTGGCTTCCTGCACCATGCCGGACCCCTGAAAATGGGATCAATATCGCAGCTGACTAACGTTACGGTGAGCGTGGCCACCAGGTTTATTGAGCGCTTGGAAAACAAAGGACTGGTCGAGCGTGTCGCGGATGAGAGCGATCGCAGGGTTGTTCTGGTAAGACTGACCGGCGAGGGACATCGCTTGGCGGACGCGGTTATCGAGACCTACAACCAGAAGCTGGACAAAGCCCTGGAAGGAATTGAGCCGCGAGACTTCGAGGTGTTTATTTCGGTCCTCACCCAAATTAATGAGAAATTGGCGTCGGAACTGCCAATGGAAGGGATCTCGGAAATGTTCGCCGCCCACTTGCGCGGCGTGAAAGAAGGTTTTGATGAAAAACAATAATAATGTCATCGAGCTGAGAGATATTCACAAAGTCTACAAGATGGGCGGGGAAGATGTTCATGCCCTTCAAGGCGTGTCGCTCAATATCAAGCGTGGAGAATTCGTAGCCATAATGGGCCCATCGGGGTCGGGCAAGACCACCCTCATGAATATCATCGGCCTTCTCGACAAACCCTCTTCGGGTGATTACAACCTCGATGGAAAGAACGTGAACCGCATTAGCAAATCCGAACAAGCCGAGATCAGAAACCAGGAAATCGGATTCGTTTTTCAGGCCTTCAACCTGCTGCCCCGCACTAATGTCATAGATAATGTGCTGCTGCCGACCATCTATGGTGAGAATGGCGACAGCCGCGAGCGGGCATTGGGGTTAATAGAGAAACTAGGCTTGAGCGATGTCGCCCATCACAAGAGCAACCAACTCTCGGGAGGCCAGATTCAAAGGGTGGCCATTGCTAGGGCTCTCATCATGGAGCCTTCGATAACCATTGCCGATGAGCCCACCGGCAACCTCGATTCGGTGACCAGCACCGAGATCATGGAGGTGTTTCGCGAAATCAACGGAGAAGGCGCAACCGTCGTTCTCATTACTCATGAGCGGGAATTAGCGGCATGGGCGGACAGGACGGTCAAGTTACTCGATGGACGGATCATGGAAGGATGAGATCATGAAGGCCTTGAGAATAGCAAAGCAATCATTTACCGCGATCCTTGCCAGCAAGGCTCGAAGCTTCCTCACCATCCTGGGGATAGTAATAGGAATCGCCGCGGTTATCGCTTTGATGTCGTTGGGCAATGGCGCGAAAAAAGATCTAACCGATCGAGTTTCGGTCCTCGGCACCTCTAATATCACCGTAGTGCCCGGTGCCGACAGCGGAGGAGGACCGATGGCCATGCATAAGGAGGAGGGCCAGGGGCAGGGGCTGACCGGGAATCGAAACACGTCCACTCTTTCCCAGCAGGACCTCGATTCCCTCAACGATAAAATCGGCTCATCGGCGATCAAGGGCGTCTCGGGCAATATCGCGGCTACCAGCATATTCAACACGCTGGAAGGAGAGCAGCGCTTCCAGGTTACCGGTACCTCCGAGGACTATCTGGCTATTATGAGCCTCGACGTTGCAGAGGGCAGATGGTATACGGAGGAAGAACTGGCCGCTGGCGCAAAGTTGCTGGTCCTTGGAAACGAACTGGCGGCCGATGTTTTCGGCGAAGGCACAGCCTTAGGCGGCAGCCTGACAATCGAGGGTAGCGCGTATTCGGTAATCGGCGTTCTCGACGTTGCGGATGAGAGCGGCATAAGCAATCCTAACAAGGGAGCCTTTATCCCTTACACGGCGGCAAGAGCTAGTTTCGGAACCGAAAACTTCACTTCGATAGTAATCGCGGCTGAAGATGAGGCAAGCGTCGATGCGGCAAAAGAAGAGGTGACGGGAATCCTTCTCGCCAATCACAATGCAAAGAACGAGGACCTCGCCGATTTCACGGTACGCTCCTCGCAGGATCTGCTTGCCACCATCACCAGTATAACCGACATCATGACTGCTTTCCTCGCCGGCATCGCGGCCATCTCGCTGCTGGTAGGGGGCATCGGCATCATGAATATAATGCTGGTCTCTGTAACCGAGCGCACTCGCGAAATCGGTCTCCGGAAAGCGGTAGGCGCCAAGACTTCCGATATCCTGGTTCAATTTGTCACAGAAGCGGTGCTGCTGACCTTTACCGGGGGGATCTTCGGCATCATATTCGGGCGGCTGTTAAGCCTGGCCGCCGGCCACATGCTCGATTTCTCCACTATTGTAACCGGGGGCTCGATACTGCTCGCGGTCTGCGTAGCGGGGGTAATCGGAGTCATCTTCGGCATCTATCCCGCAGCCA
>MELM01000016.1:45448-50430 GCA_001767605.1 Candidatus Solincola sediminis | reverse complement strand
TACACAAAGGTGCCTGACACCTTTGTGTAACCTTAGCAAACGTACTCGTCCCCATTGTTAATCCCCTGTGGATCGGGAGAATGCAAAGGTGGGCTACTCAGGCGGCGGCCAGGCGTGACAGAACGGCGCTATCCTTTTTCAGGAATGCTTTTAAGGCTTCCTTGTACTCGCTACCCTTCAGCCTTTTCATCTCGGGCAGTGGCAGCAAAGCGAGCGGTTCGCCTGCCTTCCTCAGCATGGGGAAGATCTTTTTAGTAAGTACTAGCATTCTTTCTGCGGCCAGCAGGTCGTTGTCATACTCTTCCTCATGTTCGCGCCAGTCTGCGAGCAGGAGATAGAAGGCGCAGAATACGTCTCCCCAAGCGAGGAAGACGGGTCGCTTCTTGCCCAGGCCGAGAGTGGCCGCCATGCCTTTTGAGTCTATCCAGTAGTAGGCGTTTCCCCGGCCACCCTGCTTATGCGCGATTCCCGCATTGACCAGGCCCTCCAACACATCGTAAACCCGTGCTTGCTGGTACTTGATCTTTGCGGCTATGCCGTATGAACTGCCGCCTCGCTCGGTTAATAGATAGGTGAGAATATCGGCACGCGCCTCGGAGCCATAGAAATCCCGTAAGCGTAACATCAAATTCCCCGGGTTCTTGAGGTCGGGCGTGCCGGAATGGTGACGTATCCTCGGCTTTCCCCTCAGCAACTTCCACCTCAGGAACAGCTTGTCGGGTTGGTGTCCGTTCTCATACCGGCCCTTCTCCCTGTAAAACAGCTCCTCGGTCTCCACCCGCTCCAGGACCTGGGCTGCTTCCTTACGGACGCCCGGGAAGATATCCTTGCCGGTCGATTCAGCGGCACAGTCCAGCATGGCACCCAGCGTCCTCTGCACGTCGTCCCCGAAGGAGCGAGAGATCCTCTTCAGGCGCCATGGCTTAAGCAGCGCATTGTTCTCGATCAGCCAGTCGAGGGCCTCGTCGAAAATGCGGGCGTCATCCCGGCCGAAGGCGCAGGTAGCGACCAGTAGAGCCTCCGGATCGACAATCGATTTGCTGGTAGGCGGCGCCTCGACGAAGGCACCGAGTGCGGCCCACTGGCTCCAGAGGATGCCGCGCACCGTTTCAGCTAAGGCGTTCTGCCAGTCTTCCATGACCCACTTCCTTAAGAACCACTATCAGATCAGGCCGTGCTTCCCCGTCTTGCTCAAGGCACCAGCGAACCGCGTTCTCCGCTTCCTTCTCGCTGATGCGCATTTGTACCAGGTCACCGATATCCGGCTCCCCCCGTTTAATGGCCGCCCACATCTTCAGGCAGACCATGTCGGGACGGGAGCAGAGCCGCACCGTCAGATGGCTGCCGTATTGCCGCATCTCAGCCCTCTTTATGAGATCGCGAGGGAGGCGGGTGTCGTCATGCAGTATGGTTGCGGCGGTGCTGAACCAGAACTTGCCGGCACCGAAGTGGATGCCGACACGCTCGACCGCCTGGTTGAACTCATTGCTCATCAAGGGCTTACTCAACACCAGACGCCCCCTTTTCGTAATAACCAAGCCAAGGCCGTCGATATCCCGGGTCGGCCTGTCGATGATGCCTTGCATCGCAAGGGCCATGGCGCCGCAGATAACGACATCCACGGGACCTACCCCTTCCCGTTCAAGGATCTCACCAAGGGCCGCTAACATCTTATTAGCTGTATCGGAATACATCAATAATAACCTTAATAGTTATCATTATTACTAATATAAATATTATTGCAGGAAGCTGTGTTATGTCAAACCTATGGGGTTAATAGGCTTTAACAAGCCAGGCTAACAAGTAACAATATTGCTGCACTCTGGGCCCGTTGTTTCCCATATTTTCTATGAAAGATCCATATTTGAGGAAGGGGTAGGATTGTACTTCAACGAAGTGTATATAAGCAGAGTAAGGTATAAGCATAACCGCTAGGGGGATGCGCGATGAAAGCGTGGATCTACTACCGTTTCAAGCCGGTGCGCATGGTAATGCCGGCAGCCCTTCTATGCCTTCTCATGCTCTTTCCTCTACAAATGGGGGTGGCGCCGGCTGCGGGAAGCACCTGCCCCGATTTCTACTGGCAAAACCCGCTGCCCCAGGGCAATTCCCTCAACGATATCGAGGCGCTCGGCGCCGGTGCGGCGATCGCGGTGGGGGACCACGGTACGATATTGAAGACGACGGATGGTGGATCGAACTGGGAAAGCCTTCCATCAGGCACTGATAACGATCTATATGCCGTCTCCGCCGCTGACGCCAATACGATATGGGTGGTTGGCGACCAGGGGACCATCTTGAAGACGGTTGACGGCGGCTCGACCTGGACAACGCAAGTAAGCCCGATTGGGAGCGAGATATATGGTGTTTCGGCCATGGATGGGAACGTGGCATGGGCCGCATCGGCGGGGGACTCCGTGCAGGGCGGTGTGGTAATGAGGACCCTCGACGGCGGCAACAATTGGGAGAACAAGTCGCCGGGCACCTTCCCCATCCTGAGCGACGTCCACGCCCTCTCTGCCGACTTCGCCTGGCTGTGCGGCCCGGGCGCGATCTCCCGCACGACCGACGGCGGCGCCCATTGGGACAATGAGACGCTCCCTGTTTCAACCTATTTCAACCGTATCCAGGTTATCGATACCAGTAAGGCGATGGTCGTCGGGTACGACGGCACATTCTTAAAGACCGACAACGGTGGCGCGAATTGGAGCCGGGTGAACACGGGAACCAGCCGGGATATAAACTCGCTCTCCTTTCTTACCGACCAATCGGGCTGGATCGTTGGCGACAGCGGCATGATCGCAAGGACCAGTGATGGCGGCGCCCACTGGGACAACCAGCAATCCGGGTCGAGCTTGGTATTGAACGGGGTGGATGCCCGGGATGCAAACTACGTATGGGTATCGGGAGCGGCGGGCGAGCTGCTTCTAACCGCCGATGCTGGAATAAACTGGAAAAGATTGAGTTCGGGCGATACTGATTCGCTCTTGAGTATCTGTGCCGCCGGCGACCGCACCCTGTGGGCGGTGGGCGACGACTCGACCGTTCTCAAGACCGATGACGGGGGCAACCACTGGCTGAATCAGGCGCCCCCCGTGGCCACTGATTATTCCGGGGTGAGCGCATTCGACCAACGGGTGGCCTGGGCGGTGGGCGGGAAGGGAAGCATCATCCATACCTTGGACGGAGGAGTCGCCTGGTGTGCCCAGAACTCAGGCGTGCAGGAGAACCTCTTGAGTGTGACCGCCGTCGGCACTAATGACGCCTGGGCGGCCGGGGCCAAGGGTATTCTCCTGAAAACCGGGGACGGAGGCCAGACCTGGACTGCTCTAGCCACCGGTTCGACCGGAGAAATTGAGGTAGAGGCGTTAAATGGCACGACGGCTTGGATTTATGGGACCGATGCGTACGTCGCGAGGACGGACGATGCCGGGTCCTCGTGGCAGACGCAGGAGATCTCCATGGGCCCGGACTATATCGTCGACAGGATCTGCTGCATCTCGGCGGTTGATACGGCGACTGCTTACGCCACGGTTATCGCAAATTATCGAGGCCGCATCGGGGACTTCAGCGTAATCTTCAAGACCACGGACGGGGGACAGCACTGGGCCAACACTTGCGGGCCCGGCCAGGGGTTTTTGGACCTCTTCGCCGTAGCCGCCGCCGATGTCAACACAGCATGGGCAGGCGGTCTCTTCGGGCTCGTATTAAAGACCAGCGACGGGGGCAAGAGTTGGGTGCAACAAGAGACTATGACCGACTCCATCGTGAACGCCGCCGTTGCAACCAATGACAAGACGGCGTGGATCGCGGCCATGCAGGGGAATATCCTGCGCACCACAAACCCGGATATCTACGCCGTTTCTCCCTATGAGGGTATGAACACCGACGCCTCTTGCATCGTTGAGGTCAGGGGGGTGGGCTTCCAGGCCGGGCTCTCCTTGGACCTCGTGAGGAACGGCGAGGTTATCCACGCCAAAAATATAAATATTGTCTCGCCGGCCGACTTAACTTGCGAGTTCGACCTGAGAGGCTTCACGGAGGGAGCCTGGGATCTTGAGGCCACCAACACCAACGGTCTGGCATGTACTCTCCCGGAAGCTTTCCATATCATCTCCGCCAGCCACTGGTATCTCGCCGAGGGCTCTACCGGTTCGGACGAACGGGGTGGATTCGAAACCTGGTTGTTGATTCAAAATCCCGGGGCCGAACCGGCAACGGCGGCCCTCACATACCTCACCGGTGGCGGCAAGGTCACGGGTCCCAGCGTCGTGCTACAGCCCCAGACCAGGGCTACCATAGACATCGGGATGACCGTGCCGGGGGAGTGGAACGTGTCCGCCCAGGTCGATGCGGATAAACCGGTGATCGTGGAGCGGGCCATGTACTGGAACGCCGCGGGGGGCCTTTACCGTCAGGCCTGCGGCGAGTCGATCGGTTCGTCCTATCTCTCCAAGATCTGGTTGCTGGCCGAGGGCTCGACGGGCTCTGATAGCAGAGGATCCTTCGAAACATGGATCCTGTTGTGCAACCCGGGCGACGAGGCGGCCAGTGCAAGTCTCAGCTTCATGACACCGGGTGGTTTGGTAACGGGACCAGTGGTCGAGGTTGCGCCTGGCACGAGGCAATCGGTGAACGTCGGGAATAGCGTGCCGAATGAGTGGCAGGTATCGACGCGGGTGGATAGCGACCAACCGATCTTGGCCGAGAGGGCCATGTATTGGAGCACACCGACCGTCTATCGCACGTCGGCGCATACCTCCATCGGGGTGGCAAATCCGGCTACGCGCTGGTATCTCGCCGAAGGCTCGACGGGCTCGGACAGTAGGGGGTTCTTCGAGAGCTGGATCCTGGTGGAAAACCCGGGCGAGCACGTGGCTTCAGTGCAGATCTTTTACCAGACGGATGCCGGGCAGGTAACGGGCCCTTCCTTCGAGTTGTTGCCGGGGACGCGTGCATCCTTAAACGTGGGCTCGAGCGTG
>MELM01000016.1:45146-45440 GCA_001767605.1 Candidatus Solincola sediminis | reverse complement strand
CTCAGTATCCACGGTCGTAGAGTCCAGTAATCCCGTGGTTGTCGAACGTGCCGTGTACTGGAACGCCGCCGGTCTTACCCGGCTGTCGGCGACGGATTCGATCGGGGCTCCTTGCGCCTCCACGCAGTGGGACCTGGCGGAAGGATCGACAGGAATGGACGAGAGAGGAAACTTCGAGACCTGGATCCTTGTCCAGAACCCGAACCAATCTCCGGCTGAAGTCCATCTGGAGTACATGACACCCTCAGGTCCGGTGACCGGTCCGGCGTTCATATTGCCGGCTGAGACCAGGAT
>MELM01000016.1:20855-45128 GCA_001767605.1 Candidatus Solincola sediminis | reverse complement strand
AACCGTGCCCGACCAGTGGAGCGTGGCAACGACGGTTACCTCAAATGTGCCGGTGGTAGCGGAACGGGCCATGTATTGGAACACTCCCGCCCTCTACAGGCAGGCTGCATCCGATTCCATCGGGTTCTGCTTGCTCGAGCAGTAGCGGACATTTAGACAGAAACAAGCCGCGAAAGGGAGACGGCATGTCTTTTTGCATCTCTTTATACATCTCTTCGCCCGTTTGTTATAATTGATCAATATTTTCTCTGTCTAGGCTGGTTGTTTATATCATTTCAATGTTGTGGGGGATGCCCTAATTGGACAGAGGCTTCGTATTTCGCCGAAAACTGTTGCTCTTTGCGGTCCTCTTCCTTTTTTGGATAGTACTGACGGCAACCCTTGCGGCAAATGACATTGTTCTCGGCGCCATTTCATCAGCACTGGTGGCGGGCATCACCATGCTGCTGTTCGGACAAGCCCTGGATGACCGATTTACACCAAGGGTGCTGCTAAAGCTCCCTTGGTTCATCCTCCGGTTGATCTGGGAGATAATCAAGGCGAACATCGACGTTGCCAAAATAATTCTTAATCCGAAGCTGCCCGTCGATCCCCGCATCGTGCAGTACCGGACCTATCTTCCAGATGATCTGCCCCGCACCTTTTTCGCCGATTCCATAACCCTCACGCCCGGAACGGTTACCGTGGACATCGAGGACAATTTGCTGTCCGTCCATTGCCTGTGTCCCTATCATGAGGAGGGGCTTGCCGGACTCGAGAGCCTGGTGGCATGGTTGTTCGGGGTGAAGCCCGATGATTAATTTTCTCACTGCCATAGCCATCGTAATCGGCTTGAATGCGCTTATCTGCCTATACCGGGCTATGGTCGGTCCTACTTCTCAGGATCGCCTATTGGCCGTAAACATAGTGGGAACAAAGACGTTGGTGATGGTAGTGCTTATCACCTTCGTCCAGGGAGAGAATTTCTTCCTCGACGTGGCCCTGGTTTACGCCCTGCTCCTTTTCATCGTCACCGTGGCGCTCTCACGCTATCTCGAAGCGGAAGGGTGGGAGGAGATGAGATCCGATGGTTAGAAATATCATCACTGTCATCTTCTGCAGCATTGGCGCCTTCTGGTTTCTGCTGGGAACCACGGGACTGTTGCGAATGCCGGATATATTTTCCCGCCTTCATCCCTCGACCAAATGCGACACCCTTGGCGCCTGCTCGGTCATGGTTGGAGTCGCCGTTTACAGCGGCTCGCTTTGGGATATCTTGAAGCTCATCCTTATCATGTGCTTCCTGCTGCTTTCCAGCGCAACCTGCGGTCACGCCATCGGCCGCTCGGCGGTGAGAAGGGATATAGCGCCCTGGAGAAAAAGCGAGGAGGAGGAGCAATAAATGGCAACCGCACTTAACGTCGTTATGATCGTTCTCCTCATCCTGTCCGCTATCCTCGCGGTGCGGGCGAAAGACCTCCTGGCGGCGGTGATCATTTTCTCGGTCTACAGCCTGATAATGGCGCTCGTGTGGCAACGGCTGCAGGCTCCCGATCTCGCTTTGACGGAAGCGGCGGTGGGGGCGGGAGTCACCACGGTGCTCTTTCTGGTGGCCATCTTCAAAACGCACCGGGAGGAAGAACGATGAAGAAGATTATTTCCTTGCTCTTCATCTCCGCCCTGGGGGTCCTGCTCCTGTTCGTAGTGGCCAGTATGCCTCGCATGGGAGACCCGGAGAGTCCGACCCGGGAGCATGTCATTCCGAGATATCTGGAGAACGCCGAGGAGGAAACGAATTCTCCCAATGTCATCACCGGCATCATCCTCAATTACCGCGGTTATGACACGTCGGGAGAGGTAACGGTCATATTCTGTGCGCTGGCCTGTGTACTCGCCATCCTGGGCAGGGAAAAGAGAGGCAGAATTCATTCTTACGTCGACCGCTCTCCGGTTCCCGCAAGCCCGGTCGTCAAGACCATGGTGCGATTTCTGGCGCCTTTTATCATCCTTTTTTCCGTCTACACTATCCTGCATGGAGAAATATCCCCAGGGGGTGGCTTCCAAGGGGGAGCCATTGTAGGGGCGAGCATAATTATCTTTACTACTATTTTCGGATTGTGGGAGGCGTCGCGGCGCATACCGCAAAAGTTCAGGGTGCCCCTCGAGGGTTCGGCCTTCATCATTTTTTTCATTGTCGGAATATTGGGCATAGTCGGCGGCGGCAATTTTCTCACCTATGCCTGGCCCAACATAGCCAACAACCTGCAGCCGTCGGTGGTCCTCTGGCTGACGATAATAGTCGAGATCGGGATAGGCTTGGGAGGCGCAATGGTCCTCATATCCATCCTCTTCGCCATGATGAGGGAGGAGGAAGCGATTGCGCCTACTGCATAACTATCACTATATCGGGGCTGTCATCCTTTTCTGCATCGGGCTCTACACGGTGATAGTCCGCCGCAACATAATCAAGAAGTTGATCGGTCTAAACATCATGGAGACTGCGGTCTTTTTCTTCTATATTTCGCTGGGATATGTGGACAATGGGATCGCGCCCATTAGGGTAGGAGGAGCCGACCCGTCGAAAATGGTGAATCCTATACCGCAAGCCTTGATACTTACGGGAATCGTAGTTGCGGTGAGCGTGACCGCACTTGCTTTGTCCCTGGTGATCTTACTTTACCGCCAGTTCGGCACTCTGGATGTGGATCATCTCATGCGGGATGAGGCGGAGGAAGCGAAGGAGGCGGGGGAGTAAATGGGAGCCTACCGCCACTTTCCCGTCCTCATGATCACCATTCCTATGCTCGGTGCGGTCCTGCTTCCCTTCCTCGGTTACCTGCGTAAGCGATGGGTGGCAACGGCCACCCTGCTGCCGCTTGCCGTTTCGGCGGTCCTCGGCCTGCTGCTAATCGGACGCATACCCGCCGACGGGTATCTAAGCTATGAGCTAGGCAGCTGGACCCCACATTTCGGCATCGAAATAAGAGTGGATTACCTGGGGCTCTTCATGATGCTCATCGTCTGCGGCATCTCGCTCCTCGCGCTCGTCTTTTCCATGCGCTACATAGAGAGGGAAGTCGAAGGCCCAAAGTTGACCGCTTTCTACGTGCTTTTCCTGTTGCTTTCCGCCGCTATGCTTGGCTTCACGGCGACCGGAGATATATTCAACCTCTTCGTGTTCATGGAGATACTGGCTCTTTCCTCTTACGCCCTTGTTGCAGTGGCAGGAAACCGCAACGCAGTGCGCGCCGCGTTCAAATACCTATTGATGGGGGCGCCCTCATCCATCATGGTCCTACTGGCTATAGGATTTCTTTATTCCGTTACCGGTTCGCTTAATATGGCGGATCTCTCCACCCGCATCGCGGAATCCAGCTACAGTGAGGTACTGATAGTCGCCTACATCCTTTTTGTAATCGGTTTCGGGGTAAAGGCGGCCCTCTTCCCCATGCACATGTGGCTGCCGGACGCTCACTCCATAGCCCCATCGCCGGTGAGCGCCATGCTTTCCGGGCTGCTGGTCGAAGTGAGCGCCTTCGCCATAATACGTGTGACTTTTTCGGTCTTCGGAAGCGGCGCGGAGAACCTCATAGGCGGAACCGTGGACGCGCTGGGCATCTTTGCAGCGGCCGCCGTGCTTTTCGGCGGCATTATGGCAATCATCCAGAAAGATTTGAAGATGATGATCGCCTATTCGACCATAAGCCACATCGGCTACATCTTCCTGGGAATCACCGCCTTCACCGCGGAAGGGCTTGCGGGAGCGATGTACCACGTCCTCGACCATGGCCTGGCCAAGGCCTGCCTGTTTCTATGCGCCGGGAGCTTTATTTATGTCAAAGGCTACCGCCGCATTGATGATCTCAAGGGAGCCTGGCGCCAGATGCCCTGGACATGTTTCGCCTTCGCCGTCGCCTCCATATCGGTGATAGGCGTCCCGCCTACGGCGGGATTCATAAGCAAGTGGTATCTCATTCTCGGCAATATAGAAGCGGGCAACTATTTCTACGTTTTCGTTTTGCTATCGGGGAGCATCCTAGCCGCCGTATATTGCTTCCGCGTTATTTATTACATGTTTTTCCAGCCGCCCAAGGAGGGAGCCTGGGAATCGCGGACAAATGAAGCATCTCCTTCCATGCTGGCTCCTATATGGATTCTTTCTTTCGGGACGTTATTCTTCGGCGTCTTTTCGTACTTATTGATACCGTCGCTCCTCAAGGCGGCGGCGTTCCTGTTGTAACTAAGAAGGGGGTAGTCGATGCCTGGGAAGAGCAGTTTTTCGGTAATACCATTGATAGCGATCCTCCTGCCCTGGATATCGCTGGTTGTCATCCTCGCAGTGCCGAAGGGATCGCGGCGGGTACGGCTCTGGGTGTGTTTCCTCGGGTCTCTGGCCACCTTGGGGGTGGTCTTGAGCTTGCTCCCGGGCATCCTCGACGGCAACAGCTACACCATCAAACTAGCCAGTGTCGTGGAAGGCCTGGAGATGCGATTGACCGTGGACACGCTCGGCTACTATTTCGGGTTGGTGCTTTCTTTCCTGTGGATGTTGGCCACTCTTTATTCGATCAGCTACATCGATCACAAAGAGAATCGCTTCTTCGCCTTCATGGCCATGTGCGAATCGTTCCTTCTGGGTGCAGCCTTCGCTTCCAATATGTTCACTTATTTCATCTTCTACGAGCTGATGACCTTCGGTTCCTATCCGCTCATCATCCATGAGGAGACGGCGATGGCGCGCCGAGCGGGTTATAAGTACCTGGTATATGCGATATCGGCCGGGACGGTCCTCTTTTTTGCGATCGTGGCCCATTATTTCTGGAGCGGGGGGGACCTGAGCTTCCAGGAATTGGGAACTCTCAGCCTGGCCAGCGCCAGCCGGGGCATTCTTATGACCATCTTCTTCACCTACCTGGCGGGATTCGGGGTGAAGGCCGCCATCATGCCCTTGCACGGCTGGGTGCCGGACGCGCATCCGGCTGCTCCATCGCCGGCGAGCGCGCTGCTCTCCGGCGTGATCCTCAAGGCTGGGGCATTCGGCATCATCCGTGTGGTCTTCTTCGTATTCGGCATCGATCTCATGCGCCAGCTCAGTTTATTCACTGTGATGGCGGTCCTGGCGTGTATTACTATCGTGGTTGCCTCGGTATTCGCGCTCACCCAGGACAACCTCAAGCGAAGATTGGCCTATTCCAGCATCGGCCAGGTCTCGTATATAATCCTCGGACTCTCCATGCTCACGCAGGATGGCGCCCTGGGGGGAATGATGCACCTCGCCCACCACGCTATTATGAAGGGGTGCTTATTCCTTTGTGCCGGGGTGATACTGGTAAAAACAGGTAAGAAGAAGATATCCGAGATGCGAGGAATCGGCTATCAATTACCCATAACTATGATCTGCTTCTCGGTATGTGCCCTGGCCATGATGGGCACTCCGCCTTCGGTGGGATTTATCAGTAAGTGGCTGCTGGGAAGTGGCGCCCTCGAGGCCGGCCTGCCGGTCTACATAGTCATCCTCCTGGTGAGCGCCTTGTTGAGCGCCGCCTATTTCCTGCCCATCATCTACATTGCTTTCTTCCGTTGGGAGGGGGACGAGGTAGAGGGAGGCCAGAAGCCTAAACTGGTTTTCGGCAAGGAGGCCGACCACAAACTGATTGTTCCGGTGGTTATCCTCGCCGTCCTGACAGTGGTGGTGGGCATCTGGGTTACGGTTCCCGGATTTCCCTATTCTCTGGTTACCAAGATAGTAAATGTCATCTTCTAACAATCTATAGGCGGAACCTTGGAAGTTGAGAAGACAACCGAACTGGTATTTTCCATACTGCCGACCCTTGCTCTTGGGCTTCCGATCTTAGGCGCGGCGGCGGCCGCCTTCGCGGGGGAGCGGAGGGCGCGGCTGCGCAACTGGCTGGTCGTCGCAAGCTCGGGGCTCACCCTGCTGGTCGCTATACTCATGCTCGCCAGGGTCTTTTCCTCCGGCACCGTCTATTTCAATCTGGATATCATGCGCATCGGCGACCGCTTCGTCGGCAACCTGGAAGTCGATGCCCTGGGAGCTTTCTTCGCCTTTTTTGCCGCCGTAGTATGGTTCGCCGCGTCCCTGCATGCATTCAAATACATGGATCACGAGCAGAAACGAACGCGTTTCTTTTTTTTCATGTTGCTCACCGAAGCGGCAACCCTTGGCGTCTTCATGGTCCAGGATTTCTTTACCCTCTACCTTTTCTTCGAGGCCATGGGGTTGATGGCCTACGTCCTCGTCGTTCATTCGGAGACGGCGAAAGCGCGAGCGGCCGCCACCAAATACATAGTAATGACGATAATCGGCGGACTTAGCCTTCTAGCCGGTATCTTTCTATACCTGGGTTATTCCGGCACAATCGGATTCGTACCGCCGGTCGAAAGCGTCTGGCTGACCGGCTCCTTCAAGGTGGTCGCCCTCGTGTGCCTCATCGCCGGCTTCGGTGTAAAGGCGGGCATGGTGCCGCTTCATGTCTGGTTGCCCGATGCCCATCCCGCCGCTCCCAGCCCGGCCAGCGCTCTGCTCTCCGGCGTCATGATCAAGGTGGGGGCCTATGGAATCCTCCGGACCGTGCTCACCTTCTTCCAGCAACCGCCCCTGCACGAAGCGGAGGGCCATGTCGTGGAAACGGCGAGTCACGCGGCCGAAGGAGCGGCTCACGGTGCAGCGCAAGGAGTAGCGCATGGAGCTTCGAGTCTGGCGACGAACGTACAGACCCTGGGGCTGATTATCATCGGTTTCGCCGTCCTCACCATGTTCGTCGGAATGATACTCGCGCTGGTGCAGAGGGACATCAAGAGGACGCTCGCCTATTCCAGCGTAAGCCAGATGGGATATATCCTCTTCGGTGTCGGCTGCCTGGGCTTTCTCGGTGCCGAAGGGGGGATGGGCATGGGAGGCAGCCTTTACCACATAATGAACCACGCCTTCTTCAAGGGCTGCTTCTTCCTGGCGGCCGGGGCGATCGTTTTCTGCGCCCATGAACTGGACATGTTCAAGCTGGGCGGGTTGTGGCGGCGTATGCCCATTACCACCATATTCTGGTCGATTTCCGCCCTGGGAATCATGGGCATCGTATTCTTCAACGGTTTTGTTTCGAAGACCCTGCTTCATCACGCCATATTGGAGTCTCACGTCCTTGCCGAAAGTGGGCACCTGGCTAGTGCGGGTTGGATCAAAGCCGCCGAGATAATCTTCATAATCACCAGTGGCGGTACCATCGCCTACATCACCAAGATGACCTACTATACATTTTTCCGAAGGCCGAGAGAGGAAGATGCCGGGCACATCGAACACGTGAAAGAGGCGCCGCTATGGATGCTTGCGGGAATGGGAATCCTCGCCGCGGGCGTTCTGTTCAATGGCCTTTTTCCGGGACTGCTGCTCGGCAAACTGATCGCTCCGACGGTCGAGACCGTGCATGGCCTCGATCCGGAACTGGTCGAGCACATGGCCAATACCCATATTTTCATATGGGCGAATATAAAGGAGATCATGGTCCCCCTGGCCATCGGTATCAGTATATTCATACTGGGCGCCTGGCCCGATCTTTTCGGGCTCAAACGTCGTGGGCCGGATATCTTTGCCATGAGGCTGCCGCGCTGGCTGGGAGTTGATTACTGGTATGTGCGGGTCGCAAGAGCCTCCCTTGCGCTGCCTTTCATGGGGCATAGAGCCTACGAGCCGGTTAAAGATCAGGTGGTGAAAGGGATGAAAGCGGGTGCCGGTGGCACTGTGCAACTGGTGCGGGACGTCATATACCCGTCCCTTACCTCCAAGCCCCTGGGCTGGGTTCGTGAAAACAGCCTGCAACTCTATGGGGATGCCCGGAGCCGGCTCATGCCGAGGCTCAGGGAATATCAGGGAGACATCGCCGTAGGCGCCCTGGTTATCGCGGTCTCGCTCACAATGTTCCTGATAATGAAACTCTTGTAGATCATCAACGAGGTTGACAGTGGTTATTTTAGCGGTTCTAAGGACGGTGGCCGATAACGGGCTCGGCCGGGATATCGGGGCTATCGCGATTGCCGTCCTGGCCGGGTTTTCAGTGCTCGTCTTCGCCGCCTCTTCGGATCTCTTCGATCTCAAGATATTCAAGTTCGACCCCTTCGCTTTTAAAATGCCCAAGGAAACCAAGGTCGAATACTGGTACGTCAGGGCGGCCAGGAGATTCGAGAAATTCCTTCTTGGCGGCAGCTGGAATTACGCCAAGGTTAGGAAACGCACGCGGGTCGACCTGAAAAAAAGAGGAAGAAGGTTGAGGGTAGAGATGCAAAAGCTGATGCCGGAGGCGGTGAGCAGGCTCAACCGGGATATAACGATGGGTGTGCTCGCAATCGCGATCGTGCTGGTGGCTTTGCTCGTCCTTCGCTTGGTCTAGTGATGCAGAGACGCGGCCAATAGGGATCTGCCTAAGGGGGGATGATGATGAGGAAAGCGATAAGAATTTTGCTTATCGTGCTGGTCGTGGTATTGTTTGTTGGAAGTTCCGCGCAGGCTTGGGGCGCTGATGAAAGCGGGGAGGAGCAGCAGGATAAATCCCTGCGTTCCATAGTCGTAATAGCGGCCATCTGGCTGGCGACAATGGCAGCCGTAATAACGGTTGTTATCGTGGTCAGGAAGAAAGCGGGAGAAAAGGACAGGGAAAGCCGCGAAGGATAACAAGCGGCGCATGATATGAAAAAGGAGTGGTAAAATATGGAAGAACGGTACGGTAATGTGTCGCGCTGGCTGACCGGCTTGTCGGTCCTGTTCATACCGCTGTCGATACTCATCTTGAGTTCGGTGCCCTTGAGTTACAATTTTCAACTGCTCTTATCCAGCAAACCCGCGAATTCATGGATACGCTTCCTCTTGTTTGCCTCCTGGATTCTGATCACCCTTGCTATCATCGCGGGCATTGCTAATCTCTTGAGCCCTCTGTCCGGTGAAGAAGGCGAAGAGGTTACCGAAGCGAAAGCTTCATCGCTTGAAGAAGGCGAAGAAGCGGGCATGGCGGAGGTGGAATCGACGGTTGTCATGCGGCCCAAAAACAAGATGTCGATGGTGTTCACTACCCTAATGGCACAGGCGGTACTTTTCACTCTTGGCATAATACTCTATGTAGCCTATATATCCTGGCTGGTCTTGCCCGCCGTAAGCCCCCAAGCTCTGTACTAAGTCAGGTAGATGCCCGAGTACCTGCATCGTTTCTATCGGGAGCATATGCGGGCCGAGGGTCTGACGCCCTTCGAAATAACGCTGGGGGAGAGCGATCTCTTCATATGGGTGGAATCCGATTTAAGGCAGTTGGCCGGTTCTTCGCTTGCCCGCCATCGGCGGGAACTCGAGGATTTCATAAGGCGAAACCCCATATTCGAAACCACGTATGCTCCCTACCAGGTTGGTGAAGACGCCCCGGAGCTAGTGGCCATGATGGCTTCCGCCGCTGAACGCGTGGGAGTCGGTCCCATGGCCGCGGTGGCCGGAACCATCGCCCAGCTGGTAGGCCTCGATCTCGTTCCCGCCTCCAGGGAAATCATTGTCGAAAACGGTGGCGACATATTTATTCATTCGGCCCATGAGCGCACGGTCGGCATCTTCGCCGGTGAATCGCCGCTTAGCGGAAAGTTAAGGTTGAGGATACCGCCTACTCCAGCGGAGGGTTTGGGCGTATGCACTTCCTCCGCGACCATCGGACCCTCCGATAGCGTCGGTGTGGCCGATTGTGCCCTGGTGATGGCAACAACAGCCTCGCTTGCCGACGCGGCGGCAACCGGCCTGGGCAATCGGGCCAAAAGTGCGGCTCACATTGAGGAGGCATTGGCCTGGACCATGCACATCGAAGGCGTCCTCGGCTGCCTGGTAATAATCGGTGAGCACCTCGGAGTCCGCGGCTCACTCCACCTCGCCTAACCTACACAAAGGTGTCAGGCACCTTTGTGTAGGTTAGGCGTTGATCTACATACCTCCCACGCTGGGCTTCTGGTATATTACGTAGGGAAGTAGATTGTTAAGAAGGATGAGTATGGATCTGGAAAAAGCAAAAGCGAAAGCGGAGATCCTTAGAGCTCAAATCAATCAGCACGATTACCGTTATTACGTCCTCGACAGCCCGGAAATCAGTGATGCCGAATACGATCGCTTCATGCGCGAGCTGATTGAGACAGAGCAGGCCTTCCCCGAACTGATAACCTCCGATTCTCCCACGCAAAGGGTGGGGGCGGCGCCGAGCCACGCATTTCAATCGGTTAGCCACCGCTCCCGCATGATGAGCCTGGACAACGTCTTCGATGAGGCGGGGCTGAACAACTTCATACGAAGGGTAGAGAACCAGGTGGGAAAGACGGATTACGTATGCGAGCTCAAAATCGACGGGGCGGCAATTGCCCTCACCTACGAAGATGGCCTGTTGACGAGGGGAACCACCCGCGGAGACGGTGTCAGCGGTGAGGATGTTACATCCAATCTCCGCACCGTGAGGGCATTGCCACTACGCCTTATCGGCGAGAACGAAGTTCCTTTCCTCGAAATAAGAGGTGAGGTATTCATGCCCAGGAAGGCTTTTATCGAGCTCAACCGGCAGCGCGGGGAAGAAGGCTTGCCACTATTCGCCAACCCGCGTAACGCCGCAGCGGGGTCGTTGCGGCAACTCGATCCCCGCATCACCGCCTCGCGTAACCTCGACCTCATTTGCTATGAAATCGGTTATATAGAAGGAAAAAGTTTCCAGACGCAGAGGGAGGTGCTGGAGCAGATAAGCGATTGGGGATTTCATGTGAGCGAGCATTGGCGCGAAGCCAAGGACGCAACGGAAATAATGCCCTTTTGCGAGGAGTGGATAGCAAAGCGAGACGAACTCCACTATGAAGTGGACGGAGCGGTTATCAAGGTCAACCGCCTCGCTCAACGCGACAGGCTTGGAGCGACCAGCAAAGCCCCGCGATGGGCGGTCGCCTATAAATTTCCGGCCGAGGAAAAGACCACCAAGATCCTGGACATTACCGTGAATGTAGGCCGCACGGGAGCGCTGACGCCGCTCGCCATTATGGAGCCGGTTTTCGTAGGAGGATCAACCGTCTCTCGCGCCACGCTTCACAATGAGGACGAGATTCGCCGCAAGGGAGTCAAGATAGGCGATACCGTACTGGTTCATAAAGCCGGGGACGTGATACCGGAGATAATCAAGCCTATCATCGAAAAGCGGGACGGCTCGGAACACGACTTCGTCATGCCGGCAAAATGCCCGGCATGCGGCAACAAGGTATACCACCCCGAGGGCGAGGTGGCCACCCGTTGCGTAAATATCGATTGTCCCGCCCGCCTGTTCGAGAGCATCATGCATTTCGCATCGCGCGGGGCCATGGACATCGACGGCATGGGACCGGCGACCATAAGCGAATTGCTCGATAAGGGCTACATCCACAACGTGGAAGATATTTATTACTTGACCGAGGAGCAGCTCTTTACCCTTACCAACTTCAAGGAGAAATCCGTCTCCAATATGCTCAGTTCCATTGAGCGAAGCAAGGGAAGGCCGCTTTCCCGCCTCCTTTTCGCACTCGGCATCCGGCACGTAGGCTCGCATGTCGCGGAGGTTCTCGCCCGGCGATTCAGGACCATCGATGCCTTGGCGCGCGCGAGCCAGGACGAGCTGATTGCCGTGGAAGAAGTGGGGCCGATCCTTGCCGAGAGCATTCGGGATTTCTTCGATCTACCCCGAAACAGGGAGGTGATCGACCGCCTGCGAGCAGCCGGAGTTAATATGGAAGAAGAAGTGGAGGAGGGCCCACAAACGCTGCACGGGATCACTTTCGTGCTCACCGGGGGATTGGAATCGATGACCCGGGAAGAGGCGACGCGTTCCATAGAGGAAAGGGGCGGCAAGGTCATCTCGAGCGTGAGCCGTAAGACTGATTATGTGGCGGCCGGCTCCGAACCCGGAAGCAAATATGACAAGGCTGTGCAATTGGGCGTGGAGATAATCGGCGAGAGCGAACTTCTCGATATTCTCAAGGGAGAGCGGACGCCGGAGTCGAAAGGAAAGACATGATAGATAGAAAAGACGTGGAATATGTTGCCTGGCTGGCCAGGCTCGATCTATCGGAGGAGGAAAAAGAAAGGTTCACACGTCAGCTGGACAACGTGCTGGAGCATGCGCAGAAGATTAAATCCCTCGACACTTCCGAGGTCGAACCGACTCCCCACGTCTTGCCGCTAAAGAATGTGATGAGGGACGATGAGATAAAGCCATCCCTCTCGCAGGAGGAAGCTCTTTCCAATGCGCCGCACAGGGAGGGAGCTTATTTCGTGGTGCCCCGGATTCTATGATCGCTGGAAGGTAAGCTTTGAATCCTTTCCTGAGGTTGTTGCTTGTGGTCCTCATCGGCTGCATGGCCGGCTGGTTTATGCGCTCGCGTTCCGATCGGGGCGAACCCGGCTGGTGGTTCCTGGCTTTGCTGATAGCGGCCGCGGTGAGCGTGCTCCTCAGTGCCTTATCCTGGTGGATAGGTGACGAGACCATCAGCAGGTCCTTCTGGATAGCACATTTGATGGCGCTGTCGCTTTCGATTTTCCTCGTTTTCGGCTTCACCCGCTCATTCAACTCAAAGACCGATTTCACCCTACTCTTCTGGTCGCTGCCCTTCATGCTGGATATGGCGATAATCATAGTCGACAGCCAGTACCTCTTCGAAAGGAGCGGGAACAGCTGGATACCCCGGGGAGACAATGCCTTCGTTTATTTACACATCGGCATAGCCGTATTTTATGCCGCCATTTCCCTTTATTACGGCTTCATGGTATATAACGCTTTGAAGTTGCATGACCAGAGGGAAAAATCCATTCGTTTTCGTTATATTCTGGCCGGTCTGCTGGTCATTTTCGCGGCACAGGTTGTCGCGGCACCAATTCGGGCGGTCCTCACCACCACCGGTCCCGTTGCCGAGGGTGGCACCCTCATCGGAGCCTTGTTGTTATGGCTGGGGACTGTGGAGCCCAAAGCAGTGTTCCTGGAACGAAAGAAACAGCGCGTTGCATAACCTCCACATTGGGGTCAGATCCCTTCGTGGAGGCTCTACAAAGGGGCCTGACCCCAATGTGGAGGGGAGGGGTAGCAGGATTTGGAAATATCTTACAACATGAAAGCCTGGCAGCTGAGGGGGATGCTCGAGCGCCGGGAGGTATCCGCATTAGAAGTTCTCGACTCGGTTCTAAAGCGCGTGGAGGAGACCGAGCCGACGGTCAAAGCCTACTTAACACTTACCCGCGATGATGCCAGAGCAACGGCCGAGGCAACCGATCTTGCACTCTCCAGGGATGGAGCGATCGGTCGCATAGCGGGAATACCGATGGCGGTAAAGGATGTCCTGTGCACGCGAGGAATAAAGACCACTTGCGGCTCGCTCATCCTCGAGAACTATATTCCCGTCTATGACGCAACGGTCGTAAATTCGCTGCGGCGGGAAGGCCTGACCATGGTGGGCAAAGCCAACATGGACGAGTTCGCGATGGGTTCCTCTACCGAGAACAGTGCCTTCGGTCCGACGCGCAATCCATGGGATCCGGACCGGGTGCCGGGAGGCTCGAGTGGCGGTTCTGCGGCTGCGGTGGCGGCGGGTGAAGCCGTATGGGCGCTGGGCTCTGACACCGGCGGCTCCATCCGGCAACCGGCTTCCTTCTGCGGATTGGTCGGCCTCAAACCGACCTATGGCCTGATTTCCCGCTACGGCCTGGTTGCTTTTGCCTCCTCGCTCGACCAGATCGGACCCATAACCCGGGACGTACGGGACTGTGCCTTGCTGCTTTCACTGATCGCGGGCCACGACCCGAAGGATTCGACATCCCTGGCGGCCGATATCCCCGATTACGAAAAGGCCTGCCTCGGCGACATCAAAGGCCTCCGAGTGGGAGTCCCCGTCGAGCTGATGCAGGAGGGGTTGACGCCGGGCGTCAAGGAGGCGATGGATAATTGCCTGCATCTTTTTAGCGAACTGGGAGCCGATGTCCGGGAGGCGAGTCTGCCCAACCTCGATTATGCATTGAGCGCCTATTACATAATCGCACCGGCTGAAGCGAGCTCCAACCTGGCCCGCTTCGATGGAGTGCGCTACGGTCTTCGAGCCGGCGACGGGGAAGATATAATGGAAATGTATGGAAAGACCCGTCGGCAGGGCTTCGGGGCTGAAGTTAAGCGCCGCATAATGCTCGGCACTTATGCCCTTTCGGCCGGATACTACGAGGCTTACTACGGGCAAGCCCAAAAGGTTCGCACCCTCATAGTGGAAGATTTTCGCCGGGCTTTCGACGAGTTCGATGTCCTGGTGTCACCGACCTCGCCGACACCCGCCTTTCGCCTGGGAGAGAAGCTCGAAGATCCCTTGGCCATGTACCTCTCCGATGTTTGCACCATCCCGGTCAATCTGGCCGGCATTCCGGCCATCAGCATCCCTTGCGGTCTGGAAGACGGACTCCCGATCGGGCTGCAAATTATGGGGAAGGTGCTGGCCGAAGCACAACTGCTGCGTGTGGCCACGACCATGGAGGAGGCTCTCGATTTCAAAGCCACCCCCAAGCTCGAGGGAGAGATGCCGCTGTGAGTGAATACGAGGTGGTGATAGGGCTCGAGATACATGCCGAGTTGAAGACCAAGTCCAAGATGTTCTGCGGTTGCGACGCCTCTTTTGGGGGGGAGCCCAACAGCAAGACGGATCCGGTCTGCCTGGGACTTCCCGGCGTCCTGCCCGTTCTGAACCGCAAGGCGATAGAACTCGCAATCCGATTGGCCATCGCACTCGACTCAGAGATAGCTCCCAACTCCATCTTCCACCGCAAGAACTATTTTTATCCCGACATGCCAAAAAATTACCAGATATCTCAGTACGACCTTCCCTTGGCTATTGGAGGCCATCTGGATATCGACGTCGGCGGCGAACCATTTCGGGTGGGGATAACGCGCGTGCACATGGAGGAGGATACCGGCAAGTCGGTTCATGCCAGCGAGAGCGGCCGCATCCACGGCGCCGAGTACAGCCTCGAGGATTTCAACCGGGCGGGCGTTCCTCTGGTGGAGATCGTAACCGAGCCGGACGTAAGAACCGCCGAACAGGCCCGGATATTTATGCAGGAGCTGCGGAGCATCCTGCAGCACCTGGAGGTCTCTGACGGCAAGATGGAGGAGGGCAGCCTGCGCTGTGACGCCAACATATCGCTGCGGCCCAGGGGCGAGAGCGAAATGGGTGTGAAGACGGAAGTCAAGAACATGAATTCATTCAGGGCGCTCTCAAGGGCACTGGAATACGAGATCGTGAGGCAGACCGACCTTCTGGAAAGCGGCGGCAAGGTTGTGCAGGAGACCAGGCATTGGGATGCGGACGGTAACGTCACGACCCCCATGCGCACCAAGGAGTACGCTTTCGATTATCGTTATTTTCCGGAACCGGATCTGGTGCCCCTGGAGCCGAGCCTGGAATTCCTGGATGAGGTCCGCACGGCATTGCCGGAGCTGCCACAAGAGCGCCGCCGCCGTTTTCAAGAGGACTACAGCTTGCCGGCCTATGATGTCGGCTTGCTTACGGCATCGAAGGCGATGGGCGATTTCTTTGAGGAAACGGTACGGGCCGGGGCGCCGCCAAAAGCAGCCAGCAATTGGATGATGGGGGAGCTTTCGGCTTACATGAATGCCATGAACCTGGAGATCGAGGATATTATAGTAAGTCCCCGGCAACTGGCAAAAATGATCGAACTGGTAGAAACAGGTGTCATAAGCGGCAAGATAGCGAAATCCGTTTTCGAGGAGATGCTCAGAGGCGGCAAGGA
Organism: Candidatus Solincola sediminis; assembly: GCA_001767605.1. Lineage (GTDB taxonomy): Bacteria > Actinomycetota > Geothermincolia > Geothermincolales > RBG-13-55-18 > Solincola > Solincola sediminis. The sequence continues at coordinate 29,332 of MELM01000016.1, read as the reverse complement.
TCCGGATGAAATAGTGAAGGAACAAGGCATCACGCAAATAAGCGACTCGCAAGAGCTGGAGCGCCTGATCGCGGAGGTAATCAAGGAAAATCCGGAAAGCGTCGACGATTACCGCGGAGGCAAAGAGAAGGCCTTAGGGTTCATGGTCGGGCAGGTGATGCGCAAGACGGGGGGGAGGGCCAACCCGCAATTGGTCAATGAGATGTTGAAGCGCAGTCTAGAAGGAGAGTAGTATGCCGAACGCAGCTAAATTTTGCCCTGATTGTGGTGCCCCACTGGGCGAAAACGTCCGCTTCTGTCCCGACTGTGGAGCGAAAATGGATGGAGGCGAGACGCCCCAGCCGGCGGTGATCCAACCACCAATACCGCCAATGGCTCCGCCCCCTCCCCAGGCCGCTGCTCAGTACGGGCCGCCGCCTCCCCCACAGGGTACTCAATACGGGCCGCTACCGCCTGGAGGGGTAGATACCGCGGCCGCCGGGTTTCCCCCGGTGCCTCCGCCCAAGCGAGGCAAGGCCGGTTTGATCGTTGGCATCCTGGGAGGCGTTGTGGTTGTAGCGGGAATCGTCCTTCTCATACTCTTTCTGACCGTCTTCAACGGCGGCGGGGGAGGGGGGACCAATGAGCCGACGGCCCTGGCCGACAAATACATGGATTCTATGATGAAGAAAGACGTTGACAGCTACATGGATTGCTTCGAAAAGAGCTTCTTTTCGGACTCGGGTGATTATTCGGAGAATATGGATCCCAGGGACCTGGTGGAGCTTGGCTTGCAGTATGTGGATTTCAAATTCACGGGCGTGCAGCTCAAGGTGCAATCTCAGACGGCGGACAGTGCCATTGTTGTTACTACGGCGGGTAAGGCGAGCGTTTCCGCTTCCATTATGGATTTCGGCACTGAAACCGATTTAGCCGAGGAGCCGCTCGAGTTCGACATGTACAAGAAGGGCGGAAGGTGGTATCTCAGCGAAGATCCCATGGATCAGATCGATATTGGCGATTACAACATGGATGATTATGATTTCGAGGACTTCGACTTTGAGGACTTCGACTTATAAGATTTGATAAAGCGAGGGGCGCCGCAAGGCGCCCCTTGTTATTTATAAGAACCATTAACGTTTTGTTTAGCCCTCTTCTGCCACCATAGCTTCGTATGCGGCGGCATCCATAAGGCCGTCACCGGAATCGGACATCTTTACCTTGGCCATCCAGCCCGCTACGTAGGGATCCTCATTGATTATCTCCGGGGCCTCGACGACCTCCGAATTCACCTCGGTGATGGTGCCGTTGACCGGGCTATAGACGTCCGATACCGACTTCACCGATTCGATCTCGGCGTAAGGCTTACCGACCGCGAGCTCGGTTCCCACCGCCGGCAGCTCCAGGAAAACGATCTCGCCCAATTGGTCCTGGGCAAAGTAGGTGATGCCTATAGTGGCGGTGTCGCCCTCTATCCGCGCCCAGGCATGCTCCGAATGATACTTGAGATCATCTGGGTACATTTACTTTTCACCTCCGGGTAGTTCGGTCATACAACCATGACATAATAACGCAACGCCGCCTCTCAGCGCTACTTGCGAGCGGGTGCGGCGTGGATCGCCTTGTCGTGCGCCGCTTCCGCGGCTTCCATAACCGCTTCCGCGAGGCTCGGATGGGCGTGCACCGTCCTCCCGATGTCACTGGCAGTAATTCCCATTTTGATCGCCAGGGCCACTTCGTGGATGAGATCCGAGGCATGAGCGCTCATTATCTGGCACCCGACTATCTTGTCCGTGGATGCATCCACGACCAACTGTACGAAGCCTTGTCCCTTGCCCATCGCGAGGGCCTTACCCAGACCACCGAACATGAAGCGGCCGACCCTGGTCTCGATACCCTTTTCCTCGGCCTTGGAAGGGGTGCAGCCCACGCTTGCGATTTCCGGCTCGGTGAAGATGCATGCGGGTACCACGTCATAATTCATAACCGAATCCATGCCCATTGTGTTCTCGGCGGCGCATATGCCTTCGAAGGAAGCGACATGGGCGAGGAGTATTCCTCCCACGACGTCACCTATGGCATAAATCCCGGGCACACTGCTCTCAAGGTGATCGTTGACCACGATCTCGCCGCGCTTGCCGAGTTCGACCCCGACATCATCCAGCCCCAGATTCGCTGAATTAAGCGAGCGGCCGATCGAGACCAGAAGCTTCTCGGCTTCGAGTGTCTCTCCATTGGAAAGCTTGGCCTTCACGCCGGTCGGCTTGTATTCGACCATCTCTTCGATGGTCGTTTCGGTCATGATCTCGATGCCCTTCTTGTTGAGAATCCGCTTCATCTGTTGAGAGACACGATCGTCCTCCGTGGGCAATATTCGCGGCAGCAATTCGAGCATTGTTACCTTAGTGCCCAGGGCGTTATAAATCGTGGCGAATTCCGACCCAACAACCCCGCTTCCCACAATCATCATGGATTTGGGGATCTGCCTCAACTCGAGGCCTGTCGTGGAGGTCAGGATGGCGGGTTGATCGAAGTCGAAGGTCGGCAGGCGAGCCGGCTCCGATCCTGTGGCTACTATTATCTTCTCCGTCTCTATCTTTGTCTCGCCGCCGTCGCCCGTCACCGTAACCTCATTAGGGGCAGTGATGCGGCCCGTGCCCTGCACATACCGGACCTTATTCGCCTTGAGCAACTGGGCGATGCCGTTTCGCAGTTGCGCTGAAATCTTTTCCTTGCGATCGACCATGGCCGGCAGGTCGGCCACCGGGTCTCCCACCTGGATGCCGTACTCCTCGGCATCACGTATGGTCTCCATGGTCTCGGCGCATGCCAGCAAGGCCTTGGTCGGAATGCACCCGCGATTGAGGCAGGTTCCGCCCAGCAGTTCCTTTTCGACCAGGTCGACGCCGCTTCCCAACTGGGCGGCTCTGATCGCCGCGACGTATCCTCCCGGTCCGGCCCCGATGATGACGACTTTGGCTTTTTGCGTGTCTGGTGCCATGTCTTCCTCCTTCGAATATTTCAGCGATTCAAGCCTTAGTACTTCAGTTCATAAATACGGTCGCATTCGAACGCCGCCGCATCCACGCCGGCTTCGTTCCACTCCCTGCGACGTACCCACTGGTACGCCGCAGTCGCGCGCCTTGCCGACGCGTCGCCCCGGCGCTCTCGGTGCACGACCGTATCTATGAACTGAAGCCCTTATCTTCCCTTGATAGAGGGGAAGTCTTCCGATAGAATGTGCCTGCGTCCAGGATATTTTACCATTACAGGAGACTGTTTTGGGCAAGACCATAAGTGAGAAGATATTTTCCAATCACACCGGTGGTGATGTGAAGGCGGGAGACCTGGTTGTCAGTTCCGTCGATTTCATGATGGGACAGGATGGGACCTCTCCTCTTGCCATCAAGGCCTTTGAAGAGATCGGCGGCAAGAGCGTTCTCGAACCGGCACGGGTCGCCATGGTGATCGACCACAGCGCTCCCAGCCCTCTGGAAGGAGTTTCCAATCTGCACACCATGATGCGGGAATTCGCCGGCGAACAGGGGCTATGCCTCTACGATATCGGCATGGGAGTCTGCCACTGCCTGCTGCCCGAACAGGGCCACGTCGCGCCGGGTGAGATAGTGGTGGGAGCCGATTCGCACACCACGACCTATGGCGCTATCAACGTTTTTTCAACGGGTGTGGGATCTACGGATCTGGCGGCCGCAATGCTGACCGGCAAACTGTGGTTCAAGGTCCCGCCGACGATGAGGATCGAGCTCAAGGGCAGGTTGCCCCTGGGCATTTATTCCAAAGACGTCGCGCTCTTCCTGGCTGGCCGGATAACCGCCGACGGGGCCACTTATATGGCGGTTGAATATAGCGGCGAGGTCGTCCAGCGCCTGTAGGTGGAGGCTCGCTTTACCATATCCAATATGGCGGTGGAGATGGGGGCGAAGGCCGGACTCATGGAGGCCGATGCCAAGACTATAGAATGGGTGGCCGGCCGGGTCGACCATCCCTTTACGCCGGTATCACCGGATGCCGACGCCGACTATCAGAAGATCCTCGACTTCGACCTCAGCGATCTTTCGCCCCAGGTCGCCGAGCCTCACAGGGTGGATAACGTCAAGCCGGTGGAGGAATTGGAAGGAACTCCCATCCAGGAGGCGGTCATCGGCACCTGCACCAACGGCAGGTTGGAAGACCTCCAGATAGCGGCGGCGTTGCTGGGGGGCAAGAGAGTGAGCCCGGATGTGCGCTTGATCGTCGCCCCGGCATCCAGGCAAGTGCTGATGAAGGCCATGGATTTGGGAATTGCCCAACGGCTGATCGAGGCGGGGGCGGCGATTGTCACGCCGGGTTGCGGGCCCTGTGTAGGGACCCACAATGGCGTCCCCAGTGATGGCGAGAGCGTTATAAGCACCGCCAACCGCAATTTCAAGGGCCGCATGGGAAACCCCAAGGCCTTCATATACCTGGCGAGTCCGGCGACGGTCGCGGCTAGCGCGGTTGCCGGTAAGATAACCGACCCGCGGCGCATGCTGTAAAGGCGAGGCGAAGAGCAATGGGTGATAGCAAGATTCTCACGGGCAGGGCGCACGTCTTCGGTGATGACGTAAATACCGACTACATAATATCGGGTCGCTACAAGTTCAAGACTCTGGATATGAATGAGCTCGCCTGCCATTGTATGGAAGACATAGACCCGGATTTCGCGAGCAAGGTGGAGCCCGGCGATTTCATAGTGGCGGGGGCCAACTTCGGCTGCGGTTCATCCCGGGAGCAGGCACCGCTGGTGATAAAGCACGCCGGTGTGAGCGCGGTTCTCGCCTCGTCCTTCGCGCGCATCTTCTTTCGCAATGCGATAAACAAGGGACTGCCGGTCGTAGAGTGCGATACTTCACAAATCGAGCCTGGAGACGACCTCGAAGTCGATCTGAGCGAAGGTAAGGTGAGGAACCTGACTCGGGGCGTGGAAATGGACATAGCACCGCTGCCTTCGGTTATGATGGATATCCTCGCTGACGGCGGGCTTACCGACTATTTGAGGAAGCACGGAGGATTCAAACTATGAGACGAGTGACGTTGATACCGGGTGACGGAGTAGGGCCGGAGATCGTCGAGGCCTGCCGCAGAGTCATCGAGGCGGCGGGCGTTGCAATCGAGTGGGATGTCCAGGATGCGGGGGCCGACGTTGCGGAGAAGTACGGCACACCTCTGCCGACCCACGTCCTCGATTCCATTCGCGAAAACAAAGTGGCTATGAAAGGCCCGATTACGACTCCGATCGGTTCGGGTTTTCGCAGCATAAACGTGGCGCTAAGGAAGGAACTCGATCTCTATGCCAATCTACGACCGGCGAAGAGCATCGAAGGGGTCCGCTCTCATTACAAAGACATAGACTTGATCGTAGTGAGGGAGAACACTGAAGACCTCTACGCCGGCATCGAGCGAATGGTCGACGAAGACACCGCCGAAAGCATAAAGCTGATAACCCGGGGTGCTTCCGAGCGTATCTGCCGTTTCGCCTTCGAGTACGCGAGGCGGGAGGGTAGGCGTAAGGTGACGGCCGTGCACAAGGCCAACATCATGAAGTTCTCGGACGGACTCTTCCTCGAGACGGCGCGCAGCGTCGCCCGCGACTACCCGGACATCGAATTCGAGGATCGCATCGTAGACAACATGGCCATGCAATTGGTCCAGAAGCCCCACATATACGACGTGCTCGTTCTGCCCAACCTATACGGCGATATCATCTCCGACCTCTGCGCCGGCCTGGTTGGCGGGCTCGGCGTGGCGCCCAGCGCCAATATCGGCGAGGAGATACACGTCTTCGAGCCGGTTCACGGTAGCGCTCCCAAGTACACCGGCATGAACAAGGTGAACCCGACGGCGCAGATCCTCACCGGAGTCCTCATGCTCCACTTCCTGGGCGAGGAGGAGGCGGCGCACCGTATTTATGCTGCTGTATGCACGGTGATCCTCGAGGGCAAGCAGGTCACCTACGACCTGGGGGGAGACGCCAGGACCTCCGAAATGGCCGATGCCATAATCGAAAAGCTGTAAGCGTAATACCAACAATGGGGTCGTGCCTCAACATCAACACATTCAAGCAATACAATTAACCTTTTTTCGTGAACGAATGTGTTGATGTTGAGGCACGACCCCCATCTTGACGACATATCGGATTATCTAAATAATAGGTCAATAACTTCGTATCATATTGCTCGCTAGCCATAACCCGGAGGTATGACAATTGGAATTCAGGAGTAATGCAGCCAAGAAAGGTTTATCCAGAGCCGGGCATCGTTCTCTCGTAAAGGCCAATGGCCTGACCGATAAGGAGATCGAGCAGCCCTGGGTGGGAATAGCCTGTGCGGTAAACGAAATAATTCCCGGCCATACCAACCTGCAACAAATCGCCGATGCGGTTAAAACCGGGGTGCGCATGGCGGGGGGAACCCCCATGCAGTTCGGCGCAATCGGGATTTGCGACGGACTTACGATGGGGCACGCCGGTATGAAATATTCCCTTCCTTCCAGGGAAAATATTGCGGACAGCGTTGAATTGATGGCCCAGGCGCATGCCTTCGACGCGCTGGTATTAATTCCCAATTGCGACAAGATCATCCCGGGCATGCTGATGGCGGCCGCCCGCCTCAACTTGCCGACGGTAGTAGTAAGCGGGGGTCCCATGCTGGCCGGGAGGCATCGCGGGCGTGATGTCGATTTTATAACGGTTATGGAAGCCCAGTCGGCGGTTGAATCGGGGCGCATGGAGGCCTGCGAACTGGACGAGCTGGAAAATAATGCCTGTCCGGGCTGCGGCAGCTGCGCCGGACTCTTCACCGCCAATTCCATGAATTGCCTCACCGAGGCGGTCGGAATGGGGCTGCCGGGAAATGGCACCATTCCTGCGGTCTATGCTGCCCGCTTGCGCCTGGCCAAGGAAGCGGGCCTAGCGGTAATGGACATGCTTCGCGAAGGCAGGCTGCCGAGGGATATCATCAGCGGCGAATCACTGCGCAATGCACTGGCCGTGGACATGGCCATCGGTGGTTCCTCGAACACGGTGCTCCATCTCGTGGCTATCGCCCATGAAGCGGGTATCGAGTTGACTCTCGATGCCATTCAGGAGGTTTGCGATCGCACGCCGAACCTGGTTCGCATCAGCCCGGCGGGTGAAGGACGCCATCACATGCAGGATCTGCATGAAGCGGGAGGTATACCGGCGGTGATGGGTGAACTACTTAAAAAAGGATTGATAAATCCGGATGTGCCTTGTGCCGCCGGACCGAGGATAGGCGACATTATCGAGGGAATGCATACCCTGAATCCCGAGGTTCTGCGGCCGCTGGAAGATCCTTACATGCCGACCGGCGGCCTGGCGATACTGGCCGGAAACCTCGCTCCGGAGGGAGCGGTGGTGAAACAGTCGGCGGTGCCGGAAAACCTGATCAAGCATAGCGGGCCGGCCCGGGTCTTCGACAGCGAGGAGGCGGCGACGGAGGCCATTGCCGGAGGCCTTATAAGGGAAGGCGATGTTATCGTCGTGCGTTATGAAGGGCCGCAGGGCGGACCAGGAATGCGCGAGATGCTCAACCCGACGGCTACGATCGCCGGTATGGGGCTGGGGGACAAGGTCGTTCTGATAACAGACGGCCGCTTCTCGGGAGGAACGAGGGGAGCGGCGGTCGGTCATATATCACCGGAGGCGATGGAGGGCGGCCCGATAGCCCTTATCCGGGAGGGAGATACCATCGAACTGGACATCGAGAGCCGGAGCATGAACCTGGCGGTCGGCGAAGATGAGCTTGCGCGCCGGCGGGGGGATTGGTGCAAGCCCGAGCCCAAAGTGACCCGGGGTTACCTGGCAGAATACGCCCGCCGGGTGACGAGCGCAAGCCGCGGCGCCGTCCGCAAGGACCAATAACCTACACAAAGGTGTCAGGCACCTTTGTGTAGGCAGTAGGAACTGGAGTGTTGAATTGAAACTGAGTGGAGCGAAGGCACTGGTAAAAAGCCTCGAGGACGAGGGAGTCGAAATCGTATTCGGCATCCCGGGTGGGGTGGTCCTGCCGTTTTTCGATGCCCTTTACGATAGCAAGATGCGCAAGGTCTTGACCCGGCACGAGCAGGGGGCCGCTCATATGGCGGACGGATATGCCAGGGCGACCGGACGGGTCGGCGTGTGCATCTCGACCTCCGGTCCCGGTGCAACAAACCTGGTGACGGGTATCGCTAACGCATATATGGACTCGATCCCCATGATCGCCATAACCGGCCAGGTGGCGAGCCACATGATCGGTACCGATGCTTTTCAGGAGGCAGACACGACCGGCATCACCCTGCCCATCGTCAAACACAACTATTTGATAAAAGATGCGGCGGAAATCACCGACGTGATGCAGGAAGCCTTCTATATAGCCCGGACGGGGAGACCCGGGCCGGTAGTTATCGATGTCCCGGTCGATATCTTCCGCGGTGAGGTGAACTATAGCCGCCGCGAG
>MELM01000016.1:20381-20775 GCA_001767605.1 Candidatus Solincola sediminis | reverse complement strand
AGCCGGTCCTCTATGTGGGCGGCGGCTTGATAACCTCAGACGCTTCCGCCGAGCTCAAGAAGCTGGCTACGGGGAACAACATCTATGTGACCCATACCCTCATGGGAAAAGGCGTGTTCCCCGAAAGCAACAGACTCTCGCTCGGGATGTTGGGAATGCACGGCACGAGAGCCGCCAATTACGCTGTCTGCGAGACTGATCTCATAATCGCAGCCGGAGTGCGGTTCGACGACCGCATCACCGGGAAACTATCCGAATTCGCGCCCAACGCCAAGGTGATCCACATGGATATAGACCCGGCCGAGATAAGCAAGAACGTACAGGCGAACATCCCCATCGTAGGTGACGCCAGGCAGATATTGAGGGAGCTCAACACGATCCTTAAGGAGATCCG
>MELM01000016.1:18917-20374 GCA_001767605.1 Candidatus Solincola sediminis | reverse complement strand
GTGGAGACGCCCGATCGCAAACCGTGGAACTCAATGATCGAGGAATGGAAAGCGAAGTACCCGCTCACGTATGAGAAGAATTCGGGGCTCAAGCCGCAGTTCGTGGTGGAAAAGATATATGAGATAACCAAGGGCGACGCTATCATCTGCACCGAAGTGGGACAGAACCAGATGTGGGCCGCGCAATACTACAAGATGGAAAAACCGCGGCGGTTCATCAGCTCCGGTGGGCTGGGAACCATGGGTTTCGGTTTCCCGGCTGCGATAGGCGCCCAACTAGGCAAGCCCAAAGACCTGGTGATAGACATTGCCGGCGACGGCAGCTTCCAGATGACCATGCAGGAGATGGCCACCGCGGTGCTGGATAAGGCGCCTGTAAAGGTAGCGGTTCTCAACAACGGTTACCTGGGAATGGTCAGGCAGTGGCAGCAACTCTTCTACGGCAGGAAATATTCCAGTTCGTGTCTCAGGAGAGGGGAGAGCCCCGACCTGGTGGCTCTTGCCGAGGCATTCGGGGCCAAAGGAATCCTGGTCACCGACCCTGAGATGGTTGAACCTGCCATTAAGGAAGCCATAGACACCGATTGCCCGGTGCTGATCGACTTCCATGTCGAGGAAGAGGAAAACGTCTATCCGATGGTCGCACCGGGGGCGCCGCTCTACGACATGATCGGAGACATGCTCTATCCGGTGGAGAAGATAGACCTCGAGGAGACCGAGGAACCGTTCCTTTAGGGAGTGAATGGCATGAAACACACACTGTCGGTCCTGGTCGAGAACAAACCCGGTGTCCTGGCGAGGGTTGCGGAACTCTTCGCCCGCCGCGGCTTCAATATAGACAGCCTGGCCGTCGGCACGACGGAAAAGCCGGACATTTCGCGCATGACGATAGTGGTGGACGTGGAGGAGCATTCGCTCGAGCAGGTGCGCAAGCAATTGCACAAACTGATAAACATTATCGAGATCATAGACCTCGATCCGGACGCCTCCGTGGCGCGTGAGATGGTACTGGCCAAGATAAGGGTAGACGCCGACAACCGCTCGGAGGTCATAGAGATCGTGGATATCTTTCGGGGAAACATCGTTGATGTTTCACGCGAGAGTATAGTCGTGGAAGTTACGGGGAATGCGTCCAAGTTGCGCGCCTTCGAGGACCTGCTTAAGCCCTACGGCATTCGCGAGTTGGTGCGGACGGGAAAGGTAGCCCTGCCGCGCGGGAAGTGATGGATACGTTTTAGGAGGAGATTGTTGATGGCGGAGATATTTTACGAAAAGGACGGCGATCTGTCCCTGCTGGAAGGAAAGACGGTGGCGGTAATCGGCTACGGCAGCCAGGGCCACGCTCACGCACTCAATCTGCGGGATTCCGGGGTGAAGGTTGTTGTCGGCCTGCGCGAAGAAGACCCGGATCGCGGCAAGGCGCAGGATGCCGGCTTTGAGGTTCTGGATATGGCGTC
>MELM01000016.1:7024-18856 GCA_001767605.1 Candidatus Solincola sediminis | reverse complement strand
TACGAGAAGAGCATCGCGCCGGCATTGAAGGAGGGGGATGCCCTCTTCTTCGCCCATGGCTTCAACATCCACTACTTCCAGATTCTTCCACCGGAACATATAGATGTTATTATGGTCGCCCCCAAAGGTCCTGGGCACATGGTGCGGCGGGTTTACGAGGAAGGAAGCGGCGTTCCCGCGTTGGTCGCGGTCTATCAGGACCACACCGGCAAGGCACTGTCGATCGGTCTTGCCTACGCCAAGGGTTTGGGAGCGGCGAGAGCCGGGGTTATAAAGACCACCTTCGCGGAGGAGACCGAGACCGACCTCTTCGGCGAGCAGTGCGTGCTCTGTGGCGGAGTAACAGAACTGATAAGGGCGGGATTCGACACCCTGGTCGAAGCCGGATACCAGCCGGAGATCGCCTACTTCGAGTGCCTGCACGAGTTGAAGCTGATAGTGGACCTCATATATGAGGGCGGCATCGCCAATATGCGCCATTCCATAAGCGACACCGCCGAGTATGGTGACTTTACACGGGGCACCCGCATCATAACGGAAGATACACGCGAGGAGATGTGGGACATCCTGGAAGAAATACGGACCGGCGAATTCGCCCGCGAGTGGATACTGGAAAACCAAGCCGGCCGTCCGGTCTTCAATTCACTGCGGCGCATCGCCCGCGAAGAAATGATTGAAAAGGTCGGGGCCGACCTCCGCGCCATGATGTCCTGGCTCAAATAATGGGGTCAAATAATGGGGTCGTGCCTAAACATCAACATGGGGTCAGGCCTAAACATCAACATATGAATAGCGATAAGAGACAGAGAGCGTAAGGAACAAGAAAATGATCCGTAAGGAATACATAATGACGCCGGGCCCTACGCCCATTCCGCCCGAAGTGCTGCTCGTGCAGGCGGAGCCCATGATCCACCATCGCACGCCGCAGTATACCAGGCTCTTCGTGGAGATGGTCGAGGGCCTTAAGAAGGTCCTTCTCACCAGGAATGACATACTTACGTTCGCTTCTTCCGGAACGGGCGGCATGGAGGCGGCGGTCACTAACTGTTTCAGTCCGGGAGATAAGGTGCTGGTCGCAGCGGGAGGCAAGTTCGGGGAACGCTTCACCGACCTCACCGAATTATACGGGCTCGGGGTCGAACGCTATGACTATCCCTGGGACGAGACGGCCGATCCGAACACAATAGCATCCATGCTCAAATCACAACCCGACATAAAGGGTGTCTTCGTGACTCATAGTGAGACATCTACGGGAACCGTCAACGACATCGAGGCCATCGGCAAGATCGTATCCGAGACCGCCGCCATTCTCATCGTTGATTCAATAAGCGGTGCCGGAGCCCTGGAGATGCACACCGACGATTGGGGTGTGGATGTGCTGGTAATAGGTTCCCAGAAAGCTTTCATGACGCCGCCCGGCGTGGCCGCGGTCGCGGTCAGCAACAAGGCCTGGGAAATGGTGGAAAAAGCGTCCTTGCCAACTTATTACTTCTCTTTTAAGAAGGCCCGTAAGAAGTACAATTCCGACAGCCCCGAAACGCCCTTCACGCCGGCGATAAGCTTGGTCAGGGCGATGTCCAAGGCGACCCGGATGCTGCTTGATGAGGGGCTCGAGGAAGTATGGAGGCGGCACCGTATTCTGGCCGAGTGCACCCGAGCTGGCGTAATCGCCATGGACCTGGAACTATTTCCCAAGGTGCTCGACCGTTCTTATGCGGTAACGGCAGTCAAGGCTCCGGAAGGTATGAGTGGCGGTGACATTGTCAGGCACCTCAATAGGGAGTACGGTGTGATAGTCGCCGGTGGACAGGACCGGTTGAAAGGAAAGATTTTCCGCATCGGTCACGTCGGTTATTACAATATCTTCGACCTTATGGTTGCCCTTACGGCGTTGGAGATGACGCTCAAGAAATTGGGCTTCCCTCTCGAGTTGGGCAGCGGGCTCGCGGCCGCCGAAAAAACTTATCTAGAATTCACATAGGAGGTCAGTCAATTGATGCGGGTGCTGGTTAAAGAGAAAATCGCCGAGGCTGGCATCGATGTATTACGCCAGGATTTCGAGGTGGATTTTCTTCCGGAGATGAGCCGGGAGGAGATGCTCAAAGAGATCGGGGGCTACGACGGCTTGATCGTTCGCAGCGGCACTGATGTGAATGCCGAAGTCATCCAGGCGGCGACCAACATGAGGGTGATAGGCCGGGCCGGCGTCGGCGTGGATAATATCGACGTGGAAGCCGCTTCCAAGCGGGGGATAATGGTCATCAATGCGCCGCAGAGTAATATAATATCGGCCGCCGAGCAGACCATGGCCCTGCTGATGGCACTTTGCCGCGACCTTCCGGATGCGGTCAATTCCCTTCGCGATAAGAAGTGGGACCGCAAGCGCTTCGAGGGCGTGGAACTCTATCACAAGGTGATGGGAATCATCGGATTGGGAAGAATTGGCAGCCTTGTCGCACAGAGGTGCGCGGCTTTTGGGATGCATGTCGTAGCCTACGACCCTTATATATCGGATGAGCGCGCCAAGAAACAAGGGGTGGAGCTGCTATCGAACCTTGACGATGTTCTCAATAGAGCTGACTTCATAAGCGTGCACCTCCCCAAAACAAATGAAACATATCATTTATTGAGCGATGAGGAATTCGCCAGAATGAAGGACGGAGTGCGGCTTCTCAATGTGGCCAGGGGAGGCGTTATCGACGAGGAAGCTTTGGCCCGAGCGCTCGATTCGGGAAAAGTCGCGGGCGCCGCGCTGGATGTCTTCGAGAATGAACCGGCCGTCGACAACCCGTTGATCGGCCATTCCGGGGTAATCGCCACACCGCACTTGGGCGCTTCTACCCAGGAGGCACAAGACCGGGCAGGGGTCATGATCGCCGAGCAAGTGCGGGCAGCACTTAACGGCGAGTTTGTAGCCAATGTCGTCAATCTCCCGGTCCCCGCCGAGGTGGACGAAGACGTGAAGGCCTTCATGCCCCTCGCGGAAAAGCTCGGCCTCCTCCTAACTCACCTGGTAGAAGGCCACGTGGATGAGATAGAAGTGGAATACCTGGGCGGCCTTGCGAGTTACGAGACGGGTGTGCTGACGGTGGCGGTTCTCAAGGGATTCTTCGAAAAAATTGTATCGGAACCGGTGAATTATATAAACGCATCGATCTTCGCAAAGGAACGCGGTCTCACCGTGCGCGAGACAAAGTCCGAGTCGACCCGCGATTATGTCAACCTGATAATGACCCGTGGCAAGCGCGACGGGGACCAGGTCGCAGTGGGCGGTACGCTGGTAGGACTTACCAATTCCGAGCGTTTCGTTCATGTTTACGAGTATGATATAGACCTGGGTCCATCCCAATACATGGCCTTCTTCCGTTACGCCGACATACCGGGAATGATCGGGAAGATCGGGACCATCCTGGGGGACAACGACATAAACATAGCGCACATGCAGGTGGGCAGACGCAAGATTGGTGGCGAGGCGGTTATGGGATTAAACGTGGATACACCTATCCCGGAAGCGGTGATGGACGCGATCCGCCGCACGCCGAAGGTTAAAGACAGCAAGTTTATTACATTATGGTAGATGGTGCCGTGTCTTGAATCTCCACTCTATGCAATATTTCTGCATAGAGTGGAGATTCAAGACACGGCACGGTAAACGGGAGGAATCGGTGATGACAGAGCGCATCTATATTTTTGACACGACCCTGAGAGACGGAGAACAGTCGCCGGGCATCAGTCTCAATCAGAGGGAAAAAGTGGAAATCGCGGAACAACTGGCGCGGCTCGAGGTCGATATCATCGAGGCCGGGTTTCCGGTGTCCAGCACCGGCGAATTCGAAGCGGTCAAGAACATAGCGAAGAACGTAAAGGGGCCTGTTATCTGTGCCCTGGCACGTGCCGATCGCAACGATATCGATTGGGCCTGGGAAGCGATCATGTTCGCCGAGAGGCCTCTAATACATACATTCCTCTCCACATCGGAGTACCACATGAAGTACCAGATAAAGAAAACCCCGAAGCAGGTCGTGGATATGGCCCGCGATGCCGTCACCTACGCCCGCAAGTACACCGAGAATGTAGAGTTCTCGGCCATGGATGCCACCCGCAGCGACCCGAAATTACTCTACCAGGTCTTCACGGAAGTCATCAAAGCGGGAGCTACGGTCATCAATGTGCCGGACACGGTAGGCTACACCATACCGGACGAATTCGAGGCTCTGATCAAAGGCATTATGGAAAACGTGAAAGGAATCGAGAAAGTGGTCGTGAGCGTCCATTGCCACAACGATTTGGGTCTTGCGGTGGCCAATTCGCTGGCGGCCATCGGCGCCGGGGCGCGTCAGGTCGAATGTGCCATCAACGGTTTGGGGGAGCGGGCGGGCAACTGCTCGCTGGAAGAGATTGTCATGGTCCTAAACACCCGCAAGGATGCCACAGATATGACCACCGGCGTTAAGACCCGCGAGATTTACCAGGCCTCTCGCCTGGTCTCCATGCTCACCGGCTATAATGTTCAACCAAACAAGGCTATCGTGGGCGAGAACGCCTTCGCCCATGAATCGGGAATCCATCAGGACGGGGTGCTCAAGAACCGGGCGACTTACGAGATCATGAGCCCCGAGGACGTCGGCCTGGTCGAATCGGAAATCTACCTGGGCAAGCATTCGGGAAGACACGCCCTCAAGACCAAGCTCGAGGAAATGGGCTTCTATCTCGACGATAAGGGGCTGGAGCGCGCCTACGTGCGCTTCAAGGAGCTGGCCGACAAAAAGAAGGAAGTGGCGGTGAAGGACCTGGAGGCCATCGCCCTTGACGAGATCCGCACCTTGGAGGAACTCTTTCAGCTCGATTACATGCAATCGTCCTCGGGCACCGGCGCAATTCCCATCGCGGCTGTCAAACTGTCGAGGGAGGGCAAGAGCTACGAGGCCACCTCCACCGGGGACGGCCAGGTGGACGCGGTGTGCCGCGCGGTCCTCAAGGCCACCAAGGTAAGAGCCAAGCTCGTCGCCTATCAGGTACAAGCCATCACCAAGGGCTTGGACGCTATGGGCGACGTTACTATCAAATTAGAGATCGAGGGGCACGACATGGTGGGCCGGGGCGTAAGCCCCGACATCATCGAGGCCAGTGCCCGTGCCTATATCAACGCCATCAACCGGGCGGTTCAGAAAGGCCTCTTTGAGAAGAAGAAGCTCGCCCGCAAGGCGACCTCAGCCCACGCGCCTCGGCCGAAGGCCAAGACAAAGGCCAAGACAAAGGCCAAGCCTAAGGCAAAGGCGCAGCCACAAGAGTAATCCGATCCCCGAAGAGAGGAAACATGGCACAAACCATAACCGAGAAGATATTGGCGTGGCATGCCGGTCGCGACAAGGTGCGACCGGGTGAATTGATAAACGCCCGCATCGACCTCGCGCTGGCGAACGATATAACGGCCCCGCTGTCCCTGGAAGCCTTCCGGGAAATGGGAGCGGAGCGAGTCTTCGATCCGGCCAAGGTCGTACTGGTCCCCGACCATTTCACGCCGGCGCGCGACATAGCGGCAGCCGAGAATTGTGTACTGCTGCGTAATTTCGCGCGGGAGCAGGGGCTGGAGAATTATTTCGACGTGGGCCGCGTGGGCATAGAGCACGTGATGATTCCGGAAGAGGGACTGGCCCTGCCGGGCGAGGTCATCGTGGGAGCTGATTCCCACACCTGCACCTACGGTGCGCTGGGTGCTTTTTCCACCGGCGTCGGATCGACCGATCTTGCGATGGCCATGGCATTGGGCGAGGTGTGGCTGCGGGTTCCGGAAAGCATCCGGCTCGAATACGCGGGTGAGCTGCGCTCCTGGGTGGGAGGAAAGGATATCATCCTTTACACCATCGGGAAGTTGGGAGTGGACGGAGCGCGTTACCGCGCCATGGAATTCCATGGTCCGGCGATCGATGCCCTCTCAATGGACGGGAGGTTCACAATGGCGAATATGGCCATAGAGGCCGGCGCCAAGAACGGCATCTTCCATGTCGATGTTAAAACGAAGGAATGGCTGGAAGGACGTTCGCCGCGCGATTACAGGATATTTTCAAGCGATTCGGATGCCTCCTACGCCGAAAAGATCGAATTCGAAGTAAGCGATCTCGAGCCACAGGTCGCTTTTCCCCACCTGCCCTCCAATGTTCGGCCGGTTTCCGAAGCGGGGGACATCGCACTCGACCAGGCGGTCATAGGATCCTGCACGAACGGCAGGCTGGAGGATATGGAGATAGCGGCACGTATATTAAAAGGGCGGCAGGTAGATCCGCGGGTCAGAACCATAGTCATCCCGGGCAGCCAGCCCATATTAAAAGAGATGGTGAAGCGAGGCTGGATGGAAATATTCCTCGAGGCGGGAGTGGCCGTGAGCACACCAACCTGCGGTCCCTGCCTTGGCGGTCACATGGGAGTACTCGCCAAGGGCGAGAGGGCGGTTTCTACGACCAACCGCAATTTCGTGGGCAGGATGGGCCATGTGGGCAGCGAAGTGTACCTTGCCGGTCCGGCGGTTGCCGCCGCTTCTGCGATATCCGGACGCTTGACCCACCCGAGAGAGGTGATGGACTGATGGCCGGCATGGTGCTCGAAGGAAAAGCATGGCGCTACGGAAGAAACGTCGATACCGACGTCATAATTCCCGCTCGCCACTTGTCCCTCACCGATCCCCGAGAACTCGGCGAGCATTGCCTGGAGGACCTAGACCCGGAATTCGTAAACCGGGTGGAAGCGGGGGATATAATCGTCGCAGAGGAGAACTTCGGATCCGGCTCATCCCGCGAACATGCTCCGCTGGCCTTGAAAGGCTGCGGGGTCTCGCTGGTTATTGCAGCTTCCTTCGCGCGTATCTTTTATCGCAACGCGATAAATGTGGGGCTCCCCATCCTCGAGAGTCCCGAGGCCGTTCAAGGCATCAAGATGGGTGATCACCTGCGGGTGGACCTGGAAGAAGGGCTGATCGAGAATATAAGTACTGGTAATAAATACCACTCGCCGCCTTTCCCACCCTTTATGAGAGAGATAATTGCCGGCAATGGACTGGTAGAATATGTAAAAAGGAGGCTGCGAGGTTAACATGTACAAGATAGCGGTGATCCCAGGAGACGGCACCGGCCCCGAGGTGGTGCGGGAGGCCATGAAAGCGCTGGAGGCCGCGGCCGACGTCGAGGGTTTCGATTTCGAGAGCAAATACTTCGATTTCGGCGGCGATCGTTACCTCGAAACCGGGAAGGTCATGGATGCGGAAGATATCGAGGAACTGCGGGGCTTCGAGGCAATATTGCTCGGCGCCATCGGACACCCTGATGTGAAGCCCGGGATCCTCGAACAAGGGATACTGCTCAACGTCCGGTTCGCGCTCGACCAGTATATAAATCTGCGGCCGGTCAAGCTCTACGCCGGAGTGGAGACGCCGCTCAAGGACAAGGGTCCGGATGATATCGATTTCGTCGTAGTGCGCGAGAATACCGAGGGGCTGTATGCCGGTACCGGCGGCTTTTTGCGCAAGGATACCCCTTTCGAGGTGGCAGTGCAGGAGAGTGTAAACACTCGCAGAGGAGTCGAACGCTGCCTGCGCTTCGCCTACGATTACTGCCGCCGCCGGGACAGGGACCGCAAACTTACGCTGTGCGGCAAAACCAACGTGCTCACCTATGCCTGGGACCTCTGGGAGCGGGCCTTCAACGAGTTGGCGGAGTCGTATCCCGATATCGAAACCGATTACGCCCACGTTGATGCGATATGTATGTGGTTTGTAAAGAACCCGGAATGGTTCGACGTGATCGTCACGGATAACATGTTCGGCGATATCATCACTGACCTGGGAGCCATGATACAGGGCGGGATGGGTATAGCCGCTGGAGGCAACATCAATCCCGAAGGCACGTCGATGTTCGAGCCGATAGGCGGATCCGCCCCAAAATATACGGGTAAGAATGTGATCAATCCGCTGGCCGCGATTTGCGCGGTACAAATGATGATGGACCATCTGGGCGAGGTGGATGCGGCAGCGCGCATAGAGCGAGCCGTAATGAACGCCTGCAACAACGACCTGGAATCTCTTTCCGCAGGTAAGATGGGCAAGTCAACTACAGAGGTCGGGGATCTTGTCGTAAAATACATCAAAGAGCAATAAGCTACACAAAGGTGTCAGGCACCTTTGTGTAGGCCCATCAAGGTAAGGAGGAGCAATCTATGCCGATACCCGAAGTGGATAAAATATGGATGGACGGTGAGCTGGTCGATTGGAAGGAAGCCAAGGTTCACATCCTGACCCACTCTCTACACTACGGGTCGGGAGTGTTCGAGGGAATTCGCGCATATGAGACTCCTAAAGGAGCCGCCGTATTCCGGCTGACCGACCATATGAAAAGGCTTTTTCGCTCAGCCCACATATACCATATGGAGATACCCTTCAGCTTGGACGAACTGGTCGAGGCCACCAAGGTGGTCATCCGAGCCAACGGACTCAAGAGCTGCTACATCCGCCCCATAGCCTTCAGAGGATACGGGGAGATGGGACTTCATCCTCTGGGAGCACCGGTCAATGTGGCCATAGCGGTGTGGCCGTGGGGAGCATATCTGGGCGAAGAGGGGATAGAGCATGGGGTGCGGGCAAAAGTATCGTCGTTTAGGCGCAACGAGGCCAACTCGATTCCTACTGCGGCTAAAGCAACCGGACAGTACCTCAATTCCATCCTGGCCAAGATGGAAGTGATCGAGGCGGGATACGACGAAGCGGTCCTTCTCAACATGCACGGCCATATCGCGGACGGTGCCGGTGAGAATATTTTCGTTGCCCGTCATGGATCCCTTTACACACCGCCCACATCCTCGGGTGCCCTGGAGGGGATAACCCGCGATTCGGTAATGATAATCGCCGAGGACTTCGAGATACCATGCCGCGAAAGAGACCTGGTGCGAACCGACCTTTATATAGCCGATGAAGCATTCTTTACTGGAACCGCCGCAGAGGTGGTGCCGATTCGCGAAATAGACAACAGGGCAATAGGCGAGCCGGGACCGATAACCAAGCGCATCCAGGGCAAGTTCTTCCAAATCGTTGCCGGCAAGGACAAGGACTACGACCACTGGCTGGAATACGTCGACTAGCCTACACAAAGGTGTCAGGCACCTTTGTGTAGGCTACAAGCATGTCTGAGAGGATTGAATTGGTGAATAACCTCGTAAAACTCTACGATACGACGCTACGGGATGGCGCTCAGATGGAGGGGCTATCCCTTTCCGTCGATGACAAGTTCAAGATCCTTCGCCGTCTCGACCAATTCGGCGTCCATTATGTCGAATGTGGCTACCCCGCATCCAACCCCAAGGAGGCGGAATTCTTCCGGCGTTTGCCGGGCGTGGAACTAAAGAATTCGATACCCATAGCTTTCGGTTCAACCCGCAAGGCGATGATTGGCAGCGACAAAGATAAAGGGCTCGATGAACTGCTGCGGGCGGAGACTCAGGCGGTCTGCATTGTTGGTAAAACCTGGGAACTGCACGTCAGAACGGCATTGCGAACACAACTCGACGAGAATCTCTATATGATCGCGGACAGTGTCGAATTTCTCAAGAAGCATGGCCGCCAGGTGATCTATGATGCGGAGCATTTCTTCGATGCCTACAAGGGAAATGCCCGATATGCCATGGAGACGGTGAAAGCGGCGGTCGAGGCGGGGGCCGATTGGGTGTGCCTCTGCGATACCAACGGAGGCACGCTGCCATCCGAGGTGAAACAGATCGTACGGGAGGCGATGAAGGAGATCAAAATACCTGTCGGCATCCATGCTCATAATGATGGCGAATGCGCGGTAGCCAACAGCCTGGTTGCGGTGGAAGAAGGTGCCACCATGGTCCAGGGGACCATAAACGGCTACGGCGAGAGGTGCGGCAACGCCAACCTCTGTTCAATCATCCCCGCGCTTGCCCTCAAGATGGATAGGCAGGTTCTTCCTCCTGAAAAACTAGCGGGGCTCACCGAGTTATGCCATTTCGTGAGCGAGATCGCAAACATAAAACTCGATTCACACCAGCCCTACGTAGGACAAAAGGCTTTCGCCCACAAAGGTGGACTTCATGTCAGTGCCGTGGTGAGGGATTCCGAAACCTACGAGCACGTGAAACCCGAACTGGTGGGAAATATACAGCGAATCGAGGTATCGGAGTTATCGGGCAAGAGCACTATCGTGGTCAAGGGCAATGAGTTGGGAACCGACCTCGCCCAGAATCCCGACAAGGTGCAGGAAATCCTTGATATGATCAAGGAGATGGAATATCGGGGCTACCATTTCGAAGCGGCGGACGGGTCCTTCGAACTCCTCATGCGGCGCTCCCTCGGGTTGCAGAAGGTTTTCTTCAGGCTCGAGAGTTTCCGGGTGATCATGGAGAAGCGGGAGGACGGCAGCATAGTCACCGAGGCCACGGTAAAGGTGCATGTGAGGGGCAAACGCATAATCGCGACCGGTGAAGGCAACGGCCCCGTAAACGCCCTCGACTCCGCACTGCGGCTGGCCATCGGCCGGGCTTATCCAGAGCTTGATGACATCGACCTCGAGGACTACAAAGTGCTCATTCTCAACCCCGAGAAGGCAACCGCCGCCGTTACCCGGGTGCTCATTGAAAGTGGAGACGGTGAGAAGACTTGGGGAACAATAGGCGTGTCGGAGAATATTATCGAGGCCAGCTGGCAAGCGCTCGTCGATTCCATCGAGTACGGCCTCTTGCACAAGAAGGCGCAACCGGAGCGTTGAGATGAAATTGGTTCGCTTCCTCGAAGGGGGACACATTCACTATGGCGAGATTGAAGGCGATACCATATACGAACTGCTGCACACGCCCTTCACCGGCATTGAACGGCAAGGTAACTCATACGACATCAGGCGCATAGAAGTCCTGGCCCCCGTAAGTCCCCAGAAGATAATCGCGGTCGGCCTTAACTACCGGGATCACGCGGAGGAATTCAAGCTGCCGATTCCCGAGGAGCCACTTATATTTATGAAACCGCCATCATCAATAATTGCCAATGGGGACGAGATCATCTGTCCGTCCATCAGCAAGCGCGTTGATTACGAGGGCGAACTGGCCGTGGTCTGCAAGACACAGTGCCGCAATGTACTTCCCGATGAAGCTCCGTTACACATCCTGGGTTATACTTGCGCCAACGATGTTACGGCGCGTGACCTTCAGATAAAGGATGGGCAGTGGACCCGGGCCAAGAGCTTTGATACTTTCTGCCCGTTGGGGCCGTTTATCCAGACAGGCATCGATGCCGCGGGCCTGACTATCATGACTCATGTAAACGGAGAGCTTCGCCAATCCTCGGCCGCAACCAACATGATCTTCACACCAGCGGAGATACTGAGTTTCGTATCCCGCATCATGACCCTTTGCCCGGGCGATGTGATTCTCACCGGTACTCCTTCCGGGGTGGGCGAGTTGCATCCAGGCGACCGGGTCGACGTGGAAATAATCGGTGAGCAAATCGGGGTCGGCCTCCTCTACAACGTAGTTACAGAGGAAACATAGTTGAAGCATAAGACTGACAGGAACTCTCCCAGCGCTCTTGTCGGCCTTTTTATTCCTCGTATAATATGATTAAAGTTGAGGACGATAACGGATGTCGAAGCGAGGCGGATGGAACCCCAGACGGATCATACCGGACCCGAGTTCAAACAAGCCATAAGACTGGCGCTCAGCGAGAGGCGCCTATGGCCTGCGGCCTTCCTCTCAGCCCTTGCTTTTACCGAAGCCTGGTGGATCCTTTTCGGTTGGGGACCGGAGCGTTTCGGCAGGAGGGCTGCAAATACGATTCATCTT
>MELM01000016.1:4181-6984 GCA_001767605.1 Candidatus Solincola sediminis | reverse complement strand
GCTACAGCCGCCTTTATTATCCTCAGAGCGGTCGGCTACCTGGGTGAGATGGTCCTCATCCGCCAGGTAGGAAGTAATAGCCGAGAAATCCCATCCTTCGGAAAAACAGTGGCCGAGTCACAAAAGCGCTACGTCCCGTTCGCAGTAACCTTTTTGCCCTGGGACGCACTGCGCATCGCTGTTATCTACCTGCCGGCTATATTTATACCCGTTTGGGAAAGGCTCGACCCTGGTTATAACCACTTCATCCTTTACTTCCTGGTCCTGATAACCTGGTCCTTACTCTTGCTGGCCGTCTATGTTGTCGGCGGATTGCTTGCCATGCTGGCGGTGCGATCTTCCACGCTAAAGGAAAAGGACTTTCGAAAAGCCTGGCGTGAAGCATGGGTGCTTTTCAGGACGTATCCCTCAAAATCCTTCACGATCTGGTTCCAGGCCGTTCTCGCCGATGTCTTCTTCCTTCTTCTGGCCTGGCCGCTTTCTGCGCTCATACCATGGGCGGTAAACCAATTCGTACATGGCATCGGTTTCGCGCCACTGCGGTCGCTTATCTATTTCATCGAATACGCATTACTCGTTGTGGGCTTCCTCGTGGGCCAGATTGCGGTTCAGTGCTACAAATCATCTCTCTGGACGATAAGCTTTGCCGGTTTTCGCCGGGAAGTGCTGGTTCAAGAAGAGCAGGCAGTTGCAGCAAGAAGAAAAGCTTCCTTCGAGCCGCCGATCGATTTTATGCCGCCTGAAGCTCTCACTTGACCGCATAATAGTGCAGCCAGACCACTCCACCATCCAATTGTTCCATACGTTGAAGTTCGAGATGTAGCAGGCCGTCCACTGTTTCCAGATCGGGGGCCCGAAAAAGCGAGCGAGGACTAAGGCCGCCGACTACAGTCGGGCTGATCAGCAGGCTCACTTCATCCACTAAGCCCGCTCTCAACAAAGCTCCGTTCAAAGCACCTCCGCTGTCCACTCGAACGACCTCTACGCCATAGCGGCTGTTGAGTTCCCACAATGCCCGGCGCAGATCTACCTGTCCGTTCCCGGTTACGATGGCATCCACATGAATATCGCTCAAGTGATCGAGGAAAGCGGGTGGAGTCGAGTTGGAACAAAGCGCTACCACGTCCCTCCAGTATTCCTCCCTGCGTAATCGCTGCCAGTTCGACAACCTGCCTTTACTGTCCGTGACTACGAGTAAAGGAAGTTTATCGTTGGCTTCTCTCTCCTTATCCTCGATATCTTCAACACATTCTTGCTCGCCGTAAGCGGCAAAGATAGTATCACACCCGGTGAGTGTCGCATCTTCCTCAAAAAGAGAGACGATTCCATAAAACAGGCCGAGATCAGCCTGCAACCAATCAAGGCGGCCGTCCAGACTCGCCTGATTATGCAGAATAACCCTCGGTAACATAGGACCTCCTCGCTCTAAAACCTTCGACATACAAAACTCATATTACGGCTGGGTAGTGACATTCCTGGCCCTTATTTTCTTAAGGATCTCCGATCCTTGCGATTCATTCGATAGGATCTCGAGACCGGCCTCTTCTAGGGTGAGGAGTGTTCGCCGGTTGATGTTGTCTCCTATGAGGCGGGCAACAGGATTCAAGAAATCCATGGTGCTTCCAAGCCATGGCCGTGCGCTTCGCACATGCTCGAGCATGCGGAGCTCACCGTTCTCCCTGAGCACCCTCGATACCTCCCGCAGCCCTTGCATGGGATCTTCGACCGAGCAGAAAACCAGCGATGATACCACGTAATCAAAAGACCGGTCCGGGAATGACATCTCCTCCACATCCATCAGTCGCAGATCTATATCCCGGCCAAGCTCATGCGCTCTTAAGAGCGCCCGGGAAAGCATCTTTGAACTTATATCTATGCCCGTCAGGTGCAAATCATGAGGATAGAAGGGGAAGTTATTCCCGGTTCCCACCCCGATTTCCAGAACTTCACCTTCAAGACCGTCCAGCAATCCGGGACGCAAATTCGAAAAAAAACGATCTACCATGAAATCATAGAGCCACGCAATCCTGTCGTAACGCCTCGCAACATTTGACCTTGCCATTTCAGAAATCCTCCCAGATAATCCCTATGATATTATTATTCACGCTTCACCTTATATTACGAAAAGAGGACAGACATCTTGCGCCTTCGCTTCGCACCAAGTCCGACAGGCTACCTCCACGTGGGGGGAGCCCGCACCGCCCTGTATAACTGGCTGCTGGCCAGGCGGCACGGCGGCTCATTCATCTTAAGGATAGAGGATACCGATCTCACCCGTTCGACGGAAGAAGCTATCGAAGCAATTATCGAAGACATGAGATGGTTGACCCTCGATTGGGACGAGGGTCCCGAAGCGGGCGGCAGCCACTGGCCTTATCGCCAGACCGGCCGCAACGCCCTCTATCACAATGCCGCCAGGCGCTTGCTTTCGGAAGACAGGGCATATAGGTGCTTTTGTGCCCCCGAGGAACTGGCGGAGCGCCGCCTGGGGGCGGCTGAAGCGGGGGAGAGCCCCATGTATGACAGGCGCTGCCGTGAGATCAAGCTGGCTAACGCCGAGCAACTGGAAAAAGAAGGTAAACCGTTCGCTTTGCGTTTCCGGGTGCCGGATGGTGAGACCGTGCTCCACGATGTCCTCAGGGGAACCATAACCTTTCAAAATCAAGAGATCGAGGATTTCGTCCTCTTGCGCAGCGACGGTACCCCGACCTACAACCTGGCGGTAGTGGTCGATGATGCGGATATGGAGATAACCGACGTTGTACGGGGAGACGATCACCTCCCCAACACCCCCAAGCAGATA
>MELM01000016.1:4091-4163 GCA_001767605.1 Candidatus Solincola sediminis | reverse complement strand
GATGCCCGGCCGCCGGCATTCGCCCATCTGCCGATGATTGTGGGGGAAGACGGCAAGCCGCTTTCGAAAAGG
>MELM01000016.1:3854-3923 GCA_001767605.1 Candidatus Solincola sediminis | reverse complement strand
GGGATAACGAGAAGTTGCTCTGGATGAATTCGCAGTACATCATGGCTTTGGCTGATGAGGAGCTGGCCC
>MELM01000016.1:0-3803 GCA_001767605.1 Candidatus Solincola sediminis | reverse complement strand
AAGAAGGCCTCAAAACACTCATTAAAGCTTCACCATTGATAAGGGAGAGGATAAAGCTCCTTGCCGATGCCGTACCGCTTCTGGCCTTCCTTTTTAAGGATGTGGGCATAAAGGATGATTCCCTCGGCCTCTTAAAAGGCGATGAGAGCTCGAGGATCCTGAAAGGGGCGGGGAAGAGGTTGTTGGAGCTTGGGGATTTTCGGTCGGAGGAGATAGAAAAAACATTGCGCGCCATGGCTGATGAATTCGGGCTCTCGCCACGAAAAGCTTTTCAACCGCTGCGGGTGGCGATAGCGGGGAGCAAGATCAGCCCGCCGCTTTTTGAGAGCATGGAGTTGCTTGGAAGGGATCGCACCTTGCAGCGCATAGCCCGTGCAATCGATATCGGGGGTGAGTAGATGCAGTTGCGCTGGTTGGGGACCGCGGGTTTCGAGCTGATTTCCGGCGGCACCAGTGTGCTCATCGACCCCTACCTCACCCGCAACGCTGATGCCACCCCGCAGCAGAACTTGAGCCCTTCCGATTTCGCTCATGTGAAGGCAATATTCATAACTCATGGCCATTTCGACCATACTATTGATGTACCCCAAATCGTGCGGATGTCGGGGGCACCCGCCTATGCTTCCCCGGCCGTCTGCCAGAGCCTGGCTGCGAGGGGAGTGCCTTGGAATAGATTGAAGCCGACCTGGCCGTGGAAGCGGGTGAAAGCGGATCCCTTCATTTTTGGGGCCCTGCCCGCTCGGCATGTAACCTTCGACCCCCACCTCGTCATTACCACATTATGGAATTCGCGAATGAAGCTCATGGAGATCAGCCGGCTCGGGGGCCATCGTTTTCGGACCGGGGAGGTGTTCGGATGGCTGATAGATGTCGAGGGCAAGAAGTTGTTTCATCTGGGCAGCGCCTGCATGATCTGGGGGGTTTCCAATAATATCGATGTATTCATGGTTCCGGTGCAGGGAAGAACCGATATTGCGGAAGTGTCGGCTGAACTGGTAAGGAGGGTAAGACCCGGTCTCGTCATTCCCCATCACTTCGACGACTTTTATCCGCCCCTCAGCCGCACGATCGATCTCGCTCCCTTTGAGGTCGCGGTGAGACGGCGAGTAATCGATGTTCCCATCCAGATACCCACAATCAACAGCCTGATCGAGTTGTAATCCAGCCGGTAGCTTTCCATCATTTCGTTCCCCCGCAAATGGGATAATAATACTAGTTGAGGAATAATAGAATCAGTAGCTCGATTCGGTTGCGAGGAGGTGACGGCAATCATGCAACTTCTTTCTTATATGGCGTATATGGGGCACTGGGGATACGGAGGTTGGTGGATGTTCGGATTCGGCTTCTTATGGTTTGCTGTAATAGCAGTTGTGGCTTACCTGCTGATCAGAAATTACTCCGTTCACGGCCATGGCCCGGTTACTTATCACGGACCGACGGGGCCGCGATCTGCGGAAAGCGCCCTTGATATCGCAAAACGCAGGTTTGCAGCAGGCGAGATAAACCGGGAAGAGTTCGATAGTATCGTTAAGGGTTTGAAAGAAGCCGACAAGACTCCACCGGGGGCAGCCGGATAAATCTGCCCTCCATAAATGCCCCGCGGAAACCCCCGCGGGGTTTTATTTTGCTCGGTTTGCCGTGTCGTCAAGATTCGTGTGATAGAATAATTGCACTCTGCAAGCATTCCAAAAGCCGGTAGGGGGTTTGCGATGAGGTCTCTTTGGGCGCGCTTATTCTTTGTTTTATCCATCTCGTTCCTTCTCCTGACAAGTGCATTCGTTGGCACTGCCTTCGCTGCGGGAAAGCCTGAGGCATCATCGAGTTCTTCAGGTGCTTACGACTTCAACGAGTTCGACGAGGATTGGACGGTGCGTGACGGAACCAATATCCCGGTGTACGTCTTCAGTCCTGTCCCGAAAGCGGAGGGCGAGACCTTCCCCGTTGTCATCATGGTGAACGGCTGGGATACCGACAAGACCATGTACTTGTGGGCCGGGCAGCGCTATGCCACGAGGGGATATATCTCGGTCTCCATTACCGCTCGGGGATGGTTCCGAGCGGGCGGCGAGATAGGATGCATGAATCCCGATCTGGACATAAGGGACTTGAGCGACATCATCACCCATATCTCCGAGGATAAGAGATTCCCCGTCTTGAAGGATGTAAAAGGACCGGTTGTTGGAGTCACCGGCTACTCCATGGGCGGCTGCTTCAGTTACCTGATAGCGCCCAGGCAAGACCCCCGGCAGGGCGATCCCTGTGATCCCCGCATAAGGGCGGTTGTTCCCATGCACGGCTCTTTCGACCTAATGTTCTCCCTTTATCCCAACGATTGCTTCAAGCTGCTCTGGACCACGATGCTCTTCGCCTTTTCCTATATGGGGAACCTCTCGGGCTTCTTCTTGAACCTTATCTTTATCGCCTCCGATGAAAAGCTGGATGGCTGGCAAAAATGGCAAGCCATCAGCAAGGCGGTTTCCGGGCTGATTGAACAACCGATCAGCAACGTCTCCAGTGGTCTACCAAATATTTACAACATAATCATGGGACGCCATATGGAGAACGAGCAAGAGGCAAGGCAATACGTGAAGTTGCGTTCCGCCCGCTACTGGTGTAATGAGGAATACGATGGTACCGTGGAACATCCCATTACGGCTCCCATGCTTATCGTGGCGGGCTACAACGATGACCTCTTTTTAGCCAACGAAGGCTTGATGGCTTTTAACTATTCAGTGGGCCCAAAGCGGATTATTGTCACCAATCATGGCCATGGGGGAGATTGCGGAGTGGTGATGGGGGACAAGATGCCGCTCACCCAGGAAGGGGAGTGGATAACCGAACAGGTCGATGACTGGTTCGACCACTACCTGAAGGGGGCGGACAACGGCGCGGAGCAAGAGCCGCGCGTCTGCTTTTATAGAGACAATGACCCGGCAAACTATGGTGAGGCCGATGATTATCCAATCCCCGGTACTTCTCAGATGTCATTGTTTCTCGACCAGGCCGCGGACGGGACGGGCCGGCTGTCACGAACCAAAGCCAGGAGCGGCAGATCCGAGGCAGATCTTCTTATCAACATAGGTTTCACGGGATCAATATCAATTCCATATTTGAAGGACGTGACCGATCTCTTCAACGGCCAGTTGATAGGCATTCCCAACCGTATGAATCTATTCGATGTCCCCTTCAGCAAAGTCAGCTATCTAAGCGAACCCCTTACCAGAGATGTGCCTATCATGGGCCCGCCCAGAGTCGAGCTATATTATCAGGGCTCCCAGAAATTCACACAGCTCGACCCCTGCATTTCCGAAGTGGCGCCGGACGGCAGCGAAAACATCGTGAGCATCGGATGGTATGAGGGGTACGATGAACAGCCAGGAGGCATCGAAAATACGGCCGCCAAGCCCATCGAGATGCAGGCGATCTACCATCGTTTCCCTGCGGGCAGCAGGATCAAACTGGAGATCGCGACGGCGGACTTCCCCCAGGTTTACCCGACCTTCGATTTCGCCTGGATCTGGCTGTACCACGACAAGACCATGCCATCACGGGTGATCCTGCCCGTCGTCCCGAATGGGACTTAAGCTGGGGTCGACGCCTTTCCTTTTCTCGAGGGTCGCCCGTTCCCTTCGCTGTGTGAGCAGAGCCTTTTTGGTATACTAATCATCGCGCGTGAATCCCTGGGGGATCGTCTAATGGTAGGACGCGAGACTCTGGATCTCGTTGTGAGGGTTCGAATCCTTCTCCCCCAGCCAAATAAATATCGAATGCGTGGCGCATTAGTCTAGTTGGCCTAGGACGCC
>MELM01000015.1 GCA_001767605.1 Candidatus Solincola sediminis | reverse complement strand
ATGAAGCTGTTCCTCCGCCTGCTTGCGGGCGGTGATGTCGTAGGCCATCCCGCGCACGATGGGAGCGGCCGGTTCCCCGGTTCGCGAGTCTTCGAAATTCTTCCGAGATCAGATGGGGGGCTGCTCCCTTCTCGTATGCTGCCGGCTTCAACTCGAGATCTTTTATCTTTGTGGCAAGCTTCTTGTTGGCGGGATTCGAACTCATGGCAATGCCCCTCTCATGGGGAAGGAAGATCATTTGAGTCGAGTAGACCGGTTTCTCCAGATGGTTGAGGTTGTTTTTCTCCGTTTACCGCTTGGTTTCCCGACGACGCCGCAATATTTCAACCATGCATCCGTTGGTTTGAGCACCTCACCAAATCAGACATCCAGCTTTCTATCATCCATATCATAATTATCGAGGAATTAAAACCAGTGACTACCGTAAAATACTGCATCTTCGTCAAGATTGACGTTTTGTGGAAAAAATAAATGACCGATTACGCTACAAAGCCGTTTTGACTATCCGGGACGCAAAAGCCGGATCGCGGTATGCCTTTCTCACAAAACAGGCCGTGGAGATGCTCAGTAGCCGACCACAGGGGAAGCCGTCGGATTATGTTTTCCAAAGCCGCAAGGGGAAGATAGATCGCATTTCCTTCACGTTCGCGCGGACCGTCGAAGAGTTGAAACTGAACGACGGCATTGACGACCCCCGCTTGCAGATTTGTTTTCATTCCTGCCGACACAGTTATGCAAGCTGGTTGATCGAACAGGGGGCGGACCTTTACACTGTGCAAAAGTTCTTAGGTCGCAAGACGAACATTGTGACCCAGAGATATGCTCACCTCAAGGAAATGGCGAAGCGACTCGGGAAAGCACTGAACATCAATTACAAGGCGTTTCTGTAGGAAGAAAAGCGGGGATAGGGAGGCCACCAGACCACCTGTGATATCCTCAAACCCGCGAATTTTGCTGGTGGCATAGCGCTCAAAGGCTAGGGGCGCATCGGAGGGATCTATTCCCTCCCCGTTATCCACAACTTTTATAGAGCCTTGACCGCCCTTTTCCAGATTCACAAAAATCTCGGCATCCCTTGCATCTATGGAATTTTACAAGAGTTCTTTGAGGATTGACGCTGGTCTTTCACCGACTTCTCCGGCAGCAATTTTATTAGTGATATCCGGAGGCAGAAGGGCTATTTTACCCGGCAAAACCGTTCCTCCTGTCGGAAAAACTGATAGAAGTCGCATTCAAACGCTAACTGTGTTGGCTTCGTCGTTGGCTCATCGACATACTATATAGTATGCCTCCGTCGCCTCCTCCTTGCCGCCTTGTTATCATTTTGAATGCAACTCCGCATGAGATACAAGGACATTCCCGGTCTACACGCAAAGAAGGCCGCAACCGCCTTTTCCGCGGCTGCGGCCTTCTTTGTCCTTATCATTATAAAGTAATTAAGTCCTTTACGGCTGCCGCCCGCTCAGGTCAATCAAGGACGACCATTACCCGGCACTTTTTCAAAAAGGTTATATTATCAGCGGCACCTCTGATTGCGGACGCGTCGGCATTGCTGATGACGATATCGGAGCGGCCCTGCCCATCTGCTTTCAAGCCCTTCACGGTCACGGGGTTATTCGTTACCCGGGAATTGCTCTGGGCGGCGGTTAGATCACGAGCGTAGCCGCTCATCCCCTGCTGCACGGCATATTCCCGGTCCACATTCATGGAGCCGTAAATTTCCTTCCCGTCTTCGTCCAGAATCTTTGGCGACATGGCCGGGCGTGCCTGGAGACCGCGGGCATCAATGACAAGGCCCGTATAAACGACTCCTGCAGGAGCTGCCGGGCGAGGAGTTTCCGGAGCGGGAGGCGGTGTCTGCGTCTTCTCCAGTATTTTTGGGACGATCACCTTTGCGAAATCGCCGCTCAAGGACATGCGTAACGTAACCTCCACGGTCCCGTCGGATAAATACTCCTTCTTCATCTCCTTGGCACCTTTTACGAGTCCCTGCACCTGCGCGTTGATTACATCGCTTTGCGTGACAAAATCCTTGACGACTGTCGTAGCGTCTATCCGGACGCCGTTTACGATTTCGAGTAGGTTTCGATAGGCGTCTACCGTCGCTGCCCTGAGGGCCATGGGCCTCGCATTCGGTTTGCCGATGTATTGTTCCGGGGGGGCACCGATGCCAACGGCCTCAACATAGCCCTCTGACCAGTTTATGTTCCCTTTAGTGCCTATCTGCTCCACAATCTGGTTCCACTCCGACATGCTCACTTTTTCGTCGCAGAAAGCGGCTCCCGCAACCAGAAGAATGACACCCACTATGCACGCTGCAACTATACATTTTAACTGCATACTGTCCTCCTTGTCGAATTTATACGAGCACTTATTTTACTCCTGCCCTGGCAGGGGAATTTCAATCCTGCTGCCCTGCGGGAAACCGTCCGCCTCTTGGTTTAATGATAGCAAAATCTCCGCCCTGTCTCAATGAAGAAATAATCCCCCTCCTCAGAAGATATGAAGTAGAAGATACATCATATCTTGATATAATCCTACCCCAATTTGATTCTTCTGGAGGCGTTTTGCATGGATTGGTTCACAAAACTGTTGAACCTGATTGTATGTGCCCAGCCTGCATGAGTCGCCCAAAAAACAAATATCTTTTCCAAACTGAGACACTACCTGGAGTTGCAGAACGGCTCATCAAAAGCGCCAGACTACATAATCCAAGCCGATGACCAAGGGAATCCCAGAATTGTTCACTGTGATGCGGTGACCGCGGCCTCCTCCTGGCAACTGCCTCCATGAAACACCGTCGTGGTAGTAGATCCCATCGTCCATGCCTATGACCCAGGCATTTCCTTTCCCATCGATTGCGATGTCTTTTCCTTTGCCGCCAGCGGGAAGTTGAACCCAACCGCTTCCGGTTCCCTTATAATTTGATACCAATTGCATGCCACCGCCGATATTCAATGAACCCATCTTGCTTTTTCAGTGGACCAAGTGAAAGTTGCCGGTTTTAAGATTTGTGGGGTTAACTCCGCCGATATTGGGGCTATCAAAGGTGTGGCAATAGGTGGACAGAAGGGGTGTCGGGGGCCGGGCTCCCGTAGCGTGAGGCTTGAGAGAGGATTGGGGGGTTAGGATTATTTCCTGGCGTTGAGCTGTTGTGATTCGTGCAGACGCCATGACGGACCGTCTATGGTAATAATGATGGAATGATGGATCATCCGGTCTACGGTGGCAGTGGTAATAACCGGATCGCCGAGATAATCGCCGAGTTCCTTAAAGTCGATGTTCGTTGTAATAATTGTTGAACCCTTGCAGTAGCGGCCATCGATCACTTTGTGAAAGAGATTGGCGTTTCCTGGGTCATGCTGTTCCAACCGGTCGAAGCCGACTTCGTCAATCAGCAGAATCTCCGGGGTTAGAAAGCGTTTGAGCTTCTGTTCGAGGGTGTTGTCTGCAAGACTTGCCAGCAGTTCCCGGAGCATTGCGGAGGCGGTGACATAGCGGCAACGGAAGGTTTTTTGACAACCGATAAGCAATAGCGCTTTGGCGATATGGCTCTTGCCGGCGCCGGAAGCGCCAGCAATAATCACTCCCTGCTTGCGTCTGGCAAAATCGAGCGTGGCCAGTTCCATGATCTGCCTTTTGTCAACGCCCGCCTGAAAGACAAAATCAAAATCTGCGAGCAGTTTGCGCTCCGTCAGCTTTGACTCGCGGATACGTCGTTCGATCCTTCGTTCGGTGAGTTCCCCCACCTCCAGGGCAAGAAGTCGTTCGAGCAACTCGCTGGAAGGCGATGCCTCTTTTACCGCCCGCGAGAGCTCCTCATCAAGAGCGCCCTCCATCCGGTTGAGCTTCAATGTTTTGAGATACGTCCTGATCCTTGTCGTTGAGTCCTGGGTCTTCATGGGGGTTTTCCTCCTGGTGGTTGGGGTGAGAAAACAGCACGGAGTAATCTGCAAGCGAGCGTTGGTTGATCTTCGGCAGAGCGGCTCGCAATTGTTCCGAAGCCCGCTCATTACGGATGGCCTCCAATGTCCTGGGAGTTGATTTCGCTGTCAGGATACGTTCTATAGCCTTGCAATCATAGGCGCGATATCGACAGGCGTGGCCAAGCGCCCGGTTGATGTCATCTGAATGATATCGCTCTTTGAGGTGCAGGATGTAGCGAGCGTGAAAGCCTGGGTTCTTTGCGTGCGTAAGCTGAAGTCCCCGGAGGAATTCGTCGGCATCATCGCCCATTTCGAGAAACTGTTCCCGCACCGGTTCGAGCCCGTAGCGGATTGTCTTCCCCCCGTGGATCGCGGCGCCGTCCAGAGAGATTCTCGCTCCGGCCGGACCTCTTTCATGACGGACGACGAGGTCGAGCTCCGGCGAGTAGATCAGGATCTCATGCTCCGTGGCCTTCATGGTAAGGATGTCGGCCACATGCTCGTAAGGGACGGGATAGCGGTTGGTTTCGAACTCGATGTACCCTTCAAGATTGCAGACCCTGAGGGCCACTTCCGCGCAATCATAGGGATGGAGCGGCAGGGGTGTCAGGGCGGACAGTTCCTGTTCGCAAAAGAGTTCCAAGGGTGACCGGCCGGTTGTATCATGCAGATGGATATCGCTTTTCTCGCGCAGCCACCAACGGGCACAGGCCCGAAGATCATCGATATCCTGGAACTCGCGGCCGCACAGAAGATTTCCCTCCACGTACTGAAACGGGCGCTCGATTTTTCCTTTCGTTTCAGCCCGGCCGCGCCGGCAGATGATCGGACGTATGCGGTAATGGGTGATGAAAGCGGAAAAAGCCGGATTGATCACCGCCCGGCCCGCTTCCCAGCGCAGGACGACCGTTGCCTCACTGTCGTAGAGACACTGGGCGGGCGTACCGGTAAAATGAGAGAAGGCGTCCTGGTGGCGGCGGATCAGGGTGAAAAAATCCCGCCTCCTGGTGAAGTCGATAAAATGCCGCCGGGAAAAGCCAAGGATGTAGGAGAAACACTGTACGGTGGCTTTGCCGGTTTTAAGGAACTTGATGGTGTAAGGGCTCCAGTCCATCTGTCCCTGAAGACCCGGCTCTGTCTCGAAACGGATAATGGGTGTTTTTTTCGGCGTGGGTCGCAGTCGCCGCAATCGATCCCTCAAGATGCTGATGCCGCCGTCATAACCGGCGTCGCGAAGTTCTTCAAAGAGCCGCTGTCCGGTGATATGAGGGTATTTTTCCAAAAGCCGCTTGAGCGTCTCCTCGTAAGAGTCGAGCTTGCTTGACCGCTCCGTCTTTCGAACCTGGCGATCAGTAAGGAGAATGTCATGACCCTGATCCCGCAGCTTCTCATGTTTTCTCAGGATGCGCCGCACCATGTTGCGGCTGACGGCAAAATGCCTGGCAAGCGCCCGGATCGACCAGCCATCCTGGGTTTTCATGACAACCAGCCGTTGCTCGAACTCTTCCCGGTTCTGGATAAAATCGGCCATGACTGTTCCTCCTGATTCAACTTGACGGCGCCGAACCGCCAGATGCCGAACGCAGTTCCTTCTCCACATAGGCAAGGCTATTGAGGACTCGGGAACAACCGGCATGCAGCCTCTTTTCCTCGTCTGTCTCAAACTGGCCGAGTTCCGTGCAGGAAAACAGGCACGCCACCTCAATGCATACCTTCTCCAGGCTGAAGAGCCGTTGCTGTATCTGCCTTGCTTTAAAGCTGAGACCTTTTTCATCCTGAGGATCGACCAAAGCTTCTTCATTCGGTGCTATTACCACCCCTCGCGGATCCCTCAAGATGCCGTCATGTTCCCATCGGGGACTGTTTTCAAGGGCGGTCACCACTTTCCGGGTTTCCCGCCAGGTGAGACGGTGCTTGCGGATCGAGGCAAGCAACAAATCCTGGTTGCAGCGCTGCAACTTTGCCAGTTCCGCCCCAAAACTCGCCGGCAGAAGCCCAAGCCTTATGCTCTGCTGTGCTTCGTCACTCAACCGCTCGATAAGCGAAAGCCGACGACAAACCCAGCTCTTGTGGCGACCAATGAGAACCCCAATCTCCATCTGACTCAAACCATCTTCATGGTAGAGCGAATGTACCACCAGCGCCTCCTCCATACCGGAAATGGCTCTGCCAACCCGGTTGAGTTGCAACATGGCGGCCTTACACGCCCGAAGACTCACATCCAGAGGGCGAACCGTAAGTTCGGGAAACCCTAACTGCCGGCCAGCCCTTAACCGCTTGAAACCATCGAGCAGTTCATGCTCGCCGTGGACAATCCGACACGTAACCACAGGAGTCAGTTGCCCAAATTTCTGCATGGAATCCAGCATCATCCGCTCCGCCTGAGGTTCCACTATCCGCAACGGCGCAAATCGCTCGCCGATCCGCGTGATCGGGATACTCATCGTCTCCTGTGCGATAAGGTTGCTACCGGGCGCCGTCATGACATGATCCTCCTCGTTGCCATTCCGTGCGTACATACCTGCTATGGCGGTTTTTGGCTATCGTCTCTTGAAACCGACGACAGGAGTAGTCGCATCGATTCTCTTTGTAGCTCAATGAGTTGAGCCTTGATCACCTCTTGAACACCCCTTCTGAGAAGTCGCACGATATACTCAATG
>MELM01000014.1:5401-6412 GCA_001767605.1 Candidatus Solincola sediminis | reverse complement strand
GGCTTGAGGATCATCTCCACCTGCATGGACGCCCCGAGCCGCATGATCATAACCAACCACGGGCACCTGGCCGGCTTCGGCGATAATTTCTACCTCGATGTCCCCTGCAACTCGGAATACGAATGGGTGGATGAGCAAGTCGAAGCATGGTTCGATCACTACCTCAAGGGAATCGATAATGGGGCCGAGAGGGAGCCCAAGGTTTACTTTTATCGTGACCGGGCTCCGGAAGAATTCGGAGCCGCTGCTGATTATCCGTTGCCGGGCACTAAACCGACATCTTATTACTTGGGAACGAACAGCCTGTCAACGCGGCGCCCCAACAACAACAGCCCGCAGTCGGATTTTCTTTTAAACATCGGGCTCAGCGGCTCGCTTTCCTTTCTTTACTATCAGGACATGCCGCAACTGTTGGGCATGGAAAGTTGGGAGGTCCCAAAGAAGATTGATTTCCTCTATATCCCGTTTATTGAAGGTAATTATCTCTCGGAACCACTCACCAAAGACACGACGATCATGGGTGCTCCGTTTTTGGAAATCTATTACCAAGGCTCCCAGCCTTTCACGCAGTTGAATCCGGCGCTTTATGAGGTTAAAGAGGATGGGAGCGAGGTTCTAATAAGCCGCGGCGCCTATGAGGGATACAATCCCGAGCCATGGTCCTTTAATAATACCGCCTCCGATCCCATCGAAATGCAAGCCTGCTACCATCGCTTCGCGGCCGGCAGCCGCATCAAGCTTGAAATAGCAACGGCTGATCTCATAACTATCTGGCCTAACTTGGGCATTGGTTTCATAAATCTCTTTCACAATCGGAATATGGCTTCACGCCTTATTTTGCCGGTTGTACCGAATACTTATTGAACTTGGGAACGGGGGTAAGGATATGACCGGCAAAACGGATTACAGAAGGACCCTGCATTACGCGGCGGAGAGAAATGCGAAGATAGCCCCGAAGCGGCTCGCTGTCGTGTGGGGTGAGAAGAGGGTTACCTGGAAGGACTTTTATGA
>MELM01000014.1:0-5388 GCA_001767605.1 Candidatus Solincola sediminis | reverse complement strand
ATCGCCAATGCCTTTCTCGAATTGGGCGTGAAGGAAGGCGAAAATATCGGCTGCATGCTTCGCAACTGCCCCCAATTCGTGGAGCTTCAAATAACGGCCGGCATGATCAAGGTCCGTGCATTCAATATCAATTACCGCTACAAGGAAGATGAGTTGCACTATGTCCTCGACAACGCCGACGCCGTCATCATCGTCTGCCACCCGGAGTACGAGGACGTTCTCGAGGCGGTGCGCGATCGCCTTCCCCTCCTCCGCCACATAATAGTCAGCGGCAAGAGCGCGAGGGGTAATCTGGAATGGGAGCAGTTGATGGCCAGTGCCGATTCCTCTCCTCCCCGGCCCGCATGGGGCATAGGCGGGAACCGCACCGAGCTGTTCATCTACACCGGAGGAACGACCGGAATGCCCAAGGGCGTGCTCTGGCCACAAGAAAACATGGCTCGGATGATAGCCAACAACTTAAGCAACGCCCTGATCAAAAACCTGCACCTCTTGGTCGAAGCGCCGCCGCCTTCCCCCGATATGCTGCTTGGAATGCTGAACCTTCCACTTCGAAAAACCCCGCTCAAACACCTTTATTTCGCATCCTTCAAAAACAGGTGGCTCATGGAACAGATCGGGAATTTCCTGGAAAAGTATCTTCTCGTTCCTCCCGGAATTAACTTGATACTAAGAACCTTGGGTGAATCCTTCACCGTTCTCGTCGCCTCACCGTTGATGCATGGAGCTGCCTGGGTGGGGGTGCTGCCCACCATAAACGCTTGCGGAACCCTCTATTTCCTGCCGGACTCCCTGCATTTCGACCCTCACAGCATGTGGAGGACCGTGGAAAAGGAGCAGTTGAAAATCATCGAACTGGTGGGAGACGCCTTCGCGGTTCCCATGCTGGAAGCATTGGAAGAGAAAGATTACGACCTGAGCAGTGTCGTGGTCCTTGCAACCGGAGGGGTGAAATTATCGCCTCCCATGAAAGAGAGATTGCACGAAAAGCTGCCCAATGCTCTGATCGCCGACACCTTGCTTGCTTCGGAGGGAGGGGGCGCCGTAGCTGATGCCTCCGTCTCCAGAAGCCACATTCCCAAGACGAGGTTCAAGATCCAATCGACCGGCAAATTCCCGGTAATGGTGATCAACGAAGAGGGAAAGTTCGTAAAGCCGGGTTCCCGCGAGGTGGGCATGCTGGCATACGGTGGCGCGCAATCCACAGGTTACTGGAAGGATCTGGAAAAGACCAGGGAGACCTACATCCAGATAGAGGGCAAGACCTGGGTGAAGGTGGGAGACATGTGCACGGTGGAAGCGGACGGAACGATCGACCTGATAGGAAGGTCGCATACCTGTATCAACAGCGGCGGCGAAAAGGTGTACCCCTACGAAGTCGAAAACCTTCTCCTGTCGCATCCCAAGATCAGGGACGTCACCGTGGTCGGAGTGCCGCACGAAAGATGGGGACAGGCCATAACCGCCGTCATCGAACTGCTGGCGGGAGAGAGCGGGAGTGGGCAGCTCGAACAGGAGCTCAACCGATTTCTTCACGACAGCTTATCGGACTATAAGTGCCCCAAGTATTGGGTCTTCGTGGAATCGATGGACCGTTCCGATTCCGGGAAAGTCCACTATTCGGCCGTACGCAAGGCGGCGATGGATGCGCTCGGGATAATGGATGCGCAATCAGACGGGAGGAAATGATCATGGATTATCAATATTTGAATCTCGAAACCGAGGACGGCCTGGCAATTCTTACCATGAACAGGCCGCC
Source organism: Candidatus Solincola sediminis (assembly GCA_001767605.1). Classification (GTDB taxonomy): domain Bacteria; phylum Actinomycetota; class Geothermincolia; order Geothermincolales; family RBG-13-55-18; genus Solincola; species Solincola sediminis. The sequence goes on along the minus strand of MELM01000014.1, from coordinate 3,629 downwards.
CGCCAACGCTTTAAGCACCGACCTGGTGGCCGAATTCATGGCAATGATTAAAGCGCTCGAGGAAGACGACGGTGTGCGTTGCCTCCTTATCCGTAGCGCCATTCCCAAGTACTTCATGGTGGGGGCGGACCTGCGGGTAATGCCGGCCGAGGTTGATCTCAGTGATATCGACTATTCCCAGCCTCCGGAAAAAGTGCTGGAAGAAACGCTTGCGAGGGTGTCCCCTCACTTTGTTGAGTTCCTCAAGAGAGGCCAGGAAATGATGAACGCCGTCGAGAGGCTGCCGAAGCCGACCATCGCCGCCATAGGCGGCCACGCCATGGGCGGAGGGCTGGAATTGTGCCTGGCTTGCGATTTTCGCGTCATGGCGCGGGGCAAGCCGAAAGTGGGGCTGACGGAGACGAACTTGAGCCTGGTCCCCTCGGCTGGGGGCACTCAGAGGCTGCCCAAAGTCATAGGCCGGGCAAAGGCTTTGGAGATGATCCTGCTGGGGAAAAAGCTCGATGCGGACGAAGCCGAAGCCGTAGGCCTGGTAACCACGGCGGTCGATCCCGATCAGTTGGAGCAGGAAGCCATGGCTCTGGGAAAGGGCCTTGCGCACGGAGCCACCCTTGCCATGGGCTGCGCCAAGCAGTGTATCATCGAAAGCGCCAACGTCAGCCTCGACGAAGGGCTTGCCCTGGAGACGGAGTCTGTATCGAAGCTACAAGGAAGCCACGATGTTCTCGAAGGATTATTAGCTTTCAGCACGGGGAGGAAGCCCGACTACTGGGGGAAGTAGTCCAATATATCATGATAATTATTGAGAGCGACCTGCTTTACTTCTGCGCGGCCTTGCTCTTTTTCTTGCCGGGTGCCGGTAAGAGGGCTTTGCGAATCAATTCCGGGATGAGCGTCTCTATCTCTTCCCTGCTGTAATCGTCCTCGCTGATGCTCGAACCATACGAGAAGGCCTCGAAGATCTTATACAAAATATAAGCGGTGAGGTGAGGATTGTATTTTTCGATCTCGCCGGTCTCTATTCCCCGCCGAACATAATCTTCAATGACCGAAACGTAACGATCCTCGATCTTGAAGGTATGCCGAAGAATGCGCGGGGAGACCATTTCCACATCGCGCCTGAGCGTGCTGTAAAGGAAGGGGTGCTGTTGGAGATAGTCGAGGGTTCCTATGAAGATCGTTTTCAATTGCTCGGCGACGCTTTGCATATTTTTGATACGGCCATACATCAACCGCTCCAGCTCAAGGGTTTCCTTGTCCAGGAGTTCGGTGAATATCTCTTCCTTGTTTTTGAAATAGATATAGATGGTTCCCTTGCTTATGCCGGCGTCTCCGGCTATCTCTTCCATCGTCGTCTTCGAATAACCGAAGCGCCGGAAGCGTTTTTCAGCGGCTTCGAGTATCATCTCCCGCCGTCTTTGCTTCTCCTCGTCGGTCGTGCTGCGCACCCTGCCCATTTCAGCTCCCGTTCCTGTTATTCGCCGGTTCATCATCATCCCCATTATCAAAGCAGGCGCTATGCGATGCAACCCGCCAAAATGCACCATTTCTAACCCATCATGGAAAAGCCACCGTTGCAGGCCAGTACCTGCCCGGTAATGAAGGTTACGTAATCCGAGGCCATCATCATGATGGTGTTTGCCGCCTCTTCCATCTCGGCGACGCGGCGCATCGGGTAGTGCTTGACCATCTTCTTCTCGAGTTCGGGGTTGGCTTCAAATATTGCCCCGAACAATTCCGTGCGCACGGTCGAGAAGCAGACGCAGTTAACCAGGACTTTGTTGCGCGCAACCTCTTTGGCTATAGCCTTACTGAATCCCACCACTCCCGCCTTCGCCGCGGAGTAGATGGAAAGATTGGCTTCGCCCACCCGTCCGGCATCGGAGCAGATGTTGATGATCTTTCCCGAATTTCTCTCAATCATCTGCGGCAGGACGGCGCGGCAGCCGTTCATAACGCCGTAGAGGCAGATGCCTATGTCGAAATTCCATTCATCCGGGTTAGTCATGACAAAGGGTTTGGGGATGCCCGTACCTGCATTATTTATCAGGATATCCACCTTGCCGTATTCAGCGCTTGCTTTATTGATCATCTCCTCGACCTCGGTGTATTCCCTCACGTCGGCTTTTAGCGATATCGCCGTGCCTCTTCCCTGCCGTATCTCGTCCGCCACCTGCTCGGCCTTCGATAGATCGATATCCGAGATGGTGAGCAGGCCGCCCCTTGCGGCCATTTCCAGCGCGGTCCTCTTACCGACGCCCGCACCGGAGCCGGTTATAACGATCGATTTTCCGGAGAAGTCCATGTCTTTTCCCTCATTCCTAAATTGTCAGAATATGGATGCCCATGGCCGCCTCTTCATTCCCGATGGCGCCGCCGCCGTTCTGGGTGAGGCCGATCTTCGCCGCCTGCACCTGCCTGGCCCCTGCCTCGCCCCGTAGTTGCCAGACCACTTCGGCGATCTGTGCAAGTCCGGTAGCCCCGACGGGATGTCCCTTGCACTCGAGACCTCCGCTGGTATTTACAGGGATCTTGCCGCCGAGAGCGGTTGCCCCGGACTCCGCAAAAGGCCCTCCTTCGCCCGGCGCGCAGAAGCCCAGATTTTCTGTAGCAGCCAATTCCGCGTAGGAGGTTGCATCATGTACTTCAGCTATATCTATATCCTCCGGCCCCAACCCGGAAATCTCATAAGCCTTGGCCGATAATCGCCGGCAGATGTGTGTATCGCCAGGGCCTCGGTCTGCTCCCGCCCCAAGCACCGAAGCCGCTATCTTCACCGGTTTGGCTCCATTGAGGGTCTTTAAGTAATCACCGCTGCATATGACGGCCGCAGCGGCTCCGTCACCTATCGGCGAGCACATGGCCCGGGTGAGCGGAAAGGTAACCGGCTTATCCGCCAGCACTTCCTCGACCGTGAAATCCTTTTGATACTGAGCTCTGGGATTCATCGTGCTGTGATGATGATTCTTGGCGCTGATCACCGCGAGTTGCCGTTGTGACGTCCCGTATTTATCCATGTGCTTGTGCGCTTCGCTGGCATAGATATCCATGAAAATGGTGTGTGGGTTCTGCCCGCTCTCCATGGCCTCGGCAATGAGCTTCATCGACTCTTCGATGTCGGTTCCCCCGATGAAGGACTGCATGACCAGTTCCTTCTGTTCGTGATACAGCTTCTCCATCCCCAGGGCCAACGCCACGTCGCACTGCCCGGATGACACGTATAGCCAGGCGCTGTGAAGGGCGGTCGAAGCGCAGGCGCAGGCGTTTTCAACGTTGATCACCGGGAAACCGCCCATCCCCAGCGGCCGCAGCACGACCTGCCCCCTGATGCATGTCTGGCCGGAGTAATTGCCCCATCCCGAGTTACCTACCGCCGCGAATTGGACATCGTTCGGACCTAGGCCCGAATCTTCAAATGCCCCACTTACCGCCTCCGCCGCCAGTTGCTTCATACCCGTCTCCATGAACTTCCCGAACTTGGTCATTCCCACACCGATGATGAAGACGTCCCGCATCATGACCTTCCTTTCCGTGCAGTGCAATGCCTGCTTTAATTTATTAGTGACTAGAATGGTTATTAGTATACTTACTTTATCTCTGGCACCCGATGATTGTCAATCAGGACTAGC
>MELM01000013.1:24483-24955 GCA_001767605.1 Candidatus Solincola sediminis | reverse complement strand
CTAACCTGGCGCGCATAGGGGGTCTCCCTTACGATCTCAGCTCACCCCTCACCACGGCGTCCGGGATACAGGTCAAGAGCTATGTGTATCCGGATATTATCGGCGAGCAGCTTCGCATCATCATGGATGGAAAGCTCATGGACAGGGACCAGGAAGGAACCCTGTATGTCGATCTCAACAGTAAGGGCGAATCGGCCATTGTCCCCCTGGCCACCCTGAAAATCACCAAGGAAAGCGGCGAGGATTACGATCTCGAGGTAATCAACGGTGACTCCGCGGCATTCATTCACCCCGTATCCTTTCGCTCGGCGGGATACGGAAACGCGCGACACGCCCTGGAGATAAGGGTTCCCGTGGATCGCATCTATGGCGCCGATCAAATCATCCTTACCAGCATCTGTGACGGTCTCGATGAAAGCCGGTTCCTGGCCTTGGGCGCGGTCGACCGGCGCGGAAACGGCTTGCCCCTGAC
>MELM01000013.1:18070-24469 GCA_001767605.1 Candidatus Solincola sediminis | reverse complement strand
CCTACCTCGACCGAGATTATGTGGTGTACGAGACGCCTGATCCCAAGCCTACCGCCTTCTACACCTGGACGCCGGCTTATGCCGATACATGGAGGGAGGCGGTTGATATTGCGATGCGGTCGGGAATGGAAGAGGGAAAGGTGATACTTTTAACCAGCGAGATCGACAGCGACACGCGCCAGCGGATCGATGGCTTGGAGAAAACGCCCGAGGATGCTCATATAGACGGGGTGGTCAAGGGACAGGATAGGATCTCCCTCCACTCTTCCAACGATCGCGATTCTGTCCTGGTCCTCTCGATTGATTACATGCCGGGTTGGAAGGCCAGTGTCGATAGTGAGGAAACCGAGGTATTCTCGGCAGACGGCTTCTACTCGGCTATCTTCCTGACCGCGGGGGAACATGAAGTGGAGTTGACCTATTACCAGCCGGGCCTGGGCATCGGAGGCGCTATTTCATCCCTGGGGATAATCCTCTTTGCCGCGTTGCTCGTCCTCTTTCTAAAGCGCGAGTCCGTGGTCGCGCAAGCCGAACGCGACTCCGCCGAAGCGATAGAACCAAACCCGGATACAGGCGGCATAAGCGCCTTTTTTCCCTGCTACAATGACGCAGCCACACTTGAAAAGGTGGTTGAAAAAGCCTTATCGGTCCTCTCCCGCATAAGTGACGATTTCGAAGTGATTGTGGTCGATGATGGCAGCCGGGACGGCAGCAGGGCCATAGCTAATGAACTGGCGGCGCGACACCCTGAGGTGCGGGTCGTGCATCATGAACAAAACCGGGGTTACGGCGGCGCGCTGAAGACCGGCATTAAATCGTCCAGCAAGGATTGGGTGTTCTATACGGATAGCGACGGGCAATACGATGTAGAGGATCTGTTGAAGCTGCAGCCGCTCACGGGACAGGGCGACGTGATCAATGGATACAAGGCGGGAAGGAACGATCCCTGGTACAGGGTCATCCTAGGCTCCATGTATAATTTCTTTATCCATCGCATGTTCGCGATACCGATCAGAGATGTTGATTGCGATTTCCGCTTAATGCGCGGAAATCTGGCGAGAAGCCTCGCTTTACGGTCTAACGGGGGCGCAATATGCGTGGAGATGATCAAAGGGCTGCAGGCGGCCGGAGCGACTTTTATCGAAGTACCGGTCGAGCATCACGAACGGGAATCGGGCAAATCGCAATTCTTCAAACCTAGAAATCTGGTTGTAATGATGGGAGAACTTTTGTCATTATGGTGGAAGGTAGTCGTACGAAGGGAGACCTACGTTGCCTGACGAAAATGGGGCCGATGTTCTTTATAAGGGCAAGCAGGTCCTGGTAACCGGCGGATTGGGATTCATCGGAAGCAATCTTGTACGGAGGTTGCTGCAAACGAAGGCCAATGTCACGGTCATCGACGCCTGTTTCCAAGATCAGGGTGCAAACCTTTTCAACGTCAAGGATCTGCTCGATGATATGGTGCTCGTGGTGGCCGACATCGGGGATATCGACGAGGTTTCCAGCTATATAGTCGACCAGGATATAGTTTTCAACCTGGCTGCATGTACCAGCCATATCGGCTCTCTGCATAACCCGATGCAGGACCTTGAGCGCAATTGCGTAAGCCAACTGAGGTTTCTTAACGCGCTGCGTGAATTGAGTCCACAGACCCGTATAATCTACTCGGGCTCGCGGAGCCAGTACGGCTGTCCGATGTATCTACCCGTGGATGAGACGCATCCTTTGAAGCCGGTCGACATAAACGGGGTGCACAAAACAACGGTCGAGGAATATCACAGGCTGTTCCACGAGCTGTTTAAATTTCGCTACACCTCGCTGCGCCTTACCAACATCTACGGCCCCCGCCATCAAATGCACTACGATGGCCAGGGCTTCCTCAACTGGTTTATTCGTCAGGGCCTTACCGGACAGGATATTTGCGTTTTCGGGGACGGCAAGCAGGAGAGGGATTTCCTCTATATCGATGACGTAGTGGACGCCATGATGCTGGTGGGCCAGGACGAACGTTGCGAGGGAGAGGTTTTCAACCTCGTCTCGGAAGTGCCGGTTTCGGTCTCGGAGGCGGCCGAGGCGGTGAGCAAACTCACCGGTGCGAGTTGGCGATGTACTCCTTACCCCCCTGACCGCAGCTCTGTGGAGCCGGGAAACATCCGCCTGGACGGCACCCGCCTCCGAAAATTGCTCGGTTGGACGCCTAAGGCGAATTTCGAAGAGAGTCTCGAAAAAACCATCTCCTTTTATCGCCAGTACGGGCGGCGCTACTTCCAGAATCAGGTAAGTAGAGTAGTACTCAATAAGAAGGGGCCGGAGTGAACAGGGGTAAAGTCCCTTTTCTCGATCTATCAAGGCAAGAAAGCGACATAGGCAAAGAAATCGGTGCTGCGGTAGATCGTGTATTGCAATCCGGCAACTTCATTCTGGGAAGCGAGGTCGAATCCTTCGAGAAAGAATTCGCGGCCTACTGCGGCTCCTCGCACGGTATCGGGGTCGCATCGGGTACGGATGCTCTGGTTCTGGCTTTGAAGGCCTCGGGCCTCGAGCCCGGTGAGGACGTCCTCGTTCCCGCCTTCTCGGCACCACCTACCGCGGTAGCCGTAGCCCTGGCCGGCGGCCATCCGGTCTTCGTAGATATAGATCCGATCACCTTCAATATCGACTGCGATCTCATAGACGGCGCTATCGGCCCCCGCACCCGATTTCTGGTTGCGGTCCACCTCTACGGCAACTGCGTAAATATGCCGGCTTTGATGGCCACCGCCGACCGCCATGGATTAACGGTTATCGAGGACTGCGCCCAAGCACACGGAGCGGCCGTCGGCGAAAAAATGGCAGGCACCTGGGGCAGGGCCGGGGCTTACAGTTTCTACCCGACCAAGAATCTGGGTGCCTGTGGGGATGGAGGCATGGTCGTAACCGCTGATGAAGGGCTGAGCGAGCGCTTGCGCATGCTGCGGAATTACGGTAAGAACGAACGAGATCGGCTGCAAGAAGTCGGTTGGAACAGCCGCCTCGATGAATTGCAGGCAGCCGTTCTTCGAGTCAAATTAAGCTATCTCGACGATTGGAACAGGCTCAGGAAACAGCTTGCCTCTCGTTATTTCGAAGGGCTTCACAGCCTCCCCCTGAACTTCCCCGACTGGGACGGGGGTGATGATCACTGTTTCCATCTCTTCGTGATCGCATCCGAAGCACGGGATGAACTAATCCATCACCTGGCAAAATATGGTATAGAGACAAGCATACACTACCCAGTCCCGCTGCACCTGCAGGAGCCCTTCATCGAATCATCTGTCGCGTCTTGCCCGCAGGCGGAATGGGCGGCCAAAAGCGTTCTCTCTCTTCCCTTATACCCCGAACTGAAGGAAGAGGAGCAGGAGCTGGTTATCCAGGGGATCAGGGATTTCTACAGGTAGCTCGTCACCCTCTCATAAGCCATTTTCTCAGGCTGCGATCCCGCGCGCGCCGCATGGCCTACGGGTATCAGCGCAAGCGGCCGTACGTTGCGAGAGAGGCCCAGGGCCGATACCACCCGGTCCTCTTTGAAGGCGCCGACCCAGCAGCTTCCCAACCCTAACGCCGTTGCGCAAAGGAGAATGTTTTCCGCCGCCGCCGCACAATCTTGCAGCGCATAGAGCTCGGCACCGCGTGATCCATAGGCCGATGCATGGACATCGAGATCGGCGCAGACCACTATCACCACGGGGGCCTGCGACACGAAGGATTGGCCGAGAGCGGCTTCGGCCAGCTCGCCCTTGAGGTCGGGCCGCCTCACCACACAAAAGCGCCAGGGCTGGATGTTTCCTGCCGTGGGTGCCTTACAGGCCGCCTGCAATAGCGTCTCGACGGTCTCGCTGGGAACCTCCCTCCCAGCATCGAAATCCCGCACACTGTGCCTCTTCTCGATAGCTTCAAAGACATCCAAACCGCCTCACCCCCAATAAAAGTTCTACAAAAGTACCAGACCCCTTTGCGGAGCCCTAATATCATACCCCCAAGAAGGCATGTGGAAAGGTAACGGAGAAAGATTAACAGACTAATCCGGGCATTGGATTTCGGGAGGTAAATTATGGGTTTGCTAATAGTAGTGATCAGCGTCGCTTCTGTCGCTTTGATCGTTTTTCTGCTCTCGCTCAACCGCATCGGGCCTACCCAGGTCGGCTTGGTGACGAAGCGATACTCGTTTAAAAAGCTCTCCGAAGATAATCCCATTGCCTTCAAGGGTGAAGCAGGCTATCAGGCCGACTTGCTGATGCCCGGCCTGCGCTTCAAGCTGTGGCCCGTATATAAAGTCGCGAAGTTCCCTTGGGTGCAGGTCCCGGCGAGCGAAATCGGGGTGGTCATCGCGCAGGTGGGGAGCCCGCTTCCCATCGGCGCAAAATCCGCCGTTTATAATCCGAAGTTTGGGAATTATTCGGATTTAACCACCTTCATCGATAACAACGGCCAGAAGGGCGTGCAGCGCCCTGTCCTGCCACCCGGCACTATGATGCCCATCCATCCGGTCGCTTTTCTGGTCATCACCAAGAACCAGGTATATGGCTTGCCGGTTTCACCGGAACTCAACGAGCTAACGGATGCGGAGGGCAACTTGAGCCCGCAATCCTTCGGCCTCTCTGAAAGCGATCTCAACCTGGTCTGGATTTCGCCGATGCCCAAGGAGGAAGGTGGCGAACTCATTGATATGGTGGGCATCGTAACCACTTATGAGGGGGACCCTCTCCCCTCAGGCGCTATTGCCAGCAGGCTGGGCGAATTCGATGACGTCAAAGAGATGGAGGCGAGGGATGCAGGGGATCTTGAACTCATCGAACTGCTCCTTGGAAATAAAAATAATCTGCATAACAACTACCAGGACTTCCAGTCTTTCCTGGACAACGGCGGCAAGATCGGCCTCCAGCACGACCCCTTGCTCTACGGCGCCTATGCCCTCAATCCATTTCTGGTGGGAGTCGAGATGGTGCCCATGCTTGTCGTGATGCAGGGCCAGGTGGCCGTGATAAAGGCCTATGTCGGCCTATCAACTGAAGATACCTCCGGCACCGAGTTCAAATTCGGTTCACTGGTAAGGCCGGGGCATCGCGGCATATGGCAGGAGCCGTTGAGGACGGGCAAGTACGCCATAAACCCCCGAATATACCAGGCCGAAATAGTACCGACCGCCATCCTCACCTTGAACTGGGCGGAGGCTACTTCCGCAGCACATAATCTCGACCGCCAATTGAAGCAGATCATAGCCAAATCGAGGGAGGGATTTATCTTCTCAATCGATCTGCAAGTACAGATACATGTCCCGGATACAAAAGCTCCGAAGGTTATCTCGATGGTAGGAACCATGCAGAATCTTGTAAACGAAGTCCTGCAGGCGGCGGTCGGCAATCATTTCAGGGACAAGTTGCAGAGCATGCAAGCCGTGCAATTCATCGAGACCCGCCAGGCGGTCCAGATGGAGGCATTCAACCACATCAAAGACAAGCTCGAAGATTACCAGGTGGAAACCAGGGGTGTGTACATCCAGGATGTTATCTTTCCACCCGACCTCGTGCGCGTCCTGACCGAGCGAGAGATCGCACGGCAGGAGATCGAGACCTTCCAGAGGCAAAAGGATGCCCAGGTCCAGAGGATAGATACCGAGCAAGCCAAGGGGACCGCCGACATGCAGGCGGATCTGGCGAAATCAAAGGTCGGCGTGGATATCAAGACTAATGACTCCAACGCCCGCAGGGCCGAAGCGAACGGCGAGGCCTTCTACATCAGCGAGACCGGAGCAGCGAAGGGAGCCGAGGTAGAAGCGGTAGGTATGGCCAGGGCCAAGTCATACAAGGCGCAAGTGTCTGCACTGGGCCAGGGGCCGACCGCGTTGGTCAACTCGGTAGATGCCCTTTCCAGAAGCGGCACCGCATTCGTTCCGCAGATCCTGGTAACAGGAGGCGGAAACGGAGTCCTGGATGGCCTGGCCGCACAAATTATGAGTAAGCTGAGCGGCAAGAACGGCGATGCGGGGCCTCCCGAAAACCTCGAAGCCGATACCCTCTAAACATGGGGTCGTGCCTAAACATAAACATGGTGCCAGGCCTAAACATAAACATGTTTATGTTTAGGCACGACCCCAATCTTGGGAGGCGGGGATACCGGCGATTGATTCTGCATGGCGCACGGCATTTCGTATGGCTTCCGCCATGAGCCTTGCACCCATGATTCCCACCACATCAGCCTGCGCTTCCACCTGACCGGTCGATGCCGTAAATATCAGGTCTCCATCGAGCTTGGTGTGACTGGGGATAATCGCCCTCGCGATTCCATTGTGTCCTTGTCGCGCCACCCAGTTAGTATCCGTCTTAGTGAGATTCGCATTGGTTATTATCACTCCGAGTGTAGTGTTGGTTCCCGGAAGAA
>MELM01000013.1:16356-17902 GCA_001767605.1 Candidatus Solincola sediminis | reverse complement strand
TAATGATGCCATGCCCAGACCACTCTTCATCCAGGAGGAAGCTCCCAGAACTTTACCCACGGTAGCCCCCATTCCGGCTCCGACGTTTCCCTGCTGGTCGGGCTCATCGGAAGCATTCAGGCACGCCTCATATCCCATGCTTGCATCCGGCCGGGCGGCGGCATCTCCCGCTGCGAGGTCGAATATGACCCCGCAAGGCACTATGGGAACGTTGGCAACGAGGGTGGGAAAGCCGATTCCTTGTTCTTCCAGGTACCTCATCACCCCGTCAGCAGCGGCAAGGCCGAAGGCGGTGCCCCCCGCCAGTAAGAAAGCATTCACCGACTCCACCAGGTTTGCCGACTCGAGCAGGTCGGTCTCGCGGGTTCCAGGCGCTCCACCGCGCACGTCGCCGCCGCCTTTTGAGCCAGGCGGGAGGAGCACGACCGTGCAGCCGGTGAGGCCGTCCCTGTCTTCGCTGTGTCCTATGAGAAGTCCGTCAATCCCAAAAGCCATCCCCGCCCCCTCTCTCGTTCCAGTGGCCTTATTCAGCGCCCCTCTTGGTGAGCATCAGGCTGCGAGCAAGTTCCATAGCCTCAGCCTTGCTCTCAACCTCACCCGCCAGTTGCGCTACCCTCACTTCATCCAATATCTCACCTACCATCGGCCCTTGGGGGATGCTCAGCTCAGATATGAGATCGCCACCATCCAAGAGCGCAGGCGTCTCCTTAGCCCGGTAGTACTCGGCCAGCAGGCCGTGGCAGAACTCTTTATATTTTCGCAGATTTTCACTGCTAGTCATCGGACCCCTTGTCGCTTCTCGGTCGGCTAATGACAGTAGGACGACATCAACCAGTTCATTCCCGAGTCCATGAAGCATTCGGGTAAAGTTCCTCGGCGCAGGCATCTGCTTCATGGACAGCAATATGGTCATATGTTTCTCAAGCACCGCGGCCAGAAAATCGCTTGCTTTTTTAGAAAAGCGCAATCTCACGGCCAGGTCTCTTATCGCCTGTGAGCTTTCGATTTCATGCCTGTAAAAATGAATGCGGCCACTATCATCCCTAGAGAAGGTTTGGGCCTTGCCGGTATCGTGATAGAGAGCAGCCAGGCGCAGGAATGCATCGCGCGGCCAGATATCCTGAAGGGTCTCCTGCGTATGTTCAAGAATTTCCGCTCCGAAATCAGGATAGATTCCCACGGGATCGGCCAGAATATTATCGAGCTCATCGAGAGTGAGCAGCGAGTGTGACCATACATCGAGGTGGTGGTATGCGTTCTGCTCCAGCCCGATCGTGGGTAAGAGTTCGGGAAATAGGTGTTGCAGCACCGGGTTGAATTCGAGCTCCGCGAACATTTTCGAGCTGCCAGACAGCATGAATATTTCCATGAGCTCTTTTGCCGCCCGCTCCCCGGGCACTTTAGATATGAGCGCGGCATATTTTTTCATGTGGTTGAGCGTCCGTTCCTCGTAATCCATGCCCAGAGTGTGGCGAAAACGCAAGGCCCTCACCAAGCGAACCGGGTCCATGAGGAAGGTGTGGTTATCGCATTCACGCAGAATACG
>MELM01000013.1:9493-16305 GCA_001767605.1 Candidatus Solincola sediminis | reverse complement strand
GCCGTTCGACATCCACTGCCATGGCGTTGATGCTGAAATCCCTGAGCGAGAGGTCTTCTTCGACGCTCTGCCCCCTTATGGGGCTGAAATCTATGGTAAGGGCCCGCCCGTCATCGGAAAATATCGCCCGGTAGGCATTCTCCTCCTCATGCAATAGGTAATATTTACCATTGTATTTACCAGCCACATCGGAAGCCACAAGCCCCGGGTCAGCCCGGGTTATAAAATCTATGTCTCGCGATGTCTGGCCCAGCAGATGGTCCCTCAGGTAACCACCAACAAGATATATCTCGCCCATTCCAAGTTGCGAAAGATAGGGCAGCAGCGTGCCCAGGAAAGAATCCCGGGCGCTCAGTTCATGGAGATCAAGGACTTTTGGAAGGGAGCTCAATTCGCCTCCTACAGCGGTAAGCCGGCCAACCTGCGCGTATATTATAACTTAGGCTCTATAAAGGGCTACACAAAGGTGTCAGGCACCTTTGTGTAGGCAAGGACCTACACAAAGGTGCCTGACACCTTTGTGTAGCTTAGTCCCGGGTCCAATAGACTCGGGCGAAGTCCGAGTCGTGTTGCCACTTGATATCCAGGTGCCCGGAAAAAGCTTTTTCGAATTCCTTTCCCAACCGCTCCGCCAATACGCGGTCGGTGGTCTCGATCACCATCTCGCCGTTCTTCTCTTCAATGTGGTAAATACGTGCGGCTATATTCTTATGCAGCTTCTTCTTCGCTACGCTGCGTATCAGGTTCTTGGCCTCTTCCTTGTGCGTATCCAGGAAGTCCCCCCTGAGATGCACTACACCGTCGACCTGACCTCGGGCAACCCTCTCGCATCCGGGACACAGGTGCTTCTCCCACCCATTCCCTTTCATCAGCTTCTCGCGGGCCTTCTCATCAAAATCCCACTTCTGGCCATTGTTGACGGCATAACAGGAAGGACAGATCTTCATAATAATTTCCTCCTTCGACTTCAGGAATCTTCAGCAGGAGAGCTTCTCTCTCATGGCTTCATAGATCACCCCCTCGAGCTCATCGCGATTGCGGGTATTGATAATATAAACTTCAATATCGTCGCGTCTTTTCAAATCCGAAATGAATTCATCGCCGGCTTCGGGGATGGTGGCAAGTAAAGGCAGGACACTGTTCATGACTTCGAGGACGGTCGCGCGAAAGGTGTCCGATTTTATCTCCATACGCCCTATTTCATCCGCTACGAGAAAATCTGCTTCATCCCGGCCCAATCTCAACGCCGCCAAAGCAATCTCCTCGAAAGCATTGAGATCGACGCCATACTTTCCCACTCGCGGTTTCCCCTTGTAATTCATATGCGCAAGAACTGCTTCGTCTCCCTTTAAATCACGGACCGCGAAACCAACCCTTGTAGAACCCTCTTTTATCTCCTCGGTCACAAAACCCCCCGCCTTGAACCCTGCTGTATCCAACGCCGCGACGACCTTTGTCACGAGTGTCGTCTTGCCGCTTCCGGGTTTACCCGAGATGAGAAAGTTGTTAGACATGGTTTATTCGCTATCCACTCCGGCACCCTATATCCTACCCTTGCGCTCCTCTTATAAACCGTTCGAGTAGAGTCTCGGCACACGCTTGCCGATGCCGCAGACCACTTCGTAATTGATCGTGCCCAATCTCTCAGCCATTGCCTCCACGCCAATCGCCTCCTGGCCGGATCCTCCGATAACCGTTACCGCTTCGCCGACCGGATAACGGTCCCGCCCCAGTTCCACCATGCAAAGATCCATGCATATCGTGCCTACCATGGGGTAGAGCTTCCCGGCTATCAAGACCTGCCAGCGGTTGGACAAAGCGCGGGCAAACCCGTCCGCATAACCGATAGGAAGGACGCCCACCAAGGTCGGCTCCTTGAAAGTGTGGGTGAGCCCGTAACTTACGGCCTCTCCTTCTTGCGCATTGAAGACATGGGATATCCGGGTGTACAGGGACATCGCCGGGCGCAGATCGAGCATACCGGCGAAACCCTTGCCCGGCAGGAGGCCGTACATGGCGATACCCAACCTGATCATTCCCAGGCGTGATTCCGGGAAGGAAACGGCGGCGCCCGAAGCGGCTACATGGCGCAGCGGTACGGGGATTCCCCGTTGTTCTATATCCTTCACGGCCTGTTGAAAGGTCCGCCATTGTTTAAGGTTAAAAGGGTGCTCCGGTTCGGATCCCATCGCGAGGTGGGTATAAACGCCCTCCAGCTCAAGGCCGGGCAGGCTGGCTATCTTCCCGGCGAATTCCGTAGCCGCCCGGGCTTCGATCCCGACCCTATGCATCCCGGTATCCAGCTTGAGATGAACCCTGATCGATTTTCCGGTTTCCGTGCAGGCATCAGATAGGGACTTGATATAGGCGGTACTGTAAACGCTGGGTGTGAGATCGAGTTCCACAACCCTCTCGGCGGCGCTCACCGGAGGTTCGAAGAGGAGATGGATGGGGACTTCAAAGCCGGCTTCACGCAACCTCTCGGCCTCTTCCACCAGCACTACCCCCAAACGGCCGGCTCCTCCGACCAAGGCGGCGCGGGACACTTCGATGTCGCCATGCCCGTACCCATCCGCCTTGACAACCGCCATAATGCGGCAGGAAGGGCCGATGAGATCGGCATAGAGACGGACGTTATGAGCGATATTGCCCAGGTCGACCTCTGCTCGCGTCGGGCGCCACGGGCTTGTGGACATGCCTACCCCTACCCCTCGGCAAGGGTTTTCAAGATGTCCGCCTCGGTTATGACTCCCTTCAATTTGCGCCCCTCCGTGACCATTGCATATTCGAGGTCCCTATCGACCATCAAGGCCGCAATGTCCGCGACTGCCGTTTCCGCGTTCACGATAATCGGTTCCCGGTTCATCACGTCCTCGGCTGTCGAGCCCAGTGCTCGATGGAGCGTGTCTTCGAATTTACGAAGCGATGACGGCAGCATGAGGTAACTTTCCAGAAAATGGATAGGGGTGGGGAAATGCACCTTGGCTTCCGGGTGCACCAGGTCTTCTTCATGCACCAGGCCAAGCAGATCGCCGTCCTCGTTGACTACCGGTAGGCAGCTTATGCGATTGTCCACCATTATCTGCGCCATATCCTTTACCTTAGCTTCGGGTCTCACCGTTATGGGATCGGCGCTCATGATTTCCGCGGCCGTTGTCAAAACATCCAACCTCCCTCGCTCTTCTTTAGAAGTCCCGCCAGTGCCAGAGGCAAGTGGGAAACGATATCTCCCGCGATCATACCCACCGGGCCTATTATATGCGATGAAATTACCGCGGCGCTGCCGTGAACGTAAACACCACAAAGGGCGGCCTCCAGAGGCGGCAGTGCTTGCGCGGCAAAGGCTGCGATACAGCCGGTGAGAACATCGCCGGTTCCGGCGCTCGCCAGTGATGGAAGCGCCAGGCCATTAATATAAGTCCTGCCACTCGGGTCGCAGATAATAGTGTTCGCGCCCTTGAGCACGGTGACGCAATTGAATTTCATAGCTGCCCGCGTGGCCGATTCCAGCCTGCTTGACTGTATTTCCCTCGCCGGCCTGTCCAGCAGCCGGCCCATTTCGCCGGGATGGGGAGTGAGGATTGTGGCATAACCTCGATTCTCTAGGCACTCCGGCCGCTGCGCGGCGCAATTGATACCGTCTGCATCGAGCACGATAGTGGTTTCCGCCCTCTCGAGCAATTCCCACACGACACGGCATGTGGCCGGGGCGGTTCCCAGGCCGGGACCCAGGGCCAGGATATCAAAGTCGGCAAGTGCCTCCAATACTCTCTGCGCGGCACCCTCACCCAAGCATTTGCCGTCGTAATCGGGAAGTGCGAGTTTCATCACCTCGGTCAGCTTGACCTCCATGATCGCGCTAAGCCCCTCGGCTATTCCCAACGTCACCACTCCAGCCCCCGCTCGCAAAGCGGAGCGGGAGGCGAGGGAGGCGGCACCGGTCAGCCCCTGCGAACCCGCGACAACCAGCACCCGCCCCATAGCGCCCTTGTGGGCGTCCGCCGGACGCCTGGGAATAAGGGCCGCGACTTCTTCCTCCTCAACGGTCCGCATGTCGCTCTCAACAACCTGGTCCAGCAATTCAGCCGGTATTCCTATATCGGCGACGCGCAATTCGCCCACATGGACTGCGCCGTGACGGAGATATAGCCCGGTCTTCGGGAAGGCGAAGGTCACCGTTCGTTCAGCCTTTACGGCAGGACCGAGGACGGCTCCCGTCTCTCCATCGACACCCGAGGGGATATCAGCCGCGAGGACGCGGGTTCCACTATCGTTCATGGCGGCAATGGCGGCAGCCACCTCGCCTTCGGCCCGGCCCTTAAAACCGGTCCCGAATATCGCATCTATTATCAGATCCGCTTCAGCGATACCGGCTGATGTTACCTCGCCGCCCTCGCTCCGGAAGCGTTCATAATTCGTATTACAATCTGGCGAGAGGTCATCCGTGTTCGCCAGGAGCAAGACGCTTACGGAGGCGCCCCAGCCCAGAAGGTAGCGAGCTGCGACAAAGCCGTCCCCGCCGTTGTTGCCTTTTCCCGCAACCACCGAGACTCTCTTTCCGGCGCAAATGTTAAGCATATCCATGGCATTGTCGGCTAAGGCGCGTCCGGCGCTCTCCATGAGATCGAGGGATGGAATTCCGCCCGCAATTGCCGCTTTATCCAGTGCCGCCATTTCCTGGGGATGGACGATTCGCATTATCCCACCGCCTGCGCTATCGCTACCGCCAGTTCGCCGCTGTGGGAAACACTGACCATTATTTCTGTAATCCCCCTTCGCTCCGCCGTCTCCCCCGCCTTGCCCGAAAGGACGAGGATGGGACGGCCCAGTTCATCCTCCAGCATTTCGACCTCCCTGAGCCCGAAGCCCCTCACCCCGGTGCCCAGCGCCTTGGAGGCCGCCTCCTTGGCGGCGAAGCATGCCGCATAACGGCGACCCGGCCGGGAAGACCTTTCGCATCTCTCCCTTTCCCGGGACGAAAAAACCCGCGACACGAAATTGTCGTGCCGCGTTATCGCTCTCTCGATCCTTGCAATTTCGACCAGGTCTATGCCTATGCCTTTTATATCCATATTATTCACTTATAAAGGAAGACCGAACGACCGGCTCTTTCATACTTTGTATTCAGCGTCCCGCGGTTGGTTCCCTTCCGGCTTATTCCACGGTAACCGTCTTGGCCAGATTGCGGGGTTGGTCGACGTTGCAGCCGCGTAGCTTGGCAATGTGGTAAGCGAGGAGTTGCAGGGCGGGAGCCAGGACCACGGGATTGAAGCGAGGTTTGACGGCGGGGACAGTTATGCATTCTTCGCAGAATCCGGCTACTTCTTTGTCGCCTTCGGTCGCTACGGCAATGACCGGAGCTTGCCTGGCCCGCACTTCTTCGATATTGTTGCGCACCTTGTCGTAGATGTCGTCCTGCGGGATTAGAGCCACCACCGGAAAACCGGGATGCAGCAAGGCGATCGGCCCGTGTTTCATCTCGCCGGCGGGGTATCCTTCGGCATGAATGTAGGATATCTCCTTGAGCTTGAGCGCGCCCTCCATTGCCATCGGGTAGTTGATGTTGCGGCCCAGGAATAAAAAATCTTCGCAACGGCAATACTTCTCGGCGCAGCGCTCGATTGCATCTCCATCATCAAGGAGCTCACTCAAGCTGTCCGATAGCTTCTCCAACTCGCCATAGGTTTTCTTGATGAAATCTCCACCCAGGAGCCCTCGCTCCTGGCCGAGGTAAAGCCCCAGCAGGTAAACAGCCGCGACTTGCGCGATGAAGGTCTTGGTGGCCGCCACTCCTATCTCGGGTCCGGCATGTGTATAAATCACCCCATCCGATTCGCGAGCCATCATACTGCCGACCACATTCACTATCGATAGCGTGGGGGCTTTGTTCTGGGTCGCCCAGCGCACCGCGCTCATGGTATCCAGGGTCTCACCGGACTGACTTACCGCCACCACCAGGCAGGAGTCATCGAGGCGCGGCCTGCGATAATAAAATTCGGAGGCGATGTCCACTTCCACCGGTATGTCCATCCAGGATTCCATGACATATCGGCCGAGAAGCGACGCGTGATAGGAAGTTCCGCAGGAGACGAAAATGAGCCGCTTTATCTTCTTGAGGTCCAGCTTTCTTTCCTCCAGTTCCCCTATATGCAGCCTCCCCGATTTAGCCATCCTGCCGCGAAGCGTGTCCGTCCAGGCTTGCGGCTGGTCGTATATCTCCTTCAGCATAAAATCTTCGTAGCCGCCCTTTTCGACCGCAGAGATATCGAATGGTATTTCATAAGCCTGACGTGTGACCGCGCGCCCCTGAGAATCCATTACCTGCCAGTCGTCTTTGGTAAGTCTTGCCAGTTCGCCGTTTTCCAGAGCCACCGCTTTCTGGGTGGCGTCGAGGAAGGCAGGCGTCGCCGAAGCCATGAAGTTCTCGCCATCCCCCAGACCAAGCACCAGAGGGCTGTCCTTGCGGGCACCGACCAGGACTCCGGGTTCCCTGGCACTCATGAAGACAAGGGCATATCCTCCCTCCACCCTCTGCAAGGCTTGGCGAACAGCCTCGGTCAGGTTGCCGTCGTAATACTCCTCGACCAGGTGGGCTATTACTTCGGAATCGGTCTGAGAAAGGAATTGATGACCTCTGCCCTCGAGCTCGTCCCTCAGTTCATGAAAGTTCTCTATTATGCCGTTGTGCACAACAGCTATTTCACCCTTGCAATCGAGATGGGGATGGGCGTTCTCGGAAGTCGGCCTGCCGTGGGTGGCCCAACGCGTATGGCCCAGGCCACAGCCACCATTGCTGGTAAAACCGGCGAGTT
>MELM01000013.1:4375-9470 GCA_001767605.1 Candidatus Solincola sediminis | reverse complement strand
CCCTTCCGTTTGAGAACAGACACCGTCTTTCAGTTGCTTACCGCAATGCCCGCGGAATCGTACCCCCTGTATTCGAGCCTGCAAAGTCCTCGGAATATTATGTCAGAAACCGGCCGATCTCCTGTGTATCCTATTATGCCGCACACCTTTAGCCCATCTCCTTTTGAATGACAGCGGCCAGCTCCCTGGCCGCATTCTCGGCGCGGGCCGAGTCAAGGTCTTCGACCATTACCCTAACAACCGATTCCGTTCCGGAAGGTCGCAGAAGTATTCTTCCCCCTCCTCCGAGTTTTTCTTCCCATCTGCGCATCGCTTCGGTAATGATCGCCGATTGGCTAAGGCTTTCCTTATCTTTTACCCTGACGTTTATCAGTAGTTGCGGGACCCTCTCCATTATCCGGCGCAACGAGGACAGACTCTCTTCGCTGGCGACGAGCGATTCCAGCAGCAAAAGGGTGGTCACCAGTCCGTCACCGGTAGTAGCGTGGTCGAGGAAAATGACGTGGCCGGATTGCTCCCCACCGAGATTCAGCCCCAGTTCAATCATCTTCTCCAGTACGTAGCGATCGCCCACTTGCGTCTGATGGACCTCTATTCCCTCCCTGCGCATGGCGTTATGAAATCCCAAATTGGTCATCACCGTCGTGACTAATGCATTCCCCTTCAAGCCCCCCCTGGCTTTGAGGTGGGTGGCGCAGATGGCCATGACGAAATCCCCGTCTACCATGTTCCCCTTCTCATCAACCGCCAGCATGCGATCCGCGTCCCCATCATAGGCCAGCCCGAGGTCGGCTTCTTCCTTTAGAACCGTTTCCATAAGAGACTCCGGATGGGTTGAGCCACATTCAAGGTTAATATTAAGCCCGTCGGGATCTGTATTCATGGCGATTACTCGAGCCCCGCACGCCTCCAAGAGCATGGGGGCCAGGCTATACACGGCTCCATTGGCGCAATCGATTACGATGCGCATGCCGCTTAGATCGGGACGGCTGACGGAAAGTAGATAATCGAGATACTCCCGGGCGGCGTCGATGGAAGGCTTGGCATGTCCTACCTCCGCCCCGCCGGGCCGGCCGTTTTCGGCCTCCCCTGCCATGATTATCGATTCCATTCGCAGTTCCACCTCATCCGGAAGCTTGAATCCATTGCAGCCAAAGAACTTGATACCATTATCTTCGGCAGGATTATGCGAAGCCGATATGACAATACCCGCATCGGCCGCTTTCTTCCTGGTAAGGAAGGCGACGGCGGGAGTCGGAATTACACCCAGCACTTCCACGCTGCCACCGGCCGAACAGATCCCGGCGGTGAGGGCCGATTCCAACATGCTACCGGATATCCGAGTATCCCTTCCCAGAATAAAAAATGGCCGGGAACCTTCCCGCGCCAAGACTCTTACCGCCGCGCTTCCCACCCGCATGGCCAGATCGGGAGTCAATTCGAGGTTAGCAATCCCCCTTATGCCGTCCGTACCGAAAAGCCGGTTATTTTTGCCTTTTGCACCCATAGAGCAACTCCTACTCTACACCCTATAGCACTATAACACTTGAAGATTAAGACCCTCAAGAAACGGGATGCGGTCCCCCCTCGGGAAACCAAAAGGAGCCCGTATGGCTTTTGTTATACCCGATTTGATGATAGAAGAATCAGCGCTTTGAGAACTGAGGGCGCTTGCGCGCTTTCTTGAGTCCGTACTTCTTGCGTTCCTTCATTCGTGGATCCCGGCGAAGGAGCCCCGCCTTTTTCAAGTCTCCCCGAAGCGTCTCATCGCAATCTACCAACGCACGAGCTATACCCAGACTCATCGCACCCGACTGGCCGGATATTCCGCCCCCGCTTATGGTGGCCGTAATGCGATAACGCCCCGAGCTGGCCGTTACTTCGAGAGGTTGCAGCGCATGGATGCACAAGGTCTCACGCGGAAAATACTCTTCCAGCGTCTTGCCATTTACTTCCACCTCTCCGCTGCCCGGATATAACCATACCTTGGCCACGGCCTCCTTGCGCCTGCCTGTTCCGTAACCTAACTGCTGCGGCAAAATATCACCTGCCCTCTCGATAGCCGTTGAAACTCGGGATTAGCTTCTCCGGCGCCTGAGCCTTATGTGGATGATTGGGACCGGCATAGACATGCAGCTTTTTTATCATGGCCCGGCCGAGACGGTTCTTGGGCAGCATGCCCTCGACCGCCTTCTCCAGCACCATCTGCGGCTTCTCCTTCATAAGGACTTCGTAAGAAGTTTCCTTGAGCCCGCCGGGATATCCGGAATGGGTGTAATGTACTTTATTCTGCATCTTATTGCCGGTAAGAATCATCTTTTTCGCGTTGATGACTATGACATTATCACCCACATCGAGGTGGGTGGAATACATTGGCTTGTTCTTGCCCTTGAGTATTTTGGCAAGCTCCGCGGCCAGCCTTCCTACCACCAGATCCTCGGCATCCACTAGATACCATTTCCTGATTATGTCCGCTTCTTTGACGCTGTAAGTCTTCAATTTCTCGCTTCCCTAAATCATTCTCCATGGAAACACGACAAACAATAATGATAGAGGCAGAGTGGGACGGTGTCAAGGAAAATGACGTGAATCAGCAGGTCATAAAGCCAAAGGATCCTTAAATAATGTCCTGTAAAGGCCTTAATTCAATCGCCTCGAGATTGGCGAAATTCGGTTTCAATCTACCGTCTTGAATGTCCCTGATCATTTCCGTTACTTTGTCGTTTACGGGAACCAGCACACCGGTTTCTTTCGCCTTTCGAGAAAGATAGCCGTTAATGGCCTCCACTTCACAGCGCCTTCCCTTCTCGAGGTCCTGCAACATGCTGGCCTTGCCTTCCCGATGCGGCTGCCCTATCACCTTCATCAGCGCCAATGCGCCTTCCTCGCTCTGCCTGATGATTTCGATGAGGAGGTTGGGGTCCGCTCCCTGCATCGGCTCCATCTTTACGCCCAGGGCCGCGGCCGTTTTCAGGGTCTCTACCATTATGGAAACCGCCGCCCGCAGCGCCCTCTCATCATCCAGGATCTGCCCGCCATTGCTGCCGAGAACCGTCGACATGCCGCTCAAGGAGGCATTCACAAGCAGTTTACTCCAGCGCACTCCCGTTAAATTCGCCGTAATCTCCGCTTTCCCGGCGTTATTCAGGACGGCCTTCGCGGCTTCGATGTGTTCGCTTCGTTCTCCGTTGAGCTCGCCTATATCATAAGTCATGACTTCGGGTTGGCTGGCTAATTCGGAAACCCCCGGTCCTCTCAAGATCCCCGCCCAACCGACCGCGCCTCCCATGGTCCTTGCCCTGCCGACAATTGAAGCCACTTTTTCCTCCGGGATGCCGTTTTGAAGAGTGAGGACGCCACTGTCATCGGACAGATGGGGCAGAAGCCCGGGGAGCGCGTCATCATCGTAAATGGATTTTACGAGGTAAATCGCGAGATCATAGAACCCATCCATAGCATCCGGCGTAATGGCTTTCACCGGTACTGTCAATTCCATATGCCCGGTGACGGTGGCTCCCTTTTCATTGAGGGCTGTCACGTGGTCCCGGTCAGCGTCCACCAGGACTATATCCTCGCCCGCTCTTGTTAGCAGCGCTCCAATAATCGTTCCGAGCGACCCGGTTCCCACAAGTGCGATTCTCATGTCACGCCCCTTCATATTAGATGCAGCATGCGAAGCCATTATTCATAATAATACGAACGCTTCCGTCATAATTGCAATTATCGGGGCAGATATTCAAATGCGGGGCAGTTTTCCTGGTTCTCCCCTACCTCGTGACCGTTTCCGTTGCTCAACGATTGGCGGTAGATAAGATTGAAAGCGAACCAGTAACTCCAGTGGCGATGCAAGTATAGGCGTTTTAGGATGGAGCGGTATGAGTAGAAATCTTGTTGAACCTTATGCGTCATGTCCGAGAGCTGCCTGGCACTGAAGTTCTTGGGCTCATAAACCACCCTGCAGTCCCAGGACGGCTCGAACCAGAACTCCGGTTCGACGCGATTTTCGCCAAGAAGCTCATCATAAAGGCGGGTGCCGGGGTAGGGTACAAGGTAGGCGAATTGGGCAATGTGTATCTTGTTTCTCATCGCGAAGTCGAGAGTCGCCGCGAAAACGCGGTCATCATCGCAATCGAATCCAAAAACGAATGCTCCCATAACGTGGATCTTGTACTGCCTCAACAACTTCATTGCATGATCGTACTGCCCCACGTGGTTCTGGGATTTTCCCATCTCGACCAGCGCCTCGGGGGACATGGTCTCAAGGCCTATGAAGAGAAACTGGCATCCACTTTCAGCGGCCAAGGCCACCAATTCTTCGTCATTCGCGATTGTAATCGAAGCCTGGGAACCCCAGCGTATCTTCATTGGGATGAGCTGCCTGAAGAGTTCCTTGGCCCGGCGCGGGCTGGCAGCGATATTGTCGTCAACAAAAGGTACCACCTTACGGTGGAACCGATTCGTGCGGCTGAGCGATTCCACTTCCGCCAGCACATTATCGATATCACGGGCCCGGTGCTTCCTGCCATTGAAAGCGGTTACCGAACAGAAGTTGCAGTTATGCGGGCAACCTCGCGAGGTTTGAACGGTGTTGGCGCTCCAATAACGCTTGGGATCGATTATGTCCCTCCTCGGGAGTATAGGCCACTTGTAATCGATATGCGTCTCCTGGCGATAGATCGGCTCCAGCCGCCCTCCCTCAGCATCCGCGAGGACCTGCGGCCATATTGCTTCAGCCTCTCCGATTACCACCGAATCTGCGTGTTGGAGCGCTTCCTCGGGCAGCATCGAGGCATGAATTCCGCCGAGGACCACCTTTGAGCCCAGGGACCTGTAGCGATCCGCGATCTCATAGGCCCGCGGCGCCGTGGCAGTCATGGTGGTTATACCGACCAGGTCCGGGACCTCCGAGAAATCAAGCCGCTCCACGTTCTCATCTATGAGGTGGATTTCCACTTCGGGGGGCGTGTATGCCGCTAGATACATGAGTCCGAGGGGAGCGAGGAGTCCTTTATTGAACAGATATCTTTCGCCCTTTTTGCTGGGCGCTATCAAGTGTAGATTCAAATAATCAATCTTCTTTCGTTAATAGCATGTA
>MELM01000013.1:4192-4361 GCA_001767605.1 Candidatus Solincola sediminis | reverse complement strand
GCGTATTTAAAGATCGTGCCAAGGGAAATAATACCCTGCAACCTCTCCATGCATAATCCTGCATAATAATTTTTCATTCGTCGCTATCCACTCCTGCCTTTAGACGAAAGTATAGATGGCACGATTGCCGTCACTGCCGGTGATGATGACTTGGCCGGCGGATTCGAGC
>MELM01000013.1:3380-4178 GCA_001767605.1 Candidatus Solincola sediminis | reverse complement strand
CTCCAGCCGGGTCGATGTCAAGAACGGCCCGCGCCCAAGCCGGAGTTCGAGTTCATCGAGGATGCGGAAGCCATCAGCTTCGCCCATGCGCTTGAGAGCTTCAATTACTGCGAACTTCATTTCAAGCGGCTCCATGCGCCCGAGCAGAGAGGTGGCCAGCCGTCGCGTCAGCATGCCCCATGCCAGTAGGAGTCTCGGGCCCACCAGCAAGAAAACGACGCCCGCCGGCAGGTAGACAAGCGATTCGAGGAAGGTATCGATCTTCCATGATCCGATCATGCCCTGACCGCCGGCTGCTACTACTATCGGCATCACTAAACCGCTTAATGCGAGCGCGAGGATGGTCACCGCCACGGTGAAGTCGAGAATCCCGAGCGGCAGCCTGAGGAGCAGGAAACCCATCTCATACCAGGTGCGTTTGCTGGAAATGAGGCTTCGCAGCCGTACCCAGAAGAATCCGCCTGTGCCCTCGCGCGCCGGCGCGCGGCGCGGCATGGGCGCGTCCAGCAGCGAAAAAGCCAGTCCTCTTTCGAGAGTCGCGAAACCTCGCGCGACGAGCAGGGTGATTACAAGCACGGGAATGCCCAGGAGCGTGATGATCAACCCGAGCCCGAGCGAAAGCCCGGTTACTATTACCGTGAAATCGAGTATCCCGAGCGGCAGGCCGAGCAGCAGGTATACGAGAACCCGGTAGGTGCGTGGCTCGATATATGGGTGAAGGAGCCAGCTCATTTCATGTCGCCCGCTTGCTTCGCCGCACGCTCGACCATGATCTCCTCCGGATCACGAACCACGAAG
>MELM01000013.1:727-3359 GCA_001767605.1 Candidatus Solincola sediminis | reverse complement strand
ATAAAGACTCCCCAGCCGAACACAGGAAAGATGAACCACGGGTAGGAAGCCGAGCCAAGCGCCCAAATGACGATCAGGAACACCTGAATCATTGCAAAGACCGCAAAATGAAGCCAGAACCACTGTCGTCGTGCGATTCGCTTCGCCTCCCGCTCCCTCAACGATAGCTCGCCAAACTCATCCATCGGACTCTCCTTTCGCTAACACCCGCTCAATCTCTCCGCTTGCACGCCCGAGGATTTCCTCAACCTGTTCCCTTTGTTCGGGCCCGGCGACTCGCCGCCGCAACGTTGATTCAGCGGCGAAGCGGTCGAGCAATGAGCCCACGGTGATCCGTTCTTCACCGCTTTCCGACCGGGCGGTGAGGGACGCCCAACGGCTTGCGGAAGTGCTGCTCCGGGCCGCGTTCCGGCCGGCTTCAGTCAACGCATAAATGCGTGCACCATCCCGCTCGGCGGTTTCCACGTAGCCCATCTCGACCAGCGCCAGCAACGCGGGATAGATAGCCCCCGGGCTCGGCTTCCAGCCACCCCCGATGCGCTCTTTGAGCTCGGTCAAGATCGCATAACCATGCGCTTCTCCGAGGCCCAAGAGAACGGCCACAATTGCTTCTTTTAGTTCTCCCCGTCTAAAAATGCGTGCCATAACGTAAGTTACGTTATCAGTTAACGTAAGTTACGTCAAGAGGTATTTTTGGGAGGTTTGCAAAGCCCGCGGTTCCCGGGCCTGCCGTAATTGTTAACCGGTAAGGACGAGAAAGATCGAACTTTATGTGATCTCTAGCCGCTCGCTGTAAGCTTCCCGTCGATCATCTTATAAGCATGGTCGGCCACATCGAGTATGCTTTCGTCATGGGTTACGATCAAGACGCTCTTGCCGTCCTCGCGCGCCAATCCGACCAGTATATCCACGACTATCTTTCCGGTTGCGACATCGAGGTTGCCCGTGGGCTCGTCGGCCAGAATGATCTCCGGATCGTTCGCCAGTGCCCTGGCTATGGCGACCCTTTGCTTCTCACCGCCGCTCATTTTGTTGGCCCGCGAGCGCTGCAGCCGGGTGTCGATTCCCATTCTCTCCAGCAACCCCACGCCCCGTTTATGCTGTTCGCTTGCTGAGAGCCCGGCAAGATCCATTGGCAGGGTGACGTTTTCAAGTGCTGTGAGCGCGGTGACCAGGTTAAAGAATTGAAAGACGAAGCCTACCCGCTCCCTTCTGTATTTGATGAGGGCGGTGCTTGTGCCCGAGATATCCTCCCCACATACCCTTATCTCACCGGAATCCGGACTCTCCAGTGAGCCTATCAGATACAGGAGCGTGGTCTTTCCCGATCCCGAAGGTCCCAGTATGACCGTGACTTCGCCCTTCGCCGCCGCGAAGCTTACCCCTTTCACCGCCTCTACGTCGCCGGCTTTTCCCTTGAAGGTCTTATTCAGCTCGATTACGTCCAGGATGTTCTGCATGCCTTCCACCTTCATTCGATGCTCAACACTCGAGCGGGCTTGAGGCGAGTGATCCAGATGACCGGGATGGCCATGCCCAACAGGCTGATTACAAGGAGAATCAAGA
The DNA here is from genome assembly GCA_001767605.1 of Candidatus Solincola sediminis. Lineage (GTDB taxonomy): Bacteria > Actinomycetota > Geothermincolia > Geothermincolales > RBG-13-55-18 > Solincola > Solincola sediminis. The sequence goes on along the minus strand of MELM01000013.1, from coordinate 1,793 downwards.
TGGCATAAAGAAGCAGACGCCCTTGGTAAACGACTTGAAGCCGGCTCGATTCCTCTTCGCGGCCGGCCGTGGAAAAGAGGCCTCCCTCCTTATAGAGATTGCGTTCTGTTAGCATGTTTATCATCGACGACATTCCGCTCGCATCTTCCTCGCTGTCCTGATTTTGCTCGCTCCGGCTCTCGCTCATCAGCCAGTTGCCCATAGACTGCCCGATTATCGCCGTAACCCCCATGGCCAGAATCACGGCCACCAGGCAGATGCAGATAACCTCAACGGCATGCTGCGCTATCACCTGTCTGTCCGTAGCCCCGATAGCCTTGAGCACCCCCAACTCCCGCGTACGGCCTCCGATTATGATGGCCATGGCCAACAGGATTATGAGGGCGCATGCGCCGAGGGCTCCGGCCAGGCCTATCATGGAAGTCTTCCCCACCTTCTGCAGTGGATCTGCTATCAGCTCGTACTGCTGATTATCAGTCACAAACTCCCATTTATCGCCATCGGCGATTTTTGAGTTGAATGTCGCCTGGAGCTCAGCGGTATGATCTACGTTATCGAAATAATAGGAGCCCAGTTCCACATAACCGGGAGTGTTGTTGACGGCCTGCACAACTGAAAGGGGGGCGAAGAATTTGTTGCCGGCGGGGTTGAAACTTCCGAAGATTCCCTGCTGGCTCTGGCGTTCCACCTGCACCGTTTCGTATATTCCGACGATTTCCAGATTGACCCGGGCATCTTTCCCGGTCTTATCGTTCACCGCGGCCTCGATAATGTCCCCTACTCCGAGATCGTTCTCCTCAGCCAGGTTTTTTTCTATGAGGACGACCGGGTCGGCTTGACGATAGTCGGCGTAAGTGTAAAAGGAGCCCGCGATAAGCTTCTTGTTGCCGTTCAAAAAATCAGAGGCCGAAGCCCCGTTGCAGTTTCCTTCAAAAACGAAGGTATTGTTGGAGATGCCGGAGGCCGCTGCGCTATCCTTGATCTCCTTGCTGAAACCGAGCATGTTCGCCAGTTCGGTATTGGTTATCTCGGGGAGACTGATCCCCGCCGTCAATACCTTGTCATA
>MELM01000013.1:0-704 GCA_001767605.1 Candidatus Solincola sediminis | reverse complement strand
AAAAAGAATCAGCCAGTTCCTCGGGTATCAAAGTCCTCGCACGCTCTTGCAGCCGTTCTTCTTCAGTCATGCTGCGGGCTTCCTTGGCCCGCTCCGTGTCGCTTTTGGCCCTTTCCCGCTCGAACATGGACATCATGAAGTTCGAGCTGCTTCTCAGTTCTCCGTAATTCCCCACCCTTTGCTTTACCGCTTTTGTTTGACTGTCGGCGGCAAGCTTCACCGACAGCATGGATAAGGAAAATGTAAGGCATACGAAGAGTAAGAGCACGACTATCAGGTTGCGGGCGGGATGCCTGCGAAAGCTCCTGAAACCTCGCCTTATCGACCTCAACTACTAAGACCTTTCAATCCCCATATCCCGCCAGGTTTATCTCGGCTTCTTCGCCGGCATCGTCACCGCGTTGCTTATGAATAACCAGGTTGGTTCCCTCTTTGGTCACGGTCTGATTGCGGGCGACGTTTTTTGGATTCAAGTCGAAGAAAAGGAAAACCTGATCCACGGTCTCGCCTATCTTGATTTTGTAAGCGGCGGGCTTGATATTGGAATAATCGAGCAGCACGCCCGAGATCATATTCTCCGACACGTAAGTCCCGTACGTGCTTGAAGGCCCATAGTAATCCTCATACTGATCGGCCGCGATTCCCGCGCTCCATATCCGGAAGGAATATTGGGAAAGATCCACGAGATCACTACCCGCGTTTTC
>MELM01000012.1:173742-194939 GCA_001767605.1 Candidatus Solincola sediminis | reverse complement strand
ACTTTCAGAGGTCTTTTCATCTATTCAATATCTATTCAGTCAAAACTGCGCCTGGCATAACCCCTGCATCTGCCTGGGCCGCTGTGTTCTCATCGTTGAATTCCTGGTTTATAATGATTTCTTCCGGACATTCCTCGTAATGCCCCGGAAGTCCGAAGCCTCGGGAGGTGTAGCAGCCCCGGGGCTTCTTCCGTTACGTCTATTTTCCGCTATATTGCTATGACCCTCATGCAGCAAGGCCGCCATTACTTCCGGGGCGTTGGATTCCCTGAAGATATGTCACCGACAAGTGATAGCGTTGCAGAGGGCGACTTTATTAGAAACAGGTGATGCAACGGTGGGTTCGAGTCTAACAGCGCTGGGGGTAGTCAGTACCCCGAGATTCGATAGCTTTCTACAGGATGCTGAAAAGGTTCTCCAATCAACCATAGAATTTAATACGATGGAAAACTGTACCGTAAAGGTACTTGGTGACGTACTTGGATGTAGCAACCCAGCTTCAATTAATCCGCTTAAGGTCTACACGAATGTAACGCTCATGCATAAAGCGCGTTTTTCAGAGGGCAGCATTGAGACGGTCTCGGCGCACGAGGTCTTACATAAGTGGTTGATCGCAGAGAGCTTTCCTTGTACGGCAACAAGCCCAACCCTCGCAGGTTCGGAGAGAAGCAAGCTTGCAGGAAGACTTCATGGTGCTATACACCATATTTCTATTGATAAACGGCTGGCTGAGTATGGCTTCGCCGTCTCAGATGTCAACGCATGGCAGGCAAAGACGCTGATAGAGCGGTTGAAGTGGGGAGACTTACATTATTGCTCCCCCGGCCAAGAAAGATTCATCAGTGAGACCTTGTTTTATATAGAGGCCGGCAATCGGTACGGCAGGGATGCCTTTCGTACGATAAAAGATATCTTTTACCCTGAGATTCCGCTGCTTGTTTATACCGGAAATCGCTGCCTTCAGATCATTAAGGAAACGGATTGCACCACCCCGCCTGGTGCCCTTGAAGCGCTTACTAAGGTCAGGGATGAGCTGGGCCTGCAGGATCAACGAGTTTATGATCCAATCACGAAGAGGTATGTTTAACCTGTTTTGGGGCTGGGGGCATAATGGAAGATTTCCCATGTGAGTCGGGATATCGAAGCGATGCCGACCTTAAAGGCCCCGGTTTCGGGCCGGGGCTTTTCCATTTTTAGGCAGAAATGTCGCTGTGGAGTGCCATAATAATTGGGCAGTGCCGATCTCATGAAGGGATGGATCATGAGTTTGAGAGATCCGAAGGAATAAGGAATTGGGAAGATTTTGCCGAATAACTACTATGTAGATCGACGGTTGCTTGTTAGGGTTGACTTAGCAGGGCTCCTATGTGATATTGAAGCTATAAACTCCCCTGTGCTTTCGGGCGCAGGGTGCGAGACCGCTGAAAGGCGGTCTTTGCTTATTTTGGGGGCTCAGTGAAAACCAACGTTTACATCGACGGATTTAGCCTTTTCTATGGATGTCTGAAAGGGACCCAGTGTAAGTGGCTTAATCCTGAGGCTTTATGCCAAGCAGTATTCCCGCACCATCAGATCAACAGAATTCGATACTTCACAGCCCGTGTGAGAGCAACTCCCAGTGATCCGCAAAAACCTGACCGTCAGGACATATACATCCGTGCCTTGAGGACGATTCCAAATCTTACGATTCACGAGGGCCATTTCCTATCGCATATCGCAAGAATGCCACTCGCGAAGCCGCCGCGACGAGGATCTAGAATGGTCGAAGTCATTAAAACCGAGGAAAAGGGATCCGATGTAAACCTGGCGACATATCTCCTGCTAGACGGATTCAATGCAGAGTATGATGTGGCAATCATAATCTCAAATGATGGGGATCTCGAAGAGCCAATCAATATTGTCCAAGCAAGGCTGGGTTTCCCGGTTGGCGTTCTCAATCCCCATCTGGACAAGAAAAAGACTAGCTGGGCATTGAAAAATGCGGCCACTTTTTACAGGCGGATCAGAGGTCCGGTTCTTAATGCCTGCCAATTTCCCGCAACACTGCAAGATACCAAAGGCACCTTCACCAAACCGAAGGAATGGTAATGCCTGGAGTGTATAGGAGTGAATCAGAATGAAGGGTGAGAGAAAAAGATTGATTTGCGGGAAATGCGACGGAGAATTATGTGATCTTATAGGTCTCGATGATGAGGACAATTGGGCGATTGATCCAAATAATACCAACTGGAAAGATCCGGTGAAACATGGTGAGCCTCCTGTTATCCCTTGTCCTAATTGCGGTCACGAGAATCCAATAAAATCAAAGACTCCTTGAAGTCTCCTCAGCCTTCCTATTTATGACTTCATCGAGCTTATTAATTGCTGCTTTTGTTTCCCCAGGGAACAACCCAGCATAGACATTTAACGTCATCTGCGTTGAGCTATGGCCACAGAGATTTGAGATCATCTTGATATTCGCACCCTGCGAGACTAACAGGGAAACGAAGGAATGCCTCAAAGAATGATAGGTAGCAAGGGGCAAATCAGCCTTGCGAAGTGCTGGCTGGAAAACCCTCTGTGAGAAATTGCGGGAGATCAACGGTGTCCCTCAAAGGCAAGGCCATTGATCAGTGCAACAAGTCTGCTTGCCCAATAGATGGAAGAACCCCTGTAGTTAGGGTCCTTTCGGGTATTGTGCGATCACCCAATAGGAAGACATTAAAGAGTCGAGGATTGACAGCTTCCCGACGTGATTTAGCAGACAAGGGGGTGATAGAAGCCATGGAGCAAGAGGCAGTTCTGATCAGTGTCTGGAGCCTGTATTGCTGGGATTGTGGCAGGAAGAACGAGCATGGACTGCGTATATATAGATGTTAGGATCAAGGTGAGACGGTATGTGTCTCGGCGGCTTAAGGTCTATAAGGCAAAGGAGGTGATTCGATACTTCATTCATGCTTGCGGTTTCGGAAGGGTTCGCGTCCCGGAAAGGAAGGCAACATGGAAGCGCGTGTAATAAAGGTTCTAATCGATGTCTACCGAGTAGATGAAGCTATAAAGATCTATGAGGAGTGCGTGGCACCAGCGGTTAAACTACGCGAGGGAGGTGTTGGTGCATTACTACTCGGCGATCGGAGTTCCGGCAGGGGCTTTTCAATCACCTTATGGGAAAACAAAGAAAAGTTAATAGAAGCGCAGGAGAGCGGATTCATGCAGGAACAGATCGCAAAATTTGCATCGATGTTTATAGGAACACCGGATATAGAAGCTCTGGAAGTTATGGTCAAAGACCTGTAGTGTGCTTGCTCCGATCTGCCCCGGATAGGGTTTACGAAGACCGTAAACTTGCAGGATTCGTGGCGGACTAATTTTTAAGGCAGAGAGAACCCGTAATAAATGACGTGCCCATTAACCTCATAACAACAGTCGTTCGAGAAAGAACTCCGGAGCTATGCAGTTGGATACGAGTGCACATGTGCGGCGAGGCGGATTCGAATTCCGCCAGGGGCCCGAGCGTCCACCAGGTTTTTTTAGGAAACCCATGATTTGCGTCGATATCAGGGATGTGGAGTTTGCCGGCGGTCGAGCCCCGCGCAGGTCAAGGAGGAAGGGGACCGCACTCATCACGATAATCCGGATCACGTACTTCGAGCAAAAGAAAGACATACGTGAAGTTCGTGCCGATCGGATTGAGAATCATCGGCGTGGTCAGCCTGAACCTGTCGGGCACGGCGATGACATGACATGAAAGGCGAAGACTGATGCCTCCGTCTTTCGATGTCCCGGCAGGGAGGCAGTTCGGTACGGCCATGGCGAAACCTTTCAGGTCCGTCGGGTCAAGGCTGGCGTCATTCTTAAAACGGAAGTCCCAGGAGTAGTCAGCGGGACCGGGGAGGGTACATGACCGAAGCGATCGCCGTCATAATAGCGTTTGCCGCATCTTTCTGCGAGAACTATTCGACGTACATGCAGAAGAAAGCAATGAACGCCCTGCCGTGTTTGAGTCTCAGGCTCTCGTGGACGGTCCTCTGGACGTTTTTCACCAACCGGCCCTGGCTCACCGCCATGGTGATGGAAGGCGTCGGTATCAGCCTTTACATGGTGGCCCTGATCTTCCTGCCGGTCTCGATAGTGGAGCCGATAATCACGGCCGGCATCGCGCTCGTCGCTTTCCTTGCCATAAGAAAACTCGGCGAGACTCCGGGCCGGGTCGATTTCCTGGCGATCGGTACTATCGGGATCGGGGTGATATTCCTGGCCGTGAGTCTCGCCGAGGGATTGCCCGAACACAGCACTTATGAACCGCTTGAACTCTGGGCGTCGGCGGCCCTGGTACTTTTTCTCGCCGCAGCGGTCCCACTCGGTCTGTATCTATTCAGAAGGGAGAACATCGCGGCCGGTCTCGGCTTTTCGGGAGGATCGGTCTTCGGTTTGTCGGCGGTCTTCTCACGGTTGCTCATGGGGGACTTCGGTAATCTCTGGTACGTCTGGCTGTTGGCGTGTGTGCTCACCTATCCTGTTGGCTTCGGCCTATTCCAGGCGGGCCTGCAGAGAGGCAGAGCCGTCGTCGTCGCGCCGATATACAACGGTATGATGCTGTGCGTGCCGATAGTGGTCGGCACGGTGGCTTTGAATGAACACCTGCCCGCGAGCGCCGCCCTGACCGCGCTGCGGCTGGCCGCGTTCATACTTATCGCGGGCGGGGCGATCCTCCTCTCCCGGAGTAAGGCGGGAGAGAAGCCGGTACGAAAGCTGTCTGAAGAAAGAGAGCCGCGAATTTCGTAAGACTCGGCGCCCCGCTCCATCCGGCAATATGTCCGTCCTTGATTCATGCGACTTGCAGGGTAGACGCCGAACTGTACTGAATACGCGGTGCTTCCTGCCTCTAAGGGCAGCCTTGCCATCGATACTTTTCGCTCATCGAAGCCACGTGGGAATGCAAGTGGCGGTAACTGGGTTATGTGGTCGGTAGCGACGACACCTGGTGGCTGTGCTCCGGAACTTTTCCGCAAATATGATGGCTGCGGTGCCGCAATCCTGGAAGGGCACGAGGTGAGAGGGAACAAAAACGCGGGATGATGACCTATCTATCCAGCTTCATCAAGCGCGCGAAGCCCCTGCCCATTACTATTTCTTTTTCTTCTTCCGTAAATGAGATCTCAGGCATGGAAGCAAGCTTCGGCTCCCGCACCGCCCGAACCCAGCGCTCCATCGGGACAATGAAGTCAACCATGGGTGAATCGCTCCCATAGAAGACCCTCCAGGGACCGACGGAATTGATTGCCCTTCTCAACATCCTGTAAAAATCCTTGGGATAGAAGGCAAAGAACATCTGCCAGGCCGAGATATCGAAGTGAATATTCGGTTTCATGCCGGCTATATGCAACGCTTCCTGCCACATGCCCAATCCGACATGGGCGATAATGATCGGTAATTCCGGAAAATCGGCAGCGACATCATCGACGTATATCGGCATGGCATAGCGAGTCTTTAAAGGGGCGTTTATTGCGCCGGCATGAATCAATACAGGCAAACCATATTCCATGCATTTCTCATATAAAGGATAACAGACCGGGTCACTCGCATAGTAGCCGGAGGTCGGGTGGAATTTGAGCCCCTTCATGCCCCATTCCTTGACGGCACGCGAGAACATCTCTACCGCCTGCGGCCTTCGCGGATCGATAGTAAAGAAGGGAATCAGGCGCCCCGGAAAATCCTCAGCCGCCTGGGCCACCTGCCGGTTCTGTTCTTCGATGCCGACTTCCGGCTCCCCGGTTAACAGCCCGAAATCGACTGAAAAAACGCATGCTTTATCGATACCGGCACCATCCATCATTGGTACGAGTTTTTCGGCTGTCGCATTGGTCAGGTAGCGTTCGGATTTTACGGCCAACTCGCTCAAGTTCTGGCCTTCCCCGGTGCTCCTTGCCATTGCCGCCGCAGTAATCCTCGCAGCACCTAAGGTTAATGAAGGATGGAACCAGCCTTTGCCGCTGATATGAACGTGAGAATCGATAATCATGCGATTACACCTTTTAATACGGCATTGTTGTTGCCAACTTTCATTGTAGACAATTATAACAGGAAATATTCATTATCCCATGGCTTATAATTCAGGCCTGACTCCTAATGAAAGGGTGGTTGACGTGGGCGAGCAAGAGCATTCGGAATGGACGGGAAAACGGGGAAGAATCGGCGGTCTTCTCCTGGGCAACAGATTGCTCAGATGGGGAGAGGAATTGGCATTTGGGCGGTCTATATCTGCCGTCCTGAAAGAGGTAGCAAGCCTCATTAATGGCGATGAGACGATACTCGATGTAGGCTCTGGTTCAGGGGGGTTGAGCATCCCCCTGGCTAAAAGATTGAGCAGTGGGCAGGTAATATGCCTCGACCTTTCCGATGAAATGCTCGCGAGATTGGAGAGCAGGGCACAGAAAGCCGGCCTCGAGAGGCGGATAAAGATTGTGAGGGCGCCGGCATCACAGACGGGGCTTGAGGCCGATTCTGTAGATTTCGCCGTTTCCAATAATGTCTTTCATGAATTGGATAAACCGAAACAAACACTGGCAGAGCAACTGAAGGTTCTCAAAACGGGAGGCCATCTGATAATTTCCGATTTCAGGCCGACCCGGCTGGTGAGTCTGATGGAAAAGTCGCACCGGCCCTATGAGGCTGAAGAAATCGAATCGCTTTTGAATCAGGCTGGATTCAAAAATATAGAGATCAGACCAAATCGGCATCGATTCCTTGCCTATGCCCGCAAGTAGCTTCGATTAAAGTTCGCAAACCAAGCAACCGAATCAAAGGCGATTTGTAATCCACCAAGCGATGAGCAAACCACCAAAAGCGAGAGCACCGAGAAAGGAGATGGTGATGACCGTGAAGAAAGCGATTGCCCTGTTTCTAACGCTTGCCCTTGTCGTCCTTATGGGCTTAGCTATGTTCGGCTGTGGCAAGAGCCAAACCAAACCGGAAATAAAATCGCTTGAACCCGTGAGCGGGCCGGTTGGAACCGAAGTGATCATGACGGGTACCGGCTTCGGGGCTGAGCAGGGAACGGGAACAGTACATTTCGGCAATTTCCTGGCAGACGTGCTCGCATGGTCGGATACCTCAATAACGGTGGAAGTTCCTTCGTCAATCGCGGTTGCGGAATATGGTGTCACGGTCCAGACGCAAGCGGGCTCCAGCAACGAAATACCGTTCACGGTGAACCAAACCCCAAATCCCGGCACGAAGCCGACAATAAGCTCTCTCAAGCCGACCAGCGGCCAGCCGGGGACCGACGTTGTTATTTCCGGCACGAAGTTCGGGGCGACCCAGGGAAGCAGTCTCGTTCTATTCGGCCAGGGGAAGGCGCAGGTGATAGCCTGGTCGGATACATCTATTACTTTCAGGGTCTCACAGGAAACGACCAACAATACGTACGGTGTAACGGTCGAAACAGCAAATGGAAAGAGCGGCCAGGCAATCTTCAAGGTCCACCGGCCTGAAGACCTCGCGGCACAGAAGAAGGCGATTGTTGACTACATGGGGTCAAACGGCATGGACATCCGGGGCTCCGAGCAATGGACCGTGGAATTTATGAAGCAGAGCCTGAAGGACGCCGCTTGGGAAGTGATAAAGGTTAACCAACCGAATGATAATACTTTCCAAGCACTGCTGATTCTGAACCAGATGGCCGGTGCTTGGGAATGCCTCTCGACTGAAGGCCCGCCTTGGAACGGAGAGGATTTCAAGGGCGAGCCGGTTCCATCGGATCTTAAGAACGTCTAATAACCATCACATCAAGGCCCCCGGAGAGATTCCGGGGGCCTTTTGCCGTCAAAAGGGAACGATATATTTGGAGGCTGAAGCTGTCATGCACTTAGAAGGAGTGACGAAATGCCATTTATAGCTGAGATAGCTTTGCTGCTCCTTCTTTTTGTCCTGGGAATCGCGGCGCTGGTTGCCGTAATCGCTTTATTCGCCTTCCTTATTTCACAGATTATCAGGAGGTCAAACAAGAAAAGGGGCAAGGGAGAGGGTCCGCCCTCCGAATAATCATAGCTCGGGGCGCCTTGCCAAAACAGCAATCGAGCTGCCATTAGGTAGATCGTGCCGCCGTGCAATCCGGGCTTCCAGGGCAAGCAACAACGTCAGAATGAGGTTCAGCGGAGCAGGCGGCAACCAGAGGTCGGAATGGATTTCTTTTCCCGGACGCATCCTCGTTATCATGCGATATGTAGCCATGACGGGCAATAACATCATGTTGAAGTATGTTATCCGGATGGGCTCCAAACCCGCCTCCACGAGTTTCTCCTTTATCCCGCCGGTTTCGTAACGTCTGACATCTCCGACGGCGATGTCATGCCGGCCCCGAAGCGATTTCCGCGCCGGTAGGTTGAGCAACAGGCAACCGCCCGGTTCCAGTACTCGTTTCATTTCAGAAAGAGCTACGGAATCGTTCTTGACCGCATTATGGTTGAGGACGTTGAAAGATATTACAAGGTCGAAGGAAGAATCAGGAAAATCGATATCCTCGATAGAGGAGCGCTTGATTCCCTGCAGGCCTCTTCCCTCACAGAGCCTGAAGGCGTCGTCACTTATTTCGATACCAGCCATTATTTCGGGTCTATATTTATCCCTGAACCATTGGGTGAAACCCCCGGTTCCGCAGCCGGCATCGAGGACGCGCCCGTGCAGTGACTCCGGGCAATAGGCCTCGAGTAGGGCCGAGAAGAGATAGCGATGGCCGAGATACCACCAATGTGCATCCTCCACCTGCCGCAGGGTAAACACTTCTTCTTTTTTCATGTTTGTATTCTAGCGGAATCACGCCTCCGTATGCGTTATGAAAAAGTTCTCGCTCAATAAATCTTCCCGCCTTGAGGATGAACCCACGTAGACCGTGTACTCCGTCTCTTCGATTGTCCAGGATCGCGAATCGACATCGTAATAGGCGAGGTCCTCGGCTCCAAGATCCATGGCCACGCTCTTGCTTTCCCCCGGCTTCAAGTGCACGAGCGAAAATCCCTTGAGTTCCTTTACGGGACGCTCGATCCTCGAGGCTGGATAGCCCACATACATCTGGACCACTTCACGGCCTTCCATTTCGCCATCGTTGCGTATATCCACGAGGGCGTCGAGTCTTCCATCCCCCGCGATCTGCCGGGAACTGAGGCGCAGGTTGCTATAGGAATAGCGGGTGTAATGCAGGCCGAAGCCGAAGACGAAGGCGGGTTCGGCCGCCGTCTTGTCGAAAAGCCGATAGCCATGATAATAACCGTACTGAACGCTCCTCGCCTTACTGTCGAAGCGGGGGAGTTGGCTTGAAGATTCGGGGAACGTAATAGGCAATTTCGCGCTGGGATTTTGTACCCCAAATATTATGTCTGCTATAGCATGACCGCCTTCCATCCCGGGATACCAGGCCATGAGTATTGCCGCCGGTTTGCTCCGCCACTCCCACATGGTTATGGCGGAACCTCCCTCCAGGACGACAATACAGCGTTCTGATTCCTGACAAACCGCTTCGATCAGCTCGACCTGCTCCCGGGGCAGATTCAGGCTGGAGCGGTCGCCGCCTGTTTTGGAGAGGGGCAACGCCTCTCCCTCGTCCCTTCCGGTGAGCCCCGCGATTACTATAACAGCGTCGGCTTCGCGAGCGGCCCGCGATGCCTCATTGAAATCTTCACCGCGGGAATAGGTCACCTCGGCCGAGTCCCCGACGCGATTCATGATTCCTTGCAAGGGGGTGACGGCATAGGGAGGTCTCACCCGACTGCTGCCATAATCTCCCAGATTGGCACTATCCGCCAATACACCCACAACCGCAATGCGCGAAATCCCTTCGAGCTTCAGAGGTAGCGCATCATTATCGTTCTTGAGGAGCACGATTGAGCTTCGCGCCGCTTCCAGTGCAAGCTCCGTGTGTTCGCTCGAAGCCACCCTGTCCCTGCCGTAGGCCGTCCCGTCCCTCGAATCGAAGCGAGCCTTCTCCCGCAGGATCCTGGTTACCGCCTCATCCAGCAGGGAGGGCTCGACTTTTCCCTTCCATACGGCCTTCCGCAGCTTCCTTCCAAAATAGCGGGCGTTCGGCATCTCTACGTCCAGCCCTCCCTTTGCCGCCCTCACTGTGTCCCGCGTGCCATAGATGAAATCGGAGATGACGAAACCCTCGAAGGCCCATTCGCCTTTGAGGATATCTCGGAGGAGGTGCGAGTTGTGCGAGCAGTAGTTGCCGTTCACTTTGTTATAGGCGGCCATGATCGAGGCAGCACCGGCCTCGATACAGTCTTTAAAATGCGGCAGGTATACTTCTCGCAGTGAACGCTCGTCGAGCCGCACATCAACGTAGAACCTGGAACCCTCTATGCTGTTGCAGGCGAAGTGTTTGACGCAAGCCATGATGTGTTTTTGCAGACCCCGCACCATTGCGGCGCCCATGCTACCCGAGAGATGGCTGTCCTCCCCGAATGTCTCCTGAGCGCGCCCCCAGGCGGGGTGATGTAAGAGATTGACACACACGGCGGCCAGGAGATTAGCGCCTTGCGCCCGCGCTTCGACTCCCATCGCCGACGCAACCCGCTCCTCGAGGTCAATGTCCCAGCTCGCTCCTCTGGCCATTGAAACCGGGAAACAGGTAGAGTGATTGAGCGCGACACCGCGGGGGCCGTCCGTGAAGCGCAATGGGGGTATGCCGAGGCGCTTGTTTGCTCCCGCGTTGAAAGTGCGAAGATTGTATCGCAAAAGCATGAGGGGGATGTCATAAAGATTCAAGTCCCCCGACATTTGTTCTATCTTTTCCTCGAAGGTCATTCGCGATACGAGTTCTTGGATGCACGCTTCCCGTTCATCCCCTTCGCCGTTCACGACCTTCGACCAATCCGTCTCCTTCTTGCGCCACATGGCAACCTCCAAAATATCAATTATAAGGAGACTACCCCGCTTGTCTCGGCTCAAAACATATCATCGAGTCGGGGAATAGGCAGCTCATTCGAGCAAAATCGAGGCGGAATGAGTAAAATAAAGAAAGGGTATACTTTCCTCGATTGACATGGTTGAGGTAGAAATGCTATTCATATAATTAGCATAGCTAAACATAAGAGAAAAACCATGGAAGACAAAGAAGCGTTAGTCCAGAGATTGATGCAGGATTTTTACCACTTAACCAGGTGTCGGCATGCGATGTTCAAGGATATGCTGGCTCGCTATGGTGTGACCCTGCATCAGTTCCATCTCCTGCTGCACATAAGATCTTCGGGTCACGTGAAAGTCACGGAACTAAGCGATAAGATGCTGGTTTCTCTTCCGACCGCAAGCCGTATGATCAACTCTCTTTGTGATCTGGGATTGATTAATAAAAAGAAGTCGGCGGGGGACCGCCGCTCAACCTATCTCGAGCTCACAAAGAAAGGGGAAAAGGTCCTCGCTGATATCCACAGGCAACAAAAGGAAATGATTACCAAAGTATTGGAAGTGATGCCTGACGAGGATATGGAAATCTTCCTGAAGGTCATGGAGGGTATAGCCGAGCAGTGGATGGCGCTCATGAAGGAACGAGCCCCGGTCGACGGCGAGTTGACGCACGAACCTATTTCATAATCGAGACGCGAGAGAATACTCACACACCCCAGTAAGCTTCTATCAAATCAACTACCGCAATCTACGATCGCCATAGATAACTCATATCTAATCTACGTTACAACGTATTATCGTAGATTAGATAATTATGCTGAGGTTGCTATGAGTGGACATGGCCCGCGGATTTGTGCTTTCATGCTCTTAGAATCGTCTGGAGCTCTTAAGCCACCATTAACGAATTGTTATAAAATCGTTAAGAAGACACCCCCGGCATCAATTGATAAAATCCTGTTATCATGTTAATTAAGCTGGGAAGGGGTGTAGATGAACCTCGAGAAGCCGTGGGGAAGCATCAAGGCCTATGTCATCAATCAGCCATGCACTGTCAAAATAATCAGCATTAACGAGGGCCAGGAAACTAGCCTGCATTATCATAAGCTTCGGGATGAAATGTGGATCGCGCTCGACGGCGGCCTTGAAATTACCGTAGGTGGAAATATATCGATCGGGGAGGCGGGTACCGAGTATCTGGTGACGGCGGGAGAGCTGCACAGGATACGGTCGATAGGACAACGTGGAAGGGTGCTGGAAATAGATATGGGCTTCACTAGCGAGGATGACAATTACCGGATCAAAGATGAATATGGAAGAAAATTGGAAGAAAGGGAAGACGAGGCCTTATAGCGAACACACCAGAGTGCTTCGATTCACAAATACGGTCGCATTAGGCTTTTCGCGAGGCGAAAAGACCTATTGCGAGGGGGCGGAGCCGCCGCGGCAATCTCGATTGGAACAACGCTTTAACAGGAGACTAAACCGGCGCCCCGGCACTCTCGGTGCATGACTGTATTCATAAACCGAAGCACCTAGTCCAACAAGGAGAAAATAATGCTCAAACTGGTAATACCAAAAGGTAGTCTCGAGAATACGACTCTCGATATCCTAAGCGACGCCGACCTTACCGTTCGGCGCAGCGGAGATCGCGAATACCACGCGCAGATAGAGGATCCGCGCATCGATCAGGTGCGTATCCTCCGGCCGCAAGAAATACCCAAATATGTCGAAGACGGTTTTTTTGATATGGGGATAACCGGCTACGATTGGATATGCGAATCGGGAGCGGAAGTGGTGGAGTTGGCCGATCTCCCCTATACCAAAATGGCCGTCGGCACCATCGTTCGCCTGGTCCTGGCCGTACCCGGAAGTTGCCCCTACAGCCGCCCGGAAGAGCTGCCGGACGGTATCCGCGTCTCGACCGAATATCCGAACATCGTAAAGCGATACTTCGAGAGGCTGGGAAAGAATGTAGCCATTTACCTATCCTATGGAGCCACCGAGGCAAAAGTGCCTGAGATCGCAGATGCCATCGTCGAGCTCACGGAGACGGGCGGGACCCTTCGTAAACACGGCCTGCTAATCATCGATACCGTTCTCGAATCGACAACTCGGTTGATAGCTAACCGGCAGAGTTACGAAGACCGCGAGAAGCGGGCATTGATGGAGGAAATACGCCTGCTTATACTGGGCGCCCTCAACGCGCGCGGCAAGGTCCTTATAAAATTCAACGTTTTGGAAAGAGACCTGGAAAAGGTGGTGGAAATCCTGCCTTCCCTGAAAGCGCCGACCCTGTCGCGGCTTTTCAACCAGGATTATTACGCGGTGGAGAGCGTTGTGGAGAAAAAAGGTATTAATGTTCTGATCCCTGAGCTGGTCAAGCGAGGGGCCCAAGATATCATCGAGCTTCCAATATCGAAAATCGTGGATTAGTGGAAAGGATGGGGGGCCGTGGATTCTCTTTATGAACATGCCAGGGCTCTGCTAGAAAGATGGAAACAAGAGATGCAGCGCTTACCGCTGCCGGCACATATTGAATTGGTCGAGGGAGAGGCAGCCGAGAGGATGGCGAGGATCATTCATGCCATTATGGAGGCCGTTCAAAACCAGGAAGCAATGATAGTCTTCAGGCCTGACGGTGAAGCATATCGCGATGCCTGGGAGTTGGGGCGCATACGCAAGCAGCAGAGCTTTTCCATCGAGGAATTAGTGCAGGAGCATGTAATCCTGAGGAACGAGTTCTGGAACCTTTTTCACGAACAGGTGGACATGAAGCAGGTCGTCGATTTTCATCTGGAGAAAAGGGTTAATTCCTGCTTCGATCTATTGCTGCAGTCCGCCGCATCGGCATACCAATACGAGTTTACAAAAGAGATTATGGAGAATCCTCTGCGGGATCAGGTGACCGATCTCTACAACAAGAGCTACTTTCACGGCCGGCTGATCGAGGAGTTGCGCCGCGCCGTGCGCTATAGCCACGATATAACCCTGGTCCTCTTCGAGATCGACAACTTCCATGAGGTAAGCGCGAGCGGAAGCGAAGAAGATATGCGCAACATTCTGAGGCTCATATCGGCAAGCCTTGCCCGCATGACCAGGGATTGCGATGTAGTCGCCAGACTGGGAGAAGCGAGTTTTGCTATCATTCTTCCGGAGACGGGATGGCGTGGAGGCAAGATCATGGCCGAAAGGCTGTGCAAGTATTTTATCAAAGAACTGAGGCCGCTGATAAACACGGATAATGCTGATTTGAGGTGGGGGCTGGCCTCATATCCGGAAGAAGTGCGCCTTCCTGAAAAGCTATATGCCTGTGCGGTAGAAGCCATGCGTTCCTCTCGCTCGCTGGGTCCGGAGGAAGTCGGCGTATACCGGAGCTCGGAAGCACAAGAGGAAATATAATTTGTCCATAAAGCTCATATCCGATGTCCACGGCTGCTTCGATGATCTGCCATCCCGGATAAATCAGGAGGATACGCTCCTGGTGCTCGGGGACATACTTGATCTGGTCGATTGGGCGGATCTCAGCGGCATACTGCCCGAGGTGCTGGGGCGGGATAATTTTCTGGAAAAGCTGAGGACAGCTTTCGCCTCCGGGCCGGATGCCACCATTGCCCTGCGCGATGAACTGCTTGATTCTGATGGGAAATATTACCAGGATTTATTTGAGCGGAGCAAAGCCCAATACGAAGGATTTGCCGCCACTCTTGCCGGTATAGGATGCCGGGCCTACGTTATTTACGGAAACAGCGACATACCCGAGCTGCTGCAAATGACATTGGGAGTCGCGGAGAACGCCCGGATGATAGAGGGCAGGGTCGAGATCGGCGGGCAAGTGTTCGGGTTGGTCGCCGGCGCCCTGTATTCGCCCTTTCATATGCCGGCCGAGATGAGCGAAGAGGCATATGGTGAACGGCTGCGCCACCTGGGCCGGGTGGACGTCCTTTGCACTCACATCCCGGCCAGGTGGCGGGCCGCCACCTTCGATATCGTGGCAGGCCGGCCCGTAGAGGGAAGCAGCCGCCTGCTCGAATATATCGAGGATAAGAAACCGGCTTTTCATTACCACGGTCATGTTCATCAACCGGGCCAGCAGGAGTTGCTCGTGGGCGAAACCCGAGTTATAAATGTGTCCTATTATAAGAAGGACAAGCACGTACAGATACACGGTGATTAGGATGGCATTTGATATCGAGAAGCTGCTTCGGGATGAAGTAAGAGACCTCCCGATATACAGCCCCGGGAAATCTCCGGAGGAGATAGCCCGAGAACTTTGTATAGAGGACTGCATCAAGATGGCCTCCAATGAAAATCCCTTGGGACCCTCCCCCAAAGCAATGGAGGCGATGGCTCAGGCCCTATCCACGGTTAACATCTACCCCGACGGCGACAGCTATACGCTCAGGCAGGCCCTGGCCGATAAGCTCGGCCTTCGCCCGGAATGTCTGATGGTTAGCCACGGCGTAGACGAAGCGCTCGATCTGATGGCCTATGCCTTCCTTTCCAGAGATGACGAGATGGTGGTAGGAGAGCCCACCTTCACCTCTTACGAACTGGCGGCACGCACAATGGGAGCGCTGGTGCGCCGGGTCCCTTTGAAGGATTATTGCCAGGATATCCCGGGTATGCTCGATGCGGTGAACGAAAAGACGGCGATGATGGTCTTATGTTCTCCCCTAAACCCCACCGGCACCGCGGTCAGCCGAACAGAGCTCGAGCTCGTGCTTAATTCATTGCCGGAGAATAAGATATTGATCTTCGATGAGGCTTATATCGAATACGCAACCGATCCGGGCCTTCCTCATGCACTGGAATATTTAAAGGATTATCCCGGGCTTGTCATAACCAGGACTTTTTCCAAGATCTACGGCCTCGCGGGATTGCGCGTCGGCTATGCGATCTGTTCCCCGGAGGTAAGGGGAGCGCTGGAGAAGGTTAAACTTCCCTTCAATGTCAATCGCCTGGGGCAGGTCGCCGCCCTGGCATCTCTCGAAGATGAGGAACACGTCAGGCGGTCTAGAGAAGAGAACGAGCGGGGCAAGCAACGAATCTACCGCCTGCTCGAGGAACTGGGACTAGAGTATGTACCGACCCAGGCGAATTTCATACTGGTTAATAATGGCAACTACGCCGATCTCTTCGACAGGCTGCTCCGCCGGGGTGTGATCGTAAGGGCGGGTGAGCCTTTAGGAATCCCCGGCCATATACGCATAACGGTGGGCGATGAGCACCAGAACGACAGGCTGGAACAAGCCTTGCGGGCTATCGTGGCGGAAGGTTGAAAACGATATATGCCGCTGATAGGGGAGAGAGAGGGCAGGGGTGACAAGGACAGGCTTTTTGTCTTTCTCGACGGCCTGGAATTCATCGAGGGAATTCAAGTTTATGAAGAAGTGCTTGAACCCCTGCTCGACTACGGATCCTATCGCTACTATAAGAACAACCTGGCCGAAAATGATCTCCTTATGGAACGTATCCGCGACGCGAATGCGATCTTTCTTGACTGGTCAAACCTCAATGCAAGCGTCCTCGAGCAATGCCGGAAACTTGATATAGTCTCTTACATCGGAGTCGGAGCGGCGAACTTCGTGGATATGCAGGCGGCCAACGAGCTGGGGATAGCTGTCACCAATACACCCGATTACGGCAACCGCTCGGTCGCCGAACACGCCCTGGGGCTGATGCTTGCGGTCGCTCGGAATATAGCAAGAGGAGATCGCGACCTGAGGTCTGGGATCTGGACTTCATCCGAGCGTGAAGGCATACAGGTTTCCGGGCGGAGCATCGGACTCATCGGCATGGGGGCGGTGGGACGGGAGATGGCATCCTTATGCCATGCCTTCGGCCTCGAAGTACGCTATTTCGATATTCAGCGCAAGCCGGACATTGAGGAGATCGCTGGTTTCATGGAGATGGATGAGCTCCTCTCCAGTTGCGACATCATAAGCTTGCATGTCGTCTATATTCCGGAAACGGAAAACCTCATCGGATACCGCGAGCTTTCACTGCTGAAAGATGGCGCCATCCTTATCAATACCAGCCGCGGGGAGGTGCTGGACTTAGGCGCGCTTGCAAAGATCTTAGGGGAGGGCCGGTTGAAGGGAGCGGGACTGGACAATTTTCCCCGCGAACCTCATCCGGATCTAAACGCCCTTATCCCTTTCGAGAATGTGGTTCTCACGCCCCATATTGCATTCAATACCAGGGAGGCCAAAGACCGCATGACCGCCATCGCCGTCGAGAATGTTATCGCCTTCTACCGCGGCAACCCTTCCAACCTCCTCAACCCTTAACATTGGGGACGGGTACGTTTGTTAAGGGGGGAGGGGCAAATCCCGAGGTAAAGGAAGAAAAAAGGATACTACTTGAGGTGGGGACCGTGAAATTAAGCATCATAATTCCCTCCTATTGGGGGAGGAAAGCCGGAGAACCTTTTAATGAGGAGGATGCCGTCTACGATCATCCGACGGCGATCGACAGTGAGGGAACTCTGGCACGCGCCCTGGAGAGCATTCGGCTCCTCAATTACGATGACTTCCGCGTGGTTGTCCTCGGGGCTCCCACTCATGCAAGCCTGGCCGCCGAGATGGAGCGGCGGATCGAGGAGATAGTCGAACCCTTTCACCGCGACTTCCCGGTTACTTACATCGGCCCTTCTCGCCTTTCCGTCATGCGTGAATTGATGGAGAGGAGAGGGGGAGAAGCATATAAAGATATGCTCTCCCTGACCGGTTACTCAAATATCAGGAACTGCTGTCTGGTGGCGGCATGTCTCACGGATGCTGATGCCGCGGTTCTTTTCGATGACGACCAGGTTTATGAGGATCCGGATTACTTATTGAAAGTATCGCAAACCATTGGCGATATTTACGAAAACAAATTCGTCTGGGGGGTGGCTGGCTATTATGTCAACGCGGACGGTAATTATCTTCTGCCCGAAAACCGGGATTGGGTTTATTCCGAGTGGCCGGCTGTAAAAACCATGAACGAGGCGTTTGGGGCCATTGAATCGGGAGAGGGCCTGAAGATAACCCCATGGGTGTTCGGGGGGAACATGGTGATACACCGTAATCTATATACCCGCTTGGCTTTTGACCCCAATATTACCAGGGGCGAAGATATCGATTACCTCATTAACGCCAGGTTCCTGGGTTATTGTTTCTTCCTCGATAGCAGGCTCCCGATCCGCCACCTTGCTCCTCCGAAGACGGCACCCAAATGGAGGAGATTTCGGGAGGATGTGGATCGTTTCTTATACACCAGGGCCAAACTGAATAGCCAGGATCCTTACCTGGCAGGATGGCGGCGGGTTGCAATCGAGGAACTGGAGCCCTACCCGGGGCGCTTCTTGAAAGACGATTTGGAAAACCTGATTTTTAAGACGTCGCTTCTTATGGGCCTGGAATATTTATCCAAGGGTGACCAAAGCGGCTTTGAGCAGTCGATGGCTAATTTGCAGAGGGCAAGCGCAAATCCTTATGCGCAGTCGAATCCCTATAAGTGGTACATCGATTTTCGGGAACGTTGGGAGCGCTGTATGGACTTCCTGTCCTCGAATCGCCAAATCAAGGACTATGTAACCGGGCTGTACGCCTGAACGAGGTAAGGGAATGTCTGAATCACGCACGGTGTTGGCCCCCGAGGTTATAAAGCGCTGCCATGATCTGGGCCAAGCGGATATACTGGTCGGCATCCCCAGTTTTCGAAATGCCGATACCATCGCCCACGTGGCACGGAATGCCGCCCGGGGCATGGTGCAATATTTTCCGGGCCTCAAAGCGGTGCTCGTGAATTCCGACGGCGGCTCGAAGGACCGAACCGCCGAAGTGTTCCTTTCGACTCCGGTGCCTGAAGGTGTCGAAAAAATCGTCACTCCCTATAAAGGCCAGCCGGGCAAGGGTTCGGCATTCCATGCCATATTCGAGATCGCCAGCCGGCTGCGGGTGAGGATCTGCATCGTCGTCGATTCCGATCTACGGAGTATCACGCCGGAGTGGATTCGGCTGCTTGGGGAGCCGGTATGGAAGAACAGCTACGGTTTTGTCGCTCCCTATTACATCCGGCACAAGTACGACGGCACCATCACCAACAATCTGGCCTATCCCTTGACACGGGCACTCTATGGCCGCCGCATCCGGCAGCCGATCGGCGGTGACTTCGGTTTCACGGGATCCCTCGCCGTCCTTTTCTCCCATATGGATGTTTGGCAGACCGATATCGCCAAGTTCGGCATTGATATCTGGATGACCACCATGGCCGTGACCGAAGGCTTCAGGGTCTGCCAATCGGCTATGGGATTGAAGATACATAATGTGAAGGATCCCGGAAGCGACCTCGCCTCCATGTATGCTCAAGTCGCATCTACCATTTTTTACCTGATGGGTGAAAACGATGTGAAGTGGATGGGAGTCAAGGCCAGTACGGATACGCGGGTCTTCGGAGATATCAGGTATGAGGAGCCCTCGGATATAGCAATAAACATCGAGAACCTGATCGACCACTTCATCCGGGGCTGTTCGGATTATATCAACGTGTGGGCACGGGTATTCGAGCCCGCCAACATGCTCGAGGTCTCTTACGCCCGGCAATCCGCATCGAGTGCGAGCCTGATCTTTCCCGAAACCCTCTGGGCAAAAATTGTCTACGATTTCGCCGTCGCCTACAATTTCAACTGCGACATCCCCTGCGCCGAATTGGTGCAGTCGATGGTCCCGCTCTACTGCGCCCGCACCGCGGCCTTCGCTCTTCAGACCCTGAATATGTCAAACATGGAAGCCGAACAACTGGTGCAATTGCAGGCCGAAGAATTCGAGCGGCTCAAGCCTTACCTCGTGCAGAAATGGATAAAGGCCAAGGAATCCACCGTGATCCGTCCCGAAAACCTCGAACCCCGCAGCGACATCGAAGCCACCGCCTAAACATCGGGTCGCGCCTAAACATAAACATAGTGCTCGCCTGTTAACCTTGGGGTTGTTAACCTTGGGGTCGTGCCTCAACATCAACATCAATTGAGTGCCCCTTGTTCTTAGCATTCATACAAGAGAAAATCGGGTCGGAGGTGAACAGTGGAGCAAGAGTATGTCCATGGTTATTCGGAAAGCGAGGCGCGGCGACTGCACGACCAGGCGCAGACGCTGTCGGGACTCCTTCACGCGGACACTTATTACAAAGATGGTGAAAGGGTATTGGAGATGGGCTGCGGGGTTGGAGCGCAAACAAGAATCCTCGCGGGTAACAGTCCTTTAGCCAAAATCATATCCGCCGACGTCTCCGAGGATTCCGTAAGACAGGCAGCCAGACTCCTCAACGAGCTCCGATGTGACAACGTCGAATTCATTGTCGCCGATATTTTCCATCTGCCGTTTGATGAACAGGAGTTCGATCATATATTCATTTGTTTTCTCCTCGAACATCTCGCAGATACCGCGGAAGCACTTTCGAGTTTGAAAAGAGTCCTTAAGAAAGACGGGTCGATTACTGTAATCGAAGGAGACCATGGCTCCTGCTTTTTTCATCCCAATAGTCCCGATGCCAGATCCGCAATCAATTGCCTGATACAATCACAGGCTTCCGCAGGGGGAGATGCCCTGATCGGACGTAGGCTTTACCCTCTCCTGAAAGAGGCGGGTTTTCGGGAAGTTACGATAAGCCCGAAAATGGTTTATGCGGATGCCAACAGGCCCGATCTCGTTGAGGGCTTCACCAAAAATACTTTTACGGCGATGGTAGAAGGTGCACGGGAGAAGGCTCTGGCTCTGGGACTCACGACCGGCAAGCGGTTCGACAAGGGGGTAATGGACCTCTATCGCACAGCCCAGCCTGAGGGTGTTTTCTGCTATACGTTTTTCAAGGCATTTGCCCTCCTGTAAAACGTCATCGAGCAGCCCGCCTCCATAATAATCGTTTACCTCCAAGATGAGTCCCCATCCCCGCCCCACTCTTTTTGTTGCTCTTTGTGAGGCATTCCGTTTTCGCATTTGTGCCCGGACCGAAAAAAAGGGTTCACTTTGCATAAATTTGGGCCGAAAGTATAGACATAGTGGTGGAAAGTGGATTAAAATGGGGCGCAGTGGATGATAATACAGGTGAGTGTGGAGGCCAAGTGGGGAATCGGATAAGCGCCAAGGTTAACTGGAAGGCCAATTCAACAAGCACATGGAGCCGATGATGTTTCTGGGTTCGCACGAGCATTCTCTGGATGACAAGGGCCGCATCATAATGCCCTCCAAGTTTAGAAGGCAACTGGAGGAGGGCGTGGTGATGGTGCTTTGGCTAGAGGAGTGCTTGGCAGTATTTCCCAGCGGAGAATTCGAGAAATTGGC